>NZ_PQSQ01000003.1 GCF_002920575.1 Streptomyces sp. Ru73 | reverse complement strand
GGGACGGGCTGCGGCTCGGCGTCGCCACCGGATTCGGCGTCGGCTTCGGGAGCCCGGCTGCGGCTCGGCTCGGGGGCGGGCTCGGCGCCGGGGCGCTCTGGGCGTCGGGCTCGGGAGCGGCCTCGGTGGCGGCCGGGCGGCGTCGGCGGCGGGCTCAGCGGGTGCCTCGGCGTCGGCGGCGGCAACGGCCTCGGCCTCGGCCGCTGCCTCGGGCTCACCATCGGTGGCCGCCGCTTCGGGGGCCACCGCTTCGGGGGCCGCCGCTTCGGGCGCCACCGCTTCGGGGGCCGGTTCCGCTGCGGCCTCGGCGGGTGCGCCGGGGGCGTCCGGTACCTCGGGCACGTCGGTCCCGTTCGCGGGCTCGGCGGCCTGCGCGGCGGGGGCGGCCGCGTCGGCGGGCGTCGCCGCGTCGGGAGTGGCCTCTGCGGGAGTCGCGTCCACAGCGGGCGCGTCCCCGGCTGCCGGCTCCTCGGCGGTGCCGTCCACGGCGGCTGCCGCGTCCGGGGAAGCCGCCTCCGCGGCCTCCGGCGCCTCGCCCACGGCCGGCTCGCCCTCAGCGGCCGCCTCGGGCTGCGGAACCGTCTCGGGCTGCGGCGCCTCAGGAGCCTCAGAGACCTCAGTGCTCTCGGCCGTCTCCACCGCCTCAGGAGCCTCGGCCGTCTCCGCGGCCGCGGCCTCGTCGGCAACCGCGGGAGCGGCGGCAACGGCACCCTCCGCCGGCACCACGGCCTCGACCGGGTCCGCCGCGAAGGCGGCGTTGATCGCGGCCTGGGTGGCCTTCGCCTTGGCCGACCGCGCCGAACGGGCCCGCGGCACCTTCGTACCGGCCTCGGCCACCTGGCCGCCCTCGGGCGCCTGGTCCGGCTCGGCCGCCGGGGCGCCCTGCGCCTCCGCCGCGTCCTCGCCGAGCTGGACCAGCTCGGCGGCGTCCTGCGGCGCCGGCTCCGCGGTCCGGTCGTCCGCTGCGGGCTGCGCCTCGGTGGGCGCGGCGGCCGGGGCCTGCTCGGCCACGGCCTGGTCTTCGTTGTGCACGTGTTCCTCTGCTGCGGGCTGCGCGGGCTGCTCCGCGGCCGCCGGTACGGCCTCGGCCGCACCGTCGTCCGCCGGGCCCTGCTCGCCCTGGGTGTCGTTCTGCTGCGCGGCGGCGTCGGCCGGCGCGCCGGGCTCCGGCTCGGCCTGGTCGGCAGCGGTGTGTTCCGCCGCCTCGGCCTCGGGGAGCGGCGCCGCGACGGCGTGCTGCACGTCCTCCTGCGGCTGCTCCTCGGCCTGCGGCTGCTCGGCGGGCGCCGCCTGCGCCGTACCGGCCTCGGCCGCGTGCTCCGGCTCGGCGGCCGGCTCCCCGCCCGCCTCGGCCACCTGACCGGCAGCAGCGTCCGCACCGGCGTCCGTCTCCTCGGCCGGACCGGCCACCGGCGCGTTCGCCGCACCCACCGGCTCCGCGCCCCACGCCGGCATCTGCGCCGGAATGGACACGCCACCGTGCTCCGGAGCCGGTACGGGCTGTTCCGCCTGCACCGGCTGCGCTGCGGCCGACGGCGCCTGCTGCTCCGGCTGGTCCGCCGCGGCCGGCTGGACCGACGGGTGCGCCCCCGCCGCAGGCATCGGCGCACCCTGCTGGGCCGTCGCCTGCGGGGCGCCCTCCTCAGGCAGCGGACCGGGCGCCGGTGCCGCCTCCGGCATCGGCGCCGGTTCCGGCAGCGGTCCCGGCTCGTCGCGCGGGATGTCGAGGTACTCGGGGCCCACGGTCGGCGGGCCCGCGTGCCGCTGGGGCGGCTGGGGCGTGCCGGCGGGGCCGCGGTCGGCGAGCGAGCGGACCACGCCGCCGGTGTGCGCCTCCGGGACGGGCGGTCCCATGTGCAGCGGGCGGCGCGGGGGCGTGCTCTGCTTCGGCATCGCGGCCTGGCCCGGCATCGCACCCGGCGGCGTCACGCCGGGCTGCGGGGCGGCCGGCTGCGGGGCCGCGGCCGGCTGCTGCGGGGCCTCGGGCGTCCGTACGCCGCTGACGTCGACGGAGCCGGTGTCCCGGCCGCCCTGCTCGTGCGCGCCCGCGGGCGCGGCGGACGGCTGCGCGGGCTGCTCCTCGGCGTACGCCACCGGCTCGTACGGCGTCGGGTCGTACGCGGCCACCGGGTCGTACACCGCGCCCCGGCCCGGGGTGTAGTCGGTGTACGGCGGCTGCTCGGTGTGCGCCTGCTGCTCGCTGCCCCAGGCGCCCTGGGCGCCCGGCATCAGGAGGTCGTCGTCCTCGCCCTGCTCGGCGGTGTCGACGTAGGCGTA
The DNA here is from genome assembly GCF_002920575.1 of Streptomyces sp. Ru73. GTDB lineage: Bacteria > Actinomycetota > Actinomycetes > Streptomycetales > Streptomycetaceae > Streptomyces. The sequence goes on along the minus strand of NZ_PQSQ01000003.1, from coordinate 178,360 downwards.
CGCGTCGTGCGGCTGCTGCGGGCCGGCGTCCGCAGGGGCGGGAGCGGCCGCGGGCAGCGGCCCTCCGGGATGTCCGCCTGCGTTCTCCGGCAGTCCCTCGCCCGGGACCTGGCCGGTGTCGGTCATGCGTACCCCTCGCCCATCGGTAGTGCTCCTTCCAACCGCTCGTCCGACGCGCTCGACCGCGGCACGCGCCGACCGCCCCCATAGCGAGAACGAGCGAGCGCGCCTCGCGGCACGTCCGCCTTCAAGAGCATCTTGTGCGGTCAAAACCACGGATTTTTCCGGTTTTTGACCTACGGCTCCGCTCGCGGAACGGCGGCGCAACGATCCGCCAGCCTACCTCCCACGGGTGACCGATCGGGTCAGGGGTGATGCACGCGGTAACCGCAGACGAGGAAGACGACGGCCCGCTCCCGCTCCACCCACGCGGAGGTGTCCAGCTCGACGGACTGGAGCAGTGCGCACTCCACTTCGTAGCCCCCGTCGGCCAGCGCGCGGCCGAGCGCTTCGGCCTCGTCGCGGGTGGCGGCGTGGGTGACGATGCGTTCGGGGCGGCGGGCCGCGCAGGCGGTGACGACGGCGGTGCCGCCGCCCCCGATGCGTACCACGTCCGGTTCGGGCAGGTCTTCGAGCACCTGGGGCGCCCGGCCGTGCACGACCTGGAGCTGTACGCCGTACCTGCGGCCCACGGCCGTCGTACGGGCGCAGGCGTCCTCGTCGGCGTCGACGGCGATGACGGCGGCGCCGAAGCGGGCGGCCTCCACGGCGGCGGCGCCGGAGCCGGAGCCGATGTCCCAGACCAGGTCGCCGATGGCGGGCCCGAGGCGGGCGAGCTGGGCGGTGCGCAGCTGGACGGACTCGCCCTCGGTGAGGCCGCCGCCGTAGGCGCTGTCGGAGAGGCCCCAGCCGCGTGGCCCCGCGGGGTAGCCGACTTCGTGGCCCGCGAGCCAGTTGCTGCCCTGGGCTGCGGCGCTGCCGGCGGGTCCGCCGACGACGATGACGACGTTGGGGTCGCGCCAGACGTGGTCGGCGGCCTTGTCGGACGTGAGGACGGTCACCTGCTCCTGGGTGGTGCCGAGCGCTTCGCAGATGACGAAGGTGCGGTGCACGTCGCGCAGGAGGAGGGCGAGTTCGGCGGGCCCGGCGCCGGGTGAGGTGAGGACGGCGACCTTGGTGTGGGCGCGGCAGACGTTGACGGCGCGGCGCAGGTCGCGGCTGTGGGCGACGACGATCTGGGCGTCGTCCCAGGGCATGCCGGCGCGGGCGAAGGCGGCGGCGACGGAGGAGACGGCGGGGACGACCTCGACCTCGAGGCCGTGTTCGGGGGCGCGCAGGGTGCGGACGACGCCGAAGAAGCCGGGGTCGCCGTCGGCGAGGACGACGGCGGTGCCGCGGTGCTGAGCGATCCTGCGGGCGGCCAGTTCGACGCTGCCGAGCCTGATGCGTTCGGCGGCGGGCGGTACTTCCTTGAGTGCCAGGTGGTGGGCGGCGCCGGCCACCAGGGTCGCCGCGCTCAGTGCGGAGCGTGCGGCGGCGGTCAGAGGCGAGCCGTCCCACCCGATCACGGTGACGCGGTCGGCCATCTGCAGGTGTCTCCCTGGTCTCGTCGTGCGGTCGTCCCGTACGGCTGGTCGTGCAGCCGTTCGTGCGGTCGGCCCGTCGTGCGGGTGTGGATCAGGAGGGTACCCCGACCGGTGGGCTGTACTGCCGGGCGTGCGTGCGGGGGTGTGCGGCCGGCCGGCCGCCGCGTGGCCTCAGTTCCACTCGGGGTACGCGAAGCCGCCGGCGTCGGCCGTGCGCTCCGGGAGCCCGTCGAAGTCCTCGGGGAGCAGGCTCCAGACGATGAGGTCGGTGCGGATGTCGGTCCAGCCGCCGTCCTCGGTGCGGGAGCGGGCTATCCAGGCGTTGCGCAGGACGCCCTCGCTGATGCAGCCGAGTTTCTGGGCGACCTGCTGGGCCGCGGTGTTGTCGGCTGCGGTGCGCAGTTCCAGGCGTTCGAACTTCTGGTCGCGGAAGAGCCACTGGGCGACGGCCAGGGCCGATTCGCAGGCGTAGCCCTCGCCGCGGGCCCAGGGGGCCGTGATGTAGGAGAGTTCGGCGCCGCGTATCCGCCAGTCGGTGCGGTCGACGCGGACGGTGCCGACGAGGCGCTGGGTGAGGAACTCGGTGACGGCGAGGGCGAGGCCGCGGCCCGAGGTGCGGACGGCGGGGGCGCCGGTGGTGACCCACTCCTCGGCGTGCGCCGTGGTGTAGGGGAAGGGCTGCGCGGTCCAGGCGACGACGGCTTCGTCGTTCATCATGTCGCCGAGCGCGGGGATGTCCGTGTCGTCGAAGGGCCGCAGCACCAGACGCTCCGTGCTGATGGAGATGTCCGGAAAGGTGGATGTCATGCAGCCTGCTCCCACGCGGTGGACGCAGAGCTCCGCGAAGCGCCGTACGGCTCCGTGCAGCTCCGTGAGTACGTTCGGGCTGTCCTGCCCGTTTCCTGAGTGCACAAGCATGCAGCATCTGCTTGCGAATGTGCCAAGTATGACGGCCCGTATCTGCACTGGTAAGGCAGGTACGGGCCGTCGTACGGGGTGTGCGGCGGGTCAGCTCGCCTTGCTGAAGGAGGGCAGCACGGAGCCGTCCTTGTAGTGGGTCTCGATGAACTTCTTGACCTGGTCCGAGTTGAGCAGCTTCGCGAGCTTCTGCACGCGCGGGTCCTTCTTCTCGCTCTTGTCGACGGCGAGGAAGTTGGCGTAGGGGCTGTTCTTGGCGGACTCGATGGCCAGGGAGTCGGACTTGGGGCTGAGCTTGGCGGCGATGGCGTAGTTGCCGTTGATGACGGCGGCGTCGTAGTCGCTCAGCTGCGGGGCCAGGAGTTCCGCCTTGGACTCCTTGATGTTCAGGCCCTTCTTGTCCTTGATGTCGTTCAGGCCGGGGACGGCGGGGGCGCCGGCCTTGAGCTCGATGGCGCCGGCCTTGTCGAGCAGCTTCAGGGCGCGTGCCTCGTTGCTGGCGTCGTTGGGCACGCCGACGGTGTCGCCGGACTTCAGCTCGGAGAGCTTGTCGAGCTTCTTGGAGTAGACGCCCATGGGCTCGACGTGGACGTTGACGACGGGCTCGATGCTGCCGTCGTTCTTCTTGTTCCAGTCGTCGAGGAATTCCTTGGTCTGGAAGTAGTTGGCGTCCAGGCTGCCGTCCTTGGTCGCCGGGTTGACGAGCTGGTAGTCGTCGAAGGTCTTGATCTGGAGCTTGAGGTTCTCCTTGGGCGCCAGGTCCTTCTTGACGTACTCCAGGATCTCGGCGTGCGGGACGGAGGTGGCGCCGACGACGAGCGGGGCGCTCGCGTCGTCCTTCTTGCCGGTGTCCGGGTCGGACGGGGCGCTGCAGGCGCCGAGGGCGAGGGTGGCTGCGGCGGCGGCCGCGACGGCGCCGGTGAGCTTGACGGTGTTACGCACGAAGAGTGCCTTTCTTACCGGTGGGATTGCGCCCGGCAAAGGGTCCGGGCTCCAGGGGGGCGGTGGCTCAGGCGGCCTCGTCCGCGGTCTCGCGGACCATGGCCGCGTCGGTGCGGGCCTCGGGGTCCGGGGCCGCGGTGCGGGCCTTGGGCGACTTCAGCAGGCGTACGGGGGCGGCGGCGCGGGAGCCGCGGCGGGAGAGCCGCCGGACGACCAGGTCGCCGATGAGCTGGACGACGGTGACGATCACGATGATCAGTACCACGGTGACCAGCATGAAACGCATGTCGTACCGCTGCTGGCCGTAGGTGATGGCGACGCTGCCGAGGCCGCCGGCGCCGAGCGCGCCGGCCATCGCCGAGTAGCTGATGATCGTGATGACGGTGTTGGTGAGGCTGGCGACCAGCGAGGGCAGCGCCTGCGGGAGCAGCACCTTGAAGACGATCGTCCAGGTGCCGCCGCCCATGGACTGGGCGGCCTCGACGAGCCCGCCGTCCACCTCGCGCAGGGAGGTCTCCACCAGGCGCGCGAAGAAGGGGACGGCGCCGACGGCGAGCGGCACGACGGCGGCCGAGGGGCCGATGGAGGTGCCGACGACGAAGCGGGTGAACGGGATGATCGCGATCATCAGGATGATGAAGGGCAGCGAGCGGCCGATGTTCACCACGACGCTGACGACCTTGTTGACCGCGGTGTTCTGCAGCTGGCCGCCGCGGTCGGTGAGGACGAGCAGGACGCCGAGGATCAGGCCGCCGATGACGGTGTAGACGGTGGACCACCACACCATGAAGAGGGTGTCGAGGATGCCGTCCTGCAGCACCGGCTGCATGTCGTTCCAGGTCACTTGGCGACCTCCTTGGTCAGCACGGCGGAGGCGGACGCCTGGGCCGGGACGTCCCGGCCGACGACGTCGACCTGGAGGCCCTGCTCGCGCAGGAAGCCGATCGGTACGACGTTGTCCTCGAAGCGGCCGGGCAGCTCGATGCGCATCCGGCCGATCTGCTTGCCGCCGACGGTGTCCATGGCGGCGCCGAGGATCGACACGTCGACGTTGTAGGTCCGCGAGAGGGTGGAGATGACCGGCTCGGTGGCCGCCTCGCCGTGGAAGGTGACGTCCACGACGGTGCGGTCGTCGGCGGTGGCCTCGCCGGTGACCGGGAACAGCTCCGTGGCCAGTTCCGAGCCGGGGGTGGCCAGCAGCTCGGAGACGGTGCCCTGCTCGACGATCCGGCCGCCCTTCATGAGCGCGGCGGAGTCGCAGATGCTCTTCACGACGTCCATCTCGTGGGTGATGAGCAGGACGGTGAGGCCGAGCTGGCGGTTGAGGTCGCGCAGCAGCTGGAGGATGGAGCGGGTGGTCTCCGGGTCCAGGGCGCTGGTGGCCTCGTCGGAGAGGAGCACCTTCGGGTCGCCGGCGAGCGCGCGGGCGATGCCGACGCGCTGCTTCTGGCCGCCGGAGAGCTGGGCGGGGTACGCCTTGGCCTTGTCGGCGAGGCCGACCAGGTCCAGCAGCTCCAGCGCCTTGCGGCGGCGCTCGCGGCGGGAGACCTTGAGGATCTCCAGCGGGAATTCGATGTTGTCCTGGACGGTGCGCGAGGACAGCAGGTTGAAGTGCTGGAAGACCATGCCGATGTGGCTGCGCGCGGCACGCAGTGCGGGGTTCGCCCGCTGGCCGCGTCCGGCGAGCGCGGTGAGGTCCTGGCCGGCCACGGTGACCGTGCCCGAGGTGGGGCGCTCCAGGAGGTTCACGCACCGGATGAGCGTGGACTTGCCGGCGCCGCTCTGGCCGATGACGCCGTACACCTCGCCCTCGCGGACGTGCAGGTCGACGCCGTCCAGCGCGGTGACCTCGCGGTCGCCCGATCGGTAGACCTTGGTGAGGCCTGTAGTCGTGATCACAGGGTTGTCCGTCACGGTTGAGTGCTCGGCGGCTCGTCCGCCGGGCACGGGGCATTCATTGCGGAGTGCGGCAGGGGGACCGTGGAGCAGGCGGGCGGCCGGCTCCGGGGTGGTCCGGTGACGCGCGGCGGCCGGGGATGCGGCGTACGGAGGCCTGGCGTACGGGCGGTACGGGGCGGGTCTGTACGGGTCGTCCGGCGCATGGCAGCGGGTCTCGCTTCGGGGCGCGAGGCTCAGGCGGGGGCCCTCAGCGGTCACACATTCGACACATGCGACGAGCACCGGGCGTCTGGTGCGCCTCGGTCGCAGGGATGCGGCAGCTCGTCGTGGTCATGCTGGCCAGTAAACCAGACACGCGTGCGGACCGATCAAGCCAGTCCGGATTCCGGACAGGCCGGATCAGTCCGTGGACAGCGGCTCAGTCCGCTGTCGTGATCTCCACTCCGTCCGCCGTGGCCTGCGCGGACACGGCCGACAGGTCGGGGACGATCACATCGGCCACCAGTTCCCCGGCGGGGGCCGTTGTGGTCAACGCCACGGTCGTGGCGCCGGCCGCGCGGCCCGCCGTGAGCCCGGCGGGCGCGTCCTCGAAGACGGCGCAGCGGGCCGGGTCCACGCCCAGGTGGCGGGCGGCGAGCAGGAAGGGCTCGGGGTCGGGCTTGCCGCGGGTGATGTCGTCCGCGGTGATCAGGTGCTTGGGGCGGATGCCGACGGCGGCGAGGCGGGCCTCGGCGAGCCTGCGGGTGGCGGAGGTGACCACGGCCCAGCGGTCGGCGGGGAGGGAATCCAGCAGCTCACGGGTGCCGGGCAGCAGCACCACGCCGTCGGCGTCCTGGGTCTCCAGCTCCTCGATGCGGGCCAGCGCCTCGGGGACCCGCTCGGCGGGCAGCAGGTCGGCGACGATGTCGGCGGCGGGCCGGCCGTGCAGCTCGACCTGCGCGAATGCCTCGGTGACCCGGTACTCCTCGGCCCAGCGGGTCCAGCAGCGGTGCACCGAGTCCATGGAGGAGACGAGGGTGCCGTCGTTGTCGAACAGGAGGGCGTCAACCGAGAGCTTCATGGTCGCCGAGGGTACGGGGTGCGGCGGCGGGCACGCGGAGCAGGGCGCCGGGCCGGGGCCCTGCGGGATGCCGGGCCGGGGCCGCGCGCGGGCGCGCAGCGGGCGGCCATTAAAGTCGGGGGCATGCCCCACAGCCCCACCGCGCGCAGCCGCGCCGCCGTGCGGAGGTCCCGGTGATCGACGCGCTGACGGTCGCGGTCGGCGTGACCGCCCTCGTTCTCGCCGCCTGGTGCGGCTTCGCCGCGTACCGCGACGAACCGACCAAGGACTGGCACTTCATCGGGATGGCCGTCGTCTCGCTGCTCGCCCTCGTGCAGCTGGTGATCGCCTTCGTGAAGCTGGCCGGCGGTGCGCAGCCCGACGACGGTACGGCGATCTTCCTCGCCTACCTGTTCGGCGCCGCGGCCTGCGTGCCCGCCGCCGGGTTCCTGTCGCTCTCGGAGCGGACCCGCTGGGGCTCGCTGACCGTCGCGGCCGGCGGCGTGGTGCTGGCCGTACTGGAAGTGCGGCTGTTCGACATCTGGGGAGGCGGCCATGGCTGAGCCCACCACGACCACCACGGAGCCCGCGCCCGCCAAGGGCGAGCGCCTGTCGCTGGGCTCGGGTCCGGGGCGGCTGCTGGTCTGGCTCTACGGCGTCTTCACCGTCGGCGCCGGCTCGCGGGCCGCGGTCCAGCTGATCGCCCAGTACGACCGGGCACCGCTGTCGTACATCCTGTCCGCGGTCTCCGCCGTGGTGTATGCGGTCATCCTCTTCTCGCTGGTGCGCGGCGGGGAGAAGGCGCGCAGGGTGGGCCAGTTCTGCTGCTGCCTGGAGCTGCTGGGCGTGCTCGGCGTCGGCGCCTGGACGCTGCTGGAGCCGTCCGCCTTCCCGGACGCCACGGTCTGGTCCGGGTTCGGCTACGGCTACCTCTTCATCCCGGTCCTCCTGCCGGTCACCGGGCTGCTGTGGCTGCGCCGCGGCCGCCGCGCCGGCTGACACCCTCCGCTCACGGCCGCGGGCCCCGCACGTGCCGGTGCACGTACGGGGCCCGCGGCGCGTGTACGGGGAGGCTCAGGCGCTCGCGACGTACTCCCCCGGGCTCCGCCCGGGAGGTGTCCCCAGCGCCGTCGCGTCCTTCTCCAGCGTGATCAGGCTGAGCCGGCGGCTGACCTCTTCGGTGCCGACCTGCGCGTACCCGCGGCTGCGGTACAGCCGGAGGTTGCCCTCGCTGCGGTGGCCGGTGAAGAGGCGGAAGCGGGTCACGCCGTGGTCGGCGGCCAGCCGCTCCTCGACGGCGGCCAGCAGCCGGCTGCCGAGTCCGTGCCGCTGCATGCGCGGATGCACGATCAGCTTGTCGATGCTGCCCACGCCGTCCGCGTCGACGGACCCGCGCACGGAGCCGACGACCTCGTCGCCGAGGCGGGCGACCATCACGCACCCGCCGCGCATCTCGGCACGCAACTCATCGAACGTCTGCGTGAGCGGCTCGATGGAGTAGTCGTCGTACAGCGCGGCCTCGGACTGGTAGCACAGGTACTGCAGCTTGAGGATCTGCTCGGCGTCGTTGTCGGTCGCCGCAGAGATGGTCACGCTCATGCCCATGCGTGCTGGCCTCCCCTTTTCGGTTCGGTGAGCCCGGACGCCATGAGGGTGTGGTGCGGCGGCCGGACGGATCTGCCCTGACTTGATGGCACCACGGGATGCGCGGCGCCGCCATGGCGGGGTCAACGCTCCTTTCCCCGGAGTTCAGGAACCCCAACCTCCGCCGTCAGCATTCTGCGCAGACACGCCAGACAACGGGAACGGAGCGGCCCCATGCTCCCCTGTGACATTCCCAACTCAGATGAGATTTCACGGTAGGTCGGATCCGTCCCGGACAACAGGGCGCGTACCAACGCGGGGCACCGTCCCGGCAGTTGCCCGGCCACGCCGAGCAGCGCGCGGCGCCGTTCGGCGTCCAGGACCAGCGGTTCGGCGACCGCGCCGGCCCGCGGCTGGGCGCCGGTCGGGTCATAGGGGATCTCGTGGCGGGACCGCCGCAGCGCGCCGCGGACCTCGGCGCGCACGGCGCGGCGCAGCCAGCGCGCGGGATCGGCCGGCGGACCGGCCATTCGGGTGTACCGGAGCAGGCGCGCCCACACGTCCTGCTCGATGTCCTCGGCGTCGGCCCCGGCGGCGGGCGCCTCGGCCGCCGCCTCGGCGGCGAGGAGCGGGCGCAGCGCGGCGATCAGGGCGCGGTCGCGGTCCGTCATGCCCGCGCTGACAGCGCCGGGCGGTGGCGTGGTTCCGCGCGGTCAACGCGGTGGCGGCGCGCCTCGGTGCACGCCGCGGCACGGGCGGCGCGCGGGTGCGGGGTCACCACCCCGTACCCGCGCGCCGCCGTGGCTTCCGGGCCGGTCAGCCCTTGCGGAACTCGGCCGCGACCAGCAGCGCGGTGTCCGGGTTGTCGGAGAAGAGGCCGTCGATGCCGGTCGCGAAGAGCGCCTTGAAGTAGGCGAGGGAGTCGCCGTACGCGTTCGGGTCGCTGCCCTTGCGCAGGTCCACCGGCAGGAAGGTGTTCTCGTTGCGGACCGTGTACGGGTGCAGGACCAGGCCCGCGTCGTGCGCGTCCTTGACCACCGAGGAGGGCTTGCCGAGCTTGCCGTCCGACGTGCGCGGGATGATCACGGTGAGGTCCGGGCCGATGCCCTGCGCGAAGGAGGCGATCCAGCGCAGCCCCTCGGGCTTCACCAGGTCGGCGACGGTGCGCTTGTCACCGGCCTCCTTGAAGTCCCACGGCTGGTCCTTGAGCGTGCCGAGCAGGACGACCTTCGGGCAGTCGACGAGCTTGTCCAGCCGCTGGATGCTGCTCGGCTCGAAGGACTGCAGGAAGTTCGGGGAGTCCTTCTTGTGCCGGCCGTACTGGCGCAGCAGCCGGGCCAGCCGCTCCTCCAGGCCCAGGCCCAGCTTGCGGAAGTAGGTGGGGTGCTTGGTCTCGATGTGCAGCCAGATGCGGCGGCCGCGCTTGCGGCCCTCGCGCTCGGCCCACTGCAGCACCTCCTCGAACTCCGGCACCTGCCAGCGGCCGTCGTAGAGGGTGTTGTGCTGCCGGGTCTGCGGGATGCGCTCCTTGGCGCGCAGCGTCTTGAGCTCGGCGAGCGTGAAGTCCTCGGTGAACCAGCCGGTGAGCTTCACGCCGTCGACCGTCTTGGTGGTCTTGCGGCCGGCGAACTCCGGGTGGTCGGCGACGTCGGTGGTGGCGGTGATGTCGTTCTCGTGACGGCAGACCAGATGGCCGTCCTTGGTGGGGACGAGGTCCTGCTCGATGACGTCGGCGCCCATGTCCAGCGCGAGCTGATAGGAGCCGAAGGTGTGCTCGGGGCGGTAGCCGCTCGCGCCGCGGTGGCCGACGACCAGCGGGACGGGCAGTTCACCGCCGCCGTGGCCGCCGTGTCCGCGCCCGGCCGCGAGCGCCGTGCCGGCACCGCCGCCGAGCACCGCCGCTCCGGCGCCGAGGGCCGCCACGCTCAGTACGGTCCGCCGCCCGGGTCGCTGCGCCTTGTCCATGTCCCCGACTCCTCGTGGTTCTGTGATGTCCGGCACCTGCCGGTGCCGGGCCGATGTTAGGCCCGTACAGCTTTCCGGTGGGAGACATCCGACCGAACACACGGGTGAACGTGAGTGACGTACGGGAACCTCTGTTTTCTCCGGAGGCACACCTGCCCCATGCGGGGAGCGTTGCACTGTGCGGCATTCCACAGCTCTGAAGTGGTCTTTTCCGGCCAATGACGAACATTCGTACGCATCATCGGTCCCGCAGGCGGTGTAGCCGCGGCCCCTGCGTTCGCCGCATGTCAGGGCGGTTAACCACCTGTGACCCACGGAAAGGGCGTGTCAACTCTGCGTATCGGTCCCATGAAGCCCGATGTGCGATCGAGGCTGAGCCGCGAGTATCGTCCTCACCTGCAGACTCCTGCACTGACCAGTCAACCCGGAGGACCCGTTGTCCCGCTTGCTGCTGAAGGCGATTCTCGGATTCGTCATGCGTGTCCTGTTCCGCCCGAAGGTCGAGGGACTCGAGGGCATCCCGGGCAGCGGACCGGTGATCCTGGCCGGCAACCACGTCACCTTCATCGACTCGCTCTTCCTGTCGCTGATCGTGGAGCAGAAGACCAAGCGCCAGGTGAACTTCATCGCCAAGGACGAGTACGTGAAGGGCAAGGGCGTCAAGGGCCGCCTGATGGCCTGGTTCTTCACGACCGCCGGCATGATCCCGGTCGACCGGGACGGCGGGCACGGCGGCGTCGCGGCGCTGATGACCGGCCGCCGCGTCCTGGAGGAGGGCAAGGTCTTCGGCATCTACCCCGAGGGCACCCGCTCCCCCGACGGCCGGCTGTACCGGGGCCGTACCGGCATCGCCCGGCTCACGCTGATGACCGGCGCTCCGGTCGTCCCGTTCGCGCTGATCGGCACCGACAAGGTCCAGCCCGGCGGCAAGGGCATCCCGCGCGTCGCGCCGGTCACCTGCCGCTTCGGTGAGCCCCTGGACTTCAGCCGGTACGAGGGCATGGACCGCGACCGCTACGTCCTGCGCGCCGTCACCGACGAGGTGATGAGCGAGGTCATGCGCCTCTCGGGCCAGGAGTACGTCGACGTGTACGCCACCAAGGCCAAGGCCGCCTGACGCACCGCCGGTTTCCCGGGCCCCTGTCGCACGCTGCGGCAGGGGCCCGTTGCTCTGTCACCGGCCGCCCGGCGGGGTGGCCTTGGCCGGCGGGTGCCCGGCGGGGCCGTCTTCGTCAGTGGCCGCCCAGCGGGGCGCGGCGCGCGAGCACCTTGCGGTGGCTGATGCGCCAGCCGTCGGCGGCGCGGACGACGGTGTCCTCGTACGTCACCGACCCCGTGGTGCCGTCCGCGTTGACGCCCAGTCCCTTGGACAGCGCGTGCACCCCGCCGCCGTCGGGCAGTTCGACGAGGACGACGTTGGTGACGTGGTGGCCGACCGGAATGGCCTCGCCCAGCGCGCGGGCCGCCTCGCGGATCGCGGTCACGCCCTTGAGCGGCGGCTGCCCGAAGTCGGTGACGTCGTAGACCACGTCCTCGGTGAACAGCTCACCCAGCCGGTGCAGCTCCCCCGCGTCGAACAGATGCCCGTGCAGCGAGAGCAGTTCGGCGATGGCGGCGCGGTCCTCGGCGGCCAGTGCCATGAGGTCCTCCTACGGAAGCGCGGCAAGTCCCGACAGGGCGCAGGCTACCGGCGAAGGCACCCGCACCGGCCGCGAGGCGCGCGCACTGGCCGCGAGGCGCGCGGCCCTGTGGCGCGCGCCGGCTGCGAGGCGTGCCCCGGCCGTAAGGCACGCGCCGACTGTGAAGCGCGCCGTTCCGCCGGCCGGGCCGCCGCGCGGGCTCAGTGGCCGCCCTCCAGCCGCTGGCCGCGCAGCAGGAACCACGCGGCGGCCGCTGCGGCCAGCGAGATGACGCCGCCGAACACGGCGGCCGCCTCCATGCCGTCGGTGAAGGCGCGCTGCGCGGCGTGCAGCAGCGCCTCCCCCGCGCCGTGCGGCAGGCCGTCCGCCGTCTCCACCGCACCGCCCAGCGACTCGCGGGCCGCACCCACCGCGCCGGCCGGCACCCCCTCGGGCGCCGTGAAGTTGCGGTAGACGCCGGTGACGACGGAGCCGAGCAGCGCGATGCCCAGTGCGGAGCCCAGTTCGTACGCCGTCTCGGAGACCGCCGAGGCGGCGCCCGCCTGCTCCTTGGGGACGCTGGAGAGGATCACGTCGGCGGTGACGGTGAAGGAGAAGCCGGCGCCGACACCGACCACGAAGAGGATGGTGCCGAGCACGGGGGTCGCGGTGGTCGCGGTCACCCAGACGCACACGCCGAGGCCCAGCCCCACCAGCACCAGCCCACCGGACACCACGGCCCGCACCGACGACCGGCGCGCGACGTGTCCCGCGGCCAGCCCGGCGCCCATCGCACCCACCGCGGCGGGCAGTTCGACCAGCCCCGCGTTGAGCGGCGACCGGCCCTGCACCATCTGCAGGAACTGGGACAGGAAGAACAGCAGCCCGGCCAGGCCGAGGATGGTCAGCAGGTCGGCCAGTACGGCACCGGAGAAGCCGCGGTTGCCGAAGAGCTTCATGTCCAGCAGCGGCGTGGGCAGCCGCAGCTGGCGGCGCGCGAAGCCGACCAGCGCGAGCACGCCGACGACGCCCGCGACGGCGGCCCCGGCGCCGATGCCGTGCGCGGCCGTCTCCTTCACCGCGTAGACCACGCCGATCATGCCGACCAGCGACAGCCCGACGCTGACCAGGTCCCAGGGGCCCGGCTGCGGATTGCGGGACTCGGGCAGCACCTTGCTGCCGACGGCGACCAGTACGACCATCACCGGCAGGTTGATCAGGAAGACCGAGCCCCACCAGAAGTGGCCGAGCAGGAAGCCGCCCAGCACCGGGCCGACCGCGGTACCGGCAGAGGCGGCGGCGCCCCAGATGCCCACCGCCAGGCTGCGCTCGCGGGGGTCGTGGAAGAGGTTGCGGATCAGCGCCAGGGTGGACGGCATCAGCGTCGCACCGGCCACGCCCTGCAGCGCCCGCGCCGCGATCATCATCTCGGGCGTGGTCGCGTACGCCGCGAGCGCCGACATCCCGCCGAACACCACCGAGCCGGTGAGCAGCAGCTTCTTGCGTCCGATCCGGTCGCCGAGGCTGCCCATCGACACCAGCAGACCGGCGATGACGAAGGAGTAGACGTCGCCGATCCACAGCAGCTGGGTGCCCGACGGGCGCAGGTCCTCGCTGAGGAACGGCGCCGCCAGGCCCAGCACGGTGGCGTCGACGCCGACCAGCAGCACCGCGAGGACCAGCACGCCGAGCGCGAGCCAGCGCCCGGGGCGCGGCTGCTCCGCCGCCCTGTCCTGCGCCGTTCCCACGGCCGTCGCGCCGCTCATCGCGTGCTCTCCCTTCGTACGCCGCCGAGCAGCAGCTCGGCGATGGAGTGGTTGCGGTCGGCGCGGGCCAGCCGGCCCTCGTGCACCGACCAGGCGCCCGCGCAGATCAGCCCGTACAGCGCCTCGGTGAGCCAGGCGGGGGTGAGGTCGATACGGAAGGCGCCGTCTTCCTGGCCGCGCCGGAACAGGGCGTGTATGCGGGCGTCGAGCTCCGTCCAGCCCTCGTTGATCTGCTCGCCCTCGAAGAGCTGGTTCTCCGTGTAGAGGAACGCCAGTACGCCGGCGACCGGCTCGAGCTCCACGATCAGCCGGCGCAGCGCGGCCTCCGCGCCGTCCTCCGCCAGCCGGGCGGCGTCCAGCGCCCGCGCGGTCTCCGCGATGCCCAGCTCCTCCAGCGCCCGGATGAGCGCGTCCCGGCCCGCGAAGTGGCGGTGCAGCGTCGCCCGGCTGATCCCGGCGGCCCGCGCGATGTCGTCCATCGAGGCGGTGCTCTTCCGGGTGAGCAGCGCGGCGGCTTCCTTCAGTACGCGTTCTCGGTCCACGGCCATGAGACAGAGTGTACGCGGATGAGACATCAATGTCTCATCGAGGGCGCTTGCGTCTCAGTACCCCGGGAGGGGCGCGACAGCGATCAGGGCATGGTGCGTCTCCGGGCCCCGGCGGCGCCGGAACCGGCGGCCATCACGGCCGCCGGGCGTCCCGGCGTCACATGCGCGGCAGCTGGCCCACCGGCCCCGACGCGGTCGGGAAGCGCAGCAAGGCCGGGCTGACCTCGCCCGTCGGGCCCTGGGAGATCTGCTGGAGGCTGGCCGAGAGATCCGCCTCCAGCCCGCCGGGGAGCTTGACCCGTATCAGCAGCGGCAACAGGAAGCCCAGCACGATCAGCCCGGCGAACACCGGGGTGAGCGTGCTGACCATCACCGGCGTGACGCGGTCGCCCCACAGGAACTCACCCCACACCGCGGCCAGCACGACCACCGAGACCAGCACCAGGACCGCGCTGCCGAGTCGGCCGCCGCGCGCCACCGCCGCCTCCTGCTCCAGCACCCGCAGCGCGCGTCCCGCCTCCGTCTGCCGCGCACCACCCAGCTTCCGGCACCGCTTGAAGTGGGCCAGGGCGCGCATCCTGTGCAGGGCCCGCAGCCGCACGTCCCCGCTGTCGGCGGCCAAGCGCTGCTCCGCCAGCCCGGCCACGAAACTCGCCTCCGGGTCGTCGGCGCGGAGCCGGAGCGCCTCCGCGGCCTCCTCCACCGCGTCCTCGTACAGCAGCGGCCGCTGGGTGACGTCTCCGCTGTGCACCAGCAGCCGGGCCAGCGCGAGACGGAGCTGATGCCCCTCGGCGCCGTCCGGGTGGTGCTCCAGCGCCGCGCGCAGCACGTCCTCCGCGTCGCCCAGCGCACCGGAGGTCTTCACCAGCGCGAGGGCGAGCCCCAGGGCCGCCCGGGCGCTGCCCGGCTCCAGGCTCAGCGCCCGGCGGAACTCCCCCGCCGCGCGCGCCGCGTCCTGCGCCGCCTCCTCCGGCAGGCCCGCACCGTCCGCCTGCTGGAGGTATACGCCGCCCAGCTCGATCCGGGCGTGCACACTGCGCGGGTCCAGTTCCACGGCCCGCTCCAGCTCGGCGCGCGCCTCGTCGTGGCGGGCCAGGCTCGCCAGCACCGCACCAAGGTCGGCGCGCCAGGCGTCGTACGGGGCGGCGGCGACGGCGCGCCGGAAGTGCTGCTCGGCCTCGGCGGGCCGCCCGGCGCGGAAGGCCGCCATTCCGCGGCCGGCGTGGGCCATCCCCGCCTCCTCGCCCGACGCGTCCGCCAGCACTGCCCGGCACAGCCCGTCCGCCTCCCGCTCATTGGCCTCGCCGCCTTGGCGCAAGAGCGCCCAGGCGCGCAGGATCTGCACGGTCCGCGCGTCGTCGGCTGCCGTCCCCACGGCCTGGGCCTCCGCGTACCGCACGGCGGCCTCCGCATACCGCTCCCGGCCCATCTCGACCCAGCCCAGCAGGCCCAGGCACCGTGCTCGCTCCTCGGCGCCACGGGCCTGCGCGAACAGGTCACGGGCCAGCCCTTCGGCTTCTTCCATCCGCCCGAGGTCCACGAGGACGCAGATCAGTTCATCGGCGAGCGTCAGCTCGGCGGGATCCCGCCGCCAGGCTGCGCGCACCAGCTCCTCCGCCTCGTCGAGGCAGCCCAGCGAGCGCAGCGCCCCGGAAAGCCCGACCACCGGCGAAGTGTCGTACGGAGCCAGCCGCAGGGCGCGTTCCCATTCCACGCGCGCCTCCTCGAACCGGTGCTCCGCGTCGAGCGCCACCGCCAGCAGCGAGACCGCCTCGCGCCAGGCCGGTCTGCGTGCCAAGCACTCCCGGGCCTGGCGAGTGGCCTCCTCCTGACGGCCGAGCGCACGCAGCACGACGGCCCTGCTGCGCAGCGCCCACAGATCGTCGGGATCGAGCCGGAGCGCTTCGTCCAAGCACGCCAGCGCCTCGGCGTCGCGGTTGCGCTGGGCGAACTGCCAGGCTCGCTCCACCCGCAGGTCGACGGAGTCCGGGTGCAGCCGCAGCGCCTCGCGCACGGCGGCTGCCGCCTCGTCCCAGCGCTCCAGTCGGCGCAGCGCCGTGGCCCGGGCCAGCAGCGACTCCTCCTCGAAGGGGTCGGCCGTGCAGGCGCGTTCGGCCCAGGCCAGCCGCTGCTCGCCTTCGCCGCGGCTCGCGTGCAGCAGGGCGATCTGACGGTGAACACCGGCGTCGTCGGGCAGCTCGCGCAGCGCGTCGCGCACCGCCCGGTCGGCGTCCTCCCAGCGGCGCAGGTCATTGAGGACGGCGATGCGCCGGCAGTGTGCCCACGAATACTGCGGCTCCACACGCACCGCCTCGTCCAGGGCGGCGACCCCCTCGTCGTACTCACCCACGGCCACCGCCAGCTGCCCGGCCTGAATGTGCAGTACACCAGCGTCGGGGAGCTCGCGCAGGCCGTCGCGGACGAGGGCGCGCGCCTCATCCCAGCGCCCCAGCCCCGTGAGGCAGTCCGCGGCCCTGGCCCGGGCGAAGTCCCAGTCGGGGGCCAACCTCGCCGCCTCCAGGAATTCGTCCAGGGCCTCCTCGGGGCGCTTGACGTCAGCCAGTACCTCTGCGAGCCCCAGCCGGCACCTGGCGCTGTCCGGGAAGCGGGACACAGCGTCACGGGCGGCAGTCTCCGCCTCCTCCCAACGCCGCAGATCCGACAGCGTGCGCCGGTGGCCGAGATGGGCCCCATGGTGATCGGGGCTACGGGCGAGCACGGCCTCCGTGTGACCGAGCGCCTCCTCCGCCAGGCCTCGGCCGCGCAACGCGTCGGCGGTCGTCAGCCGCACTGCCGATACCGTGGGCCACATGGCGCAGGCCCGCCGCCCCGCCTCCACGGCCTCGTCCCAGCGGCCCAGTGCGCACAGGGCGTCCACCCGCTCGCACAGAGCGTGGACGTTGCCCGGCTCCAGGGCCAGGATGCGGTCGGCGCAGTCCAGGGCTTGGGCATGCCGGCCGGTGTTCTGCCAGGCCCGCAGCGCGGCTCGAAGCGCCGCCTCGTCCCGCGGCTGGTCCGCGACCAGCCGGGTCGCGGCCTCGTCGGCTTCCTGTGCGCGGCCCAGTTCGCACAGGGACTTCAGCCGTACGGAGTGGGCCTGGGTCTCCTTGGGGTCGGCCTGGAGCGCGCGTTCGGCCTGGGCGAGAGCCGCGCCGTACTCCTTGCGGTCGCTGAACACATAGGCCGGCTGGGCCAGCAAAAGCCCGCTTCCAGGGCGATGGCGCAGCGCGTCCTCAATGAGGGCCTGAGCCTCCGCATCGCGGTCGCAGTACCGGAGCCCGTCGAACAGGTCGACGAGCTGGGTCAGCCCGTACGGTCGTCTCTCCGCCGCCCTGCGGTACAGCTCAAGGGCCTCGTCGTCCTTGTCCTGGGCGCTGAGGAGGTCGGCGAGCCGGCCGATCGCCCGTAGGTCGTACGGGTCGGCGTCCATCCAGCGACGCGCCGTCTCCTCCGCGTCCTCGTACCGCTCCAGGCACTGGAGCAGCAGGCTGCGCGTGTGCAGCGCCTTGGCGAACAGCGGGTCCTGCTCCAGCGCCGTGTCGAGGGCCGCCAGCGCGTCGTCCGGCCGCCCGAGCGCGAACAGGAGTCGGCCGAGTCTGGTCCAGGCAGTGGCGAGCGCGGGTCGGCGCGCGCACAGGTCGCGGGCGGCCGCCTCCGCCTCGTCCCAGCGCGCCGCCTCGCACAGCACGTCGACGCGCACGCCCAGCAATTGGTGGGCGTCCGGTACGCGTGCGAGGCCACGATCACAGACGGCGAGCGCAGCCTCCGGGTCGCGCTTTACGAGCAGCTCCGCGAGCGCTCCCGCGCGGCACGGGTCGTCCGGGCACCGGGCGGCCGATTCCCGGGCGGCGTCCTCGGCCTCCTCGGGGCGCTCCAGCTCCAGCAGGACCGCGCTTCTGCTCGCGGCTGCGTCGAAGCAGCGGGGGTGCCGTGCCAGCACCTCTTCGCAGCGGGCCAGGATGCGCTCGCGCAGCGCGACGGCGTCGGCCTGGCGCCCCTGTGCCTCTGCGAGGTCGGCGGCCTCCGCCAGCAAGGGGACGTTGTACGGACGGGCCCGCGCTGCGGCTTCGGCGGACTCACGCGCCTCGTCCCAGCGCGCGGTGAGCCGCAGGATCCGCGTACGGGCCGCGAGGGCGTCCGCGTGCGTGGGGGCCAGGTCCAGCGCCTGGTCGGCCAGCGCGATGATCCGCTCGGCGTCGGTACAGCCGGCGTCGGTGAGCACAGTCGCGCACAGGGCCAGCAGCCCGGGGTCATCAGGATGTCCGGCCGCCGCCTGCAGCGCCCGCTCCTGTATGTCCGCGCGGCGCCCGAGCCGCTCCAGGGCGATGAGCTCCCAGGCAGCGGCCGATGCGTCACCGGTGCCGGCGGTCGCCGCCCGCCCCAAGCACTCAGCCGCCTCCGCGTCGCGGTACCGGCTCAGGTGCAGCCGGCCGAGGGCGACGGGCAGTTCGCGCGCTTCGGGGAAGAGCCGGCCGGCTCGCTCGGCTTCCTCGTGGGCCTCGTCGTACCGGTACAGCAGATCGAGGCAGGCGATACGCCAGGCATGCGGGGTCTCGCCGCCCGTGCCGGCCGCAATCAGCCGGTCGCAGATGGCCAGCGCCTCCTCCTCCCGGCCCTGCTGCAGGCGCAGGCGCACCAGCTCCGCCCACGCCCCGTGGTCGGCGGGGCGCACGGCCAGGTGACGGGAGATCAGCTCCTCGGCGGCCGTGAACTCCCAGTCGTGCCGCAACCGGCGCAGCTCCTGCCGGTCGAGCGGTCCCAGCCGGCGGTGCGCGGTCCGCGCACCCGGCACCGTCGCGCCGTCAGGTGCCCTCCCTGCAGCCGGTGTTACGGTCGGCAGTCCCATGTGTCCCCCCGCAATGCGCCACGTCGTGCGCACACGGTAGCGGGACCCTCCGACAACGGCAGTCCGTCCGCCGGTCCGGGCGGTGCCGGACCGGCGGGCGGGCGGGTGTCACTGCTTCGCCGTGGCCCACGCCTGCTGCGTAGCCAGGTCCGCCTTGACCTCGGCGAGCTGGACGGCGACCGCCGAGGGCGCGGTGCCGCCGCGGCCGCTGCGGGAGGCGAGCGCGCCGGGGACGTTCAGGACGGTGCGCACCTCGGGCGTCAGATGCTCGGAGATCTTGGCGAACTGCTCGTCGGTGAGGTCGTCCAGCTCCTTGCCCTCGGCCTCGGCGACCTTGACGCACTCGCCCGCGACCTCGTGTGCGACCCGGAACGGCACGCCCTGCTTGACCAGCCACTCCGCGATGTCCGTCGCCAGCGAGAAGCCGGCCGGGGCCAGCTCCTCCATGCGCTCGCGGTTGACGGTCAGCGTGGCCATCATGCCGGTGAAGGCGGGCAGCAGGATCTCCAGCTGGTCGCAGGAGTCGAAGACCGGCTCCTTGTCCTCCTGGAGGTCCCGGTTGTACGCGAGCGGCAGCGCCTTGAGGGTCGCCATAAGGCCCGTCAGGTTGCCGATGAGGCGGCCCGACTTGCCCCGCGCCAGCTCGGCGATGTCCGGGTTCTTCTTCTGCGGCATGATCGAGGAGCCGGTGGAGAAGGCGTCGTGCAGGGTCACGAAGGAGAACTCCTTCGTGTTCCAGATGATGACCTCCTCGGCGATCCGGGAGAGGTCCACGCCGATCATCGCGGTGATGAAGGCGAACTCCGCCACGAAGTCGCGGGACGCCGTGCCGTCGATGGAGTTGCCGGCGGAGCCGTGCTCGAAGCCGAGGTCCTTGGCGACGGCCTCAGGGTCGAGGCCCAGCGACGAACCCGCCAGCGCGCCCGAGCCGTACGGCGAGACGGCCGTGCGGTCGTCCCACTGGCGCAGCCGCTCCGCGTTCCGGGACAGGGCCTGAACGTGCGCGAGGACGTGGTGCGCGAAGAGCACCGGCTGGGCGTGCTGGAGGTGCGTACGGCCGGGCATCGCCACGTCCGGGTGCGCCTCGGCCAGCCCGATCAGCGCTTCCTGGAGCTCGGCGAGCAGCCCGCCGATGATCCGCGCGTGATCGCGCAGGTACATCCGGAAGAGCGTGGCCACCTGGTCGTTGCGGGACCGCCCGGCCCGCAGCTTGCCGCCGAGGTCGGGGCCGAGCCGCTCCAGCAGCCCGCGCTCCAGTGCGGTGTGCACGTCCTCGTCGGCGATGGTGCCGGTGAACGAGCCGTCGGCGACGTCCCGTTCGAGCTGGTCGAGCCCGGCGATCATGCGCGTCAGCTCGTCGTCCGTGAGCAGCCCGGCCTTGTTCAGCACGCGCGCGTGGGCTCGCGAACCGGCGATGTCGTACGGGGCCAGCCGCCAGTCGAAGTGGACGGAGGCGGACAGCTTGGCCAGCGCCTCGGCGGGGCCGTCCGCGAACCGGCCGCCCCAGAGGCGCACATCACCGCTGTTGCCGTTGCTCACTTGCTTCGCTCCTCAAAGCTGATGTCTTGTACTGCCGCCTCCCCGCCGGCGGGCGGGGAGGCGGCAGTGCGGTTCGGTCGTTACCGGTCGGGCGGGTCGGGCCGGGCTATGCCCGCAGGTCCCGCCGCGCCGCGATCTTGCTCGACATGCCGAAGATCTCGATGAAGCCCTTCGACAGGGACTGGTCGAAGGTGTCACCCGTGTCGTACGTCGCCAGGTTGAAGTCGTACAGCGACTGGCCGGAGCGGCGGCCCGTGACGACCGCGCGGCCGCCGTGCAGGGTCATCCGGATGTCACCCGAGACGGCCTGGTTGGCCTCGGCGATGAAGCCGTCGAGGGCGCGCTTGAGCGGCGAGAACCACAGGCCGTCGTAGACCAGCTCGCCCCAGCGCTGCTCGACCTGCCGCTTGTAACGGGCCAGCTCGCGCTCGACGGTGACGCTCTCCAGCTCCTGGTGGGCGGTGATCAGGGCGATCGCGCCGGGGGCCTCGTAGACCTCGCGGGACTTGATGCCGACCAGCCGGTCCTCGACCATGTCGATCCGGCCGACGCCCTGCGCACCGGCCCGCTCGTTCAGCTGCTGGATGGCCTGCAGGACCGTCACGGGCTTGCCGTCGATGGCGACCGGCACGCCCGCCTCGAAGGTGATCACGACCTCGTCGGCCTCGCGCGGCGCGGCCGGATCGGCGGTGTACTCGTATACGTCCTCGATCGGCGCGTTCCAGATGTCCTCCAGGAAGCCGGTCTCCACGGCCCGCCCGAAGACGTTCTGGTCGATGGAGTACGGCGACTTCTTGGTCGTCGCGATCGGCAGATCCTTCTCCTCGCAGAAGGCGATCGCCCTGTCCCGCGTCATCGCGTAGTCCCGGACGGGCGCGATGCAGGTCAGGTCGGGCGCGAGGGAGGAGATGCCGGCCTCGAAGCGCACCTGGTCGTTGCCCTTGCCGGTGCAGCCGTGCGCCACGGTCGTCGCGCCGTGCTTCTTCGCGGCGGCGACCAGGTGCTTGACGATCGCGGGCCGGGAGAGCGCGGAGACCAGCGGGTACTTGTCCATGTACAGCGCATTGGCCTTGATCGCCGGGAGGCAGTACTCGTCGGCGAACTCGTCCTTGGCGTCCGCGACCTCGGCCTCGACCGCACCGCAGGCGAGCGCCCGCTTGCGGATGACGTCCAGGTCCTCGCCGCCCTGGCCGACGTCCACCGCGACGGCGATGACCTCGGCGCCCGTCTCCTCGGCGATCCAGCCGATGCAGACAGAGGTGTCCAGACCGCCCGAATAGGCGAGTACGACGCGCTCGGTCACGGGGTGCTCCTTACGATGCATACGCTGATGGGCATAACTATGCAGTACTCCGTATGCTTCGTCAACAATGCAGGTCAGCGGTGGTGCATAAGCAGCTCGGCAGGGCCGCACAAGCCCGTACGGGACGCCTCAGGAGCCGTGGCGCAGCACATCCTTCAGCACCGTCGCATGGCTGAGGTCCAGCTCCTTGGTCGCCGTCAGCAGGGTGACCGGCCCGCCCCCCCGCCAGCTCCCGCAGCCGCTCCAGCGCACCGCTCCCCGGCTCGTCGGCCAGTTCGGCCCGGTACCGCTCGGCGAACTCCTCGTACGCCTCCGCCCGGTGCCCGTACCACTTGCGCAGCTCGTTCGAGGGCGCGACGTCCTTCAGCCACTCGTCCAGCCGCGCCGCCTCCTTCGACAGCCCGCGCGGCCACAGCCGGTCCACCAGCACGCGAGCCCCGTCGTCAGGGTCCACCGCGTCGTACACACGCCGCATTCGTACCGTTACGCGCTTGCTCATGGCCGCATTGAAACACCCCGCACGCCGCCCCGCCCGCACCCCGGACCGCGCCCCGTCACCCCCCGGTTTTGGATTCCGGGCCCCGGACAGGTATTTTTCTTCTGCACGCACCGCCCGGGCCCGGCCCGGAAGCGGCGCAGAGCACCGGGACGTGGCGCAGCTTGGTAGCGCACTTGACTGGGGGTCAAGGGGTCGCAGGTTCAAATCCTGTCGTCCCGACGGTGTTTTCGCAGCTCAGGGGCCACTTTCGAGTGGCCCCTGAGGCGTTTCCGGGGATGTTTCGAGATGCTCCGGCGAATGAGCCGGTCAGCCGCGTACGCGGATGAGGCCCCACACCCCTTCCGACAGTGCCCAGCGCAGCACGCCGCTGCGGTAGGCGTAGTCGCCGGGACCGCCGGCCGTCAGGTCCAGGGTGCGGACGCTGCCGGGGCTGAGCGCGCCGAGGGCACCGACCCGCGGCTGCCGCAGGTGTTCCTCCATCGGCCAGGTCGCACCGTGCACATGAAAGCTGTGGTTGCGCGGCTTGTCCGTGCCGAACACGACGTGCAGCCGGACCCGGTCGCCCGTCCGGCACTCCAGCACCGGTGTCGGGGGCCGCGGATCGGCCAGGGACGGCCGGGACGGCACCAGGTGGGCGCTGCGGTAGTTGATTCCCTTCTGTCCGGCGTCCTCCGGATCGTTCGCCAGGTCGCGCACCGGCTGGTCGGGGTCGCCGTCGTGGTAGTGCCGCATGCCGTCCTGCACGATCAGGACCAGCTCGTGCACCGGCGGCCCGTCCGGGCGGCGCAGCAGGGTCCGCGCCCCGGTCCACCGCTCGGGCGTCACCCCGGGCGGCTCGACGATCAGCGCGCCGACCAGCCCGCGGTGGCGGTGGGTGCGCAGGTCGGCGCGGTCCTGGAGGAGGACGGCGCCGGGCGTGTCGGCGTACCAGCGGTACACGATCTCGTCGCCCGGGCCGACCGTGCCGTCGGGGTTGCGCCCGATGTGCGCCCCGTCGCCGGTCCGTACGTCGTAGCGGACCAGGCCGCCCGCGTGCAGCGACACCCGCTGGGAGATCTCCCGGGTCGCGGGGTCGTCCTTGGCGGGCAGCGGCGGGTCGAACGGGGTGGGCGTCAGCGGCACCGTCAGCTCGTTGCGGAGCCGGACCTCCACCCACTCGCCGACGCGGCAGCGGATGATCAGCGGTTCGCCGTCCGGCTGGCCGTCGGTGCGGTACTCCACGCCGAACGGGTCCGACCGCTGATCGCTGTAGTGGATCTCCGCGCTCCGGGCGCGTACCCGGTAGCGCCGGGCCTGGGAGGCGCGGAACGGCGGCAGTGGGTCGGCGGTGCGGCGGCCGGGCAGCGGGGGCAGGTCCGGCTGTTCCTCCTCGTGCAGCCGGAAGAGTCCCCAGCACCCCATCCAGGTGTCGTCGATGCCGGCGAAGTGCCACAGGTAGTCGCCGGGCCCGCGGTACTCGTCGAGGTGGAAGCTGAACGCCTCGGAGATGCCCAGCGTCTGGTGGTCGCGCAGCGGTGATGCGGGGTCGTCGCGCCAGGCCCGCCAGCGCATGCCGTGCACCATCAGGCCGTGCTGCTCCTCGTGGGAGCCCTGGTACAGGCGCAGCCGGACCGGCTCACCGGGGTAGCCGCGGAGCACCGGCGTGCCGGGGTCGCCGTGCTTGTCGCTGGAGAACCAGTCGGCCGGTTCGTCCCCCCTCTCGTGCAGCGGCTCGCAGCGGTAGCCGACGGCCATCGCGCCGTGGTCCTCCAGCTGGCCGGGGAAGTCCGGCGGGTTGATCGGGTCGTCGCGGCCGTCCTTGCGCTCGAAGAGCGGGACGAAGTCGGCGACGCCCAGGACCTGTTCGCGGAAGGCCGTGCCGTCCGGGAGCCGCACCACCGCCTGGTTGGCGTTGCGCACCTCGCGTCCGTGGTCGTGCGGGTCGACCCACACGGCGCCCTCCGGTTCGGCGATCATGCTGCCGAACAGGCCGTGCCGTTGCCGCTCGTTGGCGAGCAGATGGTCGTGGAAGAAGACGACACCGAACTCCTCGTCGCAGTACCAGCGGTACATCCAGGAGTTGTAGCGGGCGAAGTCCTCCGCGCCCTGGTCGGTGGTGGTCGTACCGGAGAGGTAGTTCCAGCCCACGCTGGCGCCGTCCGACACCAGCGGATCGAACTTGACGAGGTGTACGTGCAGGCCGCACTCGGGCTGGAAGGGCAGGACCTGGTCGAAGGCGGTCTCCTCCTGGCAGCCGACCGGCAGCGCGTTGGTCAGCGTGAACTCCAGTACCTCGCCCTTGCGCCCGCGGATCGCGATCGGCTGGACCTGCCGGTGGCCCTCGGCGAGCTGCCGCCGGAATTCCTCGACGCCGCCGGCCTCGTCGATCTCCTCCTTGAGCGCGAAGAGGACGCCACGGGGGTCGTACCACCGGCTGCCGTGCCCGGCCTCCCCGCCCGGGTGGCCGTTGCCGCCGTCGAAGTACGTGACCGGCGCCTCCAGCACCACCAGGTGGTAGCGGCGCACCGGCGGCGTGGCACCGGCGGGCGTCACCCTGGTGAACGCCTCGCCCGGCTGCGGGTCGTCGACGAACGCCGCGCGCTCCAGCTCTGTGGGCTCGCGCCCCATGCCCTCCGGCATGTGCGGCGTGCGTGGCGGGCGGGGTGACTTCTGCGGGAACTCACCGGGGATGAAGGCGGGGAAGCCGGGCCGCTCGGTGGTCGGCGGCTGCGGCTGGTCCGGGTTGCCGGGCAGCGGCCGCAGTGCCGCGATCGGTGTGCCGTCGGGGTAGCGCCCCGAGCCGTCCTGCAGCTTGTCGAAGATCCGCCAGATCCCCCACATTCCGGAGTGGAAGTGCGGATAGAGGTGGCAGTGGAAGATCGCGTCGCCGGTCGCGCGCTGGACCGAGCCCGCGGTCGTCTCGATGGTGAAGGCCTGCTGCGGGCCGATGGAGATGGAGTCTATCAGCGGCGAGTCGTCGTTGCCGGGGACCGCCCGCCACTGGTGCAGGTGCAGATGGAAGACGTGGGTCTCCTTGACGCCGGCGTGCAGCAGCCGGATCCGCGTACGGTCCCCGCGGTAGGCGCGCAGCAGCGGGGTCGACGGGTCGCCGAACAGCCAGGAGCTGTGGTGCTGCTCCTCGCCGACGATCTGGTCGCGCACCGGGTCCAGCTCCCCGTCGGCGAGCATCCGCTCGTACGCGAACGCGCGCCAGCCCATCGGCTCGGTGCGGTAGCTCATCAGCATCATCGAGGCGGCGTGCGCGTCGTCGTGCCCACCGCCGTGCTCCGGGTCCTGGTCGCCGAAGATGTCCGGCGCCAGCCGTTCGCCGCCCGCTGCGACGGAGTGGGTGTGCGGACGCGGCAGGTCGCAGTGGTACCGCGGGTGCGGCGGCAGGACCGGGTTGTGGTTGTGCGTCTCGTCGTGCATGAAGATCGCGTACTCGCGGAAGCTCGGTGCGCCGGGCACGTGGACGTCGGCGTACAGGCCGGAGGCGAGCGGCCCGCCGGTGACCGGGTCGGTCCAGGTCGCGCCGCGCGGCTCGACGATCAGCGCGCCGAAGAGGCCGTGCGCGTTCGAGCCGTGTTCGGCGCCGCGCAGGTCGGCGAGGTCGCCGAAGAAGAACGTGCCTTCCTCGTCGCACCGCCAGACGTAGGTGCGGCGGCCGCCGTCCGGCTCGGCGGCCGAGTCCGGGTTTCTGCCGACCTTGCCGCCGTCCGCGTCAAGGACGTCGTAACCGACGCCCTGGGCGTGGATGCCGGCGCGCTGCGGCAGTTCGTTGCGGAACCGCACCACGACCTTGTCGCCCACGGTGGCGCGCAGGACGAGCGGCCTGACCAGCGGGTGGGGCTTCGGGAGCCGGTCCGGCTCCTCGAGCGGATTCGGGAACGGGTCGGGGAACTGCTCCCGGACCCTGCGCAGCTCGGGCTCGTCCGCCGCGAGCGCGTAGATCATGCCGTCCGGATCGTGGTCCCCCCACGTGTCGTAGACGATCGGAACTGTCAGCGCCACCACATCGTATGTCCGTAATGCCATGAGGCATCCCCCTGTGACGTGAAGTGCCATATGGAATATGACATGGGGGTAGACGTCCCCTCTCTTCACGCGGGTTGCTCACGGACGGACGGCACCGGGAGCCCCGGAAGCACGACGGCGCACCGTGGCGCGGTCCCCCTCGTTGCGACAAGCCCCCTGCGCAACGGGGTGAGCGGTTCCCCGCCCCTGGACCGCGCCGGCGCGCCCCTCGTCCCTCTCCCCTACTCCCCCGGTTCCCGGTCAGCCCGGTGCAGGGTGGTCGTGGCGCCCGGGAGGTGGTGGGCGGGGTCGCGGCGGCCTACCGTGCCGTGGCCGAGTACGCCGTGGTCGTAGGCGGTCTCGGCGTGGATGGTGAGGTCCAGGCCGGTGCGTTCGTGGTCGGGGGCCGCGCGGAAGCCCATGAGCTTGTCGATGGCCTTGCCGAGGGCGTAGGTGACGAGGAAGGCGTAGGCGCCGGTCGCGAGGACGGCGACGAGCTGCTTGACCAGCTGGCCGGCGCCGCCGCCGGAGAGCAGGCCGGCCGGGCCGTCGGTCATGTCGGAGGTGGCGAAGAAGCCGATGAGCAGGGTGCCGAGGACGCCGGCGACGAAGTGGACGCCCACCACGTCCAGCGAGTCGTCGTAGCCGAAGCGGAACTTCCAGTTGACCGCGTACGAGCAGACCACGCCCGCGATCAGGCCGATGGCGAGGGCGCCCCAGATGCCGACCGAGCCGCAGGACGGGGTGATCGCGACCAGGCCCGCGACCGCGCCGGAGGCCGCGCCGAGGGTGGTGGCGTGCGAGTCCCTGCGCTTCTCCACCAGCAGCCAGCCGAGCAGGCCGGTGCAGCCCGCCGCCTGGGTGTTCAGCAGGACCATGGCGGCCTTGCCGTCGGCGGCGAGCGCCGACCCCGCGTTGAAGCCGAACCAGCCGAACCACAGCAGCCCGGCGCCCAGGACGACCAGCGGCAGGCTGTGCGGCCGCATGGCCTCCTTGCCGAAGCCGAGGCGCGGCCCGAGGACGAGGGCGAGGGCCAGGCCCGAGGCGCCGCAGTTCACCTCGACGACGGTGCCGCCCGCGAAGTCCAGCGCGCCCAGCTGGTCCAGGATCCAGCCGCCGGGCGCGAAGACCCAGTGGGCGACCGGCACGTAGACCAGCAGCGTCCAGAGTGCGGTGAAGGCCACCCATGCGCCGAAGCGGGCGCGGTCCGCGATGGCGCCGCTGATCAGGGAGACGGTGAGGATCGCGAAGGTGAGCTGGAAGGCGGCGAAGAGGGCCGTCGGGACGTGCCCGGTGACGCTCTTCGGGCCGATGCCGTGCATGCCGAGGTGGTCCAGGCCGCCGATCAGCCCCGCGCCGGTGTCCGGCCCGAAGGCCAGGCTGTATCCGATCGCCAGCCAGACGACGGTGACGACGGCGATGGCGGTGAAGCTCATCATCAGCATGTTCAGCACGCTCTTGGCGCGCACCATGCCGCCGTAGAAGAGGGCCAGCCCGGGTGTCATCAGCAGCACCAGCGCGGTCGCGGCCAGCAGCCAGGCGGTGTCCCCGGAGTCGATTCCGGCAGGCATGTGCGTCAACCTTCCCGCCCGGCGGTGGTGGCAGGGGGCGTCGCCGGGCCAGGGAAGAGAGTGACCCGCCGCAATTTCCGGTATCGAACATCGACGTTTCGGCGACGTTTCGCGTTACCGCGGAGTTTCCCCCGCCCGGCGCGGCACGGCCGCCCGGCGCGGCACGGCCGGACGGTGCCGACTGCGGCCGCCCGCGCCACACGCGCCACGCACGCCGCCCGTGACGCACGCGTCACGTGTGCCGCGTACGTCACGGACGGCCGGGGCGCGTCAGGTGCCGGCGTCGTCCCGCAGTTCCCGGCGGAGGATCTTCCCGGTGGCCGTCTTCGGCAGATCATCCAGGAAGGATATGGAACGCGGGTATTTGTACGCGGCCATCTGCTCCCTGCAGTACCCGATCAGCTCCTCCTCCGTCACCGTCTCGCCCCGTTTGAGGGACACGAACGCCTTCACGCTCTCGCCCCGGTACGCGTCCGGCACGCCGACCACCGCCGCCTCCCGGACCGCCGGATGCCCGTACAGGACGTCCTCGACCTCGCGCGGCCACACCTTGTACCCGGCCGCGTTGATCATGTCCTTCTTGCGGTCCACCAGGTAGAACCAGCCGTCGGCGTCCATGAAGCCGACGTCCCCGGTGCGCAGCTCGCCGCCGGGCAGCGCGGCGGCCGTGGCCTCGGGCTTGTTCCAGTACCCGGGCACCACCTGCGGCCCCGACGTGGCGATCTCGCCGATCTCGCCGACCGGCACCTCCGCGCCCTCCTCGTCGAGAATCCGCACGACCGTGTTGAAGACCGGCACGCCCACCGACAGGGCACCCGACTCCGGGTCGACGGGGGCCTGGGCGCCGAGCGGCACGGCGTGCGAGGGCGAGTTGGTCTCCGTCAGCCCGTAGATGTTGTGGATGTACCGGCCCGTCGCCTTCTCGAACTGCTCGTTGACCGCCGGTGCGATGGGCGCGCCGCCGGAGTAGACAACGCGGAGCGAGGCGAAGTCCTCGCGGGTGGCGTCCGGCGCGCCGGCCAGGCTGATGAAGACGGTGATGGCGCCGACCGTGAACGTCGGCCGGTGCTCGCGCAGCGCGTCCAGCACGACGCCCGGGTGGAAGCGGTGCGCGAGGACCAGCGGGCAGGGCAGCAGCAGGGCGAGCGCGAGATGCCCGATCAGCCCCGTGATGTGGAACAGCGGCGCCACACCCAGGATGCTGTCCTCGCTGGTCAGCCGCATCCACTCCCGGTACGTACAGGCGTTGAACAGCATCGTGCCGTGCGTGTTCAGCGCGCCCTTGGGCTCGCCCGTGGTGCCGGAGGTGTAGGTGAGTACGGCGATGTCGCCCGGGGCCGGCGTCGCGGGTGCGGGGGCCCGGCCCGCGTACTGCCCGACGAGGGTGCGGAGGTCGAGGGTGCCGCGCGGCCGGTTCCGCCGCACGCCGTCGAAGAGCCGGGGGTCGTCGCGGGTCTGCCAATCCAGCGGCGAGCAGGTGACGACGGTGGCGACCTGCGTGGTGCCGCCGCCGACGACGCCCTTGGCCACGCTCTCGTACAGCTCGTCCAGGCAGAGCAGCGCGCTCGCGCCGGAGTCGGTGAGCAGGTACGTCAGCTCGCGGGCCTTGTTCATCGGGTTGACGGCGACGGCGGCGCCGCCGGCCTTCCAGGCGGCGAGCAGGCCGATGACGAAGGCGGGGTCGTTCTGGACGTACAGCGCGAGCCGGTCGCCCGGCGCGAAACCGCGCTCGGCGAGCGCCAGGGCGAGCGCGTCGGAGGCGTCGTCGAGGTCGGCGAGGGTGAGGACGCCGTCGAAGTACCGGATCGCCTCGGTGCCGGGGCTGCGCTCGGCCGAGGCCCGGAAGGCGTGCAGGAGGGTGGGGTGCTCGGGCGTGATGTCGGCCGGGGTTCCCTCGGCGTACCGCGCCAGCCAGGGGCGCTCCCGGTACGCGCTCACTTGATCACCACGGGGTTGACGGGGGCGCCGGTCGCGCGGTGCACCTTCAGCGGCGCCGCGGTGTAGAGGAAGGTGTACCGGCCGTCGGCCGCGCAGCTGTCCGCGAGCTTCTCCAGGTCGCAGATCTCGGTGAGGGCGATCCCGAGGTTGCGCATCAGGGCGCAGTGCAGCGGCAGTGCGAAGCCGGTCTCGGGCTCGACGGTCCGCTCGTTGGCGATGGTGTCCGTGACGAGGTTCGGGATCTCCTGCTCCTGGAACCAGCGCACCAGCTCGGGGCTGTACGTGAGCCCCGGCTCGCAGAAGTCCTCGTAGAACGCGTCCCCCTGCTCGTGGAAGAGCTGCAGGAAGTTGGTCCTGATCAGCAGGATGTCGTGCGGCTCGATGGCGGCGCCCTGGGCGGCGGCGCACGCCTCCAGGTCCTCGTGGGTGAAGGTCTCCCCCTTCTCCAGCGCCTTCTTGCCGCGGAAGCGGGCCATGTCGAGGAGGATGCCGCGCCCGGCGACGCCCCGCTCGGCGATCGGCGCCACGCTCGCCCTGTCCAGTCCGCCGACGGTGGTCCGGGCGTCGTACCCGTTCCAGATCTTGCCGCCGTACCAGACGTGGCCGAGGGCGTCGTACTGCGTGGAGCCCTGCAGGAAGGCGTCGATCTTGTCATCGGCGTAGTGCAGGCCGCCGGGGAAGGCGGGCGCGTCGGCGCCGTCCCAGGTCGACTCGTCCATGATCATGGTCCGCTCGGCGGGCGACCGCCCCGGCCACACCGGATCCCCCTTCGGGTCCCCGATCAGCCGCTGGAGGGTGAAGACCTCACCCGAGGAGATGTGGGCGACGCCGCGCAGCACTTCCGACGCGTCGAGGTAGTTCAGCGCGCCCACTTCGTCGTCCGGGCCCCACTTCCCCCAGTTGCTGGGGGCGTCGCGGAGCAGTTCGTCCATGGTCGTGATGTCGGTCATCGCTCGCACCTTCCTCACTCACGGAGCACGCAGGGGGTACCGGCGGCCGGCGTCGGCCGGAACCGGTACCGACCAACCGCTCGGGCTGGCAGTGCGCTGGCCACTGTGAATCACCCTCCAACTCAGCGTCAACGGGTGCGCAGTAGGGTTTTCGCGGAAACTCCTCTGCTGTTCAGCTAGCCTGAACACATGACGCGTGAGCCGTACGGAGGCCCCGCAGGGGAGCCCGACGGGGCCGTACCGGAGTCCGGCGGGGACGTACCGAGGCCCTGCGGGGGCGTGCCGGAGCCCTGCGGGGATGGGGACGGAGGCGGGGACAGGGCCGAGGGCGGGGGCGTGGGCCCGGCCGTCCGGCACGTCCGTCAGGCCCAGCGGCTCTCGCTCCGCGAGCTGGCGCGGCGGCTGGAGGTGAGCCCGGGGACGCTGAGCGCCATCGAGAACGGCAAGGTCGACGTCACGGTCGGCCGCCTCCATCGCATCGCCGACGCACTCGGCACGACGGCCGGCCGCCTCCTGCTCCACGAGGAGCGTACGGACACCGCGGCCCCCGCCCACCGCGCACCGGCGGCGGCCGCGGGCCCGGACTGGCGGGCCTTCGGCCCGATGCGCCTCGACCCCGTCCTCTCGGCGGCCATCGGCCTGTTCGTGGAGACCGGTTACCACGGCGCGACCGTACGCGAGATCGCTGCGCGCGCCGGGATGAGCGTGCCGGGCGTGTACCACCACTACCCCAGCAAGCA
This sequence comes from Streptomyces sp. Ru73, assembly GCF_002920575.1. Taxonomy (GTDB): domain Bacteria; phylum Actinomycetota; class Actinomycetes; order Streptomycetales; family Streptomycetaceae; genus Streptomyces. Next base: position 147,115 of record NZ_PQSQ01000003.1, on the reverse strand, counting down.
GCACCTGCTGGTCGCGACGCTCGACCTCACCATGGACGAACTGCTGTGGCGGGTACGGGCGGCCCGCCGGGAGGGCGCCACCCCGGCGCGCCGCACCGCGCTCGTCGTGGAGGCGCTGGCCCTCTTCCACACGCACCGCCGCGAGCTGGCGTTCATCGGCGCCAGCGAGATGCGCAGCCTGCACCGCGCCAACCGGCGGCGGATCGCCGGCCTGCGCAACGGCGTCCAGCACATGCTGGACGCCGAGATCGAGGACGCGGTGCGCGAGGGCACGTTCACCACCCGGCATCCGCGCCACGCGGCCCGCGCGATCGCCACGATGTGCACGTCCCTCCCCCAGTGGTTCCGCCCCGACGGCCCGTCCACGCCGGAGCACATCGCATCCGAATACGCGGAGTTCGCGCTGGCGTTGTTGGGATGCGTGGGACGCGCGGGGTCCGGGAAACGGTCAAGCTGAGCCGCACCGCGCTCGCCTTCGAAAATGCCCGTGTCAATTGACGACTTCGGAGAGTAACGAGCGGGGCGGCGCGGCTAGCCTCGCCGAATGACGAACGGGACGGGCGAACGGCCCGCCATCTGGGCCGGCTACGGCAAGCTCCTGAAACTCTTCCGCGAGCGGGCCGGCCTGACCCAGCAGCAACTGGCGGAAGCGGTGGGCTACTCGTACGAGCTGGTGGCGTCCGTCGAGCAGGGTCGGCGTCCAGCGAAAAACGTATTCACGGAGGCCGTGGAGGACGTGCTGGAGGCGGCAGGCGCGCTACGGACGCTGCAGCCGCAGGTCGAACTCGCCAAGTTCCCTGAATTCTTCAAGGACTTCGCCCTGTTGGAAGCCGAGGCGTTGAGCCGCTTCTCGTACGACCCGCTGCTCATTCCTGGGCTTCTCCAGACCGAGGAATACGCACGGAACCTGCTCGGCGTCTACTACCCGCCTCTGGACGACGAGACAGTGGAGCAGAGCCTCGCCGTGCGGCTCCGACGGCAGGCCCTATTGAAACGGGAGAAGCCGCCGCTCGCCCTTGTGTTCATCCTCGAAGAGGCTGCGCTACGACGCATGGTGGGGACGGCATCCACGATGAAAGCCCAGATGGCGCATCTGCTCACCTGTGGGCAGCTACGGAATGTCGCGATCCAGGTCATGCCGACCGACCTTGCCGCACACGCCGGTCTCGACGGCGGCACCTGTGTCCTGCTGGAGACTTCGGCTCACCGACAGGCCGTCTACCTGGAAGCCCACAGCGTAGGCACCATGGTTTTTGACGCCGATCGGGTCAGCCAATTCTCTTTGCGCTATGGCATGCTGCGCACGCAGGCTCTCGGTCCGGTGGAGTCCGCACACCTCATCGAGCGTGTGGCAGGGGAAATATGAGCGCTGAACTTACGTGGTTCAAGAGCAGCCACAGCGGTCCGAGCGGCGGGGACTGCGTGGAGGTCGCTCTGCCGACCGCCGCCGATACCGTCCACGTGCGCGACTCGAAAGCGATACGTGGGCCCGAGGTGCGGGTGTCGGGTGCCTCGTGGCGGGCGTTCATCGCGTATGCGAAGGGCGATCAGGCCCGCTGACGGTTGCTTGTACGGCGGTGGCCAGGGCCAGGGCTGTGATGTCGGAGCCCGAGCAGCCGCGGGAGAGGTCGTGGAGGGGGGCGGCCAGGCCCTGGAGGAGGGGGCCGATGGCGGTCGCGCCGCCCACCCGCTGGGCGATCTTGTAGCCGATGTTGCCGGCGGCCAGGCCCGGGAAGATGAAGGTGTTGGCGTGCCCGGCGATCCGCGAGGCGGGGGCCTTGGCGCGGCCGATGGCCGGTACGGAGGCCGCGTCGTACTGGAGGTCGCCGTCGGCCTCCAGGTCCGGTGCGGCCGCACGCAGCAGACGTACCGCGTCGCGTACCCGGTCGACCTGGTGGTGCCGCGCGCTGCCCTTCGTACTGAAGGAGAGCAGCGCTACGCGCGGCCGCTCACCGGTGAGCTGGCGGTACGTGGTGGCCGTTGCGCGGGCGATGTCGGCGAGTTCGGCGGAGGTGGGGTCGACGACGACGGCGCAGTCGCCGTAGCCGAGGGCGCGGCCGTCGGGCAGCACCATCAGGAAGCTGCTGGAGAGCGTCCGGATGCCGGGGGCGAGACCGACGACGTAGAGGCCGGCGCGCAGCACGTCCGCGGTGGGCCGGTCACTGCCCGCTACACAGCCGTCCACGTCGCCGAGGCGGAGCGCGGTGGCGGTGAGGAAGAGGGGGTCGGCGGCGAGTTCGCGGCGGTCGTGGGTGGTGAGGCGGCGGCGCGCGGCCAGTGCCTCGCCGAGCGCGTCCGTGCAGCGGGGGTCGGCGGCGAGCGCGGCCGGGTCGAGGATGTCGAGCGCTTCCGGGTCTTCGGGGAGCTTGAGGTCGAGGTCGGCGGCGAGTTCGCGGACGCGGGTGGGGTCGCCGGTGAGGACGGGGGTGACGGCGCCCTGCTCGGCGAGGCGCGCTGCGGCCCAGAGGGTACGGGGGTCGGTGCCTTCTGCTAGTGCGATGCGGGGTTTTCTGGGGGCGGTGCGGAGGTGGTCCGACCAGGTGGTGATGAGGGCGCGGGCTGGGTCTGTCGGCATGGCGCGGCTCCGTGGGTGGCTGGGGTGGGCTGGTCCGGCTGCCCGCCGGTCGGGGTTCCGCTGTGCCCCCTCCCCCGAGCTCTTAAGGAGCAGGGGGGACCCCCATCGCCCCGCGGAACGATTGCCCACAGCGGGGGGGATGCGGTTGCGGTGGGGGCTCCGCTCAGCGGGGGCTCAGGGGCGCGGGGAACTGCGCGAACGGCCACGACGGTGGCACGGCCGCCGACGGCGAAGCGGGGGCAGCCCGGAGGGCGCACCCCGACGGCCAAGCAGGGCCAGCCCGGAGGGCGCACCCCGACGCGGGGGCGGGGCAGCGTCGAGGGCTCAGGTGGGCCCCGACCGTGCCGCTCCCCGGGAGGGGAACCCGCCGGGCCCGCGCGCGTTGAGGGGCACGCGCGGGTCCGGCCGGGTGCGGCCACCGCCGCCCCCGTCAGGGCAGACGGGCGGCGGAGGCCGCGGCCGGCGGCGGGCGCCGTCCGCGCGGCGCCCGCCGGGCGGCCGTACCGGGCGCGGGCCGGGGCCCCGACCGGTACGTACTCGGGTGCGGATCAGACGTAGTCCTGGTACTTCTCCAGATACCGCACCGGCTTCTGAAGCGCGTCGCGGCGGAAGGGGTCGCCCAGTTCACGCGTGCACATGATCTCGATGACCGTGGTGCGGCCCTCGTTCATCTGCGCGTCCACCGCCCGCTGCAGTGCCGGGCCGACGTCCTCCAGCTTTTCGACGACGATGCCGTCCGCGCCCATCGCCTGGGCGATGCCCGCGAAGGACTCGCTCTCCAGCTCGCCCGCGACGAAGCGGCGGTTGTAGAAGTCGACCTGGTTCTTCTTCTCCGCGCCCCACTGGCGGTTGTGGAAGACCACCGCGGTGACCGGGATGTCGTGGCGTACGGCGGTCATGATCTCGCCCATGCTCATGCCCCAGGCGCCGTCGCCCGCGTACGCGATCGCCGGGCGGTCCATCGCGGCGGCCTTCGCGCCGATGATGGTCGGCAGCGCGTACCCGCAGTTGCCGAAGGACATCGGCGCGAAGAAGGAACGCGGCTCCTCGAAGCGCAGGTAGCTGTGGGCGACGGAGTTGATGTTGCCGATGTCGGTGGAGACCATCACCCGCGGCGGCATGGCCTTCTCCAGCTCGCGCAGGACCTGCCGCGGGTGCAGCCAGTTGCCGTCCTCCTGCTCCTGCTCGGCGATCATGTCGAGGGAGTAGGGGTCCGTCTCGTGGGTCCAGGCGGAGAGTTCCTCTTCCCACGCGTCCTTCTCGGCCTTCGTGCGCGCGGCGCGCTCCTCGCGGGTGGCGTCGCAGGCGAGGGTACGGCCGGCCAGCCGGTCGGTGAGCGCCACGGCAGCGGCCTTCGCGTCGCCGCAGATGCCGACGGTGATCTTCTTGACCAGGCCGAGCATCTTGTGGTCCGCGTCGATCTGGATGATCTTCGCGTTCTTGGGCCAGTAGTCCATGCCGTGCTGCGGCAGCGTGCCGAAGGGGCCGAGCCGCGTACCGAGCGCGACCACCACGTCCGCCTGGGAGATGAGCTTCATGGCGGCCTTGGAGCCCTGGTAGCCGAGCGGGCCGCACCACTGCGGGTGGCTGGCGGGGAAGCTGTCGTTGTGCTGGTAGCTGTTGACGACCGGCGCGCCCAGGCGTTCGGCGAGCGCCTTGCACTCCTCGACGCCGTCGGCCATCACGACGCCGCCGCCGGAGATGATCACCGGGAACTCGGCGGTGGCGAGCAGTTCGGCGGCCTCGGCGAGGCTCTTCTCGCCGCCGGGGCCGCGGTCCAGGCGCTGCGGGTCGGGGATCTCGGTCTCGATCTCGCCGTAGAAGTAGTCGCGCGGGATGTTCAGCTGGGTGGGGCCGATCTCGGAGAGGGCCCGGTCGAAGGCGCGGGCCGTGTACTCGGCCATCCGCTTCGGGTTGTTCACGTGCGCCTGGTACTTGGTGAACTCCTGGAACATCGGCAGCTGGTTGGCCTCCTGGAAGCCGCCGAGCCCGGTGCCCATCGTGCCCGCCTCGGGCGTGATCATCACGACCGGGCTGTGTGCCCAGTAAGCGGCGGCTATCGCGGTGACGCAGTTGCTGATGCCGGGACCGTTCTGGCCGATGACGACGCCGTGCCGGCCGCTGACCCGGGCGTATCCGTCGGCCATGTGCGCCGCGCCCTGCTCGTGCACGACCGGGACCAGGCGGATGCCGGCCGGCGCGAAGATGTCCATGGCGTCCATGAACGCCGAGCCCATGATGCCGAAGATGTCGGTCACCCCGTTGGCGACGAGGGTCTCGACGAACGCCTCCGAGGGGGTCATCTTCTGCTGCCCGCTGACGACGGTACGGCCGTCGGCCGTCTGCTTCTCGCTCATGGTTCCACTCCTTCTTCGACACACCGGGAGGCCGCTGCGACACACCGGGAGGCACGGGAGGCGCCATGTGTGACCCACACCAGAGGGCCAGGGCGCAAATAATCGGTACGCGGCGTTCCTGAAATCAGGATCTGGCTGGACCATAAGGGGGCCTGTCGATGCCGTCAACGATGCATTCAGAAAAACGAGACGGTGATAGCTTGTTTCTGGAATTCAGCCCGGTTGAGGGCTGGTAGACGCACAGCCCTGGAGGTACCGTGGTCCCGCCACGCGAGCCCGATCCCGGCGCGGTGAACGGCGACACGCCGACCATGCGCCTCTTCTCCCTGCTCGAACTGATCGCCGCCAAGGACCAGTTGGTCTCGCTGCAGGGCCTGGTCGAGGAGACCGGGCTGCCCAAGCCGACGCTGCACCGCATGCTCCAGCAGCTGGAGAGCGCCGGGCTGCTGATCCGGCAGAGCGACGGCCGGCACTACGGCACCGGCCACCGGCTGCGCAGACTCGCGGAGAACCTCCTGCTCAACGCCACGCACCACGGCGCGCGCCACACCGTCCTGCGCGGCCTGGTCGAGGAGCTGGGCGAGAGCTGCAACATCACCACGCTCTCCGGCAACGAGGTGGTCTACCTGGACCGGGTGGAGACCCCGGAGCCGCTGCGCTTCTACCTCCGCCCCGGTTCCCGGGTACCGACGCACTGCTCGGCCAGCGGGAAGATGATCCTTTCCCAGATGAGCCCGGCGCAGCGCCGCAAGCTGCTCGCGCACGCCCCGCTCAAGCAGTACACCCCGAAGACCATCACCGATCTCGACGCCCTCGAAGAGGAGTTCAAGCGCATCCGGCGGGACGGCTTCGCGCTGGACGACGAGGAGTTCCTGCCGGGGCTGGTGTGCGTCGCGGTCCTGGTGCCGACCGGTGACGGCGGGCGCTCCAACCTGTGCGTCGCGGTCCAGGCGCCGGTCATGCGGCTGACCGCCGACAAGGCGCTGTCACTGCTGCCGGCGCTGCAGCGCGCGGCCGGAGCGATCAGCCGGATCGAGGCGGAGGGCACGCCGGAGGACGCGCCCGGGGAGAGCGCGGCGTCCTGAGAGCCGGTGCGCGGGCAGCGCCCGCGCACCCCGACGGAAGGAGTTTCCCGCACATGACGACCGCCACGCCCCCGCCCGACGCCGCGGGCCCCGACACCACCGTCGCCGTCAAGGACGTCTTCGGCATCGACTCCCCGCTCACCATCCGCGCGTTCCGCGAGCCCACCACGTACGTGCCGGAGGCGGACCCCGCGTACCGCTTCCAGCCCGACGTCACCCTGGCCCTGCTCGCCGGGTTCGCGCGCAACCGGCGCGTGCTGGTCCAGGGCCTGCACGGCACCGGCAAGTCCAGCCACGTCGAGCAGGTGGCCGCGCGGCTCAACTGGCCCTGCATACGCGTCAACCTGGACGGCCACCTGAGCCGGCTGGACCTGATCGGCAGGGACGCGGTGGTGCTGCGCGACGGGCAGCAGGTCACGGAGTTCCGGGAGGGCATCGTGCCGTGGGCGCTGCGGCGGCCGATGGCGCTGGTGCTGGACGAGTACGACGCGGGGCGGCCCGACGTGATGTTCGTGCTGCAGCGGATGCTGGAGAGCGACGGGAAGCTGACCCTGCTGGACCGGAACGAGGTCGTGGCGCCGCACCCGGCCTTCCGGCTCTTCGCCACCGCCAACACGGTGGGCCTGGGCAACCTCAACGGGCTGTACCACGGCGCCCAGCGGCTCAACCACGCGCAGATCGACCGCTGGCACATCGTCGCCGCGCTGGACCACCTCCCGGCGGCTGAGGAGGCGGCGATCGTACGGTCCCGGGTCCCGGCGTACGGGGACGAGCGCGGGCGCGCGATGGTGGACGCGATGGTCGCGGTCGCCGCGCTGACCCGCGAGGGGTTCCGCGCGGGCGACCTGTCGACACTGATGTCGCCGCGTACGGTCATCACCTGGGCCGAGAACACCGAGCTGTTCGGCGACCCGGCGCCCGCCTTCCGGCTGTCCTTCCTCAACAAGTGCGACGAGGCCGAACGCCCGCTGGTCGCCGAGTACTTCCAGCGCTGCTTCGACCGCGAGCTGCCCGAGTCCCACCGGCTGACCGCGACGGCCGGCGCGGCCACCGCGGCCGGGGAGCCGGCGGCATGACGGCCCGGAGCGCCGGGAACACCGCACACGCCCCGGCCACCGGCACCCGGCAGGCCACGGCGCGCCGCCGGCAGCAGGCGGAGGAGCTGTGCGCGGCGGCGGTACGGGCGCTGGGCGCCGACCCCGAAGTGCACTTCCGCGGCGGCCGCCCGTACCGGGGGCGGCGCCCGCTCCCGGTGCACGCGCCGCACGCCCGGGTCTCCCCCGAGGACGGTGACTTCGCGTCCCGGCGCGGCGCCGCCGACGCCGTGGCGCTGCGGCTGCGCGGCTCGGACGCCCGGCTGCACGCCGAGGTGTGCCCCACGGACGATCCGGCGGCGCGGCTGGTCTTCGAGCTGCTGGAGCAGTTCCGTACGGAGGCGGGGGCGCCCGCGCCGCTGACCGGCGTGCGCGCCAACCTGCGCCACCGGTTCACCCGCTGGTCCGAGGAGTGCGCGCGGTCCGGCCTCACCGAGACGGCGCGCGGCCTGCTGCTGTTCACCGTCGCGCACGTCGCCCGCTCCCGGATCACCGGCGAGCCGGTGCCGGCGCACGCGGAGGACCTCATCGAGGCCACCCGCGCCGCGCTCGCCCCGCTCACCGGCCACGACCTGGCCGCTCTCCGCCGCCACCGCGCCGACCAGCGGGCCTTCGCACCGTACGCGCTCTCCCTGGCCCGCACGGTCGCCGCCCTGCTCGCGTCGGCGGACCCAGGCCCCGGCACCGAGGCCGGGGACCCGCCCGACGAGGACGACGTCTCCTCCTTCGCCGCCCTCCTCGCCCTCGACTCCGACGAGCCCGCCGAGGAGACCCCCACCGCGGTCTCGGGCCGCAGCCGGGTCCTGGACGGTGACCCCGGCGGCTACCGCGTCTTCACCACGGCCTACGACCGCGAGGGCCCGGCCGCCGCTTCCGTACGCCCCGAGCTGCTGCGCGAGTACCGCGCCCGGCTCGACCGCCGCATCGCCGACCAGGGCGTCAACGTGCCGCGGCTCGCCCGCGAGCTGCAGCTGCTGCTCGCGACCCCGGCCCGGGACGGCTGGGACGGCGGCCAGGAAGCCGGCCACATCGACGGCCGCCGCCTCCCCCAGCTGATCACCTCACCCGCCGAACGGCGCCTGTTCCGTACCGAACGCACCACGCCGGTGGCCGACGCGCTGGTCACCTTCCTCCTCGACTGCTCGGGCTCGATGAAGGAGCACGCCGAGTCCGTGGCGATGCTGGTGGACGTGCTGGCCCGCGCCCTGGACCAGGCCGGCGCCGCGTGCGAGGTCCTCGGCTTCACCACCGGCGCGTGGAACGGCGGCCGGGCCCGCCGCGACTGGCTGCGGGCCGGCCGCCCGCCCCACCCCGGCCGCCTCAACGAACGCCGCCACCTGGTCTTCAAGGACGCCGCCACCCCCTGGCGCCGCGCCCGCCGCGGCATCGCGGCCCTCCTCAAACCCGACCTCTACCGCGAGGGCATCGACGGCGAGGCAGTGGAATGGGCCCGCGCCCGCGCCGCGTCACGCCCCGCATCCCGCAAGATCCTCTTCGTCGTCTCCGACGGCAGCCCGATGGACACCGCCACCCACCTCGCCAACGACCGCCACTACCTCGACCACCACCTGCGCGAAGCAGTGACGAGCCGGCACGACGACACCGAGATCCACGGCCTGGGCGTATCCCTCGACCTGAGCCCCTACTACCGCCGCTCCCGCATCCTGAACCTCACCCAGGACACGGGAAACGGGATGTTCCGGGAGGTGCTGGGGCTGATCAGCGGCTGAGCAGCCGACCGTTATCCTGCCCGGCATGGAATGGAAGGACCGGGCCGTCGGCGCCGTCATCGGCTCGGCGGTGGGTGACGCCCTGGGTGCGCCCTTCGAGTTCGGCCCCGCGGGAGCCTTCTCCGCCCGGTTCCCCTCGCCCGGAACGGGCGGCGAGATGTGCGGCGGTGGCGGCTGGGATCCCGGCGAGGCCACCGACGACACGCAGATGGCCGTTCTCGTCGCGGAGTCGCTGCTGGAGCGGGGCGGCCTGGACCTGCCGGACGTGTTCGCGCGGTTCCAGCGGTGGGCGGCCGGCGAGCCCAAGGACATCGGGCTGCAGACCGAGGACGTACTGACCAATGGCATGGCCTGGGACCGGGCCGCCGCACATCACTTCGAGGTCAATCAGCGCGCCGCCGGCAATGGTTCGCTGATGCGGGCGACCACCTCCGCCGTCCACTTCGCACGGGCCGGGCAGCAGGCGACCATGGATGCCGCCCGCCGCATCGCCGCCCTCACCCACGGGGACCGTGCGGCCTGGGAAGGCACCGCACTCTTCCACGAACTCCTGCGCGTTGCGCTGGACGGCGCCGACCCGCTGGCCGCTCTCCCGGCGGCCCTCCGCCTCGTACACCCCGACCACCGCCGGCGGTATGCGGCCGTTCTGGCCGCGGAATGGCACCCCGACCACGCCACCGAGTTCAACGGTGCCGTCTGGCCGTGCCTGGGCTCTGCGGTGTGGGCGGTGCGTACGACGGCCGACTACGAGGGCGCCGTACGTGCGGCGATCGACCTCGGCGGGGACACGGACACCGTCGCAGCCGTCACCGGAGGCCTTGCGGGTGCTCTGTACGGGCCCGCGGCGATCCCCGACCGCTGGACCGTGCCCCTGCACGTGCCGCTGCCGGGCTTCGGCGGGCGCGTGCTGCGGATGCCGGAACTGCTCGATCTGGCACACCGCCTCGGCACCTGACCGGCCGGGTGGTCTCACCGCGTCATGGCGTCTTCCACCAGCCGCCCCAGAATCCGGATCCCCGGGTCGATCGCCGAGAGTTGGGGGGCCGCGAAGCCGATGCGGAAGTGGTTGAGGGGTGGGGTGTCGGTGCCCTGGGCGAGGTAGTAGATGTCGCCGCGTTCGATGAGGACGCCGTGTCGCTGGGCGCTGTCGACGAGGCGGCGGCAGTCCAGTTCCTCGGGGCCCGTCATCCAGAGGCTGACGCCGCCCGGGGACGGCGTGGTGTGCCAGGGAAGGTAGGTGTTGACGGCCGTGCAGGCCGCTTCCCACTTGCGCATGAGCTGGCCGCGGTAGCGGCGGACGGCGCGGTGGTACTCGCCGGACTGGATGAGCAGGGCGAGGGCGCGCTGGGTGTGGCCCGAGGGGTGGCGGACGGAGTAGCGGCGCAGGTCGCGGAGTTCGCGTACCAGTTCCTTGGCGCCGACCAGGTAGCCCAGGCGCAGGCCGGGGGCGAGGAACTTGGAGAACGTGCCGAGGTAGACGACCTGGTCGGTGGTGTCCAGGCCCTTCAGGGCCGGCGTCGGGCTGCCCTGGTAGCGGAACTCGCTGTCGTAGTCGTCCTCGACGATGACCGTGCCGCTCTCCCGGACCAGGGAGAGCAGTTCGCGGCGGCGGCCGATGCCGAGGGTGACGTTGGTGGGGTGGTGATGGCTCGGCGTGACGTGCAGCAGGTCGACGCCGGCGAGGGTGGCGGGCGGGGTGAGCCCGGCGGCCGTGACGGGCAGCGGCATCAGGCGGGCGCCGGCGCGGACGAAGATGTGCCGCGCGTCGAGGTAGCCGGGGTCCTCGACGGCGACGACCGAGCCGGTGGCGAGGAGGGCGCGGGTGAGCAGGTCGAGGCCCTGCTGCGAGCCGACCGTGATCAGGACCTCCTCGGGCGTGGCCTCGACGCCGCGGGCCGGGAGCAGCCGGCTGCACACCATCTCGGCCAGCAGCGGATCGTCGAAGGCGATGGAGTCCTGGAGGCTGTAGCGGGCGTGCGGCTGGTAGAGCGCCTCGTTGAGCGCACGGGACCAGTCGCGGGCGGGGAAAGCGCGCAGGTCGACCTGGCCGGCGAGGAAGGGGTACGGGTACTCCGCCCAGTCGGCGCGCTTCTCGATGTGCGGGAGGGTGTCCTCGGGGTGGCCGCGCAGCCGTGCGCTCCAGTCGAAGGGCTCGTGCGCCGGGCGCTGTTCGGCGGCGCAGTACGGCCGCATGTCGCGGTTGACGAAGATGCCCTGCCGCACCCGGCTCTCGACGAAGCCCTCGGCGACCAGCTCCTGGTACGCGGCGTTCACGGTGTTGCGGGAAAGGCCCAGCTCACGGGCGAGTTCACGGGACGAGGGGAGCCTGCTGCTGGCGTCGATGGTGCCGACCGCTATGCCGTGCTCGATCGCCTTGCGGATCTGCCGGTACAGCGGTTCGGCCGAGTCCCGGTCGATGTCGATCAGTGTGCGGGGAATACCGGCCTCCTGCGATGGCGGATGGCGGGGGAAGGTGCTGCACCGGGTCGTACGGGCGGAGGGTGGGACCGGCGCGCGGGGCAGCACTGCCCCCATCGGATTGACCGGATTCGCCTTGTCGCGGGGTGCCAGCTGACGGGATCGTAACCGCGTCCGGGCCGCCGCCCAAGAGGTCGGACGCGAAAGATTGCCCGGCCGGGCCCCGTGCGGCACGTCCGGCCCTGGACCCATCAGAAGCCGGATAACTGGCGCTTACGCCCGGACCAGTTGGCCGCGCACGCTAACGCCACGACGCGTGACGACGGAGCGCCGCCGCCCCGGACACCGAGAGCCGCCGGGCGCCCAGCCGCGCCCGCACCCAACCGATGGGAGTTCTACGTGAAGATCGGAATCCCGCGCGAGATCAAGAACCACGAGTACCGGGTGGCCATCACCCCCTCGGGCGTCCACGAGCTGGTCTGCCACGGCCACACCGTGTACATCGAGCGGGGCGCCGGCGCCGGCTCCTCGATCCCGGACGGCGAGTACACCGCGGCCGGCGCCACCGTCCTGCCGGACGCCGACCAGGTCTGGGCCGCCGCCGACATGATCCTCAAGGTCAAGGAGCCCATCGCCGAGGAGTACCACCGCATGCGCGAGGGGCAGCTGCTCTTCACGTACCTGCACCTGGCCGCCTCCAAGGAGTGCACGCAGGCGATGCTGGAGTCGGGCATCACCGGCGTCGCGTACGAGACCGTGCAGCCCGCCGACGGCTCGCTGCCGCTGCTCTTCCCGATGTCGGAGGTCGCGGGCCGGCTGGCGCCGCAGGTCGGCGCGTACCACCTGATGCGCGCGGCGGGCGGCCGCGGCGTGCTGATGGGCGGCGTGTCCGGCACCTCCCCCGCCAAGGTCGTGGTCGTCGGCGCCGGCGTCTCCGGCATGAACGCGGTGGCCGTGGCCACCGGCATGTGGGCCGACGTCACGCTGCTGGACCTGAACATCGAGAAGCTGCGCGCCGCCGACCGGATGTACCAGGGCCGCATCCGCACCGTCGCCTCCAACGCCTTCGAGCTGGAGCGCGCCGTCCTCGAGGCCGACCTGGTCATCGGCGCGGTGCTGGTGCCCGGCGCCCGCGCCCCCAAGCTGATCAGCAACGACCTGGTCTCGCGGATGAAGGAGGGCTCGGTCCTCGTCGACATCGCCATCGACCAGGGCGGCTGCTTCGAGGACTCCCGGCCGACCACGCACGCCGACCCGACGTACCGGGTCCACGACTCGGTCTTCTACTGCGTCGCCAACATGCCGGGCGCGGTCCCCAACACCTCCACGTACGCGCTGACCAACGTCACCCTGCCCTACGTCCTGGCCATCGCCGACAACGGTCTCGCGGCCGCCGCCGAGGCCGACCCCGCCGTCAAGCGCGGCATCAACGTGGTGGGCGGCCAGCTCACCTACCGGCCGGTGGCCGAGGCGCACGACCTGAAGTACGTCGACGTGGACGAGGTCCTCGTCTGACACCCGCGCCGGGCCCGCCCGACCGCCGCGGCGCGGGCCCGCCGCCGCACCGCCGTCCCTCCCCCGCTCCCCCTCCGGAAGGATCACCGTGAGCACCGACCACTCCCTGCGCGCCAAGGCCCAGGCCCACCTCGGCCAGCACTTCACCCGCAACGACGTCTGGCAGGACCGGAACCTCCCGGTCTTCGTCCGCAGCGAGGGCTGCCACCTCTACGACGAGCAGGGGCGCCGCTTCCTGGACGGCCTGGCCGGACTGTTCTGCGTCAACATGGGACACGGCCGCGGTGACATCGTGGCCGCCGCCGCCAAGCAGATGGAGACGCTGCCGTACTCCACCAACTGGGGCGCAGCGCACCCGCCGGCCGTGGAGGCGGCGAGCCTGATAGCGGACCTGGCGCCCGGCGACCTCGGCGTCACCTGGTTCGTCAACTCCGGTTCGGAGGCCGTGGAGACGGCCATCAAGTTCGCCCGGCAGTACCACCGGAGCCAGGGCGCACCACAGCGTACGAAGATCATCAGCCGGCACATGGCGTACCACGGGGTGACGCTCGGCGCCCTGTCGGTGACCGGCCTGCCGAAGATCCGCGAGCCGTTCCAGCCGCTGCTGCCCGGCATCCGGCACGTGCCCAACACCCTGGGATTCACCGGCGACTGCGGCCCGGCGGACGAGCTGGAGTGCGTACGCGCCATCGAGCGGGCCATCGTCGAGGAGGGCCCGGAGACGGTCGCGGCGGTCTTCGCCGAGCCGGTGCAGAACGGCCGCGGCGCGCTGGTCCCGCCGGACGGCTACTGGCGCGAGCTGCGCCGCATCTGCGACACGTACGGCGTGCTGCTGGTCGCGGACGAGGTGATCTGCTCGTTCGGGCGGCTGGGCGAGTGGTTCGGCAGCGGGTACTTCGGCGTCGTACCGGACATGATCACCTTTGCCAAGGGGTCGACCTCGGGGTACGCGCCGCTGGGCGGCATGATCGCCCGGGAGCCGCTGGTGCGCGGGCTGTACGAGTCGCCGCAGGGCGGGACGTTCACGCACGGTGCGACCTGGGGCGGCCACCCGGTCTCCACGGCGGTCGCGGTCGCCAACATCACCGCGATGCGGGACGAGAACGTCCTCGGCAACGTCCGCACGCTCGGCCCCGAGCTGCGGGCCGGACTGGAGGGCATCAAGGAGCGCTACCGCGTCGTGAAGGACGTACGCGGCATGGGCTTCTTCTACGCGGTCGAGCTGATGGCCGACAACGAGACCGGCCGGGAGCTGACCGAGGCGGAGTCGCAGAAGGTGCTGCGCGAGGTGCTGCCGAGCGCCTTCCGGCGCACCGGGGTCATCCTGCGGCCGGACGACCGGGGTGCGACGATGCTGATGATCTCACCGCCGCTGGTGGCCGACCGCGAGGTGCTCGCGGAGCTGCTGTCGGGCGTGGACGTGATGATCGCCGACGTACAGCGGGCGATCCTGGGCTGAGCCCCGTACCGCGCGGCGGGGGCGGGGGCCTCACGGAGGCTTCCCCCCTCGCGCGGACGCGGACGCGCGAACCCCCCCCCGTCCTTCGCGACGCCGGGGCTGCGCATACGGGGCCACTCGAACACGCCCGCACCCCCACCGGGGGGTTACCCAGCGGAGCAGGGGATTACCCGGGGGAGGCGGCGCGGACCCCCGTCCTTCGCGACGCCGGCGCTGCGCATACGGGGCCACTCGAACACGCCCGCACCCCCACCGGGGGATTACCCAGCGGAGCAGCGGCTTACCCGGGGGAGGCGGCGCGGACACGCCCGCCCCCCGGTGCACCCGGCATGCCCGCGTGCGCGTGCGTCCGCGTGCCTGAAACGATCATCGTGCAATGCCGGTGCAACACGCGCGTCATGTGCGCGTTCTAGGCTCCCCTCTGGTACCGCTGTATCGCTGGTTTCTGGCGCTTTCTCCGGAGTTCACCGGGCGGCCATCATCCCCGACAATGCCGATTACCCAAGGAAATGGGGTCCCCGTGGGAGAGAAAACGTCAGAGGCCACCGAAAGCGCAGGTCTGCGGAGCGAACTCAAACAGCGTCATATGCGGCTCATCGCCCTCGGCGGAGTCATCGGTGCCGGGCTCTTCGTGGGCAGCGGCGTGGTCATCGAGGACGCCGGGCCGGCCGCGATCATCTCGTTCCTGCTGGCCGGCGGGCTGGTCATCCTCGTCATGCGGATGCTCGGCGAAATGGCGGTGGCCCGCCCGTCGGTCGGTTCCTTCTACGCCTATGCGCGGCTCGCCCTGGGCAATTGGGGCGGATTCACCATCGGCTGGCTCTACTGGTATTTTTGGGTGAATGTGGTGGCGCTGGAGGCGGTCGCCGGAGCGAGCCAACTCCACGTCTGGCTGCCGGGAATTCCGCTGTGGGTCATCAGCCTCTGCCTGATGGTCATCCTCACCGCGGTCAACATGTTCTCGGTAAAATCGTTCGGCGAGTTCGAGTACTGGTTCTCCTCCATCAAGGTCGCCGCCATCACCGTATTTCTCGTCCTCGGCCTGGTATTCGTCCTGGGAATGTGGCCGGGCGCGCACCACGCGGACGTCTCGAACCTCACCGCGCACCACGGTTTCGCGCCGCACGGCATCGGCCCGGTGCTCGCGGCCGTCATCCCCGCCGTCGGCTTCTTCACCGGCGCCGAGATCGCCGCGCTGGCCGCCTCCGAGTCCAGTGAGCCGCGCCGGAACGTCGCCAAGGCCACCAACTCCGTCGTCCTGCGCGTCCTGCTCTTCTACGTCGGCTCGATCTTCCTGGTCATCGCGATCGTGCCGTGGAACAACCCGGACGTGGCCGACGGCCCGTACGTCGCGGCGCTGCAGCAGATCGGCATTCCCGCCGCCGGCACCCTGATGCGGGTCCTGGTCCTGGTCGCCGTGCTGTCCTCGCTGAACGCGGGGCTCTACAGCGCCTCCCGCATCGTCTTCGCGCTCACCGGGAACGGTGACGCGCCGCGCGGCCTGACCAAGCTCAGCAAGCGGGGCGTGCCGCGCCGCGCGATCCTCCTCGCGACCACCCTCGGCTACGTCTCGGTGATCATCGCGTATGTGTCGCCGGACGCGGTGTTCTCGTTCATCGTGCACTCCTACGGCGCGGTGGCCCTCTTCGTGTACCTGCTCGTCGCCCTCTCCCAGCTGAGGCTGCGCCGCCGTCTGGAGCGTGAGGACCCGGGCGCCCTCCAGCTGAAGATGTGGTGGTACCCGTACCTGAGCTGGTTCACGGTGGCGGCGATGGCGGTCGTGATCGTGACGATGGCGGTGCTCCCCTCCACCCGCCAGGACTTCGCGGCCAGCGCCGTCACGCTCGTGGTGGTGCTCGGGGCGTACGGCGTGCGCGCGTACCGCAGGCGCGGGCGGCCCGGAGCGGCCGCCGGGGCACCGGTCGCGGCGGCCGCCGGCGTACGGGGGACGGGCGCCACGGCGGTGACGGCGCTGGAGGCGGAGGCGGAGGCGTCCCGGCCGGAGGTGCCCCGGCCGTGAGGCGGCGCGCGGGCCGTACGGGAGACGGCCCGCGCGCCGGTGACGGCCGCCGGTCAGACCACCGCGCCCGTGTCGTCCCGGTGCCGCTCCCCCGCCCGGCGGCGCGGCCCGGTCAGCGGCTTCGTGGAGCCGCTGCGGGTCACCGGCCGGGGCGGCGGTGCCGCACTGCGCGCCTCCAGCGCGATGGCCAGCGGCATCGCCGTGAACAGCGAGGAGTACGTGCCGACGCCGATGCCGATCAGCAGTGCCACGGCGAAGTCGGTGAGCGTGTCGCCGCCCAGGAAGGCCAGCGCGGCCAGGATCAGGACGGCGCCGATGCCGGTGTTCACCGTGCGCGGCAGGGTCTGCAGGATCGCGGAGTTGGCGATCCGGTCGAAGCGTGCCCGGCGGTTGGCGCCCCACAGTTCGCGTACCCGGTCGAAGACCACGACGGAGTCGTTGACGGAGTACCCGATGACGGTGAGCAGCGCGGCGAGGAACACCCCGTCGACGGGCTTGCCGAGCCAGGCGAAGACGCCGACCAGGATCAGTACGTCGTGGGCCATGGCGGCCACCGCCGAGGCGCCGAAGGTCCAGCGGAAGCGGACCGCGAGGTAGCCGAGCTGGGCCAGCAGCGCGACGCCGAGGGCGATGAGCGCGTTGCGGCGCAGTTCGTCGCCGAGGCTCGGCCCGATGAGTTCGTCGCGCACCTTCTCGGTCTTGCCGCCGAGTGCGGCGACGGTCTTGCGTACCTCCCCTTCCTGGGCCGCGGTCAGCTTCTCGGTGCGTACGGTGAGGTCGCCGTCACCGGAGGAATTGACGACGGCGCGCGGGAAGCCGGCGTCGGCGAGTGCCGTGCGGGCGGCGCCGGGGTCCACCGGCTGGGCGGTGCGGTACTCGACGGAGCGGCCGCCGGTGAACTCCACGCCGAAGTCGAGGCCCCGCAGTCCGATGCCGGCGGCGGCCACGGCGAGGACGAGTGCGGAGGCGGCGAGCCAGCGGCGCCGGTGGCGCATGAGGTCGGGGGCGCGGTGGGTGAGCCAGGTGCGGACCCGGCCCTCGTTCGCCAGCCCGGTGATGCGGGGTGCGGACCGTACGAGGTCGCGGCCGACGGCGAATTCGGCGAGGACGCGGGTGACGACCAGCGCGCTGATCATCGAGGCGAGGACGCCGATGGAGAGGGTGACGCCGAAGCCGCGGACGGGTCCTGAGGCGAAGAAGAAGAGCAGACCTGCGGCGAGCAGGGTGGTGATGTTGGAGTCGGCGACGGCGCTGAAGGCGTTGCGGAAGCCGGCGGTGAGGGCGGTGCGCAGGCTCGGCCGCGCGCCGTCGTCCGTGCCGCCGCGCCGCTTCTTCTTGTGGCCCGTAGCCGCGTACTCCTCCCTGGCCCGTTCGAAGACCAGGACGTTGGCGTCCACGGCCATGCCGATGGCGAGCACGAAGCCGGCCAGGCCCGGGAGGGTGAGCGTGGCGCCGAGCGCCAGCAGCGCGGCGTAGGAGATCAGTGCGTAGCAGGCCAGGGCGATCGCGGCGAGGGCGCCGAGCAGCCGGTAGACGACGACGATGAAGAGCGCGGTGAGGGAGATGCCGATGACCGCGGCCGCGGCGCTGGCCTGGATGGCGTCGGCGCCGAGCGTCGGCCCGACGGTCCGCTGTTCGACGAGCTCGACGGGTACGGGCAGTGCGCCGCCCTTGATGAGCAGTGCGAGGTCCTGGGCCTCCTGCTGGGTGAAGCTGCCGGTGATCTGGGTGGCGCCGCCGGTGATGCCGGTGCCGCAGGCCACCGACTCGTTGACCTGCGGTGAGGAGATGACCTTGTCGTCCAGGACGATGGCGGCGCGGCGGGCGGGGTCGCCGACCGGCTTGCAGGCGGCCTCGCCGGTCAGCTTCGCCCACGCCTTCTGGCCGCTGCCGCGCAGGTCGACGGAGACGTACCAGCCGCTGCCGCGCTCGGCGTCGAAGCCGGCCTCGGCGCCGTCGACCTGTTCGCCGGTGAGCGCGGCCGGGCCGACCCGCAGGGGCTGCCCGGACTCGTCGCGCAGGGTGCGTTCGTTCCGGGGGCCCTGCTGCTCGGTGCCGGCGGGTTCGGTGCCGCGTACGGGGTGGAAGGTGAGCTGGGCGGTGCGGCCGAGGACCCGGGCGGCCTCGCGCGGGTCCTGGACGCCGGGGAGTTCGACGACGATGCGGTTCTCGCCGGAGCGGGCGAGGTTCGGTTCGGAGACGCCGAGGCCGTCGACGCGGCGGCGCAGGACTTCGAGGGTGCGTTCGGTGGCCTGACGGTCGGCCTTGGCGGTGGGCGAGTCGCGGGTCTCCAGGACGAGCTGGGTGCCGCCGCGCAGGTCGAGTCCGAGGCGTGGGGACTGGGTCAGGCCGAGGTAGAGCGACAGGGCGAGGACGGCGAGCGCGAGGAGCGCGCGCAGCCTCGAGGCGCGGTTCATGGGTGGGGCCTCCAACAGGCGGTGCCGCGCGGCCGGCCGGGGGCGGGCGCGGCGCAGATCCGTGCGGTACGCGCGGGCGTACGGGCACGGCGGGGAACACCGCGGCCGGTGCGTGCGGGCGCGGCGGGAAGCACGGCGGACGCCCGCGCGGCCGGTGGCCGGGGCGTGCCGTGGTGGGAGTGGTCAGCCGTTGGAGGGCGGGGCGCGGGCCGGCCGGAGGCCGGCGGAGAACTGCTGCCGGCCGGTGGTGTCGGGGTGTCCCGGCAGCCAGGAGGCGGGCTGCGTCCGGGGGACGTGGCGGCCGGCCGGGCCGAGTCCGGGTGCCGGGTGGGCGACGTGCTGTTCGGCCGGTCCGGTGCGGCCGCCGGTGCGGAGGACGGCGTGCAGGCTCGCGTGGTGGGCCGAGCCGTCGTGCGCGTGCGGCGCTTCGGCCGGGGCGGTGGCGGCGTACGGCGTGCCGTCCGCGTACGGGGCCGCCGTGGTGGCCGCCGCGGTGGGCGTCAGCCCGCCGAGGACGAGCGCGAGGGCCGTGAGCAGTGCCCGCAGGGCGGCCGCCGGCCGCATACGCCGGTCCATGCTGCTACCTCCTCCCCGGCTCGCCGTCCGGGTGGCGGCGCGGTCGCCGCTCCCGGACGGGTGTCCGCACACTCTGCCATGCCCGGACGGTTTTGCGGAGGCGGCCGGGTCAGGCGGCTCCGGCCTTGGCCATGACGTCCGTCATCACGGCGGTGACGGTGTCGTGGACCGCTCCCCAGGACGCCTCGGTCTCGGGGGTCCAGGCGTCCCCCGCGAAGTGGGCGAGCGCCGCCACCAGGC
Source organism: Streptomyces sp. Ru73 (assembly GCF_002920575.1). Taxonomy (GTDB): domain Bacteria; phylum Actinomycetota; class Actinomycetes; order Streptomycetales; family Streptomycetaceae; genus Streptomyces. The sequence continues at coordinate 127,629 of NZ_PQSQ01000003.1, read as the reverse complement.
TGGCGCCGACGGCGGGGAAGTGCTCGGGGCGTGCGCCGTACCCGGCGTGCCGGGCGCCGAGCCCCTGGAGGATGCGGACCAGCGTGTCGGTGTCCTCCACGTTGGCCACCAGTGCGCCGATGGCGTTCCAGAGGCGGTCCTCCTGCTCCTCCAGGTGCCGGGCGAAGAGCGGCCGCACCTCCGGGTGGTGCGCGAAGAGGTGCGCGTAGAAGTACTTCGTCACCGCGGTCCCGTGGGGCTCGACGGCGGCGTAACTGCTTTTGATGAGCGCGGGGTCGAAGGTCATGGACGGGACGGTAGGAAGCCCGCGTTTCGGCTGTTCCGCGCCTCCGGTGACGCCGTGGAAAGCGCTCCCTCACACCCTTCGGCCACCCCTTGTGAGGAGTGAGCGAGGCCGGCGCTCCCTGCCAACTCCGTTGTGCGGGGCGGATACTGAGGCCCATGGGAAAGGTCTACGAACGCATCGACGGCAGGCTGCGCACGTTCATCGAAGCGCAGAAGATCTTCTTCACGGCGACCGCGCCGCTGTCCGGGGACGGCACGGTCAATCTCTCCCCCAAGGGGCTGAGCGGGTCCTTCGCGGTCCTCGACGAGCACACCGTGGCGTACCTCGATTTCGCGGGCAGCAACGCCGAGACCATCGCGCATCTGCGCGAGAACGGCCGGATCACGCTGATGTGGTGCGCCTTCGAGGGCCCGCCGAACATCGTGCGGGTGCACGGCCGCGGCGAGCCGGTCTTCCGCGACGACCCGCGGTGGACGGAACTGCTCGGGCACTTCCCCGGCATCGACGGCTCGGCGCACGGGCTGCGCGCGGTCATCGTGGTCACCGCGGAGCTGATCCGGGACACCTGCGGCTACGGCGTGCCGTTCATGACGTACGACGAGGACCGGCCGCTGCACCGCTCGCGCTTCGAGCGGGAGACGGACGAGAGCCTGGACGCGTACTTCCACAAGAAGGAGCACGTCGCGCGGAGCATCGACGGGCTGCCTGGGCTGCCCCTGCCGCTGCCGCCGCTGCCGGCCTCCTAGACGCGTGCGGCCCGCCCCCTGGCGGGGAGCGGGCCGGGTGCGTACCGGGTCAGCCGGACTTCTGGGCCAGCCGCAGCAGGTGGTCGGCGAGCGCCTGGCCGCCGTCCGGGTCGCGGCTGATGAGCAGCAGCGTGTCGTCCCCGGCGATGGTGCCGAGGATGACGTGCAGCTCGGCCTGGTCGATGGCCGAGGCGAGGAACTGCGCCGCGCCCGGCGGCGTACGGAGCACCACCAGGTTCGCCGACGCCTCGGCGGAGATCAGCAGCTCGCCGGAGAGGCGCCGCATCCGCTCCTCCTTGGCCGACTCGCCGAGCGGCGCCTTGGGGGTGCGGAAGCCGCCCTCGCTGGGCACCGCGTAGATCAGCTCGCCGTTGGTGTTGCGGATCTTCACCGCGCCCAGCTCGTCCAGGTCCCGGGAGAGCGTCGCCTGGGTGACGCTCAGCCCGTCGTCGGCCAGCAGCTTGGCCAGCTGGCTCTGGGACCTGACCGGCTCGCGGTTGAGGATGTCCACGATCCGGCGGTGCCGGGCGGTCCGGGTCTGCGGTACGGCGGGGCCGTGCAGCGAATCGTTGTCCTGCGCCTCGGTCATCGTCTCTGTCAGTCTCCGGATCGTCGTTCCCCGTCGGCCGCTTCCCGGGCCGCGTCGAGGACGCCGGGGAGCTTCCCGAGGAACGTGTCCACTTCAGCGTCCGAGACGATCAGCGGCGGCGCGAGCCGGACCACGTCCGGCGCGACGGCGTTCACCAGGAGACCCGCGTCCTGAGCGGCCTGCTGCACCTTCGGTGCGTGCGGCCCGGTCAAGACGATACCCAGCAGCAGGCCCGCGCCGCGGACCGAGCCGACCAGGGGGTGTCCCAGCGCCTCGATCCCGTCCCGCAGCCGCTCCCCGGCCCGCTTCACGTGGTCCAGCAGCCCGTCCGCCTCGATGGTGTCCAGGACGGCCAGTGCGGCGGCGCAGACGACGGGGTTGCCGCTGAAGGTGGAGCCGTGCGCGCCGGGCGTGAGCAGCTCGGCGGCCTTGCCGTACGCGAGGGTCGCGCCGATCGGCAGTCCGCCGCCCAGGCCCTTGGCGAGCGTGACGATGTCCGCCTCGACGCCCTGGGACTGGGCCTCCAGCCAGTGCCCGGTGCGGCCGATGCCGGTCTGGATCTCGTCCAGGACGAGCAGGGTGCCGGTGGCGGCGGTGATCTCGCGCGCGGCGTGCAGGTAGCCGGCCGGGGGCACGACGACGCCGTTCTCGCCCTGGACGGGCTCCAGGATGACGAAGGCGGTGTCGGTGGTGACGGCGGCCTTCAGGGCCTCGGTGTCGCCGTACGGGACGTACGTGACGTCGCCGGGCAGCGGCCGGAAGGGGTCCTGCTTGCCGGGCTGGCCCGTCAGCGCGAGGGAGCCCATGGTGCGGCCGTGGAAGCCGCCGACGGTGGAGACGATGTGGGTGCGGCCGGTCAGCCGGCCGATCTTGAAGGCGGCCTCGTTGGCCTCAGCGCCGGAGTTGGAGAAGTACACCCGGCCCGGGCGGCCGCCGGCGATCCGCAGCAGCCGCTCGGCGAGCGCCACGGTGGGCTCGGCGACGAAGAAGTTCGAGACGTGGCCGAGGGTGGCGACCTGGTCGGAGACCGCGCGGACGACGGCGGGGTGGGCGTGGCCCAGTGCGTTGACCGCGATGCCGCCGAGGAAGTCCAGGTACTCCTTGCCGTCGGCGTCCCAGACGCGGACGCCCTCGCCGCGCACCAGCGGGATGCGGGGCGTGCCGAAGTTGTCCATCATGGCGCCCTGCCAGCGCCGGGTGAGGTCCGTGTTGGCCGTGCCGTCCGTCATGCCCCTGCCCCCTCGTCGGTCGTTGCGTCCTTGGCGTCCGGCAGGACCATCGTGCCGATGCCCTCGTCGGTGAAGATCTCCAGCAGGATGGAGTGCTGGACCCGCCCGTCGATGACGCGGGCGGTGTGCACGCCGTTGCGTACGGCATGCAGGCAGCCGCGCATCTTCGGCACCATGCCGCTGGCCAGCTCCGGCAGCAGCTTCTCCAGCTCGGTGGCGGTGAGCCGGGAGATCACCTCGTCGCTGTTCGGCCAGTCCTCGTAGAGGCCCTCGACGTCGGTGAGGACCATCAGTGTCTCGGCGTTCAGCGCGGCGGCCAGCGCGGCGGCCGCGGTGTCGGCGTTCACGTTGTACACGTGGCCGTCGTCGGCGCTCCGGGCGACCGAGGAGATCACCGGGATGCGGCCGTCGTCCAGCAGCGCCTGGACGGCGCCCGGGTCGATGGCGGAGATCTCGCCGACCCGGCCGATGTCGACCAGCTCGCCGTCGATGTCGGCGTAGTGCTTGGTGGCGGTCATCAGGTGGGCGTCCTCGCCGGTCATGCCGACGGCGAGCGGCCCGTGCTGGTTGAGCAGCCCGACCAGCTCCCGCTGGACCTGCCCGGCCAGCACCATCCGTACGACGTCCATGGCCTCGGGCGTGGTGACCCGCAGCCCGCCCTTGAACTCCGACTCGATGCCGAGCGCGTCGAGCTGCTTGCTGATCTGCGGGCCGCCGCCGTGCACGACGACGGGGCGCAGTCCGGCGTGCCGGAGGAAGACGACGTCCTGCGCGAAGGCGGCCTTCAGCTCCTCGTCGACCATGGCGTTGCCGCCGAACTTGATGACGACGGTCTTGCCGTGGTGCCGGGTGAGCCAGGGCAGCGCCTCGATGAGGATGCGGGCCTTGGGCAGCGCGGTGTGCTTGCGGGTGGCCCCCGAGCCTGCGGGGGTGGACTGCTCGCTCATGAGGAGTACGCGCTGTTCTCGTGGACGTAGTCGGCGGTGAGGTCGTTGGCCCAGATGACGGCCGACTCGGACCCGGCGGACAGGTCGGCGGTGATGCGGACCTCCCGGTAGCGCATGTCGACCAGGTCGCGGTCCTCCCCCACCGAGCCGTTCTTGCAGACCCAGACATCGTTGATGGCGACGTTCAGCCGGTCCGGCTCGAACGCGGCCGAGGTGGTGCCGATCGCGGACAGGACCCGCCCCCAGTTCGGGTCCTCGCCGTGGATGGCGCACTTCAGGAGGTTGTTCCGGGCGATGGACCGGCCGACCTCGACGGCGTCGTCCTCGCTGGCCGCGTTGATCACCTCGATGCGGATGTCCTTGCTGGCGCCCTCGGCGTCGCCGATGAGCTGCCGCGCGAGGTCGTCGCAGACCTCGCGGACGGCCTCGGCGAACTCCGCCGCCTCCGGGACCACGCCGGACGCGCCCGAGGCGAGCAGCAGCACGGTGTCGTTGGTGGACATGCAGCCGTCGGAGTCGACCCGGTCGAAGGTCGTCCGGGTCGCGGACCGCAGCGCCTTGTCCAGCTCCTCGGCCGGCACGTCGGCGTCGGTGGTGAGCACGACGAGCATCGTGGCCAGGCCCGGCGCGAGCATGCCCGCGCCCTTGGCCATGCCGCCGACGACCCAGCCGTTCCGCTCCGTGACGGCGGTCTTGTGGACGCTGTCCGTGGTCTTGATCGCGATGGCGGCCTTCTCGCCGCCGTGCGGGCTCAGCTCACCGGCGGCCTTCTCGACGCCGCTCAGCACCTTGTCCATCGGCAGCAGCTCGCCGATCAGGCCGGTCGAGCAGACCGCGACCTCCCCGGCGTTCCGGCCGAGCACCTCGGCGACCTTCTCGGCCGTGGCGTGGGTGTCCTGGAAGCCCTTCGGCCCGGTGCAGGCGTTCGCCCCGCCGGAGTTCAGCACGACGGCGCCGACCTGCCCGGCCTTGAGCACCTGCTGGGACCAGAGGACCGGCGCCGCCTTGACGCGGTTGGCGGTGAAGACGCCGGCGGCGGCCAGTCGCGGACCGGTGTTCACCACGAGGGCGAGGTCCGCGTTCCCGTTCTCCTTGATCCCGGCGGCGATGCCCGCCGCCGTGAATCCCTTGGCTGCCGTAACGCTCACGGCGCGACTCCGATCGTGGAAAGTCCCGTGTCCTCGGGGAGTCCGAGGGCGATGTTCATGCTCTGTACGGCGCCTCCGGCCGTACCCTTCGCGAGGTTGTCGATCGCGCAGATCACGATGATCCGGCCCGCTGCCGCGTCGTACGCGACCTGGAGCTGTGCCGCGTTCGACCCGTACACGGCGGCGGTGGCCGGCCACTGGCCCTCGGGCAGCAGGTGCACGAAGGGCTCGTCGCCGAACGCCTTCTCGTAGGCGGCCCGCAGGTCCTCGGCCGTCAGCCCCGGCTTCGCCTTGGCCGTGCAGGTGGCGAGGATGCCGCGGGGCATGGGCGCGAGGGTCGGCGTGAAGGACACGCTGACCGGCTCGCCGGCCGCCGCGCTGAGATTCTGGATCATCTCGGGGGTGTGCCGGTGCACGCCGCCCACGCCGTACGGGCTCATCGAGCCCATGACCTCGGAGCCGAGCAGGTGCGGCTTGGCGGCCTTGCCCGCGCCCGAGGTGCCGGACGCCGCGACGATCACGGCCTCCGGCTCGGCCAGCCCCGCCGCGTACGCCGGGAACAGCGCGAGCGAGACGGCGGTGGGATAACACCCCGGGACGGCGATGCGCTTGGACCCCTCCAGCGCCGCGCGCGCCCCGGGAAGCTCGGGGAGGCCGTACGGCCAGGTGCCGGCGTGCGGCGAGCCGTAGTACTTCTCCCAGTCGGCCGCGTCCTTCAGCCGGAAGTCGGCGCCGCAGTCCACGACCAGCACGTCCGGGCCCAGCTCCTCGGCCACGGCCGCCGACTGCCCGTGCGGCAGCGCGAGGAAGACGACGTCGTGCCCGGCCAGCGCCTCGGTGGTGGTCTCCGCGAGCACCCGGTCCGCCAGCGGCGTCAGGTGCGGCTGGAGCGCGCCGAGCCGCTGTCCCGCGTTGGAGTTCCCGGTCAGCGCGCCGATCTCGACCTCGGGGTGCGCCAGCAGCAGACGCAGGACTTCCCCGCCCGCGTATCCGCTGGCCCCGGCCACCGCCGCTCGTACAGTCATCGAACCCTCCTCGTCGATGGCATGACTATACGGACGACAGCAGTTTTATGCAACGTCATGCATGAGGATGCGGGGACGGGGGCGACGGCGCCGGTGCGGCTGCCGCACGCCGCGCGGTTCCGGCACCGGGCCCCGGTCCGCTCCCCCGGCCGGCAGCCGGCCCGCTTCACACGACTGACAAGAAGCCGTCACATGCGGACGGAATGGGGCCGGGGCGGGGGCGGTTCTCGGGAGCATGACTGTGGGAGCAGCAATCGACGCGACCGGTTACGACAACCAGATCGACGCCAGTGTGCGGCTGGCCGAGGAGGCCGCGGCCGCCGGACTGCGGTCCGTGTGGTTCGGGCAGACCTTCGGCGCCGACTCGCCGCAGCTCGCGGCGATCGCCGGGCGCGCGGCCCCCGGCCTCCAGGTGGGCACGTCCGCGATCCCCGTCTTCGGACGCCATCCGCTGACCGTCGCGAGCCAGGCCCTGACCGCGCAGGCGGCCACCCACGGCCGCTACCACCTCGGGCTCGCCCTCGGCACCAAGCTGCTGACCGAGGGCGGCTTCGGCCTCCCCTTCGAACGGCCCGTCGCGCGCCTGCGGGAGTTCCTCACCGCGCTGCGGCAGCTCACCGAGACCGGCAGCGCCGACTTCCGCGGCGAGCTGCTCACCGCGGCCACCCCGATCCCCGCACGGGTGCCGGGCGCGGACACCGGCGTACCGCTGCTCGTCGCCGCGATGGGCCCGCAGGCGCTGCGGGCGAGCGGGGAGCTGGCGGACGGCATCCTCCCGTACCTCGCCGGGCCGCGCGCCCTGGCCGAGCACATCGTCCCGGCCGTCACCGCGGCGGCGGAGGCCGCCGGACGGCCCGCGCCCCGCATCGTGGCGCTCGTGCACGGGGTGGTCACCGACGACGCCGACGCGGTGCGCGAGACGGCCGCCGAACGGCTCGCGTTCTACGAGCAGATCCCCTCCTACGCCCGGGTCATCGAGCTCTCCGGCGCCAAGCGGGCGGCAGACGTGGCCGTGATCGGCGACGAGCGCACGGTCGCCGCGGAGGTACGGCGCTACCGCGACGCCGGCGCGACCGAGGTGGTCTTCGCGGGCACGGAGCTCACCGGGGACGCCGGCCGGCGCCGCACGTGGCAGCTCCTGGGGGAGCTGGCGACGGGCTGAGGGGCCGCACCGGTGCCATGGGGGCTGAGCCGACGGGTCCGGTGGCAGGGGGCTGAGGTGCCGCGCCCGGTGGCCGGCGGGCCACCGGCCACCGGGTGCGGTCAGCGGGTCAGACCCCGAAGGCGGCCGGGTACTGGATCGTCCCGCCCGGTACCGGCCGGGACGGGTCCAGCGGGAGGGCCATCATCGCCTCGTCCGGCACCTCGAACGGCGCCCTGATGCCCCAGCGGCAGGCGGGCGCGAAGCCGAACCTGGGGTAGTAACCGGGGTGCCCCAGGACCACCACCAGGTCCTCCCCCGCCTCCCGGGCGGCGTCGAGCCCCGCCTCGACCACCGCCGAACCGGCGCCCCGGCCCTGGTGCCCGGGCAGCACGGCGACGGGCGCGAGCGCCAGCGCGGGATGCCCGCCGACGTGGCAGCGGGTGAGCAGCGCGTGCCCGGCGAGCGTGCCGTCGGGGGCCTCCGCCACCAGCGACAGGCCGTCGAGCCAGGCCCCCGGATCCTCGCGCAGCGCGTCGACCAGGTCGGCCTCAGCGGCGCTGGGGAAGGCGGCGAGGTGCACCGCGCGGACGGCCGCTGCGTCCCCGGCGGCCTCGGGACGGACGGCCCAGCGCGTGGAGCCGGTACGGGTCATGGAGGTTCCGTTCTCGGTCGGGGAAGAGGGCTCGGCGGGCACAGGTGCGTCGGCAGGGGCGGGTACAGCGGCGGAAGCGGGCGCCTCGGCGGGGGCGGGCGCATGGGCGGGGGCGAGTGCCCCGGTCCGGTCGGGCGCCTCCGTTCGGGGGCGCAGGACGTACGCCGTGTACTGGTACTCGCCGCCGTGGTCCCGCCGCAGGGCGATCTCCTCGCGGGCCGCGGCGACGGCCCGGTCCATGCCGGGCCGGGCGAGGTCCGCGGCCGCGATCCGTTCGGCGAGCGGGTCGTAGTACTCGGCCCACCAGTCGCCGTCCGGCTGCGGCAGCCGCGCGTCGACCCGGTACCCGGCGGCCTCGGCGAGCGCGGTGTTCCCCGCGGCCGTACGCAGCGGGTACGCGGCGTTCCAGAAGGCCGGCGCCCGCGGGGACGGGTCCGGGACGGACCACTCGGGCTCGGTGACGACCAGCGCACCGCCCGGTGCCACGAGCCGGCGCCAGCTCCGCAGCGCGGCCTCGAAGCCCATGACGTACGCCGAACCCTCCGACCAGACCAGGTCGAAGGCGTGGTCGGGAAACGGCAGCCGGTCCATGGAGCAGCGCACCGCGGTGATCAGCGCACCGAGCCCGCGGCGGGCAGCGGCGGCGGTCAGCTCGTCGAGGAAGGGCCGGTGCAGGTCGACGCAGGTGACGTGGGCGCCGGTTTCGGCGGCCAGCAGCAGCGCGGAGCGGCCGGGGCCGCAGCCCACGTCCAGGACGCGCGGGTGCGCCGGCAGCGGCCCGGCCCGCCGGAACAGCCGCCGGGTGGTGGCGGCCGAGCCGGGCCCCTGCCGGGGCAGCCCGTGGTGCAGCGCGAAGAACGCCTCGGTGAGGGCGTCGGAGGAGGGCCCGGCAGCAGCCGGGACGGAGGAGGAAGAAGCGGAAGAGGAGAAGGACGAGGAAGACGAATCGGAAGCGGATGAAGCGGAAGACATCGTGGAAACCCCTGTGATCAGGGTCCCGGCACGCACGCGGGCGCGCCCGGCGGCACCGTGAGGGTGACGCGGGTCAGACCGGGACCCGGGAAGTGAGGATGGCCCGGGCGCCGCGCACAGCGGCGGCCTCCACGACAGTCATCGACTCACCTCCTCGTCCCTCGGTCCGGTCACGGAACCGATCCCTCGGTCCGGTCGCCCGGGCCGGTCCTTCGGTCCGGACGGCGACGGTAGCACGCGGGCCGGCGCCCCGGCCGGATGCGGCTTGCGGCGGGGCACCGGGCGCGCGGGCGGCCGTCAGGGGGCCGGGGTGAAGACCAGGGTCGCGTTGTGGCCGCCGAAACCGAAGGAGTTGGTCAGCGCGGCCCGTACGGCGGTGCGGCGGGTGCCGCCGGTGACGACGTCGAGCTTCACCTCCGGGTCGAGGGTGTCGACGTTCAGCGTGGCGGGCACGACGCCGTCCCGTACCGCGAGGATCGTGGCGAGCGCACCGAGGGAGCCCGCGGCGCCGAAGAGATGACCGGTCATCGACTTGGTCGCGGTGACGGCCGGGTGGGTGCCCACCGCCTCGGTGACCGACTGCGCCTCGACCAGGTCGCCCTTGGGCGTGGAGGTGGCGTGGGCGTGCACGAGCCCGATGTCCTGGGGCGCGAGCCCGGCGTCGGACAGCGCCCGGCGCATGGCGCGCACCTGGCCCTCGGGGTGGCCCGCCGTGATGTGGAAGGCGTCCGAGGTGACGCCGGCCCCCGCGAGCGTGGCGTGCGCGCGGGCGGTGCGGGCCGCGGCGAATCCGGCGCGTTCCAGTACGACCACGGCGGCGCCCTCGCCGATGACGAACCCGTCGCGGTCCACGTCGAACGGGCGGGACGCCAGCGACGGCTCGTCGTTGCGCGTGGAGTGCGCCTTGGCCTGCGCGAAGCCCGCCATCGTCAGCGGGCAGACGCATGCCTCGGCGCCGCCCGCGACGACCACGTCGGCGCGGCCGAGCCGGATCAGGTCCAGGCCCATGGCGATCGCCTCGGCGCCGGAGGCGCAGGCGCTGACCGGGGTGTGCGCGCCGCCGCGCGCGCCGAGTTCGATGCTGACCCAGGCTGCGGGGCCGTTGGCCATCAGCATCGGGACGGTGTGCGGTGAGACCCGCCGTACGCCGGAGGTCTCCAGGACGTCGTCCTGGCCCAGCATGGTCAGCGCGCCGCCGGTGCCCGTGCCGATCACCACGGCCAGCCGCTCGGGGTCGACGCCTGGCGCGCCCGCGTCGGCCCATGCCTCGCGCGCGGCGACCAGCGCGACCTGCTGGCAGCGGTCCATCCGGCGGGCCTGCACCCGGTCCAGCGCCGTCGTCGGTTCCACCGCGAGCCGGCCGGCGATCCGGCCGGGCAGCGAGGCCGCCCACTCCTCCTCGATCGGGCCGATGCCGGACCGGCCGGCCAGCATCGCGTTCCAGGTCGACGCGGCGTCGCCGCCGAGCGGGGTCGTGGCTCCCAGGCCGGTGACCAGAACGTTGTCGGTATCCACACTCATGGACGAGCCCCCTTTGTAGTGGTGAGACAACCCGCTGGACGGCCGATCGAGTTGGCAGCCGGGCGGGCCGTCGGGTTGTCTACCACTCTGCCAAGGGATTGATCGCCCCACAGGTAACGTGATCAACCGAGTCCCGCGGACGGGACTTGTAAGGTTCCGCCATACGCGGGGACAAGACCGGCACCTGCCGCGAGGGGCCGCCGGGTGCCGGTGGGAGAGACTGACCGGGACGTGTCGGCCGGTGACAGGAGGGGCGGAAGATGAAGCTGCGGTGTGCGGTGCTCGACGACTACCAGGGGGTCGCGCTGTCCATGGCGGACTGGTCCACGGTCGCCGGGGACGTCGAGGTGCGGGCGGTGCGCGAGTACTTCGGGGACCGCGACCGGCTGGTCGAGGAGATCGGGGACTGCGAGATCCTGGTCGCGATGCGGGAGCGGACGCCGTTCCCCGAGGAGCTGTTCGCGCGGCTGCCGCGGCTGCGGCTGCTGATCACCTCCGGGATGCGCAACGCCTCGATCGACCTGACGGCCGCGGCCCGGCACGGCGTGACGGTGTGCGGTACGGACAGCAACACCGAGCCGCCGGTCGAGCTGACCTGGGCGCTGCTGCTGGGCCTCGCCCGCGGCATCGTGCGGGAGAACACCGCGCTGCGCGAGGGCGGCCCGTGGCAGAGCACGGTGGGCGCGGACCTGTACGGGCGGCGGCTCGGGCTGCTGGGCCTGGGCAAGATCGGCACGCGGGTCGCGGCGGTCGGGCGGGCCTTCGGCATGGACGTGACGGCCTGGAGCCGGAACCTCACGGACGAGCGGGCGGAGGCGGCGGGGGCGCGGCGCGCGGCCTCCCTCGAAGAGCTGCTGGAGAGCAGCGACTTCGTCTCCGTGCACCTGGTGCTCGGGGAGCGCACGCGGGGGCTGATCGGCGAGGCGGAGCTGAAGCGGATGCGGCCGACGGCGTACCTCGTCAACACCTCGCGGGCCGCGCTCGTCGACCAGGACGCGCTCGCGACGGCGCTGCGCGAGGGCTGGATCGCGGGCGCCGCCACCGACGTGTTCGACCAGGAGCCCCTGCCGGCGGACCACCCGTACCGCTCCCTGCCGAACCTCCTGGCCACCCCGCACCTGGGCTACGTGACCCGCCGCAACTACGAGGTCTACTTCCAGCAGGCGGTGGAAGACATCACGGCATTCCTCGCGGGCACACCGGTACGGCAGCTGGGCTGAGGCCGCACGGCGGCCTCACGGCCCGCCTCCTCCTGACAGGCGCCGGACATGCGGGTCGCGGGGGCTCAGGAGGAGAGGACCAGGGTCCAGGAGTGGGGGTGGCCGTGGAGGGTGGTGACGGAGAGGGGGAGGACGTCCAGGTGCCAGTAGGCGTGGGGCGGGACGCGGAGGGCGTAGATGACGGCCGCGCGGATGACGCCGGGCTCGGCAACGGCGAGGGCGGTGCCGTCGTCGCCGACCGGGCGGGTGTCCAGCCAGCCGCCGACGCGGGAGATGAAGGCCAGCAGGGACTCGCCGCCGTGCGGGGCCGCGCGGGGGTCGGCGAGCCAGGCGTCGACGGCCTGCGGCTCGGCGGCCGCCACCTCGCGCAGCGTGCGCCCGCGCCACCGGCCCATGTCGCAGTCGCGCAGCGCGGGCTGGACCAGTGGGGTGAAGCCGAGCAGTTCACCGGTCTCGCGGCTGCGGGCCGAGGGCGAGCAGTAGCGCAGCTCGGCGGCGGCCAGCGGGCTGAGGGCCGGGGCGACCCGCTCGACCTCGTGCCACCCCGGCGCGTCGAGCGGCCGGTCGTCGTCGAAGCGGGCTTCGAGCAACGAGGAGCTCCGCCCGGCAGCGACCAGCGTGAGGCGAACAGTCATTCGGTGATGGTAAGAGCGCCGGCGCCGCCGTGAACCCTCAACTCACATATTTACGGGGCATGTTCGGAATCTACGCCCGGAGCGTGACCTTCCGCCCCGGGGGCCGGGCCGGCGGCAGGGGCCGCGCCGGTCTCGGGTGCGGCGGGCGCGGTGCGGTCCTCGGTGCCGTACGTCATCCACGTGCCGGTGTCGGTGACCCGACGGAACCCGGCGCGTTCGTACACGCCGTGCGCGTCGGCCGTGGCGAGCATGATCCGGCGCAGCCCGCAGGGCGCGAGGTGGTCGCGGACGGCGCGGGCCAGCGCGCCGCCCAGTCCCCTGCCGCGCGCGGCGCGGTCGATGTAGACGTCGCAGAGCCAGGCGAAGGTGGTGTGGTCGGTGACCACCCTGGCGTACCCGACCTGGCGGCCGGACGCCGTCTCGTAGACCCCGAAGTTCAGCGAGCCGTCCATCGCCCGGTCCTGGCGCTCCCTGGGCCTGCCCGCCGCCCAGTACGTGTCGGTGGCCAGCCAGTGGTGGACCAGGTCGCGGTCCAGGCGGGCGGGGTCGGTGGAGATGGTGTAGCCGTCGGGCGCCGGCAGTTCCCGGGCGGGTGTGCGGATCATGCCGGGAGCCTGGCAGACGGCCCCGACGGCGTCGAACGGTTTCCCGCCCGCCCGCCTGGGCACCGCTCGCGGCACGCGGGGCGCCGCGCGCACGGACCGCCCGCGCGGGCCCCGCGGACCGCGCACGGGCCGGGCACGCGGCGGGGCCCGGCGGGTGTGCCGCCGGGCCCCTCGGTAGCGGTCGCGGTCGCGGTCAGTCGGCCGCCAGGTCCCGGTGGCGTACCTCGCAGTCGGGTCCGGGCGACATGATCGATTCGTGGCCGTCCTCGAAGCGGACGCGGTACGGCGGGGTCCCGCTCTCCCCGAGCACTTCGACGACCTCGGCGACCCGGTCGTGCTGCCCGACGATCCTGCCGTGCATCAGCAAACGGTCGCCTTCCTTGGCCTCCATCAGAGGTGACCTCCATCCGGATGGTCGGGGTGCGCCCGGACGTGCCGGCCGCAGTCGTCGTGGGCACGGTGCCGGTGCCGCCGGGAACCGCGCCCGTACGGCCAGTCTAGGCCCGGTGGCCGCTCCGGGCGCCGTTCGTGACCGGCCAACGGGCGGCCCCGGCGTCCTCAGCGCGGCGGCCGCACCCGCGACCGGTAGTGGTCGGCCACCACCCGGGCCATCGCCCCGGTCCGGTCCGTGGCCACCTCCTTCGCCGAGAAGTAGACGTTGCCGCGCACCTGCTTGTAGCGCTGGTCGAAGGTCAGGTGGCGGGAGAGCTCCGCCGGGTCCTGCCAGGCGGCCGGCTGGGCCGGGTCGCCGGCCTTGTAGAGCGCCTCGCCGATGTACAGGTGCACCCGGGTGCCGTCCACGGTCCTGGCCCACCACGGCACGAGCTTGGCGTAGTCGGCGGCCGCGAAGCCGATGTTCCAGTACACCTGCGGAAGGATGTAGTCGAGCCAGCCCTCGCGGACCCACTTGCGGGTGTCGGCGTACAGATCGTCGTAGGTCTGTACGCCCGCCCGGGTGTCGGAGCCGGCCGGGTCGGTGGCCTTGTTGCGCCAGACGGCGAACGGGCTGACGCCGAAGCGGGCGGTGCGCCGGGTCGCCCGGACCCGCTCCCCCAGCTCGCGCACCAGCTGGTCGACGTTGTCCCGCCGCCAGCTCGCCCGGTCCGGGAAGGCGCCGCCGTACCGCGCGTAGGCGGCGTCGTCGTCCAGCGTCCGGCCCGCCACCGGATAGGGGTAGAAGTAGTCGTCGAAGTGGACGCCGTCCACGGGGTAGCGGCGCACCGCGTCCATGATCGCGTCGAGGACGAAGGCGCGGACCTCGGGCAGGCCGGGGTTGTAGTAGAGCTTGCCGCCGTAGGCCAGGACCCAGTCGGGGTGCAGCCGGGCCGGGTGGGTGGGGACGAGCTTGCCCGGGTCGGCGTGGTTGGCGATGCGGTACGGGTTGAACCAGGCGTGCAGCTCCAGGCCGCGCGCGTGCGCCTCCCTGATGGCGAAGTCCAGCGGGTCCCAGCCGGGGTCGCGGCCCTGGACGCCGGTGAGGTACTGCGACCACGGTTCGTAGGGCGAGGGCCAGAGCGCGTCGGCCGTGGGGCGGACCTGGAAGAGCACCGCGTTCAGCCGGGCGGCAGCGGCCTTGTCGAGGTAGGCGGTCAGCTCGGCCTGCTGCTGCGCCGCGGTCAGGCCCGGCTTCGACGGCCAGTCGCGGTTGGCCACGGTCGCCAGCCACATCCCCCGGAACTCCGGCCGGCGCCCGTTCGCGTCCCCCGGCCCCCGCCCGCGTCCCGCGGTCCCGACGGCCTCGCCGGACCCGCCCGGGGTGCTCGCCGCCGCCCCCGGTGTCCACAGCGCCGAGGACGCCAGCCCCAGCGCGGTCACGGCGAAGCCTCTTCGGGTGATTCTTCCTATTCGTCGCATGCCATCACCCCAATCCGTCCGGTACGTCCGGCTCTCCACGCTCAGAATGCCCGCCCCGCCCGCCCCTGCGCACCAGCGCGCGGAGTAACGTCGGGGCCGAGGCGGGCGTCGGACCCTTACGGCCCCGCCGGTCCCGAAGATCAGCGAAAGGCACGATGTGACCGACATCGAACGCGTCGGAGTGGTCGGCTGCGGCCAAATGGGCGCTGGTATCGCGGAGGTATGTGCCCGGTCCGGCCTGGAGGTCAAGGTCGCCGAGACCACCGGCGAGGCCCTGGAGATCGGCCGCACCCGCCTCATCAACTCGCTCGACAAGGCCGCCGAACGCGGCAAGCTCACCCCCGCCGAGCGCGACGCGACACTCGACCGCCTGAGCTTCACGACCGACCTGGGCGAGTTCGCCGACCGCGATCTGGTCATCGAGGCGGTCGTGGAGAACGAGCAGGTCAAGACGGAGATCTTCCAGGTTCTCGACCAGGTCGTGACCCGGCCTGACGCGATCCTCGCCTCGAACACCTCCTCGATCCCGCTGGTGAAGCTGGCCGTCGCCACCTCCCGCCCCGAGCGGGTCCTCGGCATCCACTTCTTCAACCCGGCCCCGGTGCAGAAGCTCGTCGAGATCATCCCGGCGCTGACCACCGGCGAGGACACCATCAAGCGCGCCGAGGCGCTCGTCGAGAACCACCTCGGCAAGCACGCCATCCGCGCCCAGGACCGGTCCGGCTTCGTGGTGAACGCGCTGCTGATCCCGTACCTGCTGTCCGCCATCCGGATGTTCGAGTCGGGCATCGCCAGCCGCGAGGACATCGACAACGGCATGGAGCTCGGCTGCGCCCACCCGATGGGCCCGCTGAAGCTGTCGGACCTGATCGGCCTGGACACCGTCGCCTCGGTCGCCGACTCGATGTACGAGGAGTTCAAGGAGCCGCTGTACGCCGCTCCCCCGCTGCTGCAGCGGATGGTCGACGCGGGCCGGCTGGGCCGCAAGACCGGCTCCGGCTTCTACCCGTACTAGGGATGCGGCGGCGCCACCAAGTGGCGCCGTTCAGGGGCCACTTCACCCAGGTCAGTACCGACAGTGGCGCTGACCTGGGTGGTTCTCACTGTCCTCCACCGGGTCCTCATCCATGCAGCCGCGACCGGCCAACTCAATCCGCACCGGGACATGCCCCGGTGAGCGTCACCGCCCGACAGAAAACCGGCCTTGACCTGGGGCTTTGCGTCTTTCGGAGCTGTCAGGGCCTTTCCCGCTTACTCAGCGGAAAATCCCTGGAAAGTCCCTGGGACAGAGCTGAAAGTCCCTGAAAAATCCCTGGTGAGCACCGGTTCGGAGCGACCCGACCAGAGTCGTGGGGCCCCATCGGCAGTGCGGGCGAGCGGGAGCTGAACCGGTTGCATCCTGGGAAGTCGTGTACGGGTTCGACCCGATCCGGGGGTTGCTCCGACATTGGGTGCGCCCGCAAAGACGAACGGCCACCGGCTGATCTTTCAAGACGACCAAGTCTTCGCAGGACTTCCCCATCAGGTCCGGGGCGGCCTTGGAGTCGTGCACGTCGGTCGGGGTGACGCTCACTTCCAGCAGCAGGCCCAGGCTGTCGGTGAGCACGTGGCGCTTGCGCCCGTCGCGCAGCTTGCCTGACGCGGGGCGTTCTATCTGCTGAGGACTACCTAAACGTGATCCTGGTCAACGCCCGGCACGCGAAGGCGGTGGCCGGCCGCAAGACGGATTTCACCGACGCCGCGTGGCTGGTGCCAGCTGGCCGAGTGCGGGCTCCTGCGGACCTCATTCGTGCCGCCGGAGCCGATCCGCCACCTGCACGAACTCACCCGGCTGCGGACTCTGCTGTCGATGGAGCGGCCCCGGACCGTCCAGCGGCTGGAGAAGCTCTGGAGGACGCGAGCATCAAGCTGTCCCGCGTGGCTACCGACATCATGGGCGTCTCGGGCCGGGCGATGCTGGGGGCCCTGATCGAAGGGGACGCAACTCCGAGGTGCTGGCCGTGATGGCCAAGGCCCGGATGCGCCCTCGAATCCGGGACCTCATCGAGGCGCTGACCGGCCGGTTCAGCGAGCACCACGCCTTCGTCTGGCGGATGCACCTAGACCTCTACGACCACCTCACCGCGCAGAACGCGCAGGTCACCACCCGCATCGAGGAGGCCACCGAGCCCTTTCTGCCGCAGCTGACCTGGCTGGAGGCCATCCCCGGGGTCAGTCGCCGGGTCGCCGAGGCGATCGTTGCCGAGACCGGTGGGGACATGAGCCGCTTCCTCTCGGTCGGCCACCTCACCTCCTGGGCGGGAGTCTGTCCGGACAACAACTAGTCCGGCGGACGGCGCAAGTCCGGCAAAACCCGGCACGGCAACAAATGGCTCGGGGCCGCGCTGGGCACGGCGACCATGACCACCGCCCGCGCCAAGGACGCCACTTACCTTGGAGTCTCTACCGCCGCCTGGCCGGACGGCGCGGCAAGAAGCGGGCCCTGGTCGCCGTCGAGCACTCCATGCTCGTGTCGGTCCGGCACATGCTCAGCCACGACATGGACTACCACGACCTCGGCGGCGCGCGCTTCCTCCAGTTCGCCCCGCCCGCGCCGCCCGCCAGGCGGCACGCCGGCTCCATCAACTCGGCTTCCAAGTCGCCCTCACCCCCCGCCGACGCCGGCGTGACCCGGGACGCATCACAGTGGTAGCCATTGGGCTTCTCGTTGTTTTCGGGTCAGACTTACGCGCTTGCTACGCGCGGTAACTTCGATGTTCCGAGGAGGGATCCATAGCGGTGGGTGCATCCTGGCCTGGTGAGTGATGTCATCCCCTACGCGGTCGCGGTACGCAACGCGGCTGAGGTACTGCTGCGCGCGTTGGTCGTTCGCGACTTTCTCCCGGCTCGTATTGCTGCTCAGCGCGCCCACGTCTCTGGCGGGCATACTGTTGAGGAACTGGAAGCTCTGATCGTGGAGCGCCGTGAGGTCTCCATCGCCGCTCGAATGTGCATGGCGCGTGGCGACCACGGGTTCTTCGATGCCGACCCGGTACGTACCTCTGTCGCCAACGGGATCGATCGGGCTTCCGAGCAGATCATTCGTGAGCGGGCGCAAGATAACGCATCGCGCTCCGCTGTTCCTTCTCGTAGAGCTCGGTCCGTGCCGAACAGGGGGCCTCGGAAAAAAGTTGATCCAGTCGATGAGCCGCTACCTGAACTGGCGTTCATGACGATCCGCGAGGTTGCTCGAATGGCGTGGGGCGAGGACCTTGGGGTCGCCACCCCCGCAGAAGCGGAAGAGCTGATCCGTACAGAGCATGCCGCCCGCATGGCCTCATACCGCAGCAGGTGCCCGCAGGCTTGTCCATTAACTCAAGGCGAATGTCGTCCAGTCGCCAGAGACGAGACACCACCTGAGTGGTGATGACCGTAAAAGCGTCTCAATAACTCTTGCCAACCGCCAAGTCGCCGCTGGCGAGAACGGTCCTCTCCAGAGATGCCCCGCCTCCCTCCCCTGGCCAACTTCGTCATGCGGAGCAGGGCCACTGCGCTCGATACTGTTGCGAGCTTTTTTGTTTGCCCTGCTGACAACAAGGTACGCAACGCCAGCCTTACAAACGTCTACTTCTCAGACGATACCCACACCGTTCATATGCTCGTTCAACTCTCTGAGGCACTTCCTCGCGTCAGGGGCGATGCTGTCTCTCAGCGATGACCCAGCATGGGACGCGCTGCAGGCAGAGAGAGTGACGTGCGCGGCCGGTGCCGACTCGGCGACCGTGCAGCCGACGGCCCGTAGAAGCCCCGGGAGAAGGAAGCCTAAATCGCAAGCGCTTCACGGCAGGGCGGGGGCAGGTCCGCGCGGGCCGTTGTGCAGCCGCGACCGGCCCACTGCTGGCTCGCCGCCCGGCCGCCAGGCCCGCATTCGGCGATGCCTAGCCTCCGTCCCTGGTCTCACCTGCATATACGCCTACAGCGTTCCTCTTCTTGACGTCCCGTGTTCTATGGTGGAGGTGGGGCTCCGGGGGAAGCGCCGCTCCGGAGGGACATTCAGTGGATGCGGTGCAGTGTCGTAACGCGAGGGGCGGGCGCATGAGGTTCGACGCGAGCGGTATCGGCTCGACCACACCACTGGGAACAGCCCGAACAGATGGCAGTGAGCCGACCGCCGGTCACAGTCGCCTGACTCAGCGGACTGCACGCGAGCAGCGCAGCGTCGTCGGCCGCCGCGCCTCCTGGCCCGCACCGATTGCAAGTCACGGGGCCGCCTCATGACCAAGGACGTCATCGCTCTCACCAACCAGCTGCCGGACGCGCGGACCCTCGCGGCCGCCCTGCTGTCAGGCGGACCTGACCTGCGGTTGCAGACCCTGGGCAGGGGGCGGTGGTGCAGCTGACCGATGACGAGGGACATCCTCTGGTCTCCATCGAGACCCCGATGCTGCTTGCCGTGCCGCACGAGGCGCAGCGTCTTCTCGGTGTGCAGGCGGATCAGTTGGGCGAGTCGGTGTGGTGGACCGAGGTCCGGGCGACGGTCGCCACGGAGCAGGCCCAGCGCCTTGCCGGGGTCGCGGCCGGGCGCCTGGTCGCCGTTCTGGGTGGCGTGCTGTGGCCGTCGGAGGCCGCAGACGGGGGCATCGGTGTCGTCGACACCCGCGACGTGGCAGCTCCTCCCCCGCCGCATCCTGGGCAGCCGGCGGTGGATGTCCTGACCGACGCGGCGGCCGTGCTCTTTCAGGACCGTCCGGTGCTCGCGCTGTCCTCCTGGCTCGGCAATGCGCTGCTCTCTGCTGCGGCGGAGGGGCGTGAGGTACAGGTCGTCACCCCGCCGCAGACGCTGCTGACGCTCCCCGCTCGCCTCGCTCTGGCGGAGGCCCGGGGGCGCTGGGTGGTGCGGGAGGAGGCCAGGGGGTACTTCGACGGTCTGACCGGAGCGGTGCTGGGCTGGCAGGGCGACCGCTTCGCCCCCGCTCCCGAGGGCTCCGGTGAGAGCGGTGGTGCCGGTACGGCGGCGGGCTTCGCCCCGGTGCCCAATCCGGACGAGCGTCAGCTGCTGCTGTCCCTGCGTACCTGCCACCGGGCCGATGAGCAGCTGGTGCTCGGCGGCGCGCTGGAGGCCGCCTGGCAGCACCTGACCGGGTCCGCCCCGGCCGCCTGGGGCACGGCCGAGCCGGCTGGCCTGCCCTGGTCCCGGCGCAACCTCACCGCCTTCGCCCGCGAACGCGCACCCCGCCCGACCCGACTGGTGGTGGTCGGCGCGCCCGAGCACCCGGCCATCGCCACCGTGCACGTGCTGCGCACCGCGGACGGGGTGGAGGAGGACATCCACCTCGGCATCGGCTACGGCAAGGACGAGCCCCCACCCTTGGACGCGCTGGCCGGCCTCGCCGATGAGCTGGCCTCGCGCCACCATCTGCGCTCGGCCCTGTTCCAGGTGCGCACCGGGCGGCGGGATGTGAACGCGCCCGCGAGTTTCGAGCCGCCGCCCATCCCGCTCGCCCTGGCGCTCGGCGCGGAGGAAGAGGAATACGGGCGGACGGCCGGCGCCCGCGGCGATGCGGTGCCGCTGCCCGAGCCGCCGCGGGCCATCGGGGCGCGGCGCCGGCCAGGCCGGTACTTCTCCCTGGGGGAGGCCGACTCCCCCACCAACTGGGCAACGCTGCGTGCCCTGATGGCGCATCTGCGCAGCCAGAACACATGACGTAGAGGACTTCTCACCGCAGAGAGATCAGTGGCGGAAGGCGGAGCGCGTATGGACCCGGCGTGCTCCGGCTGGAAATCGGGGGATCATGACGAAATGGAACATCGACCCGGCGGGCGTGGGCCGCATCGTCGGGGAGGCCGGGCGCATCGCCGGGCATTTCCAGGGCGAGCTCAAATCCCTCGGTTCGCATCTGGAGAGTGCGATGAAGGCGGCCGGGACGCTGGACTTCGGGGGCGGGAGCGAGACGCCTGAGGTCGGCCTGGTGGGCATAACCCTCGGGCAGTACACCGCGACCCGGCAGAACGACATCGCCTTCATCGTGGCCCGCGCGGAGAGGTCGCTGCAGGGCGCGGTGGATGCCACCGAGGAATACAACAAGGGGGATCTGGACATGGCGGCCAACGCCCAGGACAAGGCGCTGCGGGCGCCCTCCATCGATCTGGGTGGCCCGGGGAAGAAGGGCGCCAAATGATCGACCCCCATGCCATCCCCCAGTTCAAGGGGGATCTGGAGCAGTTGGAGAAGGACGCCACCGCGCTGCGGAAGCAGGCGGGGAAGTTCCGCACCACCGGCGCGGATGTGCACTCCAAGTTCCAGAGCCTGTCGGGGGTCTACCACGCCCCCGAGGCCCAGCAGCTCTTCGATACCACCATCCCGGTCCGGGACATGTCCGACGACTTCGCCGATGACCTGGAGAAGATCGCCACCGCGCTGTCGGACTACGCCGGCGAAGTCCGCCCCATCAGGGACAAGCTGCGGCGGCTCAAGCACCAGGCGGCGGCCTTCGTGGAGAAGGTCAAGGGTGATGAGCACTGGAAGGACGACGAGAAGAAGATCGCCGAGCACGCCGACCTGCTGCACCAGGTGAACACGGCGGTCGCGGCGTTCCAGGCAGCCGAACGCCGCGCGGCCAACACCATCGGCGACCTCTTTGCCGGCTCCACCCACTACCGGGCCGAGGACGGCTCGGGCAAGAAGGGCATGTACGGCTACCGGGCCGGCGACCTGGACAAGGCCAAGAAGCTGCCCTGGGGCAGCCCGGAGGAGGAAACCCACCGCGCCTGGGAGCTGGATTACTGGGGCGCGAAGGCGGTCAAGGGCTTCGCCGTCGACGGCTTCGGCGGCGACGTCGACGGCATCCTCACCCTCTTCGGCAAGCACGGCGGCGACAAGGCCTCCCAGGCCTGGGGACAGCTGGGTGACACCCTCAGCGGCCTGGGCCAGTACACGGCCTGGCCGTATGACTGGGCGATGTCCAAAATCCTCGGCGGCGGCAACGGCGACAACGCACAGAAGAAGGCCTTCCGCGACGCCATGAAGGGCTTCGTGGCGTGGGATGAGTGGGACAAGGACCCGGTCCGCGCCGGCGGCCAGGTCCTGTACAACATCACCCCCTTCGGCCTGGCCGGCAAACTCGGCAAGGCTGCCAAAGGCACCCGCCTGGCAGAGGTCACCGGCGTCGCCAAAGCCGCCGACTCCCTCATCGACGGCACCAAGGCCGCCCGCGCCGCCCTGCCCAAAGCCTCCGACGTGCTCAAGGCCGTCAAACGCCTCCCCCACTGGGGCGAGACGCCCCACCTGGACCACACCCTCCACGCCGCCGACGACCTGGCCCACACGCCACACACGGGCGGAGGCGTACGCCTGCCCGACCAGGCCGGACGCCCGCCGATGAAGTTCGAGGAGGACGGCAGCCTCCGCCACGCGGAAACCGGCGAGCCGCTCCAGAGCATCGACCAGGTCAGAAGGGAAGGCGAACACCCTCAGCAGTCCCTGCCCGAGGACCACCCCGCCCACGAAAGGGCACCCGAGCGCGAGAAGGTCACGGTCGGCGCGGACCACGAACCACCACACGCGCACGCCGGCACGGGGGCATCTCCGCCCGCCACGAGCCTCCCACCGGCGGACACAGCGGCAGTCACGACATGGGCGGGCACAGCAGCCCCTCAGCCGGAGGGCACGGCGACAGTCCCTCCGGCAATCACGGCGGCAGTCCGGGTGCGGGCGGGCACCACGGTCCCTCGACCGGCGGACATGGCGATTCCCCCTCCAGCGGCCACAGTGACGGGCACGCGGGCGGGCACGGCGGTCTGCCGGCCGGCAACCATCACGGCGGCCCTGACGCGCCTGCACACGACGGGGCAGGCGGTGGTGACCACGGCGGCCCTGATGCGGAAGCTCCACATGGCGGCGGAACCGGCGGGACGGGGCATGTTGCTCCAGTGGGGGGCCTGGCGGACATCGATTCCTCCAGGTACAGCAGGGTTGCTGATGAGTTCTCACAGGCGAAGACCGGTCCCCTTAAAGCGGAGCAGGAAGCCCCGCTGCTCGCCGAACTCGACCGCGCAGAAATGCCTCGTCAGGATCAGGAGCTTGTGCTCCGTGCCCTGCGCAAGGATCCCTATGGAGCAGGTGTAGCCGATCTCATCAACCGAGGGCATCTGCGCGGGGCGGAGAACTACGACGGGATCCTGAGCTCGTGTAAGAAGGGGCCGTCCCGGAGCGATCCGCATGGCAGCATGGTGCCGGCTGCCTATATGGCACTGACCCATGCCACCGAGCTGCAGAGCCGAGGTATCACGCACCTGGGGTTTGAGTTCGGGAAGGAGACCGACCCCTGGGACCTCGATGTGTACACACGGGATGCTAGCGGAGACATCGACTACGGTTATCAGCTCAAGGACGTCAACTCGATCAATAAGATAAAAGACCGCGCGTCCTCGGCGGCGAAACAGTTGCAGTACGAGCCGATGCGTCACGGCGTGGCCATCCTGGATGTGCATCAGCCGATTTCTCGCCTCACCTCCAAGGTCTTCGCGGTGGCCGAGCGTGAGGCCAGGAAGTCTGGCGCAACTTTCCTGCTGCGCTTCGAGGACGGAGCCATCACCATTCCGCCCAACGGCTCGATCTTCCCGTAAGGAACAACTGTGTCTCAACTCAAGCGTGCGCCGAAACAATGCGGTTCCTGGTTCTGGGACCTTGAGGACGTCGCGCCCCCCGGGCTGGAATCGGCATTGGCCGTAGCGGCAAAAATGACAGCTGCCCTCCAGAAGTTCGACCTGCTCAGCCCTGTGAAGCTCGAGTACGGCTGGTATGTGCTCGACTCGGGTGCCACCGGAGTCATGAGCACGCTGTTCGTCTTCACGCCGTTGGACGACCCGGGTCTACCCGGCAAGGTCCTCGGCAGCCGCCCCAGTGCCTTCCCCGACGCGGAAGTCGACGATCTCCATGTCGTGGGCTCGGGGACATGGCTGGACGCGGAGGGGAAGGCCCACAGGGAACCGCGGTTGGTCGAGCTCGCCGTGTCCCCCGACCCCCTGGGGCCGACGGCCACGCTTGCCGTCCATCACGACATCTGGAACCAGTTCGACTTCTCCGGCCGCCCGCACCCCGAAGTGCACGACCACAACGCCCCCCGGCTCGCGGCCGCACTCCGAGAACTCAACTCCACACTTGGCGTGACGCCAGAATTGGGCGAACCCACATATTTCGGCAGTGCTACCGAGTTCGGCATCGCTGCGCCGGATCCGCACGACGACGGCACGGGGCCTGACCTGACAGACAAGCTCTGACACCAAGCCCTGCGACGACCAGGCCGAGCTCGGACAAAGCCGGACAGTCATCCGGGCTCGGCCTACCACTGTCGGCCAGCGCAGTTCCCTCCGAGCCCAGGCATCGCCTCCTTGAGGCATCACGGCCGACCTGCACTCACTGCGACAAACTCCGAGGCTCGGAGGGACTTTCCTGCTCCGCATCGAGGACGGCTGCGTCACTATTCGACCGGCGCCCGAGTCCACCCGTAAGGAATCCGCATGTCCTGCTTGATGCGCGCCCCCGAGGAATGCGCCTCGTGGGAATGGGAATTGAACAACGTCACGCCTCCCGGCCTGGCGTCCGCGCTGAGCACAGCAGCGCGCATGTCGTCACTACTGCGGGACCACGGCCTCCTGGAGCCGAACCAGGTGGAGTGGTTCTGGTTCGTCTACGGCATCGGCGGCATCGGCATCAAGACGACGCTCCCGGTGAGGGGGCGGCTCGACCCCGCCGACCTCACCCGGCGAATCGAGCGAAGTCGACCATCGGGGCACCCCGATGCCCAGGTCGGAAACCTCACCGTGTCCGGACGGGGAACGTGGCTCGACGCAGAGGGCGAGGAGCGGCGCGAGCAGGATCTTGTCGTGCTCAGCGTCGACCCCGATGAATACCATCTCTCGGCCGACGTTGCGGTCTTCCATGACATCTGGGGCTACTTCAACTTCCGAGGTACCCCGCACCCGGAAATCTACAAGCGCAACGCACCCAGGCTCGCATCGGCTCTTGCAGAACTCGAAACGCTCCTCGGGAGGACGGCATCGGCGGGCGACCCAACCTATTTCGGACGCGCTGATGGCCATGGCATCGAAATGCCCGATGTCATCGACGGGCGGGGCCCCGATCTCACCGACCGCCTGTAAACAGCGGCCGTTCCATCACGCGGCCAGTTCCGCACCGTGCTCGACCAGGTCCGGGCCCGCGACGCTTCGGCTGGGACTCCGGCAGAAGTTACACCGTTCGTTTTGACAGACCCGGTCCTGGAGGTGCTGAAGTCGGGCAGGCAGCTTCAGGTCCGTCTACGGACCATCATGTTCCCTCAAGGAGGTTGTGCTCTCTCGCCCAGGCTGTGAGGGCGCCTCGGTTGCGGTCGGTGAAGCCGTAGGGGCGGAGCTCTCCGTCAGTGGTAATCAACCCCGTCTCCGGGATGCCGTAGGCGTGAAGGAGTTCGTCAGCCAGTACGGCAGCGGCCTGGAGCAGGCCCCTGTCGTGGTCTGCTACGTCATCGAGCAGCACGGTGGCTTCGGAGTAGGCGTATTCGCATGGCTGAGTGCTAGTTTCCAGGCGTCGTCCAGCGCCGCTATGCAGGCGGTCAACGGTCAGGGGCAACGGATCGCGGTACTCCGCGACTGTTTGCATGGAGGCATCGGGATGGGAGCCGATGTCGTTCACCAGCACAGCCTTGACCACGGCCGTCCCGTTGGCCGCAGTCCGGTCGCGGGCATGGCCGGCCAGGAAAGGCAACGCACACAGCAGGCTGTAGACCACCTCTCCCGGTTCGACGAACTGCAGATCGACTTCATCGCCCCGGACCTTCGAATGGTGTGTGTAAAGCGGAAGAACGACAGCTGCGCTGCCGTCACGATGCAGTTCCGCCCGCACGCCCTGGTCCCCTCGACTCTCCTGCGTGATCAGCCGGCGCGCCCCAACGGTGGCATAGCCGAAGAACCGGTGGCCCTGCCCGAGGTACAACTCTGCGCCAAGGAGTTCGACCCGGTATCGCTCGAACGTGCTGGCATTGATGACCATCTCGCCTGGCACCTCCGGGACCAGGGCAACGATGAGGTGCGGAGTAGTGCGCTCCACGACTGACAGGACGATGTCACTCTCAACTTCGGCCATTCGCTCGTCACGAGCTGCTGCGGCTGTGTGGCGGGCCCGATAGGCGGTCGCCACCATCGTTTCCGTGAGCCACTCGGTTTGGCTTCCCCCTCGCCTGGGGTAGCGAAGGACATCCTTCGAATCCTTCGTCGGAGTGGCTGTAACGGCATGGGGGGCCTGTGGGCTGCGTGGAACAGCAAGGAGCAAGAATCCGCGCCCCTCATCATCTGGATCCGGAACGCGGATCGGCTCGTAGGGGACAGGCGGCGCCGTGTTGTTCGCGATCACCTGCCGAATCCGCCGCAGATGATGGTCGTCGAGGTCGACATCGAAGACCCGGCTGGGCACGCCCTTGGCTTCCGCCATGCCGAGGACGAGGACCCCGCCTCGGTGGTTAGCCATAGCGGCGACGTCCTTGGCTAGTTCCTCCTTGCCCTTGCCGTCAGATGAGTAGTGAGCGCGTTTGTAGTCGAGATCCTCTGCTTCGGCCGCGTCGGGGTTACCCACCAGGCCCTTGACGTCTTGGTAACTCAAGTTGTCCAGCCGCGCCCCGAACAGCTCTTCCAGGCGCCGTGATCGCATCACCATGTATGAGAACTATCCCCGGGGTCCTACTTGCCGCAATCCCATTTGCAGTGCTGACTGGCCGCCCGCCCTGGCGAGTTAGCTCTGCCCACGGACGCTGCCGGACCGCCAGGCGGATGAGTGCCCGCAATGCACCGTAGCGAACGGCTCGTCCGGTATTGAGTAGCGAATGCGTGGAAGCCCAGCACTGCCATGCGTTAAGAAGGTCACGCACAGTGATCGACTTCGATAGCTGTGATGTGGAGCTGATCGCAAACCGAGCGTACGCACAGGGGCGGGGAACAATCCACGATTTGGTCGCCGTCGTGACGTCGTTCAATAGTTCTCCCGCACGTACTCATACGTTCGATCAAACAGTTCGCCCTTGATGGGCAAGCTGTACTCCTTCAGGACGGAACGCAGCTCGCGACGGACGCGTTTGTCGCCCGCGTCGCTCGCGCTCCAACCGGCATAGGCGACCTCGACGACGATCGAGTCAATCCGCGAGACTATGTCGGGGACAATCTTGTGCAGCCCGGGCGGCGTGTTCTCCGCGACGATCTGAGTGAGCGCCCCGCGCTTGG
Source organism: Streptomyces sp. Ru73 (assembly GCF_002920575.1). Lineage (GTDB taxonomy): Bacteria > Actinomycetota > Actinomycetes > Streptomycetales > Streptomycetaceae > Streptomyces. The sequence continues at coordinate 100,810 of NZ_PQSQ01000003.1, read as the reverse complement.
GATCGGCCAGCCGGTCGAGCGCACTTTGGTCGCCCTGTTCCGCTGCCCGATCCGCGGCGACCACGTCCTGAGCGATCTTCAGCGCTTCCTCGAGGAACGCCAACGAGTCTTCGACGTTCTCGATCGCCTTGGCGCGGAGTCTCTCGATCCGCTCTGCCAGCGACCGGTACGCCGGGCTCTCGGTATCGGCGAGCCGACGCCTGAGACGCGCCTCGATGGAGTCGAGGACCTCCTGGTACACGTCATTGGCTTTCGACTCCGGCGTCTCCTGCTCGGAGAGCTTCAGCTGCTCGGCGATCTTCTTCACCAGCGCCAGGCCGGCAGCGTCGAGCGTGACTGTCTTCGACGGCATCGTCTTCACGCCCACATCGGTCATGTGACCGTGAATCAGGTCGGTGGTCTTCGCGCCGAGACGTGCCCAGAGGAACGTCTTGGAGACGTCCTTGGGCCGAATCGACTCGTACACCTTCGCGAGCCAGAAGTACTGCCCCTTGAATGGCCGGAGCATCGGGTGCGGGTCGAGGAACTCCCACACCGTCTGCAGCGCGACGTAGGTCTCGATGAACTCGGTGCGCTGCGCGCCGCCCTCAGGAATCCGCTCGTGGGCCTCGACGAGCGACTCGAACGACGAGTCACTGGTGTCGATGCCGTCGAACAGATGCAGCAGACGCGTGAGGTCGGCGACGAACTTCCCCGCCAGCTTGGAAGCGTCGGTGACGTTGAGCTCGTCCTCTTCGTCGTCCTTTACCTTCGGGCCGGCGACTGCCTTGCCAATGGCCTTCGCGAGCCCGATGTAGTCGACGACCCGCCCGAAGTCCTTGCGCTGACCGGTGACAGGGTTCTTCCACGGACGGTTGGGCCGCGTGATCGTCTGGAACAGGTTCGTGTCCTTGGCGGGCTTGTCGAGATACAGCACGCCCTCGATGGGCGCGTTGAAGCCGGTCATCCACTTCGCGGTGACGACGATGAACGACATCGGGTCATCGACCTTCTTGAAGCGGCGCTTGAGCGCCTCCTCTTGCTCCGGAGTGAGCAGGTACTTCTTGTACTCTTTGGGGGTCTCCTTGCTGTCGGCGACGTGCATCACCACACCGACCTCACGGAGTCGTCCGTCCGGCATGACTGCAGCACGGCGCTCCAGCTCGGCCTCAATGGCCTTGGTGTAGGCGATCACAAGGCGCTGGTTGTAGGCCACGACCTGAGCCTTCTGCCCCAGGGGCCCGACATAGGTGAGGAAGTGGTCGACGATGTCGGCACACACAGCAGCCACGCGCTCGGGGTTGGAGAGGATCGTCTCGATGTGAGAAGCCTTCCCCGACAAGAAGACCTTCTCCTCCTCGTCCAGGCCCTCCTCCGTGGCCAGCTCGTCGAAGGCCTCGTCCAAGGCTTCCTTGTCGAGGTTGAACCCGACAGACCGGCCCTCCACGATCACTGGCTTGGTGAACCCATCGGCGATGGATTGCTCCGGCGTGTACCGCGACATCACAAAGTCTGGGTCGTCAGGGTCGCCGAACAGCTTGAACGTCGAACGGTCCTTGTCCTTGATCGCGGTACCCGTAGCGCCGAAGAACTTCGCGTTCGGCACCGCCGCGCGCCATGCGTCGCCGAGCTTCCCCTCCTGCGAGCGGTGCGCCTCGTCGACGAGGACCACGATGTTCGACCGGTTGTTCAGGTGGCCGGCCTCAGCGAACTTGTGCACCGTCGTGATGATCACGCCCGGCTCACCGCTTCGCAGCAGGGCGTGCAGCTCGCGCCGGTTGCGGGGAACCGACATCCGCGGCATGCCGGCAGTCTCGAACATCTCCGCCGTCTGCCGGACCAGATCCTTACGGTCGGCGATCACGATGACCGTCGGCGCGCTCCCGAACTTCCCCGTCACCGCGTCATCGCGCAGCAAACGGGCGGCGGCGAACGCCATGAGTTCGGTCTTGCCCGAGCCCTGGTGATGCCAGATCAGTCCGCCAGGACGGCCAGCGAGCGCCTTGGCGTGGATCGCCAGAGCCGCCTCGAACTGCGGGTAACGAGGCAAGAACTTGATGTCGACCTCGGAAGCGTCCCGAGCATGACGGAACATCACCAGGTCCTTGAGGATCGGCAGGATCGTCTCCGGCCGCAGCAGCAAGCGCGCGGCCCGCTCGACACGAGCCGGGCCCGTGACGGTCTTCGGGTCGTCCTCAGTGGATCCCCACGGGGCCCAGATCTCGGAATCGGGGTCCGGTATCGCACGGATCGGGGCCATGCGGAACTCCAGGCCCTCGGTGGCGACGTTGAAGACGTTCGTCGCGAAGAAGTTCGGATACTCCTCCTCGTACACGTCGTGAAGGTCCTTCGCGGCGTTGACCCACGAGACCTGATGCTTCACAGGCGTCTTGGTCTCGGCAACGACCAGCGGGAACCCGTTGACGTAGTAGACGACGTCGAATCGGCGCGGTTTGGCGGCACCGTTGACGGTGACCTCGTCAGCGACGGTGAAGCGGTTGTTGTTGAGGTCTTTGAAGTCGATCAGCCGACGAGGCACATGCCTACCGTCGATCGTCGTGAACGAGTGGTCGCCACGAAGCATCACGGTCAGCCGCTCGTTGGCCGCAACGAGACCGTTGTGCGCATCGAGGACAGCCTGATTGAGCTCATGCAGAACGAGGTCCGCCGACTCGGCGTCGTCGACCAGCTCAGGGTTCAGCGCGAGCAACGCTTCGCGTGCCCAGTCCTCGACGATGACGTCGTGCTCATCGCGCGGTAACTCGTCCCCTTGGAGACGCTCCCAGCCAGCCTCCTCTGCCCACTCGAGCAGAGAGCGCTGGATCGTGCTCGCTTCCGTCCACCCCATGTCAGGACACCTCCTCGAGCAGAGCGTCGTACGCCTCCGGAATCTCGATTTCCTGGTTCAGGAGCGATGTCAAAACGGCGGAGCGGAAGGTGCGGAGGTGCGACAGTTCGGCTTTGACTACGCGGATAGCATTAGCCATCGCGTCACACTTTGCTACGTATGCTTCCTGCTCAGTAATCGTGTCCGGGACAGGGACCTTGATAGCCCCGAAGTTCTTCTTGTTGATCTTCTGCATCGACTTGCTCGTGCCAGATGCCGAGGCAGCGATACGCGCTCTGAACTCGGCAGCCGAGAGCACATGCGCCAGGTAAGTGGCGAGACACCGTGATTCATCCGGTCGGATCCGCCAGATGAGGTCAGGTAGGTAGGTTTCTGGCGGCACGTCGAATGCAACAGCGACGTAGCCAACCCGCTCGGGTGTATTCGACCGCGTGATTAGCAGGTCTCCATCGTTCACAAGGTGGGTCTGTGTGTACCCCGAGGGATCATCGAGCCTCTTGGCTTCGTTCGCGTCGAAGTGCCCGAGTTGCACGGCACTCAACTTCAAAACACGCGCCTTGCCTCGCACCGGTGCCTCGCCCTTTGTCTGGACGCTCTTACCACTGTCGATGCCGTCCACTACTGATGCGATAGGCACCTCGTCAGACTCAGGTACGTCTGCGCGGAGTACACCCAACGTGCGCGTCGCCGCATCAATCTCCTCTGTCAGCGCGACGATCTGCGCGTCCACCCCAGCCATGACGTCGACGATGCGGCGCTGCTCCGACAAGGGAGGGAGAGCGACTTCAATCGTCAAGAGGTCAGCGGGCTTGACCCGTTCACGCCTGCCGCCCATGCCGGTCGACAACGCCTGCAGTTGCTCCCACAGTCGTTTTGTGGTCGTAAGGAGTCGGAAGTATTCGGGAAGCATTCGCTCGCCACACGTAAACGTGGGAAACTCTTGCGACGCGTAGGCCTCGCCCAGATCGTTCGGAGCAACGGTAATCGCTCCTTCGAACGCCTTCAAGCGGCTGTAGACGATCTGATTCGGCCGGATGCGATTCAGCGTCTTATACGAGGTCTCATCGCCAGCGATCGGTTCCCGGAACAGCAGGCCCCGACCGCGGTTCAAGACACCGACGATGTCGTAGGAGGCCGTCGCCGTGATCGGGACCGCGTCGACGTCCAGCGCGATGACCTCGTCGAGCCGAACCCGCTCCCACTCACTCACTGGACACCCCGAACACGCTCAGGTCGACGCCTGCCGCTGCGAGCCGCTCGAACATGACAGTCTCGGTATCGATGCGGTGCTGCCGGGCGTCGGCATACGCCACGAGCGCGGTGCCCAGCTCGGCGGTCTCTTCCGCAGCGACTTTGATGTAGCGGCCGATGTTCAGGTCGAAGCCGTTCTGCTCGATCTCCTCGAACGGCACCAGCCGGACGTTCGCACCGCCCTCACCCGCTGAGTCGCTACCTGCCTGGTACGCCTCAATGACAGCTCTGACGTCATCCTCGGACATCAGGTTCTGCTTCTTGCCCTTGATGAACCGCGCCGAGCCGTCAATGAAGAGCACGTGCTCCTTGCGCTCAGCTGGCTTCCGGTCGCGGAAGATCAACAGGCATGCCGGGATCTCGGTCGAGTAAAACAGCTTGGGCGGCAGCCCGACGACGGCTTCCAGAACGTCCTTCTCGATGAGGCCCCGGCGGATCTTCGCCTCCGCGCCTCCGCGGAACAGCACGCCGTGCGGCATCACCACGCCGACACGACCGGATCCAGGCTTCATAGACGAGACCATGTGCTGGACGAAGGCGTAGTCGCCGTTCTTCGCCGGCGGCACGCCGCAGATGGCTCGCGGATCCGAGGACCAGCGGTCCGCTCCCCAGTTCGTCAGGGAGAAGGGCGGGTTGGCGATCACGGCGTCGAACTGGCGGACCGCACCGCTGGGGGCCTTGAACGCCGGAGCGCGGAGGGTGTCTCCGCGCTTGATGTCGAAGTCCTCGATCTCATGCAGGAACAGGTTCATTCGGGCGATCGAGGCCGTCGTCAGGTTGATCTCCTGGCCGTACACCCTGAGCGTTCGGTGGTCCTTGCCGGACTCGCGCAGCTGGTTGATCGTCGCGACAAGCATCCCGCCGGAGCCGCAGGACGGGTCGTAGACGGACTCGCCCGGCTCAGGTTGAAGGATCCCGACGAGCAGGTTCACGACCTCACGGGGCGTGAAGAACTCGCCAGCCTTCTTGCCCGACTCGTCGGCGAAGTTCTTCAGCAAGTACTCGTAGCCCGCGCCGAGCAGGTCATGCGAGACCGTCGACGGGTCGAGCCTGATCTTGTTGAACGCTTGAATGAGCCCCAGCAGAGCCGACTCCGGGATGCGCTCCTTGTTGCCCCACGAGGCGTCGCCGAAGACGCCGGCGAGCGAGCGGGGGTTGGCCTTTTCGATTCGCTGGAAGGTCTTCCCGATCTCCGCACCGAGGTTGGTGGCCTTCTCGGTGACCTCGCTCCACAGCGTGCCCTCGGGCAGCTCGAACCGGTGGAAGTCGGCCTCGATCTCGTCGTCGAGGTCGTCGCCGTACTCATCGAATGCCGCGTCGTGCTCGTGGACCCAGGTGTCGCTGAGCCACTTCCAGAACAGCATCGGGAAGACGTAGGTCTTGAAGTCAGCCGGGTCGACGGGGCCGCGGAGCGCGTTCGCGGCGTCCCACAGCCGGGATTCGAGCTCTTGCTGGGTGATCGTCACAGAGATGAGGTCCTTCGTTGAAGACGGTGCCCCGATTATGGAGGAGGGCACTGACATTGCGGGAATCCGGTACGGCAGGCAGCAGCGACCTGCAGGCGAGGACCAGCACCCACGGCTTCGAAGGAATCGTGATCGCGGACCCACTGAGACTGGAACTCTGTACCTCCGCGTCTGAGTCACAGCGTTTGAGACGGGCCTCCCCTCCATAGTTACCGACCACCCGGACGGGGCCGTGGCGTCCGGCCTAGCTCCCTTTTGTCCAAGAATCCGCCAGCGCGGTCAGTCGGCAGCTGGTCTGCACTCGCAACGACTGCAAGGCGTGGGTCGAGTCCGGCGCAAGGATCAGTCGGCAAGACGATGACGATGACGGACGGCGGCTATCCCAGTACTGGCTGCTGATGCCTCACCGCCGCGCGAACGAACTCCCGGCCTGGAAGCGTCAACACAACCCGAGCCACAACCAGATCGGAGGCCGTATCGAGCGCACCTTCGCCCTGGTGAAGGGCTGGAGATCCTCCGCGACTGCAGCCTGAAAGATGACGGCGTGCCCCACGCCATGCCTCGTCGCGTTCGCCACGGTCGTGACCCAGGAGGTTCGCTTGTATCCCTCTGGCTGCGGCTTCCCGCGAGGGACGCCTGATATGCATCCACGCCGCCGGAGCGGCTGTAGTCGTCCAGCGTCTCCAGCCGGAAGGCATTCCGTTCGAACTCTGCGAAGCAGTCCGCCAAGGTCTTAGATGAGGTTTTCACGGATCGCCTTCCGGATCAGCTCGATGGGGATCTCCACGATGGACTCGCGAGCCGGGATCTCCAGTCCGTGATCGGTGAGCCGGTCGCCCTGCACGGTGAGGGCCCCTCGGCCGGTGGTGTACAGCGTGGGACAGTCTCCGTCATGGCACTGGCCCACCAACTGCGTCAGCTGCACTGTCGCTGGCTCCCCCTCTGTCAGGTGTCGTGTCTGATCCTGACCGCGCACCCGATGCCGGGCAAGGGCCTCCAGTTTCCGTTACTGGGAACCTCCCAGGAGCCGGCGCGGCTACGCGTACGTCCCTGATGTTGTAGAGGTCCGCCGGCTCCGCCTGGCCGGATACGAGGTCTACCGCTTCGGCGGCTGGGAGCTCACCGCGTCGGGCGGCGAGCAGCTCCTCACGGACTTTTTTATCGACCTCCTCGCACGACAAGCGAAGCCAGCGCTGCACAGGGCACGTAACACGGCCCCTGCATGCTGATCTGCGTAACGGCAGCCCGTCGTCTGCCATGCTGCAGCGCACGTCGACCCTGCCCATGACCGATTGCGGCGCAGGTAGCGCCGGCAGGCGGCACGGCATCAACTGGCGATGTCGGGTGCGAACAAAGCGCACTGTCAGTGCCAGGTGCTACACCCTTAGTCATGAGTGATGTACCAGCATGCTCGGAGGGGCTGGCCAGCCCGCATCCCCGGCAAGGCGATCCGGCAGAGGAGGCGGTACCGCAGGAACGGTCGGCAGCGATCCGCTGGTTGCTAGACAGAGAGCGGGCTCTGGCCGACGCCTTCCTCCGGGAAGGTCAGCAGCAGCTTCCTGTGGACGGCGAATACTCCGTCTGGCGTCAGGCGCAGCAGCGACGACTAGGCCAAGAGCGGCAGCGCTGGTTGCAGCTGCTGACTGAGGCGGGCGTGCCCGCTTGGTGGCAGGGCAGTAGGTCGCTCGCCTATCTGCGCCCCGACCTCGCAGACGAGTACGACTGGGGACACATCGAAAATCCTGTGGGGCTGCCACTGACAGGATCAGTCGTGGCAGTGCAGAGTGTGTGGTGGCGGTGTCTGCGCGATGACAGCCATCGGTGGAAGACATCGGTCTACAACCGGCACGTTCAAGGAACCGGGTGCCCTCGGTGCGGCAAGAGGGGCGTCTCACGACGAGAACAGGAAATTTTCACGGCATTGCAGACACGTCTGCCCGGCCTTCAAAGCCCCGGGTCCGTTGCGCGCCACGCGTCATCTACGGTCGAGGGGAAGCGGCGGCTACGGTCGTGGCGAGTAGACATGCTGCTGCCCGGCAGCCCGCCCGTCGCCGTAGAGTACGACGGCGCCTACTGGCATAAAGATGCCTTAAAGCGCGATCAGGACAAGACCGCCGACATGATCGCCTCAGGCCATCTGGTCATCCGCATCCGCGAGGAACCGCTGCCCACCGTCACCCCACACGATGTTCTCTGTACGCCAGGCCAGTCGGCGCGGGAGATCGCCGAGCAGGTATTCCAGAGGATCCTCAGGCACACCGAACACGTTTCCCGCGGGCCGTGCACGCCTCCAGGCTCTCCTAGCGGGGAACAGCTGGACCTCTTCGACGACAGCATCGAGGCCACGGAGAGCAGGAGCGGCACTGACCTCACCACGCTTGGCGCGCTGATGATGCAGTGGCTGCTGGAGACGCACCGCGGCGACGTGGAGTTCGAACTGAAGTTTGCGGAATGTCTGGTGCGCGACCTCCCTCCCGATCTGCTGCTTGGGCAGGTCAACCAGAGGATAGGAGGAGCGCGTGCATTCGCTTCGATGACGCGCCAGCTGATCACCCCGATGCGGCCCGAGGCCCGGAATGAACCGGACGCAGCCCTTCACCCAGCTCTCCGGACGAGCATGGAACGTGACCAATAAATCGAACACGTGATTGCGTTTGTGTCATGTTGTCCGTGCGCTTCCCCCAGGACCTGATCGAACTGCAGCGTGCTCGGAACCACGCCTACGAGGAACTCGCCGACCGCCCCCACAACCCCACGGTTTTGCGTCGTCGATTGCTGCGGCTGTGCACCCGGCTTCACTGGCACCCGTACTTCCGTGCTTCCGCCGGAAGGGGCCCCAGGGCCCGAGCGGAGCTGCAAATGCGTGTCCGGGAGGACGCCGGCCGGGACAGGAGAACGTCGTGAAGGGCCTCTCCGGGCAACAGGAGCGGGTCGCTCGTGCGGCGCAGAGCTTCGTGGTCGAGCAGCAGAGCTTCGTGGTCGAGCACGAGGAGGCGCCCTATGTAAGGAGTTGGCGGGTGCTGTCGGGCTGAGTGCGTCGACGGTGGCGTATCACCTGCGGGCGGTGAGTGACACGATTCTCTGCAACCCACCTGTCGGTACAACACCCACCGGCCGGGAATAAACAGGTGGCTGCTTCAATTCTCGCCTGGCAGTGATCACGCCGGAGCAGGGAGGAGCATGGACGACCTGAAGGTCTTCCGGATCAGAGGCGGCTGCGCCACAGAGGTACCGGGTGTGTCGGTGGCCGTGGAGCGAGAGCTGCAGTCGCTGGTCGAGGCGAATATGGACACCATGCTCGGCATCCGCTTTCTGGCGACGGAGTACCCGACCGGCCAGCATGGGGGCCGGGTGGATTCGCTGGGGCTGGATGAGAACGGCAATCCGGTGATCGTGGAGTACAAGCGTTCGCGGGACCGGAATGTGACCAATCAGGCGCTGTCCTATCTGTACTGGCTGCAGGGACATCGGCACGAGTTTGAGAACCTGGTCAAGGAGAAGCTGGGCGCTGAGACGGCCAAGGCGGTGGACTGGAGCAACCCGCGTCTGGTGTGCGTGGCGGGCGAGTTCTCCCGGCACGACAAGCGGGCGGTGCAGATGATCGGGCACCGGATCGATCTGCTGACGTACCGGGTCTTCAATGACGTGCTCGCCTTGCAGATGGTCGCCTCTGTCCCCGGTCGTGCTTCCGGCGCGCGCAGCACCGTTGCAGCGCCCGTCCGGGCACGGGGGGTGACGCGCCCGGCGGGCGTGAAGTCGGTGCAGCAACACCTCGACGGAGCTCCGCAGTCCCTCCAGGGCCTGTACGCGGACCTGGACGAGATGCTCCTTGGGCATGAAGGGGTGCGCAAGGAGACACAGCTGCATTACGTGGCCTATCGACGGATCAAGAATCTCGCCACGGTGCGTGTCCAGAGTCGCCAGCACGCGTTGGTGGTGAACCTGCGGCTGGATCCGGACACGGTCAAGCTGGAGGAGGGCTTCACTCGCGACCTACGCGGAAAGGGCTGCGTGGGTGTACGCGACGGCGTCGAGCTGCGCCTCAACTCACCCGACGACCTGCGCAGGGCCGCCGAACTGCTACAGCGCAGCGTCGAGGCAGCCTGAGCTGCGCAACGTTCAAGGGCGGTGTCTTCCGGAGAGAAGGCACCGCCCTTTTCTGCTTCTACGTTCTGCCGTTGCGTGCGGCTCTCGCACTCACTCCTCGGGACCAACAAGGCCGAAGTCGCCCTGGCTACGCCCCTGTTGCACCTCATGCAATAGCCGCGTTTCCGTGATGTCGGCGTAATGGTCGTCCAGTTCGATGCCGATGAACTGCCGGCCTTCGCGCAGGGCGGCCACCCCGGTGGAGCCGGAGCCGGCGAAGGGGTCGAGGACGGTGCCGCCCTGGGGGCAGATCTTCACCAGTTCCTGCATCACCTCGATGGGCTTCTGGGTGATGTGCACCCGGTCCTTGCGGGGCTGGCTGGCGGTGTAGAGGCCGGGGAGGTAGACGGGGTTGCGGTGGGGGTCGACCTTGCCCTTGGTGCCCCAGACGATGTACTCGCAGGACTGCTTCAGGCGGCCGGGCTGGGGGCGGGAGACCGGCTTGTGCCAGGAGGCGATCCCGCGCCAGGTCCATCCTGCGGCCTGGAGTGCGTCAGTGGTGGTGGGCAGCTGGCGCCAGTCGGTGAAGACCAGGGCGGTGCCGGAATCGACGGTGGCACGGTAGGACTCGGTCAGCAGCAGGGTGAGCCAGTACCCGTAGCTGCGCTGGTCGCGATTCTCTCCGGGGAAGTTGGCGAGGTTGTGCTCGGCGTCCGCAGCGGTGTACTTCGCCCGCGCGGTGCGCCCGGTGCGCTCGCTGCTGGTGCGACCGCCGGAGTTGTACGGCGGGTCGGTGATCAGGGCATCGACGCTGTTGTCGGGGAGTTCCGACAGCTTGGTCAGCGCGTCGCCCCGGTGCAGGGTGTAGGGCATTGGAAGCAATCTCTCTCTCAGGAACGGCGCCTGCATTTCCCCTGTCACGAAGGGATACGCTCGCCAGGGGCACTCAGCTACGTGTCCCGTTGGATTCAGCGGGGCCGAGTCGGCCAATATGTGCTGGAGAGTAATCCGGAATTCCGGCCGCACCAAGCCGGGACAACGTCACTTGGGGCAGCCGGTTGGGCTCGTTTGGTGCGGCCGGGATTCGTCTTTACAGTCTCGGCATGTTCATCGGGAAGGACGCCGATCCGCCCCGTTGAGCTGTGCTGATGCGTGTTGCCCGTCCAAGTCGCGACGTCGTCAGCGCGTCGCGGACGTCCCCCGACAGGGAAGAGGGAAATTCTCGTATGTGGCGCGTGAGATTACCAGCGCGGCTTGCTGCCGCACTTCGCTGAGCGGTCCGGTGGCCGGGTAATAGCAGGCCCGGCCGCTGGCTCCGCCACCCCTTTCCGGGGTTTTTCGTCTCGCGCGGTGTGGTGCGGGTGGCCTTTTCGACGAGAGCGCCCGTGCTCACCACCTACGCATAAAGGAGCTGCGCTGCTGATGCGGCCTCCCCTGACATGCCCGGCGGCACGGCCAGGCATACGGTTCGTTGCCCACCCTGGTCCGCGCTCGTGAACAAGACCGTGCTGGTCATCGGCGCGGTGGTGACCGCGCCGATGTTGCTGATCGCCCCCATGGCGATGGCCGTGGCCGGTGCGCACAGGGCCGAGGCCGCCTGTAAAAGACGGCGCGGGTGGCGACGTTGATGCGGCGGCGGTCGCGAAGCAGGTCCACTCGCTCCTGATGAGCGGCAAGGCCGGTTCGGTCCACGTCACGGGACTCGGTGCGCCCAAGGAGCAGATCCCGAATGCGCAGAAGATCCAGGCCACCGGCGTCGCGCTGAAGATGCCGGCCCGCGGGCAGGTGGTCGCACTGGCCACGGCCCTGCAGGAGTCGGGCCTGCGCAACCTCAACTACGGTGACCGTGACTCGCTCGGCTTGTTCCAGCAACGGCCGAGCCAGGACTGGGGCACGCCTGCGCAGGTCCGTGATCCGGTGCACGCGTCGACGACGTTCTACGAGCACCTGAAGAAGGTCCCGGGCTGGCAGTCGATGACCGTCGCCCAAGCCGCTCAGGCCGTGCAGGCGAGCCGCTTCCCCGGCGCGTACGCGAAGTGGGAGCCGCTGGCCACCGCACTGCAGAAGGCACTGGCTCACTCCCTCCGCTACGACGGCACCGGTACGGAAATCCCGAAGGACGATAAGCCCCTCGCCTCCGATGTCGGGGAGTGCGGGAACGAGGACGGTTCGTCGTTCGGTCCGATCCCGAAGGGGGCCGTACCGAAGGGTTACACGATTCCCGCCGATGCGCCGAAGCCGGTTCGCCGTGCGATCCGCTGGGGCCTGGGGCAGTTGGGCACGCCGTACCAGTGGGGCGGGTCGTGCGCGCACGCGCACGGCAAGGATCCGATGGGCCGGTGCGACTGTTCCAGCCTCATGCAGGCGTCGTACAAATCCGGCGGCATCACGCTTTCGCGGACCACGTATACCCAGGTCAAGGAGGGCAAGGCGGTCAGCCCGGACCGGTTGAAGGCCGGGGACCTGCTGTTCACCGAGGGCTCGGCCGCCCGGCCGGAGCACGTTGGGATGTACCTCGGGCGCGGCCTGATCCTGCAGGCTCCGCACACCGGCGACGTCGTGAAGATCTCCCGGCTCGCGGAATGGCGCCCCTCCCTCCTGGCCGCCCGCCGCGTCGCCTGAATCGCCCCTCTCCTCCTCTGTCCATCACTTCCGGGCTCGTTGTGTGCCCGATTCCCACAGGAGTTCCTTTGAAGCTCGCGCAGCATTTGCAGTACCTGGCCTACGACCCAGGTGTGCACCCCAAGGAGGGCGGCCTGCCCGGCCTCGCCGTGTTGAAGAACGTCATGGGCTCGATCAACCTCTTCGGCATCATCGCCGTGGTCGGCGCTCTAGCGATCTCAGCGCTGATCTGGGCCTGGGGCCACCACTCCGGCGGTCATCAGGCCGAGCAGAACGGCAAGAAGGGCGTCACCGTCGCGGCCGGATGCGCCCTGCTGCTCGGCGCCGCCAACGGCATCGTCGCCTTCTTCTCGGCGATGGGAACGCAGGTCCACTAGTGCCCAAGCAACGATTCCCCACCCCCTCGGGCCGGCCGGTCGATTCCTCGTCGGTGGTGCGGCGGGCCGTGATGGTCGGCGTCATCCTCGCGGTGCTGGCGGGCGTCACCGGCCTGGTCGGCTACCTCACCCGCCCCGCGGCCCCGGAACCACCGCCCACCTCCGATTCCCACTCTTCTCCCCCAGCACCGCACGAGACGTCACGCCCTGCCCGGAGCATCGTGCTGAAGCCGCCACACACCAACGCCCCGGTCACCTTCGCCAAGGCGGCAACCAAGGCGCTGTGGTCGTACGACACCCGGCATGCCTCCCGCGCCGAGCACCTGTCCGGGCTGAAGGCGTGGATGACGGGCGAGCAGCGGTACCGCGACTGGAAGTCGGTGAGCGGGCAGGTGCCGGGCACGACGCTGTGGTCGCGGATGCACGACAACGCCCAGCGCGCCACCGCGTCGGTCGAGGAGGGGCATCTGCCGGAGGCGTTCAAGACCGCTATGACCCAGGACCCGGGTGCGCTCACGCAGGCGTACATCTACGCGGTCACCGTCACCGGCAAGCAGTCCCTCGCCTGGAAGCACGGCGGCTCCGGCGCCGAACCCCGCCAGATCACGCTCGCCGTCCGGTGCCGGCCCCACCACGACTGTGCCCTGTCCGGCGTGCTGCCGGAGGTCGCCCCATGACCACCGTGACCGCAATAAGGACGGGGGTGTGCGGTGGGTGCCTGTGACCTTCCCCTGATGAACCAGGTGTGCGGCGCCGTCGGCGGCGTGGTCGGCAAGACCGGTGAGGCCGTCACCAGCGGCATCGGCGCCTGGATCGCCAAGTCGATGGGCGAGGTCGCCCAGTCCGCCGCCGACCTGGCCTCCCGGGCCGTGAACAAGACCACCGCCGTCGATCTGAACGCCGAGTGGTTCCGCCACAACTACGAGCTGATCCTCCCCATCGGCCTGATACTCACCGTCGGCACCTTCTGCCTGCAGCTCACCCGCGCCGCCTGGCGCCGGGACGAACGCGCCCTGGCACAGGCGGCGTTCGGGACGATGACCGGCGTGTTCTTCGCCTTCGCCGCGATCGCCTGCACCACCGTCGCCCTGACCGTCACCGACGCCCTGTCCGCGGGGCTGTTCCAGGCGGCCAACAGCTCCATCGACGATGCGATCCGCCGCGTGGTGAAGGTGAACGAGCTGGGGGCGATGTACGGCTTGGGCTGGGGCGTGCCGGCCATCGTCGCACTGGGCTGCGCGGTGGGCGCGTTCTTGTACTGGGCGGTGATGGTGGCCCGCAAGGTCGGCATCCTGGTGCTGGTCACCCTGGCGGTGTTCGCCGGTGCCGGCGGGGGCTGGGAGATGGCCAAGCGGTGGCGCCGGGGCTGGATCGAGGCCACCGCCACGCTGGTCGTCTCCAAGCTGCTGATGACGATCGTGTTCCTGCTCGGCGTCTCGGCGATGGGCAAGGCCGACGCCCACGGCGGGCTCGGTGCGCTCTCGGATGCGATGGCCGGCATCGTCGTGATGGTCCTGGTGCTGCTGTGCCCGTACGCGACGTACAAGTTCGTGCACTGGGCCTCCGACGGCGGCGGCCACGATGACCTGCACCGCACCGGCGTCGCCGGCATGGGCACGGCAGCAGGCGCGGCGAGGACCGCGGGTCAACTGGCGCTGCAGGCCAAGACCGGCGGCATCGCCCCGCAGGGCCCGGCAACGGTGCCCGGCCAGGGCGCCGGCGGCGTGGCCTCCGGCATCGATCCGACCGGCGGCTCCAGCAGTGGCCCTGGTGGGAAGCCGAAGCAGACCCGGTTCCGGTACGGCGCGAACCCCCACGCCGCGGGGGACAAGGGCCGGGCCCTCGTCCGGCGCCCCCCGACCGGCGGCGATCGGGGCCAGCCCCTCATCCGCCGCCCCGGCCCGGCGTCCGCAGGCGGTACGGATGCGGCGCCCGTCTCCTCTGGAGCGGCGCCGGAAGGTGGCGCGGTCGGTGCCGCGTCGCAGGGTTACTCCCCTCGCCGCCACGCCTCGCCTCCGGCGAGCGGTCCTTCGCCGCAGGGCGGCGCAACGCCACAGCGGTGGATCTACCCAGGCTCGCCGCACAAGCCGGGGTCGTAACCGGCCTCTCCGGGGCGGGCACCGACCCGCACAGTGCCCGCCCCGGCCCCCTCTCCTTCTTTCGCTCTTGTTCTAGGACGGCTTCGCCATGACCTCCGACTCTTCCACTCCAGATGGCCCGGCCACCGTGAAGTTCCCCCACCGCACCCGCCGCGGCATGCTCATGGGCCTGACAGCACCACAGTTGCTCGGTGTCGCGATGACCGGGCTGCTGCTCCTGGCGGTGCTGCTGACCTCCGGCGTCGTCGGCGCCTTGAAGCTCATACCGGCGTGGGCGGTGCTGCTGGCTGTGGTCTTCGTCCGGCGCCGGGGCCGGTCGCTGGCCGACTGGATGCCCATTGCCCTGCGCTACGGGCTGCGCCGGATGCGCGGGCAGCTGTTGTGGCTGGCCCGGCCCTCCACTCGGCCGCGCCGCGAAGGCCTGTTGCATCTGCCGGGCACGGCCGCCTCGCTACGGGTGGTCTCCTCCCCCAACAGGCGACTCGGCGCCGTCCACGACCCCCACCAGGCGACACTCACCGCCGTGGTACGAGTCTCCGCTCGCGCGTTCGCGCTGCTGGACCCGGCGGCGCAGTCGGCGAACGTGGCCGGCTGGGGCCGGACCCTGGCCGCGCTCGCCCGCACCGGGCACATCTCCCGCATCCAGGTCCTGGAGCGCACCGTCCCCGACTCCGGGGACGCGCTGAACCGCTACTGGACCGAACACGGCGACGCCGACGCTCCGCTGGCCGGCGACGTCTACCGGGACTTGATCGAGGCCGCCGGGCCGGCCGCCGCGCCGCACGAGGCGTATGTCGCGCTGGCGCTGGATATGAAGGCGGCTCGGCGTCTGATCAACCAGGCCGGCGGTGGCCTGACCGGTGCCTTCGCCGTTCTGGCGCAGCTGACCTCCACCTTCGACCAGTCCGCTCGCAACGCCGGGCTCGCTCCGGGGCCGTGGTTGGCAGCCGAGGAGGTCGCGGCGGTGATCCGCACCGCCTACGACCCGGCCGCCTCTGCCGCGCTGGATCAGTGGTCGGACACCGGTGCCCCGCAGGCCGATCCGGCGGCTGCCGGGCCGGTGGTGATGGTGGAAAAGAGCGACCGCATCACCACCGACTCCGCCCACCACGCCACCTACTGGATCGAGAACTGGCCGCGCATCGAGACCAGCCCCGGCTTCCTGCACCAGCTGCTGTTCACCTCCGGCGTACGCCGCACCCTCTCCCTCAGCTACGAGCCCAAGGGCCTGGATGCCGCGCTCAAGGACGTCCAGCGCAAGAAGGCCTCCGTCATCGCCGATGCCGCCGAACGCGCCCGCAAGGGACAGGTCGACTCCGAGGAGGACTCGGTGGAGTACGCCGACATCAAGGACCGCGAACGCCAGCTGATCGCCGGCCACGCCGACGTCGCCCTCACCGGACTGCTCACCGTCTCCGCCGAGTCGGACGAGGAGCTGAACTCCGCGTGCGCGGCCATCGAGACCGCCGCCGTGGCGGCCATGACCGACCTGCGCCGGCTGACCTGGCAGCAGGCCGAAGCCTTCACCACCGCGGCCCTCCCCCTCGCCCGCCGCCCCTGAACCACCCTAGCGAGAGTTCCCCCATGCCTTCCGCCCCGCTGCCCGAACCAGTCGAGAACTTCGTGCCGTTCGCGACCGCCGCGCTGGACTTCCACCGCTCCCTCAACCTGC
This sequence comes from Streptomyces sp. Ru73, assembly GCF_002920575.1. Taxonomy (GTDB): domain Bacteria; phylum Actinomycetota; class Actinomycetes; order Streptomycetales; family Streptomycetaceae; genus Streptomyces. Next base: position 84,410 of record NZ_PQSQ01000003.1, on the reverse strand, counting down.
CCGCCGCCCAGGCACCCGCCAGCCGTGCCGACCTGGACGCGCTGCACGCCCACCTCACCGCCCTCTACCGGCTGCTCGGCTCCCACATCGCCCGCACCCGGCCGGTCGCCCTCATCGAGGGAGACCGCCTGCGGGCCACCCGGATCCGGCTGTGGCAGGCCGCCGACCATCTCCACGACGCCTTCCACGCAGCCCCGCACACCGCCGACGGCCGGCTTCCGAGCCGGGAGGCGTGCCGCGCCCGGTTCCCGGAGGGCGCCCCTGACCTCACCATCTGCCAGCGCCACCTCTCCACCAGCGCGCGGGTGCGCCGCGACCACACACCCACCGATCTCCATGGCCCCGTCACCGGCCTCACCCGCCACTGATCCGCCGCCCGCCCGAGAGGAAGACCACCGAGCATGCCCGCCACGCGAGCCCGCGCCGCTGCCAGCCCGCTGTACACGCCCCGCAAGGCCGACCGCCGCGCACGCCGGACGGCGCGCGAGCAGTTCACAACCGCCCGCAAACAGGCCCGGCACGCCTCCCGGCCACCGAACCGAACCTCCGCCCCCGGGACTGATCCACAGCTGCGGGCCAGCTACGCGCCGGCCGGGCGGCCCGGCCCTGCCTCCGCCCGCGGCGGCCACCTCAAGCTCCCGCCACACCGGATGACCACCGCCACCGCCTCCGGCGCCTACCCCTTCCTCGCCGAGGGCGGGCTCGGCTCCCAGGGCATCTACGTCGGCCACGACGTCCACGCCGAGGGCGCCTTCGCCTACGACCCCTTCACCCTCTACGGCAAGCTCGACGGCTTCACCAACCCCAACATCCTGCTCGCCGGCGTCATCGGCATGGGCAAGTCCGCCCTGGCCAAGTCCCTCGCCGTCCGGGCCGTCGCCTTCGGGTACAAGATCTACGTCCCCTGCGACCCCAAGGGTGAGTGGTCCGTCGTCGCGAGCGAACTGGGCGGGCAGACCATCGCCCTCGGCCCCGGCCTGCCCGGTCGCCTCAATCCACTGGATGCTCCCACCCGACCGCGAGGGGTGAGCGAGGAGGACTGGCGCACCGAGGTTCGCAAGCGCCGTCTGCTCCTGCTGGGCTCACTGGCCAAGACGGTGCTGCGCCGGGAGTTGCATCCCATGGAGCACACCGCTCTCGACGTCGCCCTCGATCATGTCGTCGCCCGCGCCGAAGCCAGCGGCGCCACGCCACTGCTCGGGCAAGTGGCCCACGTCCTCGGCTCCCCCGAGCAGCTCGACGCCGCCCGCGATGAGACGCCTGGGCGTCTCGGCCGCGCGGCGGAGGACCTTGCTCACGCCCTGCGCCGTCTGGTCCACGGCGACCTGGAGGGCCTCTTCGATGCCCCGTCCACGGTCGCCTTCGACCCGGCCGCGCCGATGCTGTCGATCGATCTGTCCCGCCTGGGCGGCAGCGGCGATGACACCGCCCTCGTCCTGGCCATGACCTGCGCCTCCGCCTGGATGGAAGCCGCCCTGGCCGACCCCGACGCCGGGCGACGATGGGTCATCTACGACGAAGCCTGGCGCGTCATGCGCCACGCCGCCCTGCTGGAGCGCATGCAGTCCCAGTGGAAGCTCAGCCGCGGCCTGGGCATCGCCAACATGATGGTCATCCACCGCCTCTCCGACCTCCTCGCGGCAGGCGACGCCGGCTCTCGCGGCCGAGCTCTGGCCGAGGGCCTGCTCACGGACTGCTCCACCCGCATCATCTACCGTCAGGAAGCCGACCAACTCCACTCCGCCGCCGCCTTGCTCGGGCTCACCGGTGTCGAGACGCAGGCGGTGTCTGCCCTGACAAAGGGCCGTGGGTTGTGGAAGGTCGCCGGCCGTTCCTTCGTCACGCAACATCTGCTTCATCCACGGGAGCGCGAGCTGTTCGATACGGATGCTCGAATGTGTGCCTGACCAGCGGTCACGCCGACCGGCGACACGGGAGGGCGGGCCCTGCGGTCGCACTAACACCGGATCGCCGGCACCACCAAGCCCCACTTCGCCGCGCACCCTCGTTCTTCGCACGCCCCTCTGATCCATCGAGGTAGCCGTGGCGGACGCCCGCCACATCACGATCGGCGCCCCCTGCCGTGGTCGCTTGCCCGCCCTGTTCACCGTTTGAAGGAAGCTCTTGTGCCTGGCCCCGATGAGTCCGCGCAGCCCAAGGTGGCGTTCGGCGTCATCCCCGACCTGGGGGTGGCTGCCGCCCTGTCCGAGGACCATTCCTGGGCCGCTGAAGTACTGCGTCAGTACGGCTTCGCCCACGACTCCCGGCGGGACATCTACCTGCTGCCACCCGGCACCGCACACCACACCGCTGTCCACGCAGTGGCCGCTACCGCTCGGAAGCTCCAGAGGACGGGGCTGTCGGTGGCAGCGGACCCCCGGGTCGTTGCCACCGGCCCTCCGCCGAAGCCATCCGCCCCGGTCACACCGCCACGCCAGTCGCTGGCCGATCTGTCCGCCGCGCTTTCCTCGCTGGAGAGGCCCTCGGATGTCGCCCACTGGTTGCGCTACCCCGTTGACGGTCAGGGCGGCGTCATTCCGCAGCTACGCCACTTCCTCGGCTCGGCAGCCGCCTGGTGCGATCGGCTCGACCACACCGACGGCCCCGAACTGGCACGTCACCTGCGCAGCCTCGCTGAACACGTTGAGGTTCTCGGCGACCGGCTCGCTCATGTATCGCACTATCTGGACGGCCTGCCCCCGGTCACGCAGGGAGACGGACAGGTGCTTGCCCGGCGGGCCAGCGCCGCGACGACCTCCTCCCCGCACCGCCCGGCCGCAGCGGCGAAGACGCCGCCAGAGGCCACCCAGCATCCGCCGCCCGTACCCCGTACCCGGCGCACTCGCTGACCGCCCCGCTCAACTACTCCCCGTTCTCTGGAAGGAAGCTTGTTGTGCCCGTGAAGAAGATCTGGACCGTGGACCACGCCTGCGGCCACCGCCAGGAGGCCGATCTGTCCGCCCGCCCGGCTGATCAGCGCGCCGGCTACGCCCGTTGGCTCGCCGCCCGGGACTGCACCGACTGCTGGCGCGCCTCCCGCGAAGCGGACTGCGAGTCGCAGGCGGAGTGGCTGGCCAAGAAGCGTGCCAAGGAGGTGGCCGAGGCGCAGGCGTGGGCCGAGCGGTACCGGATGCCGCCGCTGGAGGGCAGCGAGCGCGCCGCCGGCTGGGCCACCCGCTGCCGCCACCGGCTGGTGACCGCCGCCTACACCGCCCTGGTCAGCGAAGGCGTCATGGACTCATCCGCGTGGCAGGGCGTCGAAGGCGCCGTACGGGCCGTCACCCCGGCGGGATGGTGGATCGACAACAGGGAGGCCAACCCCGTGGACCTGCCAGAGCTGCTGGATGCCGCCGTAAGCGACCGGCTGCCGGAGCATCCGTATTCCTGAGAGACGTCCCGCGCTCGTCGACAGTCCTTTCCCCGGGCCTCGGCCGCTGGCCCTGCTGTCCCCCCTCCACCGCAACCGATCATTCCTGCCCGGAGAGCCTTCATGTCCCGTCTCACTCGCTTCAAGAACCACCTTCTCGCCTTCGTCCACGAGGTGTTCGCTGACGACGCCGACATCTACCGCCAGCCACGCAGCAGCGCAGTCCTCGCCGACTGCTACCACGAAGGTGCCGAGGCGATCCTCCTCGACTGCGGCTTCGAAAGGCCCCACGGGTGGCAGAAGTTCCACCTGCCGCAGCACTTCACCGAGGCAGAGAAGAAAACCCGTGCCACTCAAGCCGCGTTCCGGCTGCTGTCGGCTCGCTATGACGTGAACATCGACAATTCGCTCCTGTGCCCCGCTACACAGGAGGCCCACTTGGACGGCCGCTGCCAAGACGCCCGTCGCACGCCTTCGGCACGATGACCTCGAACAACCCGCGCGCCCATCCGTTCCCCCGCCAGGAGCTGCCGTGATCACCAACAGAGCCCGCCGCCTCCCCCGCGCGCACCGTTCCGCACTTCTTGGGATTGCACATTGCCTTCCACGCCATCTCGTACCAGGACGCCCTCGACCACCACCGGTACGGACGTTCTGCTCTACCTCCTGCTCGCCCTCGCCGCCCTCGGTATCGGCGGCGGTTCCCTTGCCTGGCTGTTCGGCAATCTCGCCAACGCCGCCTCCGGTTCCGGACCGTGGGGACCGTTTGACCCCACACAGGCCCTGTTCCATCCCGACCAGCTCTGGCCCCGCCTGCCCCACGCCGGCCTGCTGGTCAGCTGTTACGGCATCCCGGCCTTGCTGATGGCCACGGCCGTGTTCGTCTCGGCGAAGCTGTGGCTGCGCTTCCGTGCGAACCCACGCGGCCTAGCCGGTCCGCGCGACCTGGGCGACCTGCTGCCGAAGAAGGCCGCCGCGAAGGCCATCAGCCTGCGCGCCGGCTTCGCCGACACCAAGCCGAAGGACGTCGCCCCCGACGACCGCGGCGTGCTGCTGGGCACCCTCCAGCCCGGCGCAGCGGAGGTCCGTTCCTCCTGGGAGGACGTGCTGCTGGCCATCATGGCGCCCCGCTCGGGCAAGACCTCTTCCCTGGCGATCCCCGCGATCCTGCGCGCGCCGGGGCCGGTGCTGCTGACGTCCAACAAGGCCGCGAACGATGCCTTCACCGCGACGGTCGATGAACGCGCTCGCGTGGGGACGGTGTGGACGCTGGATCCGCAGCAGATCGCGCATGCCGAGCAGACGATGTGGTGGGACATCCTCGCCGACGCCCACGACCTGGCCGGAGCGCGACGGCTGGCCCAGCACTTCGTCACCGCCAGCGTGAACGAGTCCAGCGCCGGGGACTTCTGGTCCACCGCCGCCGCCAACACCCTCACCGCGCTCTTCCTCGCCGCCGCCCGCGGCGGGCGCCCCGTGACCGAGGTGACCGCGTGGCTGGCCTCCCCGGCCGACCGTACGCCCATCGACCTGCTCACCGATGCCGGCCTGGACGCCGTCGCCGCCCAGCTGCAGGGCACCGTCGCTGGGGCCGTGGAGACCCGGGATGGCATCTTCGAGACCGCGCGGCAGTACGCCAGCTGCCTGCTCGACCCGCGGATCGCCGCCTGGGTCACCCCGCCACACCCCGGCTCCAAGCTGCAGGAGTTCCGGCCAGAGGCGTTCTCCACCAGCCGGGACACGCTCTTCTTGCTGTCGAAGGACGGCGGCGGCTCCGCCTCGGCGATCATCGCCGCCGCGGCCGATGCGGTGATGCGCGCGGCCGTCGTCCAGGCCGAGCGCGCGGGCGGGCGCCTGGACCCGCCGATGCTGGCGATCCTGGATGAGGCGGCGAACGTCTGCCGCATCCAGGACCTGCCCGACCTGTACTCCCACCTCGGCTCGCGCGGCGTCATCCCGATCACGATCCTGCAGTCCTACCGGCAGGGCCAGCGGGTGTGGGGCGAGACCGGCATGGACGCCCTCTGGTCGGCTGCGACGATCAAGCTGATCGGCTCCGGCATCGACGACGCGGACTTCGCCGATAAGCTCTCCCGTCTGGCCGGCGACCACGAGGTTCAGACCGTGTCCGTGTCTACCAGCGAGTCCGGCAAGTCCTCCTCCATCTCCATGCGGCAGGAACGCGTCCTGCCTGCCGACGCGATCCGCGCGCTGCCCAAGGGCTCCGTGCTGCTGCTGGCCACCGGCATCCGCCCCGCCCTGCTCGACCTCAAGCCCTGGTACCGCGAACCGGACGCCGACCGGCTCGGCACCGCCTCGAAGCAGGCCACGGCCGCCATCACCGAACGCGCCCTGGCCAAGAACCGGCCCGACCGCGACCTGTATGGACCCGCCGCATGATGCGGCACGCCCCACACCGCACCCCGGCAAGACGGCCCACCAGCCCTGTATCTAGCCGCTGGCTTCCGTCTCCCATCGAGGTGTTCCATGTCCTCCTTCAACTCCCCGTCCCCGTACGCGTCCCACCGGCTTGCCGATACCGCCGCCGTGTACCGGGGAGGTCGCTGGTGGCTCGATGCCCGCAGCGGCGCCGTCCCCGCAGACGCTGAACTCACGCAGGCGCTCCACCGCCACGCCGCTGATCTGGCCGCAGCGAACCGGGCCGTGGCCGTCATGGAGCAGGCGTGACGGTGACGCCGCTGTTCCAGGCCGAGCAGGCCGTCCTGGGCGCAGTGCTGCTGGAGCCGGGCCAGCTCGGCCGCCTGTCTGAATGGCTGCGGCCGGAGCACTTCTACCGGCCCGCGCACTCTGCCCTGTATGCCGCCATGCTGGATCTGCGTGCCGAAGCGCACCCGGCGACGACGGCGCCGCCGGACGCACCGGTTCCGCTGGCGTGGGTCAACGACACGCTCGCACGGGCCAGTGTCCATACGCGCGGGATCACCGCCTCCCACATGCACTCCCTGGCCTCGGCCTGCCCGCGTCCGGCACACGCGCCGATCTACGGGCGGATGGTGCTGGAGGGCGCTATCCAGCGCAGCGTCGCCGAGCACGCCGTCCGCCTGCACCAGGCCGCCCGCACCGATACTGAGCGTGGCATGGGTGTCGCCGAGACTCTGCGCCATGCCCAGGTCCTGGCCGACGTCCTCGATGACCTCGGCCGCCGCTGGGGAAGCGAAGCCCACGCCGCTCGACCGGCAACGCCACCTGCGGCCCCCGCCGCTCCTGCTCGGGTGGACGAGCGGGTTCTGGCTGATGAGGAGAGCATCCTGGGCACGCTGTCCGCCTACCCCCGGCAACTGGGCGAGGTGGTGGGCTGGCTGCGCCCGGAGGACTTCGCCGACCCAGGCCACGGGCAGATCTACCGTGCGCTGGGGGCGCTGCATCACCGGGGCGAGCCGGTGGACCAGCTCACCGTGCTGTGGGAATGCCAACGCCGCGGCGCCCTCGCCGACGGCACCCTGGAGGCCGACCGCGTCCGCCACCTATGCGGCACCGCCGCCGGGGGTTCGGCCGGCTACTTCGGCGCCCACATCCTCGATGCCTCCCTGCTGCGCACCGCTGCCGCCTCCGCGCAGCACATCCGCGGCCTGGCCGGCAATGAGGCGCTGGCACCGGGCCAGCTCATCAGCCAGGCCCGCACCGCCCTCGCCCCCCTCGATCAGGCGCGCCACCGCCGAGCTGCCGCCGACGCCGGCCCCGGTACCGCCCCAGCCCAGACGGAGACGTCCACCGAGCCGCCTCCGGCGCAAGTCGCCGCTGCCCGCGCCCGCAGCCGCCCGCCGCAACCAGGCAACGTTGTGCCTCACGCCTCAGCAGCGACCGCACCGGCGCCCTCCCCCTCCACCAAGCCCGGGGCCGCACGTGCACGGTGATCCAACAGTGCCCGACTCCCGGTGGCCGATCGGCAGTCTGTGCTCCGGCTACGGCGGCCTGGACCTGGGCGTCCAGGCTGCCCTCGGTGGCTCTCTCGCCTGGCACGCCGAGACCGATCCCGGAGCCGCCCGTATTTTGGCCCGCCACTGGCCCGGCGTGCCCAATCTCGGTGACATCACCACGATCCGGTGGGCCGACGTGCCGCGGGTGTGCGTCCTGACCGCGGGGTTCCCCTGTCAAAGACGTCTCGGTCGCCGGCCGCCGGACCGGCCTGCTGGAAGGAAATCGTTCCGGGCTGTGGCACCACGTGGTGCGTGCCATCGAGGCCCTTGATCCCTGCCTGGTGGTGATCGAAAACGTACGAGGACTCCTCACCTCCCCCGCCACTGCCCCTGGCGAGGTGGAACCCTGCCCGTGGTGTCTGGGAGACGGCGCAGGCCGGCCTGCTGTGCGGGCATTGGGTGCCGTACTCGGCTCCCTGGCCGACCTCGGGCGTGATGCACGCTGGTGCGTGCTACGCGCCAGCGACGTCGGAGCCCCACACCGGCGTGAACGCCTCTTCCTCACCGCCTGGCGACACGGGGCCGTTGCTGAAGACGCCGACCAGCAACCTCGCCACCAACGGCGGCAGCCAACACCCATCGAAACGCAAGGAAGGCGGACACGGCCCGAACCTGGCCGACGAGATCGAGTGGCTCCTGCCCACTCCGGTGGCGTCCGACGGGGCCAAGGGCTCGCCGCGCCAACGCCACCGCAGCAGCAACCTGCCCCTCCCCTCTGCGGCGGCTCAACGGCACCAGCGCTCCACGGCCGGGCCCGTGGCTCTGGAACAGCCGATGGCGACGCTCTTCGACGCCTCGCTGCTGACCGAGAACCCGCCGGAGCCTGGGGACGGTACGCAGGCGCCATCGCCCGATGGGAGAAGATCTTCCGCCCGGCACCGACGCCGACCGATGCGGCAGGCCTTCTCGCACCCCGGTTCGTGGAGTGGATGCAGGGCCTTGAGGACGGCTGGGTAACCGCCACCCCAGGGCTCGGGCGACCGGCTCAACTCGCGGCGCTGGGCAACGGGGTCCTCCCGCACCAAGCCGCCCAGGCCCTGCGTCTCCTGGCCCCGCCCATACCAGCCTGCCACCACCGCGCGCACGGCTGAGACGGCCCCTTCTACACCCTGCTTCCCGGCCGGACCAAACCGCGTTCTCTGCGGATCCTCGACACCCAACCACCCGAGTCAGAAAGGGGCATCGATGTCGGGGACCGCCGAGAACGACGGCCCGGTGCGGATACCGGACCACGACGTGGACGACCTCGTGGCCACCGTCAGCGCGCTGGTGGCAAAGAGCCAGCAGCAGGCCGAGACCCTCGCCCGTCTCACCGATGAACAACTCGCGCCGGAGGACGAGCCGAGGGAAGCCACCTCAACATCAGCGAAGGAGGACGGCTTCCAGGGGCCGTCCTCCTCCTTCATCCTCACCCTCGAAGGCCGCGCCTACGCCACGGAGCTGGCGGCGCTCGCGACCTGGGTGGACGACCTGCTGCTGCCGGTCTACGGGCGCGAGATCACCGCCAGCCGCCCCTGGTGCCACCGGTGGACCGAGCACCCGGAAGCCGTTGCGCGGCTGCATGCGCTGTGGCTGGCCTGGCAGCAGTACACCGACACCGAGGCCGGCCTCGCCGGGCCCTCCACCTGGCACCGCGACCACCTCGACCCGGCCCTCCTCCAGCTCCGAGCGCCGGACGGGCCGTTCGGTGCCTGCACCACCAGCCGCACACGGCCGAACCACCGCCTGCTGCCCGGCCCCGAGACGGCTGCGAACAGGAGCTGACATGGCCGCGCCCGACTACCGCCTCGACGGCTTCCAACCCGCCTCCGGCCGCGTCGAGGACGACTTCCACTGGGTCACCCTCGGCGACGACACCTACGCGGGACTGGCCGCCCACCACACCCCCGACGGGCGGCACAGTTACCTGCTGCTCTACGACGGCGCCGCCATCTGGGACATCCCCGGCACCGCCGAATACCTCGCCATACACATCGAACGCGACCTGAACACCGGCACGTTCACCTTCGATGCCGCCCGCCGACCCACCGTCCCCCTCACCCAGCACTGGCTCATCCACCGGGGCTGCCCGGCCGAGGCGATCGAGCCGGACGGCTCGGTGGGCCCGCGCCCGGCCGACGCCCTCACCGCCCGCCTGGAGGATCAGCTGCGCCACCACCCCGAGGGCCGGTACACGCTCCTGTCCCACTACACCGACAACCCTGGCAACAACGCCGAGGGCATCCAGGTCAGCACCCTGCTCTACGACCACCACCCCGACGCGGCCGACACCCCCTACCGGATCTTCCTCGAAGAGACCGTGCCCTCCTTCGCCACCTACACCGTGCGCGAAGGCGCCTTCCCCACCGCCGAAGCCGCCGACACCTGGATGCGCACCCGCAACACTTCACTCCCTCTCACCCGCGAGCCGCAGGCTGGCCTCGGGCGTCGGGCGGCAGCCGCCCGCGCCCGGTCCACCACAGCCGCACCGCCCGGCCCCAGCCCGACCACACCGCCCGGTGGCACTGCCTCGCCACCCGCCCCCAGCACGATCCGTACCAGGGGCGGTCGCTGATGAGCGCCCGGTACGCCTTCGCCGCCCACCCCGACGCACTCGCCGACCTCCGCGACGCACCGGAGAACATCCGCGACCTGGCGCTGCTGGAACTGCAACACCTGGTGCACGGCAACGAACGCGGCGCCGCCCTGAAACGGGAATTGGCGGGCTGCCACAAGGTCTACGTCGACCCCCAGACCCGCTGGCGCATGGTCATCCAGTACCGCGACGCCCCCACCTCCTCTCAGCACCAACGGGAGATCTATCTGCTGGCCATGGGTGAGCGACAGGACCACGCCGCCTACCGCGCGGCGGCATGGCGGCTGCAACGGGAGCGCCGGCACACGGAGGCCGCCCCGCACGCCCATCGAGCCCGAGCCGCCCGGTCCCGCACCACCCAGGTCGACTTCGCTCCCAGCCAGGGGGCGGCAACGGCTGCCGAGACCGCCCCGCCCCAGCAACTTCCCCGCCGCCAGCGCTGACAGCGCAACGGCGTACCCGAGAGAAACCTTCCCTATGCCCACCGAGTACGACATCGAGCACTGGAGCGAGTACCGCGTCACGCCCCGCTACCTCGCCAGCTCCGGCTACGCGGGGGATCCTGGCTTCGAGCCGGTCGCCCACTGGCCTCACCACACCTTCGACGACGGCCCCTGCCAGCTCCTCGTCACCTCCCCCGACCACCGCATCAAGATCGGCTGGTTCGGCGACGACTACGACCTGTGGAAGATCACCGCAGCCCAGGACGCCGTCTCGCCACCCCGCTGGCAGGCGACCTTCAACCACGCCTTCCCGCCCGAGATCGTCGCCGGCCTCACCGCAGCCCTCGCCAACGACTGGGCACCCGAGAGCGACCGGTTCCTCACGCCGTCATCGGTGGACTGGGCCGACAGCATTCAGCCCCTGCTCGACGCCGGGTGGACACACGGCCCGGCCGAGCGCGGCACGGTGGAGATCCTCGCCCCCGACCACCAGGCCGGGGCGTCCATCGACCGCCACAGCTACGGCCGCCTGGACGAGCGAGTGCTCCTGTGGGCCGGACCGCGCGGATGGGACACCCGCGCGGAGGCGTCCTTCACCGTCGGCACCCCGCACCACCTCATCGCCGCCACCGCAGCCGCCATGAGCGACCCCACCCCCGTCGTACGGGAACGGCACATGCTCCACCGCGACATCGAGCACCTGGTGCGCCTCGAACCGGTGAAGGCCGAGGCCCCCTCGCCCCCGCGGGCTCCCACTCCGCTGGAGGCCAAGCAGGCGGCGGTCACCGCCGCCGTACAGCGTGCACAGCGCAGCCGACCCGGCGCCAAGCGGGCTCATGCCGCCCGCCTGCGCACCGCACACGCCCGTCCGCAGCCGCGTGCCACGCCCGCCGCGGCGAACCGTACCGACACATCTGCACGAACGCCTTCCCGATCGCGTCGTTGACCATCTTCCCGAGGAACCCCATGCAGCACCCCACTTCCGTGCCCGTCCGCCTGGAGCCGATTCACCACGCCGTCGGCGTGCTCGCTCCCCTGTGGACCTCCTGGACGCTGGAGACGCTGTGCGAACGCGGTCACCTGCGATCGCAGCAGCTGGCCTCCGCCCTGCCGTGGCTGAACATGCCAACCCTCCATCAGGTCCTGGTGCGCATGCAGTCCAGCGGCCTGCTGATCAAGCCCGAGCGCGGCTGCTACGCGGTCTCCCGCCTGGGCCAGGATGCCCGGCCCGTCCACCGCGCCCTCGCCTCCTGGCACGCGCGGCACTACGAGGCGCGCGCCACCTCCTGGAAGGGGCCGGACCGGGTCGAGGATGCACTGGCGCGGCTGCGCGGCAGGGGCGCCGTCGAGGTACTCACCGCGCTGGAACAACATGGACCGTTGCGGCCCGGCGCGCTGCGTGAGGCCGCCGGCATGGCAACCGGGTCCTTCCACTACCGCACCCGACAACTCCTCGACGACGGCCTCGTGACCCGCCTTGGCCCCGAGGAGCACTTCGCCTATGACCTCACCCCCGCCGCACGAGGTCTGGGGGCGGTGTACGCCGAGCTGCACGTCTGGGGCCGCCGCAGCCAGACAAATGACACAACAACGCAGTCCCACCAGCACTCTGCTGAGGCGAACCTGGCACGCGCCGCCCGCCAGTCCTCCCTCACTGCTGCGGCCACCACGCGATCCTTCTCACACCCGCCCGAGCCACTCCAGGCGCGGTCACACGCCCGTAGTACGCGTCCGCCGGCGGTCCCACTGCCGCGTCTCCATCGCCACGCTGGCCTGCTACGAGCCAGGCGAACGCTCCCGCCTGATCTGCCGGCCCAAGTTCCACAAGGGCCACCAGACAAAAGAGCGCCGCAACATCCCCCGGGCCGACTTCCGTGACCTGCTGATCCAGGCTTACCGCCAGCTCGGTCCTCACTCGTTCTCGTCTGAGGAATTCTCAACGCCCACCGCGCCGCCGGCATACGCGACTTCATCGCCGAGCAGGACTGGACCACCGTCTTCTACCTGCCGCCCTACGCACCCGATCTGAATCCCGTCGAGGGCCTCTGGTACCTGCTACGGCGCAGTTCTCAGGACAACACCGCCTTCACCGACCCCGACGGGTTCGTCCGGCACCCTCGCCATGGTCTTCGCAAGATCCAGTACCGCAGCGACCTCATCGACGGGTGCCTCACAGCCACCGGGCTTCCAGCACCTACAACCCACTGACGACATCTCGCCAACAAAGTCAGTAGTTGTGAGGGACGCAACGACTTGGGTCCGCACCGCTCAACGGCCTAAACGAATCCGACTCCGACGAGCAGATCGGCTGGGCTGGGCGAGGGGGGGCAGTCAGCTCTTCGACCGTCAGCTCCATTCCGACCTCCGCCTGCTACGCGTGGCCGTCCCGCAGAGACCGCCTCGGCATTGTCGACGCTCTTGCGGAATCCGCACTGCTCGTCCGTGTCACCACTGCCCCTTCGTCTCGTTCGCCCCGGGCTCAGTCCCAGGACACCCGCTTCATTCCCGAACGAGGTTTCTGTCCGCCCGTCCGCACGTCGAGTTCGCCTGTGGCAGACGCACACCCCGCCAGCGGACTGGAATGACGCTCCCAATCCAAGTCAACGTACGGACAGCTCAAAAAATGCAGTGCAGGTCAACGAAGGGAATGCTCGTGACGTCCAACGCGCAGGTCACCGGGGTCAGACAGGCCGCACTGCCCGCCGTTCTCCTCTGAGCCGAACGCCCCAACCCATCGTCTTCTCCAGGAGGTTTCCGTGTCGAACGCCCTCACGGTCGGGCAGCTGATCCGCCAGCTCCAAGCCGCCGATCCCCAACTTCCCGTCTACCTCGCAGTCAACCCGGACTGGCCCTACGCCCACCACATCGCTCGGATCGTAGCCCTCACCGAGATGGAGAAGGGTGCGGTATACATCATCGAGGACGGCCAGGCAGGTGTCCTCCCACCCGTCGTGCGCGCGGAATTGGCCTGGTCCTAAAGCACGGACTTCACGGGCCCGACGTCCCGACAGAGACGTCTGCGCTGGCCAACACGACGCCGGTGGTGCTTGCCCCGCTTATCTGTATGCGCCTCCGCACGCCGCACAGGAGAGGGAGGGTTAGGCACCGGCGCCCATACGGCAGCCTTGCAGATTTACATGTGATGTATAAATCCACGGCATTCCTGAGGCCGATCTTCCAGGATCACCTCATCTCGCGAAGTCCATTCAGGTGAAGTACAGCTCGCCAGCCATCTGCGTTGAGATGAGACTTGCGTGCAACGAAACCTCACTCCGTTCACGGCGCAGCAAGAAGGCTCAAGCTGCCGATGACACAGATGCTCGAAACCACATAACTACGGATCGGCGGCTATAACTGTGCTGCTACAACGACCTCTCTGATGAACTTGTGGCTGAATCCCGGAAGTTCGTCCAATCGGATTCGAAGCACGGCAGTAGAATTCTGTAGGTACTGCGGCGAAGCGATCGAATGGTTCGACCGCTTCGACAGAAAACGCATTCCTTTGACCCCCGAGGTGCCCAGCAAGCGGATCCCTGACCGCTTCAGATGGCACATCGATGGAGGAATTGCGTATCCGGGTTCTTATGCGCAGCACATGGGCGGGTATTGCCGAATCCCTCATCCAGCGGTTTGCCCAGCTCTGGACCATCAAGACCTCCCACGCATCTTGCAGACTTACGCAACAGCACTGGGCATGCGCATACAGAAGCGCATCGCGTGCGGAAAGTTCACGCCAGCTGCAGTACCGGACTGCGAGGAGGAAGTTTCCGAGCCCGACCCTGAGTCGACCGGAGCACCGGAACGCCACATCCTGTCATTCGGAGGGGCCCTCCGTCTGGCGCCGGGACCGATCGAAGACGTGCAGTGCGTCGCAGCCGACGTCAGCTCCACCGACCGATGCCCCGAGATGATTTTCGACGCGGACGAGGGCGGGTGGGCTCCCGTGGACATTCCACATGCCGCAGGGCGTGAAGGGCAGATGATTCTCTCGCAGACAGGCGGACAGATGTGGGTGTGGTCGCTCAGCAGCTTGAGCTTCTCCTCAGCCCGCCGCTGGCTGGACCAGCACTGCCCTAATCACACTGAGCATTCGACTGCCCCTGATGCAGTAGAACGCGAATGGGTCACCTTCCACCCTTTGCGCCATGCAGACTATATCCTCGCCAAGCGCCCTTCTGGATACGCACTACCCTTCAATCAAGGGGAAGAAAACGCCATCCATTCCAGCCCCGGAAAACGGAGCATCTGCGCTTCCCAGGGTTGCAATAACGGATCTTTGGCGCCGGTTGGCAAGGATTGGCTTTGCTGGCAATGCACCAAGGTTGCCAAGCGTCGCGTTCAGACGCACCGGCGCTGGCAGGCCGAGGGCTCTGCGTCTCCCGCCCGCCTCCCAGGCGAAACATCAAGCCCGTCTGCTGCTGATTCGACAGGCGACATGTAACACTGTCCTAGTTATCACCCGTCCGGGAGGGCACGCTTGGGGCGATTTGGGCGGGAGTGGAATTTAGTGCCATCGTAGGTGCGTGGATTCTGATCGACATTCCGTCTACCGCGTTCCGACGAAGCGACCGATCCTCCTACGGGAGCTGCGCAACAAGCTGCCCGGCGTCGATGATCGTATTCGCCATATGGATGGACTCGGCGATCCGACCGAATATGATCGGATCGCCGATGGCCTTTATTCCACCTTCAGCACCGCCAGAAATTTGGCGCCGACCCGCAATGTAACGGGGTGTCCTCACCATCCCAATGGGCCGGTCGACCCTTTGGCTCCGGCTGGCTGGGGAAATTGCCTCCTGTGCAACCGGAACCGGCGCATCGGTAACCAATCAGCGCGCTCCCAAGAGAGCGCTGGTTCCGGGTATCCCGTTCCCCAGGGCCCCTACGACCATCAGGCACTCCTGGCAATCATGTGCTCCGTCAACGAGTGTGTCTTCGAGCTTGATTACCGGTCTTCTGACCAAGAGTTCACACACGTCGCTGAGCTGCTCCATTCCGCCTTCATCATCGCCCGCGAGCTATCGCATCCGCGTAGCAACTCCGGGTGTCCCAAGCATCCGGGAGCACCTCTCGATGTCGACGTTCCAGGCGGTCCACGGTGTTTGTTCTGCCGAGCGCAGGAACTGCGTGAGGCGAGTGGTGATGTGCCCGTGATGGTGCCGCGTTCTAAGGAGATCAGAGCCCGAGGCATCCGTCGCAAGGGTCTACGTCCCTACGGGGCAGTGAATGAGACGTAATGCCTCAATCGACTTAGCTATTCGGAGCACATCATGCCTTCCTTCTACGATCACCTCCTGAGAGCCGAGGAACTGCTCGCGCAAGCTTCGGAAGAGATCCTCCATGGCAGTTACCGAGCCGCTAACACACTGACTAGCCTTTCGGTGGCGTACCTCGAGGCAGCGCACGCCCGGCGAGAGGTCATCGATGAACCGCCGAGTTTCAACGAACAGAACATCCGGCGACAACTGCCGGACTGGTGTGGGGAGTGCGACGGCCCTGATTTGGCGCTGCGCTGGATCTCGGTTGAGCGTCCCAATGGCAGCGGGATGAGCTTGGCGCGGTGCCCTGACTGCAATCCCCATTCGGATCGCTATCAAGCCACAACGAGCCAGCCGCAGCAGGTATCCGGATAGCGGCTGCACACACGAACACCTATGCCACTGTGCAACAAAACAACATTATAGGTAGCACCCCTCACTCGCTGCGTTCATTTCACGAAGACACCCATGCCACCCGGCACTCGTGTCCTGCTCAGACCTCAACGTGCGGCGATTCCTGTTGCGCCGCGGCCAGCACCCATATCGACGACCAGCTAGCCGACCACTCAGACCTCGTGAGGAGAACATGATGGGCAAACGCGATCAACGTCGGAAGCGGCAACAACGCCGGAAGAGAGACCGGGAGAAGAAGCGCTTGCGGGTGCCGCAACCCATCCTCCTTCACTTCCCACAGTCAGACCATCGCATTCGCGTCGTCATCAAGCCGGGAACTCCCCGAGAGGTGCAATACCTCTGTCAGCTGTACTGGGAAATCACCGATGACGGCGCGTGGGCCAGGCGTGTGAGCGAAATCGGCGCTATGCACGAGGTCACTGCCTCCGTCTACTCAGCCTCGCACGCACTCTTGCTTAAATCAGCGTGCGTAAATTGCGCTGAACCGATCGAGGTTGAGAATCGATCCTGGGCGGCACGGATCGCTGGGGCATTTCTCGATCGGGTCAACGGTACATACCGTTGCTGGTCCTGCTCGGCGATGCAAGAAACCGACAGACATCAGGAGCAGGAGCGGAAGACCGCCGAGGCTCAGGCGAAGGAGGAACGCACGGCGCGGGAGCGTGCCGAAAAGATCACGCGCATGTGGGAGCGTGAAGACGCCAAATGTCCGTCCGATTCACCATCGCACCTGCCAGCGTCCGCGGCTTCCCTACTTGTGCTACTCGCCATGTGTCGTTATTCCGGAGCCGCTCCGAACATGTCCATTCCCTCTCTGGCGGCCTTGGGCCCCGTCGGGTGGACCGGGGACACGGAACAGGACCTTCAAGCGGTCCAAGACCTGTACACCGATTTCCTGATCGCCCTTCACCCGGAAACGTCCGCCGATGCGCTGTCGATCGGCGACGACGGGCGTGTTCGTTATCTTGCCGTCTATGCCCAATGGCGGCTCATCGGCGGCCTGTCTCATGCGCAGCAAACCGCTGCACGATGCCGCCATTATGTACTCGCCGGCACCGGCCAGCGCGCTGCCGACTTGCGGACAGCACTCAAGGACCTAGTCGTCAACATGCAGGTGGCAGATGTCGTCACGTACCTCAATGGCCTGCTGACCAACAAATACGGGTACCCCAGCATTCCCGACACCCGCCGGCCCGAGCTGGTGGATAGCATCCGCCTGGGCCTCGAACACGGCTATACCACCGGTCAGATGATCTGCTTCGCGTGGCGCGCCGCCGACACTGCCGCGGGCTGGAAAGAGCGCAATGCCCGGATGGGACCGCCAGAGGCGTCCTCTGCCACCGTCACCATCCTCGACAACAAGGTGCGGGACACCATCGAACGCCGCTGGCCCGTGCCCGAGTATGAACCACCGAAGTGGCAAGAACGGCCGCTCGCCCTAGTCCCCGGGCAGGAATTGCTGTCCGCTGTGCGAAGTGTGCGCAGTCCGCAGGCGATCTCGGCCTGCGAAGAATGCGATCATCAGGGATTCGTCGAAGAGAACAAGGATGGGCACTCGGTGCTGCGCCGCTGCCTGCACACCACTCCCCTTCCGAGCCAAAGTGTCCGCAACACTTCTTCGAATGATTCGGACGATGTTCCGCCCATCGAGGACCCGGTGACGAAATGAGCATCGGAGTTGGGCGCACTCACGCTCAGGTCATGGGATGCCATGGCTGCGCCGGAGCGACTGGCCTGTTGCAGCGGCCAGTCGGGCCTTATGCCTTGAGGGCCGTGGACCGCACCGAGGGTGAGCCCGAGAGGGTATGTGGCGACTCCGGCGCTTTTATGTGGTTGATCATGATTGGCTACGCATGCCGCCGTTGACGTGTTGCAGCCGCCGAGGAACCGAGCCGCCACACTCCGGATACGGCACCCCGGCGATCAGCGCTACGCGAGGCTACCGTGGCCGCGCCGGCGCCACAGGCAGCGGCTTGAGTGGGGGCGGCGACTCTGGCCCAGCGATGTGCATCGGTCGAGGCCGCCTCAGTAGGAGAGCCCAGGCACTGGGGGAACCCGCTGGACACGTATCTTGATGACGCGTACGACCCACTGGCTCGACAGCTGACATAGCCGGTGCTGCCATCCCGTCAGCGTCGACGGTCCAGCGCAACCGAGGTGGCACAAGGTGGGTGGGGAACTCCAGAGCGTCAAGGACAACCCAGCGGACTCGGCTGGGTGTTCCACAGACCACCGGGTACTGCTGCACGCTCGCTGCGCAGTGGCCACAGACTCCGGCACACCCTACCTTCGCTGGCCAGTGCGAGGCCCGTGGCACCGCTCTGTCGACAACCGGGGCGGGCGAGGCTTCGCCAGCGTCGAATGTCGCCTCCAGCCACAGCTGCGGGCCGGCGATATTGCCCTGCCTGGGAGCTGGGGCCTGAACCGAGTCGGGCGTCAGTCGTTCTGGCTCTCGCAGCCTCGCGGGGCGGCGCCGGCGATGCTCGTCGAGGGCTGCACGCCAGTCGTAGTTCGTGTCGGCCGTCAGTCGCTTGCGCAGCCACGTCACGGCGTCCTGCCGCTCCACTTGGACATCGGACGGGATGAGGCGTCGAGCACGAGCATTGATCGCGCCAATGCTGCGATGATGGGCCTGCGCTATATCTTCCAATTGATAGCCTGCCCGGATTCCCTCGATCAGTTGGGCGCATTCCTTCACTGTCCAAGGTCGACCTCGCCGGAGGCTGGTCCGCTCGCTGTCGTTCCCCACCGCACCTCCTCGTGGATTCCTGCTCGAGTTCTTTCCGGGCCTAGCCAAATCCGTCCGCGACTACTCACCAAAACCAGTAGGTAACGGTACATGCTATCTTCGCTCAGCGCACCACGTTTAGCCTTGAGCATCTATACGGGATCCCCCCACGCCAACTGCCCTGAGGAGTTCGCACGTGGGCGAGGAAGAGGCGAGGTGTTATGGATGATCCGGTGGGACAGTGCGGTGTTGCGGCGCACGGACCACGCAATTTCCACTGCCCGCTTGATCGCATTTTCCTGACCCAACAACATCACCCCGCGCCGCGCCCGGGTCACGGCGGTGTACAGCAGGTTGCGCTGCAGGAGCTGACCAGCTGCGTTGATCATGGGGATGACGACATAGGGGTATTCACTGCCCTGAGACCGGTGGACGGTCAGGGCGTAGGCGTGCAGAAGTTCGTCAAGGTCGACGAAAGGGTAAACAGCCACATCCCCGTCGGAGAACGTCACGGTAAGTTCTTGCTCTTCCCCATTGACGGTGGTCACGGTTCCAGTGGAACCGTTGAACACGCCGTTGGTGCCGCGCTGTGGCCTATTCTTGGTCTGGAGCACCCGGTCGCCTTCCCGGAAAATGATGTCGTCGTGATAGTGCTCATGTTTGTGGGGAGCTGAGGGATTCAAGCACTTTTGAAGGCGACGGTTGAGGGCGAGAACACCAGCTTCTTGCTTCCGCCCCGGACACAGGACTTGGATGTCGTGGGGAGCTACGCCGAAGTGCCTCGGAATCTCCTTGGTAACGAGGTCGACGACTCGTTGGGCAATCCCCTCCGGCTCATTCATGTACTTGAAGCCGAAGACGCCGGGCGCCGGCTCAGGCGGCTCGCCGGCAAGGATGCGGTGGGCATTCAGAACGATCGCAGCGCTGTCATCATGTTGGCGGAAGACCTTCGTCAGTCGGGTCCGCGGAATGCTCTCGACGGCCAGGAGATCGTGCAGGACGCGTCCGGGGCCGATACTCGGCAGCTGGTCGGTGTCCCCGACCAGTAGCAGGTGGCAGCCAGTCGGGATCGCCGCTGCCATCCGGCACGCCAGCTCCACGTCCAGCATGGACGCTTCGTCAATGACCACCAGGTCAGCGCCGACGAGCGCGTTAGTGTGATGGGGGACCTCGTCGCCGCTGTCCTCGTGGATCAACCGGTGAACAGTCATTGCCGCATGCCCGGTGGCCTCCTCCAGCCTCTTGGCGGCCTTGCCGGTCGGCGCGGCCAGGGCGACCACACCGCCTGCCTGCTCACAGAGTTCGACCAGCACCCGCAGCGTGTGCGTCTTTCCGCAACCAGGCCCACCGGTCAGGATGGAGAGGGTGCGGGTGAGGGCCGTGCGAACCCCTTCATGCTGTTCCGTCGACAATTCAGTGACGTCTGTGGCCATCCGCCCGGCGATCCGCTCCTCCCACGAGGCCACCTGCGCCAGCCGGCCCGGAGCATTGATAAGGCGTCGCACATGCTGGGCCAGTCCCACCTCGGCCGAGTACCAGCGCCGCGGCGCGGCGATCTCATCGTCGCGAATGGTGCCGTCGCCGGTCGGGCGGGAGAGTACCTCCGTGACAACTTCCCGTGCCGCACACAGCGCGGCCAATGCCTCGCGTAGAACGGCCTCTTCCAAGATCTCGGCGGTCGCCGGATCATCATCGTCCAGCAGCTTCGCAGTCGACCGCAGCAGCCCGCTGACGAGCACGTAACAGTGCCCTTTCTTCGCGCATGCCTCTCCCAGGACATGCAGCATCGCAGCCTGAACGCGCTCGTCGCTGTTCTTGGGCACTCCGGCGGCAAGAGCGATCCTATCCGCATTGACGAAACCCACACCGTGCACGTCGCGACTCAGTCGGTAGGGATGCTCTCGCACAACCTCTAGTGGATCTTCATCATTGTCCGTGTACGTCGCATAGATTTTGGCAGCGAGGGAGGGGGAGATGCCGAGCCCCTGGAGAAACATCATAACCTCGGCGATCTTCCGATGCTTTTCCCAGGCTTCCAGGAGTCGCCCCAACCGCCCCTCACCGATTCCCGGAACTTCCTTCATCCGCTGAGGACTGGAGTCCAGAATATCGAGCGTCCGTTCTCCGAACTGATCCACGATCGCAGTCGCGAGCTTGGGGCCGATTCCGCGAACAAATCCCGAGGAGAGGTATGTCCGAATCCCTTTCTCCGTAGCCGGCCGGGCCCGTTGGCACTCCTCTGTCCGCAACTGACGGCCATGCTTCTGATGGCGCGTCCACGCGCCCCCTAGCCGGAGACACTCACCCGGCCGAACCCCAAACAATGCCTTTCCGGCTGCGGTTACTTGCTGCTCTCCCTCGTCAGTGTTCACCGTCAAGCTCAGAATCGTGTACTGGTCATGACTGACGTACACCAAATGATGCACGACACCCTCGATGTAATCGCGGTGCCCATTCCGGCCTACGTCACCCATGCGACTTTCCCATCAGAAGCCAGGACCCAGCCATCACCTCGCGAGATGGACATGAATCACTATAGAGAACGGAGAATAGAGCAGATTGAATATGCCCCACGCCCTACCCCGTAGGCAACAAGCCACCTCGGACGAGTCAGCAGCAGGACTGAACTGGGGTTACCCAGGCCAGCAATAGACCCAACTGGGCGAACTTCCATCGCCGCCTACTGCGTCACACCCATGAATGAATCGGCAGATAATATTCCTAAGACGGAAGAACTCTGTCGGCATCGAAGCGCACGCAGCGACATTCATCAGTACGAGGTGCGGGCTACACGGCACCGAAGAAAAGACACCTCGCCCTGAACAGGTCCCGTTACCCGCCGCGCTCTGCGCCTACGCGACAGTTCCGGCATCTGGGCCGTGCTCCGCGCGTGGATGAGTCACGACGCACGGCGGGCCCACGGTGACCGTGGTTTATGAACAGACCTGCGGCGCGCAAGATGCGGGCATATGAGTCCCTGCGTCGGGCGCACACAGGCCATGGACACTGCCATGGCTCGGCATCGACGCTGCCTGCCCCGGCCCGACGCCTCCCCGACTGCAGCACACCTCCGCATGCCGTGGCGAAACCTTCTGCATGAATGGGGCGCGCACACTGCCGGCGGCAGCCGTACCGCAAGGCGGAATGCGACCGACCGGATGGTGCAAACCCCCGCGCGGACGGAGGGCAGGCCGTCATGCTGAGAACGTGGCCCATACGCGCAGACTCCCCAGACCGACGCCCCCGCACTGTTCTCCCCCAATGTGGCCGGCTCCTCCGACGGTAACTGGAAAGCCGCCCATGCCCTCCTCGTACTTATGAGGCTCGGCCATGATTCTTACCGCCGAGCACGCCGAATGGGGACCCATCGACATCACCCGCCGCGACCTCGGCTGCGGCCAGCCGTGGGATGCCATTTACCGTGTCAGCCCACCTGCGCCTCTGACTTGCAAGGTCTGCGGCTGGGGCATCGTGGCCAAGCAACTCCTCCGCCACGGCACGCGTTTCCTCGCCCACAAACCAGGGGGACCCGACTGTGCGCTCAAAGCCCACGAGACTCGTACACACATAGCGCTCAAGACCGCCTTGGCCGAAGCGGTCCGCACCGCTGGCTGGACAGCTCGCCTGGAGGAACCCTCCGCCCGCGCTGGCGGCTCCCCCGGCGCCTGGGTCGCCGACGTCTTAGCTGTCGCCCCCGACAACTCACGCAGAGTCGCGCTTGAGGCCCAGCACTCCACCAAAACCGCCGAGGAGATCCAAGACCGTACTCGGGCCTGCTGGGCTGATGGCATACCCCGGGTCTGGTTCGGCACCTCCGGGGGACACGGGTGGATCGGCCACGTCCCCTCGTTCTTGGTCCAACCGCCAACCACCAGTAGCGAGACATGGACTGTGACCGCTGGGCCTGCTGTCCCCGTCACCGACACAGAAACCGGTGACACCGAGCTCCACCCCGGAGAACCCCTTTCTCTCGCCACCGTGTTGCAGTGGGTCCTGAATGCCGATCTTCTGCCCCACCGCGCGACTGCCCTCCCGGGACACGACTGGTGCGGCTGGTGGCCCCTCGCGTGGCTTTCCCCCGACGAAATCAGGAACCTCGGTGGCGAGCCCACCGACTTCCCCGAACTCATACCTCCGCGTGCAGCTGCCGCACGGATTGTCGACGACGAGACGGACCCTGACAGCCGCCCCAGCATCGGCAATAGCCAGGAGCACACCCTCCGTGACCAAGACCGGTACGAAGAATGGGACGAAGAGGAGCACCTCAAGCACCGTCCACGCCGCCAGGGCAAGTACCAGTCAGACCCGAAGGACCACTACAACTGGGTGGCTGCCATGGTCGCGTGGGGTGAGCAAGCAGGAAGAATCGCCGCCCGCAGGAGTCTGCGCGATAAAATCCTGCTGGCGGAACGGCATGCGGCCTGCCGCGAACCGTGCGGCGAAGAGTGCATGGACCACCGCACTGGGTAGACGACAACGCTCGCGCGGAGGTGTGAGACTGACGCCGACCAGCGGCGCGTCAATCACCGAACGCCCTCGCAGCCATGCCGCGCCGGCTCTTAGCCAGCGAAGGCCGCACCTACGGTCCCGTCCTGGTCGATAACGAAGCCGGACACGTCGTGGGCGTACGCCCCGACCGTACCGCGGCGCCAGGGCCCGGTCGATACGTCCTGTCGCGCCTTAGTAACGCATTCCTGCATCGAGGTCACCGGGGAGGTAGGTACCGGCCAGTGTGCCGTCGTGTCCGGTGTGCCGGGCGGCGGCTTCGAGGCTGGGGTACTTCCGGTCAGGTGCGTCGATCATGGCGTCGAAGTCCGCGCGGGTGAGTTCGGGTTCGTGCCATTGGTGGGCGCAGCGGCAGCGGAGGAAGACGCGGCCGGGGACGTCGCAGATGACCATCCAGTCGCGGCGGACGGCGCAGGCCGGGCACATCACGGTGATGCCGGTGATGGTGATGGGGTCGGTGTGCGTGGTGAAGCGGATGCGGGGATGGTCCGGTTCGCTCTCGTGCTGCAGTCGCAGCAGCGGATCATCGCCGGTTGAGTTCTTGGGCGCAGTGGTTCTGAGCTGCTGGTCGTTGGTGAACACGCGCATGGTCTCCTTGTGCTCCTTCAATCAGCCGTAACAGGTGGTGCCGGTGGCGTCCAGGGATTTGGTCTGCCGGTTCAGCGCCGAGGCTGACGCTCGGGATGGGCAGGAGCCCGCGGTGGTGCGGCGGTGGCGGTGTGCACCGATGCAGTTCGAGGCTGCTGCTTCGTGATCTTGGCGGTGGTACGGGGACGAGGCTCGTGCGCGGGCAGGTTGCCGAGGCGGCGCATTCGCCAGACCAGCACGTCGGTGACGCTCTCGGCCGTGTCCAGTTCGCGGTGGGCGACCGCGCGATGCAGGAGCGCCTCCGGGTTGTGTCCGGCGCGCTGGGCATGGTCGAGGGTGGCCAGGAGGGCATCAAAGCCGCGTTCACGACGCAGATCATCGGTCTGGCCGGGGAGGACCGTTTCGACAGTATCGCTGTGGCGGTGCCGGTCCGGGGTGGAGAGGCGGCGGCCGTGCTCGCGCATCGCACGCATCGGCGTGGTCGCGGCCGTCTGGTAAGCAGCGCGCAGGTGCTGGGCGGCCTGGTGGGCGGCGGCCGCTTGCTGGGCGTGCTGCCGGGCGGCGTGCCAGCGGGCGACGGCCATGGTGGCCAAGACCAGGGTGGACAGGAGCATGGCGGTGGCCCCGCCGTCTTCACCGCGGCCCAGAGCCGTGCCGGCGCGGACGATGCCGCGGGCAGCCGAGCGCACGGCGCGATGGTCCACGCGCTCGGCGCGGCTGTGCCAGCGGGTGGCCCGTTCGAAGGCGCGAGCCGCCTCGATGGTCTGCTGCCGGGGCGAGGCGGGGGAGGTCTGGGCGAGGGCGTCGAGCACTTCGCCCATGCCCGACAGGTGTGTACCCGCCTCGGCTTCGTTCGCCTCGTCGAGAACGGAGGGCACTGTATCGACGAGGTCGGCAGCAGCGCGACGTGCGCGTGCCGGTGCCGCACCGCTTGGCCGCGGGCGGAGTTCGGCTGCCTGCTCGTCAGGTTCACCGTCCCGGACGAAACGGCGGCGGATCTTAGGCAGGGACAGGTCGGGGGCAAGCCTGGAGCCGGGGAACCAGATCGGTTCGCCGTGGCGATTGCGGTCGCCCGGGAGGGCGACCTTGTACCCGAGAACGTCACCGGAGGGCGCGAGGCGTTGGTCGATGCGTACTCCGGCCTCGGTCAGGCGGCGGAAAAACTCGGTTTCGTCCGCGGCGCCGGCCACGGCCTGGCGGACGTGGTCGCGCAGCAGTTCCCGGGAGGTGGCGGTGCGGCCGGTGCGTTCGGCTTTGGCGCGCTCGGCGCTGGTGGGCCGCTTGGCAGCGGTGCCATCACCGGGGTTGAGCTGACGGAGGCCGAAGTCGGCTTCGATGGCTCGGCATTCGGCCTGAGCGCGGTTGAAGTCATCGTGTCGGCGTGGGGAGCGGCCGTCCTGGCGCTTGAGGGTGGCAACGATATGGATGTGGTCCTCCGCATGGCGTACGGCGATCCAGCGGCAGGCTTGCTCGTCGCCTTCTTCGGCGATGCCGGTGGCGTGCACGACCCGGCGGGCCACCTCCGCCCACTCAGCATCGGACAGGCGCCGGTCGCCGGGGGCGGTGCGGACCGGGCAGTGCCACACGTGCCGCTTCGGGCGACGGTGCTCCGGTACCGCCTGTACCGGCAGGTCGAGCCGTTCCTGCAGCTGCTTGAGCGTGGCCTCCGGGTCGCGGCCCGGGTCGGGGGCCAGCTCCGGTTGCCAGGAGGCGACCAGATGCGGGTCGAGGTGTTCGTCGCGGCGGCCGGGACCGTAGAGGTAAGCGAGCAGGCCGTAGGTACGACCGCCGAGGGAGATGTCGGGCACCACAGTGTCAGCGTTTCGCGATCTCGGTGGCGGCGGCCTCAACGCGGGCTGCTGCCCGCCGCACACGAGCGAGGGCGTCCTGGGCGTACGGCGCCTCGCCGCCGCTGTTGAGCACGCGGGCGACCTGGTTGAGGTTGTTGCCGACGCGAGCCAGGTGGGCGGAGGCGCGCATCAGCTCCTCGACAAGGGCGCGCTGGTCCATCAGCCAGCTGGCCGGGCCCTCCTCAGAGCGGGCGACAGCCACAGCGGCGTCGGCGAGGAAGCCGGAGAGCGTCAGCCCGGTGGTGTCGGCGGCGCGTTCGACGAGGTGCAGTTCGTCGCTTGTGAAGCGGGTAGCGCGCAGTTGGTCGCGTCGGACGGCTTGGCGCAGGCGCGGTCGCGTGCGCGTCGCGGCTGCTGCGCTCGGCTCATCCCCCTCCCCCGGCTGCGATCCGCCCTCGGTCGCAGCCCGGTCCGGCGCCCCCTGGTGCCGGGCCGCCCCCGCCCCTTCCGGGGCGGGGGCATGCCCTTCCGTAGTACTGACGTGGCCTGTGGTCGCGTCAGTACTACGGAAGGTATAGCTTGCTCGGCCTCGTGCCGGGAGGGTCTCGTGCTGCTGGTGAGACGTGCTGCCGGTCGAAACGGAATACATCATCGGCCCGGCTCCCGCCCGTCGCCGTGGGCGTCGTGTGCGTACCAGCGTTCGACGGCCGCGTAAACCGGTGCCAGCGCTCGTCCGGCCGCGGTCAGGCGGTAGTGGGCGCCGCGGTGGGCTTCTCGTGTCACCAAGCCGTCCTTGTGCAGCGTCGCCAGGCGCCTATGCAGGTACCCCGCCCGCATGCCGACCAGTGCCGCCAAATCGACCATGGGCCTGGATCCGTAGGCGTCGAGGACCTGAATCACGGCGGTCGACCGGCGCGGGTGCAGGCGGCGCGCCGCGTCCTCGATGCGCTCAGCCGGCGTCATGGGACCGAGCGGAAAGTGCCGCTGGGACCACTCGCTCAGGGCTCGGTGTACCGGAGGCAGGGCCCGCCCTCGGTCGGTGAGAGCGAATGAGACGGCAGTGTGGTCGCCGCTGCGGGCGACCACGCCCGCGGAGCGCAACTCTTCCAGCAGGTCGTAGGCGTTGTTACCGACCGACGGCAGCTGTGCAGCGACATTGCAGACCCGCGTGGGAGCCTGCTGCTGCAAAAGGACCTGGGCGATGGACGTCGCGCCCTTTCGCGCGATGACGCGCAGCCCCTCATCGACCGTCTGCGCATCGACGGCGCTGATGCAGGGGGAGGTGGGCCGGACAGTGATGGACATGGGGGGGGATCTCCGTTGGCTTGGGGAAGCGGTGGTGGGGCTAGCCGGTTCTGCCGAGGACTTGCCGGATGTCCCGGAGAGTCTGGGCGATGTAGTCGAGGGCGAGGACGGGGTGGTGCAGCGTGTGGGGCGTACTCGTTGGTGTCCGGCGAACGGTCCAGGTCCCTTCTGGGCCGAGCACGGCGGCGTGCAGGTGACCGTGCGCGTGCAGCACGGTGATCCATGCGTCGATCTCGTCGGTGGTGGGTGGCGTCGTGCGCACGAGGGCCTCCTCTGCGGAGAGCACGGACTCGAAGAAATGGAGTGACCGGGGTGGGCGGACACCCCGCTGCCGATGACCGGGAGCCGGGTAACCGGTGTCCGGAGTGGCCGCGCGGGGTGACCGCGAGGGGCGCGTGCGGTCAGGCGGTGGAGCGGAGTGTCCGGTTGTCCGCCTCTTCGCGGAGCTGTTGCATCAGTTCGGTCAGCCGGTCATTGGACAGCGGGAGGCCCTGTCCTCGGATGGCCTCGGCGACCACCTTGCGGGTCAGCTTCCCGCCCTCGGACACCGCGCGGCGGGCGATCGGCAGCAAGTCGTCCCTCGCGTGGTCAACAGCAGCGGCTGGTGCGTCCGCGCCCGCATCGTCGTTGTCCGCCGACGTACCGGAGGCGGGGGTCTTGAACGGGGCGGGGTGGCCAGATCTGGCGGCCGGTTCTTCGCCGAGCTCCGCGCCCCGGCCCTCCTGCTCCGCTGCATCCTCGGACGTGACGACCGGTCCGGCTTGGGAGGCGATGACCGGCTCGCCGCTCCCCGTGTCCGGGACAGTGACCGGCAGGCGGACGGAGGCTCCGGCGGACACCGCGGGGGTCCGGTGACCGGTGACCGACCGGACAGTGTCCTGGCCGTTCTGGGCACTCCGGTCAAGGCGGCAGCCCGGGGCGGTGGGGAGACGCTCGGTGCGGACAGTCGGGGCGCCCGAGGGGAGCTCGGTGTCCGGGTGTCCGGGCTGGGCGGCGCGGCGGGCGATGAGGATGTAGAGGTGCACGGCTCCGGCCAGGGCCAGCGGCGCGAGCGTGGACAGCACACCGACCGTGACGTCCCCGAGCCGGAGACCGGCTCCGCTGGGCTCGTCGTTGAGGCGGACAGCGTGAAGGGCGTTGGCCCAGATACTGGCCGCCGTGGCGGTGCCGAAGAGCGCCCAGACGTAGCAGCGTGCACCGAGGGAGGCGCTGCGCATGACCAAGACCGCGCGTACTCCGTAGCCGATGAACCCGTCGATGACGAAGGGGAAGAGGTAGGTCAGCAGTCCGCGGATGTGGATGGCGACGGCCATCTGCTGCAGCGCGTCGTACGAAAGCGCGCACCCCGCGGCGCCGAGGGTGACGATGGCCGCACGGTCCCAGCCAGTGATCCGCACCGGCATTGCGTCAGAGTTTTTCACGCGGCCGTCCCGAGGTCGTCACGGTGGGTCTGGGCAGTAGCACGGTTCCGATCGTTCGTGCCGCCGACTGAGCGATTGCGGATTTCGCGACGGACCTGCCGATAGCGCTTCTCCGCGTGCTCCTCGGTGATCTTCAGCAGTCGGGCGAGGCGCTCTGCGGGGGTGCCGGCCTGGTAGGCGGCGCGGGTGACCGCGCGGCGCTCGGCGTCAGTGAGGTGGATGTCGCGCCCGGCCAGGGTGGCGTTGACGCGGGCGTAGTCAAGGCGGCGGTGGAGCCTGCGGTGCAGCGGCTCGCGCTCCTCCTCGGTCATCCCGCCCCGGATGCCCTCGCGGTCACCGTCTTCCAAGGCGGCGTCCAGGCAGGTCTGGCGGACCGGGCACTGCCCGCACAGGGCCTTGGCGGCACGGATGCGGTCCATCTCGTCCGGCTCCGGGAAGAAGATCTCCGGGTCGACCGGGTTGGCCGGGGTGGACAGGCAGGCGGCGTGGTCGTGCCAGGTGTAGTCGCCGAGGGTGCGCGGCTCGGCGATCTGGTGGTGGTGCATCGGTGGTCTCCGATCGGCCTCGGGGCGCGTTCGGGCAGGCGCGGGCCCCGGGGGTGGTGCGTGAAAGGCGGTGCGGGTGCCGGTCAGGCGGCGGCGAGGCGGCGCTCGGCCGCGATGAGCCTTCTGCGGTCCGGACCGTCGAGGATGACCTTGTCGGTCATCTCGGTCAGCCGGGAGGCGACACGGTCGCCGATGTGCGCGCGCAGGTCGGCCATACCGAGGTTGGTGGTCACCAGGGTCGGGAGCATCTGCGTGTAGCGGCGGTCGATCAGCCGCATCGTGATCTCCTCAGTCCACTCACTCGCCTTCGCCGCACCGAGATCGTCGATGATCAGCAGCGGGCAGCGCGCCAAGTCCTGCAGTTCGCGTTCGCCGTCGTGGCCGGCCCGCGGCCGCAGCTCGGCGTACAGGTCGGCGGCGGTGGTCGCCTTCCACCGCAGCCGGACCCCGGCGGCCAACAGCGACCGGACGGCGCCGTACGCCTGGTGGGTCTTGCCGGTGCCGGTGGTGCCGACGATCAGCAGCGACCGCCCCTGGGCGATCCCCGGGTTACCGTCCGGGCCCCGACGCCCGGCGGCGGCAACCTCGCGGACCCAGGCATCGACGGCGGGATGGTCGGCCACGGCGTCCTGGTAGCGGACGGGGATCCGGGCCTGGGCCGCCTCCAGCGCGGGGCTGGGCTCGGCCGCATCGGACACCGGGGCATTCGGGTCGATGCCCCGGGCCTTGAGGATGCCGGTGAGCCGCCGGGCGATGCCGCCGACGGGCTGAGCGCCATGATCGCGCATTACAGCTCCTCGGCGTAGGCGGCGGCAGGGTCGGCGGGGTTGGCCCAGGCCCGGTGACCGCGCACGGTATCCGCGGATTCCGGCCGCACCAAGCCACCCGTGGGAACGGAGGCGTTCATCACCTCGTGGACCAGGCTCGGAAGCGTGCTCGGGTGCAGGCCCTTCGCCCGGTGGCGGGCCAGCCCGGCGCGAATGTGCTCAAGTTCGATCCCCTCCTTCAGCAGCTTGGCCACCTCGCGCCCGAGATGCCCGAGTACCCCGTTCGGTGGCCGGTGTGCGCAGGAGGCGGCGTACTCGCCGATGAGCTGCTGGGTGGAGACGGGCTCCGGTGCGGGGGCGCTTGCGCCCCCCGAAGGGGAAGATCCTAGATCCACGTTCCTAGGTCCTAGATCCGGACAGTGAGGGCTCACTGAACCCTCACTGCCTCCTCCATGAGGACTCACTGAGGACTCAGTGAATGCGAGTTGACCTGCGGTTTCGTTGTTCACGGAGTCCTCACGCCCTCCTCCGTGAGACCTCACTGAGCCCTCAGTGAGGTCTCCGTGATCCTTCGGTGAGGACTCAGGGAGGGCTCCCGATGCCGGCGCCACCTCGTCCGTGGAGGGCCGCTCGGCGTCATGGACCGGGCAGTCGGGATGCCGGATGCCGCTGGGACGGTTGATCCTCTGGTGCTGCTTGAAGGTGATGATGTGCAGGTACCTCTTGCCGTTGACCTCGTAGCGGCAGATCAGCCCTGCCATCGCCAGCTGGTTCAGGTCGTCCTCGACGCCGACCGGGCCGTGTTCCGGGCGCAGGGACCACAGCAGCCCGGCGATGACCGCGGGCTGGTCCCGGAAGCGGCCATGATCGTCGCACTGGGTCAGCAGGCCGAAGAACGTCCGCTCGGCGTGGACGCTCACCTCGGCGAGCGACTCCGAGGCGAAAGCCTCCGGCTTGAGCGTGCGGATCCGAGCCATGCTCAACACCCCCCAGCGACAGAGGCGTACTCCTCGACCGTGGGCCGCAGAGCGCCGGAGGCCAGGTCAAGGTCGTGCGGCTCGTCCCAGTCCAGCTCCGGGCTGGCGCGGATGACCCAGCGGGCGGCGGTCAGGCGCTGGGCACGGTTGAGGGACAAGGGTCGGCCCCGCTCGTCGTAGGCGCGGGCGTAGAGGCTGGGCCAGCTTCGGTCCGGCTCACATTGCGAGACGCGGATGGTCCGGGCGCCGGGCACCATGTCGGCAAGCAGCTCGGCGAGCCGCTCATGGCGGCTGCCGGCGCGGGCAGGACTGGCGGACAGGGCGGTGGACGCCCTTCCGCAGGCGTAGGCAGGCATGCGATAATCCCTCGCTTGTAGGTGGGGAGGGGCGGCCGCTCTCGTCGAAAAGGTCAGCCGACCCGCCCCAGTTATGAATCCGTGCCCCTTTGGGGTGGCGGTCCCGGCGCTCGGAAGCTGCTACTTCCGGGCGCCGGACTCTTTTTCCCTCCGGTGCACTCGATGTGATCGCCTTCCTCGTGGGCGTTACCCCGGCGGTTCTCGCCGAGGGACCAGCAACATATGCCCAGGTCGGTCAACACTCCAGCCGTGGCAGGGCGCTCGTCCACACCGACATCACATCGACACATCCCCCGCTCGATCGAGGCGGGCGTTCGAGACGACGCGGCGACAGACCGCCCACGCAAATCCGCCAGGGCAGCAACCGTCGGAACCAGAGCATTTACGCCCTCCGAGGACTCCATCACAATGCGCAGCGCTTTTGCGTGTCAGCTGAAAGTAATTCGATCTTCTTGAGGTGCCGGTCACGGCACATCCTCTGCGATCGATCTCCGGCGCATTAGGAGTCCACAAAAAGCCGAGTTCATCACCGTTGTCCGAAATCGTGCGACTGGCGACCGGCCGGGCCGAGGGTGACACAGTGTCCCCAGACGGGTTTTCACCCTCCAGGGACACCCCTAACCCCAAGGGGAGCCGCCGAAAGTTGATCAACATCTCCACTCGCATGCAGCCATCTTCTTGCCGTGCATTCACTTCAGTGAAAAGCACCGATGGGAGCGTATACCGAGACAGCTACTCACTCAACTGTTGTGAAGGGATCTGCCAGCGCACCCTCCACTCGTGTACACTTGCGGACTGACTCTCAGCGAGAGGGGAAGCAGTGAGCGAGAGCGAGGCGACGGGCCGCTCTTTGGCAGAGAAGATCAACCACCTGTTCGATGCGATCAGGGGCGACGACGGCCGCGAGTACACCAACGAGTACGTGGCAAATGCCATCAGCCAGTCGGGGATCAACATCTCCATGAGCTACGTGTGGCAGCTACGGAAGGGGAAGAAGGACAACCCCACCATGCGCCACCTGACGGGTTTGGCGAACTTTTTTGGCGTTCCCGTCGCATACTTCTTTGATGACTCCGTGACGGGCCAAGTGGACGGCCGACTGGAAAGAATGGCAGCCGAGCAGGCGAGCTTCGAGGACGCACTTGGAAACGGTGACGTCAAGCTCATGGCTATGCGTGCCGGCGAGCTGTCGGATGAACGGCGAAAGCAGGTAATGGACCTGCTGGACGTCGTTTACAGATTGGAGCAGGCAGAGCATCGCGAATGATGGCCTTTGATCGCCGTCATACCGCGGGCGGGGGTGCTGCTGCAGCGCGTGTCGTGTGCAGGAGAACTACCTTGAAAGAGCGCGAGCTTCGCAGGCGCTGCAAAAGAGAACTGCGGGCCCTGGACATTCACCCTCCCCTGCGTGTGGGCGAGCTCTGCCAGCAACTGGGTGAACGCCGCGGCCGCCCTATCCGGCTGGTGCCGCACCGGATGCCGGTTCCCGGCCCGTTCGGTGCCTGGATCGCGACCCCGGCCGCCGATTACATCCTGTACCAGCAGGAGACCACCGCGAGTCATCAGCGGCACATCATCCTGCACGAGGTAGGGCATATCCTCGCGGATCACCAGAGTGAAGCGGTCGACGACGACGAGCTCTGTGCAGGAGTCCCGAATCTTGCGCCGGGATCGGTGAGGCGGCTTCTTCGTCGGACTTCGTACGATGAGGAGCACGAACGCGAGGCTGAATTGGTCGCGACGATCGTGCTGGAGTGGGCATCGGTGCTGGACCGAGTTGCCCCCCGGCCTGCTTCGGACCCGTCTCTGCGTCGCGTGCAGACGGCACTCGGTGACCGGCAGGGGTGGCTGTGACCGTCTTGATCCTTACGGCCGCGATTCTCCATCTCTCCGTCGTCTGGAAGCTGGTTCAGGTCGCCCGGGCTCCTCGTGACCTTTCTCTTCGTGTTGTGACGCTGTGCCTCATCTGCACGGCAGCGTCGTTCTTGCTCGGTCTGGATGCCGCGGCACGCATCGTCGATCATGTATTGGGGATCGGTGTCTCGCGGTTGGTCCAGAACGCTCTGCTGCTCGGAGTGGTCTACCTCTTGATGTGCGTGTTCCTCGTCTCCGCAGAGGAACGACCGCGCGCCAGCCGCCGCGCCCGGTGGGAAGCTCTTCCCCTGGCAGTGGCGGTACTGATCCTCATCCTGTCGACGGTAGCCACACCGGCTGATGTTCGAGGCCGAGACTTCGCCACCGCGGACATGTCGCAAACTCCAGTGGCCCTGTTCTTCATCGTGGCTGCGCTCTATCTGGTCTATGCGCTCGCCTCAGCGCTGTGGTGGACGGTGCGCTACGCCCGAATGTCGCTCCGCCCACTGGCGACAGGGCTGTGGCTGACGACGGGAGCGTTGGCAGGCATGGTGGCGGCGAATGCCGGACGCCTCGGCATCGACGTGATGCGGTGGCGTGGTGAGCAGGCCCCGGCCTGGCTCAACCAGGGCACACAGGGCCTTCTCGGGCTAGCGGTCCCGGTGTTCATCGTCGGGGTGACCTACTCCGGCGCCGCGATGCGGTTGGCCAGCGGCCGGGTGTGGCTGCAGCACCGCCGTGCGTATCGACGGTTGCGCCCACTGTGGGATGCCTTGCACGATGCGTTTCCCCAGGACGCCCTGGGCCGCGTGCCCACCAACGGCTGGCGCGACTTCCTTTCCCTGCGCGGCACTCACTACCGCTACTACCGCCGGGTCATCGAATGCCGCGACGGCCTGGTGCGTATCAGCCCCACGCTCGCCCAGCTCGGCGTGCAAGAAGACGCATCGCCTTCGGACCTGGCCCGGCATCTGGGGAAAGCCCTAGATGCCCAAGCGGACCAAGCAGCGACACCCGGGCACGCGTTGGCTGTCGCTCTCCCCGGCGACGACGAAAACGACCTCGATGCCGATGTCCGGCAACTCGTGCTGCTCTCCGATGCACTCAGCAGACAGCCAGGGCGACTGAAGGCCGGCAGCACTTCACGTTGAACAGCCCGCGGACCAGCACCCGGGCAAACAGGATGAGGAGCAACTCCGTGACAGAAACACTGATCACAGCAAGCCAGGTCATCACCGGCCCCCACGGCGCCCACATCGAAGACGGGGCCGTACTGGTCCGCGGAGACAGAATCGCCGCAGTCGGACCGCGCGAGCACATCGAGCGGCTCGCGCCCGAAGGCATTCCCACCACGGATGTCCCGCAGGGAACGCTCCTGCCAGGGCTGATCGACTCCCACGTGCACCTGACCCTCGACGGCGGCAACAACCCCATCGAAACCGCTCAGCAAACCGGGGATGAGGACCTGCTGGCGGGGATGGCCGAACGCGCACAGCAGCTCCTGTACAGCGGCGTGACGACCGTACGCGACCTCGCCGACCGCAACGGCCTTGCCATTCGCCTGCGCGACGCCATCACGAACGAAACGCTGCGCGGCCCCCGCATCCTGTCCTCGGCAACCGCCCTTACCTCACCAGGCGGCCACCTGCACTTCTTCGGCGGCGAGGTCGCCGGTGAAGACGCCATCCGCACCATGGTCCGCCGCAACGCGGGCCTCGGTGCCGACGTCATCAAGGTCATGGGCACCGGCGGAGGCATGACCAAGGGCGGGCCCGCCATCTGGCAGAACCAGTTCACCGAGGACGAGCTGAGCATCGTGGTGGACGAAGCCGGTCGTCACGGACTGCCCGTAGCCGTCCACGCCCACGGCACCGACGGCATCGCAGCCGCAGTCCGCGCCGGCGTGAGCACCATCGAACACTGCACATGGATGACCGAGGGCGGGGACTTCGACCTTCGCGAAGACCTGGCCGCACAGATCAAGGCCCAAGGCATCTACGTCTGCACCGCCACCAGCCCCAACTGGCGAGGTTTCGCCGAACGTGTCGGGGCAGAACGAGCCGAGTACCTCTTCAGCTCCATGCGTTGGATGGCTGACCTTGGCGTTCCCATGATCGCAGGCACCGACGCCGGCGTGACCCGCGCAACCTTCGACAAGCTCGTGAACACTCTGGAGTTCTACGAGTACCTCGGCATCGCCAACGCCAAGATTCTCGACATGGCCACCGCGGACGCCGCACAAGCCCTGGGCCTCACCGACACCGGGCAGCTTGCCGAAGGGCAGCGTGCCGACCTCATCGCTGTGGACGGGGACCCGCTTTCCAGCCTCGGCGCCCTGCGCAACATCCGCCTTGTTGTCGCAGGAGGCAAAACGGTCCTGTCATGAGTCCCCTACCGCTGTGCCGCACTCGCCGCGACCAAGCGCCCCATGACCAGGCCGAAACGATCATGGTTGCTGCGGTCACTGGACAGACTTGGTACTGAGACCGGCCCGGCGCTAGTCGGGCTACGCGGCCACGCGACGTCCGTCCGCGGGATGACGCAGCGGCGCCGGTACACGCGCCAGCAGCTCCCACAGTGGACGGCCGGAGGCCCACTGGCCGAGCAGCTCCCGGTCGACCAAGTGGACGCCGAGCCTCTGGGCGGAAGGGACGGCCTTGCTGGTGAACTTCCCGTTGGTCACGATTAGGGCGAACGTGGCCTTGTGCACCTCACTGGCCGTGCCTTTCAGCTCCCGGACCACGCGGACATCGACCGCGTCGCCGTGCCTTCCAGCGCGCCGATGCTTGCACTGCACGGCCCAGACCCGACGGTCCAGGTCGATGGCGCGGACGTCGCAGGCATCGTCATTGGCACCGCCGACGCGCTCGGCCGTGAAGCCGTCGCGCCGCAGCAGGTCCCGCACGGCGAACTCGAACTCCGCATGGTCAAGAGCGTCGAGGTGGTCGAGTGTCATCTCCAGCCGCGGCCGGCCCACGTGGGCGTCCCACTTGTCGCGATCGACGCGCCGCTGGGCCCATAGGGCGTACGTAAGGAGAACGGGCAGGCCGACGATGTCGACTACCAGCGGGTACGGTGAGGGCCACCAGTCCGTCCACCGACCGACGTGCAGGACGAGCACGCACACGGTCAACGCCACGAGGCACCACCCCGAGCCTCGGTACAGTGCCCGCCAAGCCACCATCCGTACGTGGCGCACGCGATCAACAGTTCCGCGTTGCCTGGCCGGGCCATGACCAACCGAGCGTCGCCAGCGGACGGAGGGGGTGCGGAGAATGTTGGGCCAGGTGGCCGGACGACGAAGCCAGGGCCGCCGACCTCCAAGGCGACTCATGCCCCCTGTATCCCTGCACGGTGTGATGCCCGCACCTGGGCCCCGGTTGCTGGCGCGTTGGTCCATGTGTAATCCCTCTCGTCGCGGACAACGGCATCTGCACGGGTATGACAGCACCCGGCACTGACAGGCCATCATGAGAAAGTGACAGTCAGTGATCTGATTCGGCCAGCCGCTGACGCCCAGGATGGCTGTGGTCTGCGCGTTTCCCTGTGACCGATCAGGTTGAGCCAATTGCCGGCCCGCTCTGCCACGCCCGTTTTGTCGACTGCGACGACCTGGTCGTCAGCCTCGCGAGCCGTGTGGCTGCTGGAGGGCCTGACGTATCCACGGTGCTGCGCCGGCCAGCCCCGACGGGCAGCGCGTCAGCCCGCCGGTCAGGTCGATCGGAACGTCCACCGTGGTGGCGAACGACTCCCGGCGGATCAGGCTCAGCCTGAGTCTCTGCAGCGGATCGTTGTCACCGGTGTGGCCAGCAGCGGGCAGCTCGTTGACGAGCAGGGTCTTGAGCCCGGAAGGTTCGTGTTCAACATCGACCTCGTCCATCGCGTCCAGCACGGTGTCGGCCGACACCTCCGACGGTCGGACGCCGCGGGCGTGGGCGAGTGCGTACACGGTCAGGGCGACGGCGCCGAGCGCGGTGCTCGCGCCCGCGGAGGGCTCTTGCGGCCAGGCCGGGGCCAGGAGCCGGCCCGCCTGCACGACCGCCTCTTCCCAGGCGAGGGGCGTTTGCGGGTACCGGTAGCCGGTCATCGCCTCCGCGAGGCCCTCAGGGGCTGTGGTGTTCACACGTACTCCCACACGTCGTCGGTTGCCGCCCAGGACAGGTCCAGCCGAGTCCACAGGCCAGGGTGATCGGATGCACCGTGGTCCAGCACTCCGTAATCGATGATGCACGGCGCCAGCGCGCCGGATACCCAGATCTGATCGATGCGCAGGCCGCCGGCCGTCGGCGCGATCAGGGCCTCCTCCCCCGTCGCCTGGTGCAGGTGCCGGGCGACGTCCACGAACCCGTTGTCGGCCAGGACCTGGGCCACGGACCGGTCCGCCCGGGGCGGCTCGCCGTCGATGGAAGGCAGCAGCCGGGAGCCGCGGTTGTAGGGCCGCAGCATGGTCAGGTCGGGCTCGGGACCATCTTGCGGGGCAAAGTTCACGTCCCGCCGAGGATGGCGTAGCCGCCGCCCGCGCGGTGTACGCGCGAGGCCACGAAGTTGGCCTCCTGCTTGGCCTTCGTCGCGTCGTACGGCGTGAAGTGCACGCTGCCGGCGCACAGCAGGGCTGGCAGAGCGGGCGGCAGGGACCAGCCGACCGTCGTGTAGCCGTGGTGCGTCTCGTCGATGCTGGAGTCGCTGTTGACGTACTGGCGGCGGCCCAGCGTCTCCCGCCGGTACAGCAATGCCGGCCCAAGGCCCGTGCGGCTCGGGCTGAGGATGCCGTCCATGTCCAGGTCGTTCTCGGCCCGGACCAGTTGCCGGGCCGCGTCGGCACCCCAGCCTTCTGCCTCCTGTATCAGGACGATGTCCGGCGAGACGGAGGCCAGCGCCTCCGCAATGACGGGCCACCGGTCCTGCGGGTCGCCGCTTCCGCTCCGTATCCCGCCTCGGGAAACGTTCTGTGAGGCAACCACGATCTCCATCGCGCGCCCCCTTCCACACGTGGTCTTCCCTGGAGCTCCGGGGCACCGTCAGCATCGCAGACGGTGCCCCGGAATGATCAGTAGCTGAGCCTACGGTTTCAAGGCAGCAGCGCGGGCTTTGGTGGTCATCCGGACCGGCCAGGAGGACCGCGCGTGCGAACTGAGCCGGTTCGGCCGCCTGCCGCTCCCGCTCACCGTGGGCGCCGTAGGCGAGGCCCAGCGTGCCGGCGACCACGCGGGGGAACGCCGCACCGTCACTCACGTGCGCTGCCTGCCGCGGTCAGGGCCGCCGGCCGGGCATCCGCCGAGCCGCCTGGCCACTGGAAGACCAAGCGGGAGGCCGCCTTGTCCAGCACATACCCGGCGGGAAGGTCGTGGTCGGGCGTACCCGCTGGATGGACGGTCATCGGCGGGTAGCCGGTGTGACGCACATGCCGGTCCCACTGCTGTGCGCAGCCGATCAGCCGGTCCGCCAGAGCGGGTCCGGCCGGGCCGTAGGCGTGCGCATAGAACTCCCAGCGGCTTTCGGGCGGCGTCGCGCCCTTGTGGAGCTGGACGGGCGTCAGGTAGGCCAGGGACCCGTCGGCGACGAGGGTGGGCAGGTGTTCGCCTCCGGCGGCCACGAGGGGGTTTTCGGAGGAGCGGTCGGTGGTGAGGCGGCAGTGGTCCGCCAGGGTGGTGGCCGCGTACACCTGCAGCGTGGCGAAGGAGGTCATACCCGGCATGACCACCCCAGTGGGTACCTCGTAGCGTTCACCGTGCAGCGCTTCGTCGAGTCCGGTGGTCTTCAGTTCCGGGCCGTCATGGAAGTGCAGTGTCAGTCGCCCGTCGGCGAGCGTGACCGACTGCTTGGTGCGGGCGGCGGCGCCCTGGTCCCTCACGAATCCGCACACGGTCCAGTCGCGTGCGTGCAGTATGTCTCCCTGCCGCTGAAAGGCGATTGCCCGCGTGTAGCCGTGTATTTCCAGCGGGAGGACGAGGTATCGGCCCTCGGCCAGCTGCTCCCGCCAGGCGGGCGCGATGTCCCACACGTTGTGGGTGATGACCATGCCGTGGAACCCCTCGGCCGGGACGTGGTCGGGAGCGCCGAGGCTGCCGTCGCCGAGCACGGCGGTGACCCGGCCGCTGCCGGCCTCGGCGCACAGCCGCCGGGTGCGGCGGATGACGTAAGGGTCGAGGTCCACGGTGATCACCCGCCCTGTCGGGCCGGTGACGTGGGCCATCAGCTCGGCGTTGTAGCCGCCCGAGCCGGCCTCGAAGACGGTCATGCCCGGCTCCAGGTGCAAGTGCTCGATCATGTCGGCTTGGAGCCAGGCGGCCGAGACCGAGCTGAGTGCCGTACCGGACTTATCGCGGCGGGTGACGACGGCCAGGTCGTCGTCGTAGGCGGTGCTCAGCGGGGCTTCGGGGGTGAAGCGGTGCCGGGGCACGGTGCGCAGTGCCTGCTGAACGGGCGCCGAGGGGGCCCAGCCCTTGGCGATCACGGCGTCGGCCATCTTCTGACGCAGCCGGACAGCCTCGGCCGGCTCGCCGCCGACGGCGGGGGAACCATCGGCGTGAGGGTAGGAGTGGACGGGCGGTAGGCCAGGCAGCACGCCCGGCCACACCGCCTCCAGCGCCTGCGCGGAGGGCGTAAAGACAGCCCCGAGACCGGAGAGGATGTGCAGGTCGTGCCACTCCCAGCGGGTGAAGCGGTGCGGCTCGGACACCTGCGGGGCGCCGGTCCAGGCGGTGACGCGGACCACCGCCGATACGCGACGGACATCGGCGCGATCATCGTGGAGGAGCGTCAGCAGGTGCGCATCCTCAACACGTGCGCTCAGCCCTGCCTCCTCGGCCAACTCCCGGACGGCCGCCGCCTGGGCAGATTCGCCGTTCTCGATGCGACCGCCGGGGAGTTCCCACATGCCGCGGGTGGAGCGCCCGAGCAGGACCCGGCCGCAGTCGTCGGTGACCACGACGCACGCGCCGAGGACCGCCTGCGGCTCCGGACGGCCCTTCTCCACCGCCTTGAAGGAGCCGCCCGGATCGCGCAGAACCAGGAATGCGAGCCCGTCTGCGTCACATCGCTCCACCTGTGCCCAGCCTTCGGTAAGCAGGTCGATCTCGTTCTCCTCCAGGGCGATGCGCCGCCGCTCCTCGGGGGTGTTCGCCGCTACCGGAGTGATGACCACCAGGGCACCACCGGGCCGCAGCCGGGCCGCTAAGCTGTGCAGCACTCGGGTGCGGTCGCCCACGAAGGCGAGCATCAGGCGCATCGTGATCAGGTCGTAGCCGTCTTCGCTCAGCCCGGCCGGATCGTCGTGCTCGATGTCCAGGCACAACCACCGCACCCCCTCGGCACCGTCCCGCTCTTTGCGGGCGCGGGCCAAGGCGCCTTCAGCGAAGTCGATGGCGTCGACGGTGTAGCCAAGGTCGGTGAGGCAAACCGCGAGCTCGCCAGTGCCGCAGCCCACCTCCAGGGCCCTTCCGCCATCGGGCGCGGGTGTGTGCTTGGCGAACAAGGCTCGCTCTGCATCGCCGAGTGGCCGGAAGGCACGCCCTCCCTCATAGTGCTGGTTCCAGTTGGTACGGGTGTATGTCACAGGTGCACCTTTCGATGGCCGTGGTTGTGTGGTTTAGCGACTGCCAGTGGCACGAAGACGCGCCTGGCTGCGACGCCTGCGGTCCAAGACCTCGAGGCGCTCTGGGACGCGCGTTCTCAGGACACCAACCTCGTTTAGGAGGCGATAGATCATCCCGTAGGAACGGCCGGTTTCCTCACAGATCTCTCGGATTGTGGCGTGCTGGTCTCGGTACGCCTTCACGATGTCTTGTTGGAATTTCCGTCGGTCCGGGGCGGATAGGCGCTGGTGCTTCTTGTGCTGGGGCAGGCCGAGGCGGGCGGGCCGCTGGGGTCGGGGCATGGCAGGCCCTCCTGAGACGCTAGGTGGTAGAGGAGTGCGGGCGAGGCCAGAGAAGGCGTCAGGCAGAGATGCGGTGATGGTGCAGCTCGCGGCCTGTCGTTCCGCGAAGGCTCGTGACGGCGGCCAGGCGCACTGACCATTGGCTGCGGTAGGTGCCCAGCGAGATTTCGGAGAGACGGTGCTGCTGGATCTCCCCGGTGCCGGCGGGGGCGTAGAGATGCTCGACGTCCCGGAAGAACCGTTCGAGCGGGTGGGTGGTGAACAGGCCGGCCGCGGCGTGGATGTCCATGGCGAGGCGGGCGGAGTCGCGTGCGGCCCGGACATTGACATGCTTGGCATTAATCAGTTCCGCGTCGCACGGCTGGCCGTGGTCGAGCAGGTGGGCTGCGTGGTAGGCGGTGAGCCGTGCGGTCATGAGATGCGACTGCATCTCGCCCAGCTTTTGCTGGATGGCGGGGAGCTTGGCGAGCGGGCCGCCGTAGCGCTGGCGTTCTGTGACGAACTTCCGGGTCTGCTCCATGATTGCCTGATGGATGCCGAGGGCGACCGCGCCCAGGTTGGGGCGGCCGTAGAGGATGCTGGAGGAGTAGGCGACGTCGAGCCCTTGCCCTTCCTGACCAAGGCGGTTGGCGGCGGGTATCCGGCAGTTGTCGAAGACGATCTCGCCGAAGCTGAAGCCGTGCAGCCCCATGCTCTGAGGGTGGTCGGGGAGGATGACGCCCGAGCGGTCGGCCTCGACGAGGAAGGCCGACAAGCCCTTTGTGCCGTGGCCAGTGCGGGCGACGACGCCGTGGAGGTGGCCGATATGGCTGTTGCCTACGTAGGTCTTGCGGCCGTTGAGGATGTAGTTGTCGCCGTCGCGGCGGGCGGTAGCGCGCATCGCCAGGACGTGTCCGCCGCACCCCTCCTCGGTGACGGCGATGGTCGGCAGGCAGGTCCCTGCGGCGATCTGCGGCAGCCAGGTTTTGCGCTGCTCCTCGCTGCCGAAGTGAATGATCTTCGCGGTGCCGAGCTGGGATGCCTGGACCATGGCCCCCATGGCGCCACTGACGCGCGAAATCTCCTCGATGATGATCGTTTTTGCCATGTGGCCCGCGCCCATCCCGCCGAAGGCGGGATGGATGGTCGCGCCCAGCCAGCCCTGCTGCGCGATACGGGTGGCCAGGTCCTCTTCGACGCTCCTGGAGGATTCCATTCTTGCGACGTGGGCGGTGATTTCCG
Organism: Streptomyces sp. Ru73; assembly: GCF_002920575.1. Taxonomy (GTDB): domain Bacteria; phylum Actinomycetota; class Actinomycetes; order Streptomycetales; family Streptomycetaceae; genus Streptomyces. The sequence goes on along the minus strand of NZ_PQSQ01000003.1, from coordinate 42,481 downwards.
TCTCGGCGAAGTCCCGTACGTGCTGGCGCAGATCTTCGTGGTCGCCGGTCAGATAGGGAGCGGACATCGCTGTTCTCCTCTCTCTGGCAGCTGGCAATCGTGGGCGGTTACTGCGAGGGGAGTCCGGCGCGGCGCACGAGGAGGTCCATGAGCGCGTCGCGGCGGCTGTTGATCAGGGCGTGCTGGGCCCGGCCGGTCTCCCGGGGGCGGTCGGTGGGGCCCAGAAAGCAGACGGTCCCCAGCACGGTGTCCTGGTAGATCAGCGGGGCGCCGGCGTAGGTCCGGATCCCGATCTGATCAACCACTGGGTTGCTGGCGAAGCGGGCGTGTGCGAATACATCGGGCAGGGGTAGGGCGCGGCGGCGCGCCACGACCTCGGGGCAGAAGCCGTGGTCACGTGGCATGGTCCGGCCCACCGCCGGCAGGTCGTCACCGTCAGGGGCGTGGAGTCCGACGAAGAACTGCAGGTCAGGCGTGAACACGTTGACCATGGCGTACGGCTCGCCGGCGTCGCGGGCCAGTGCGGCGGCGAACTCGTCGAGCTCGCCGTCGGGGGCGGTCAAGCCCAGTTTGGTAAGCGCTGCGTCACGCAGTCGCCGGTCAAGATCGTCTTCGGGGGTAGGGAGGTGGAATCCGGTATCGGCGTCATAGGTCATACGAGGGCTCCGAGGTGGAGGGGCGAGGGGTCCGTGTGACGTGGAGGGCGTGCTCGACGAGGGTGATCAGCGCGGTGGCGGCGTCTCGGGTGTTACGGGCATCGCCCAGCACGATCGGCACCGTCTCCGGCAGGTCGAGGGCCTCGCGCACTTCGTGCGGCGTGTACTGGTGGGGGGCGCCGTCGAATTCGTTGACGGCGATGACGAAGGGGATCGCCCGCTGTTCAAAGAAGCTGACCGCGGTGAAGCTGTCGGCCATGCGGCGGGTGTCGACGAGGACGACGGCGCCCAAGGCGCCGTGGGAGAGGTCGTCCCAGGTAAGCAGGAAGCGATCCTGACCGGGGGTGCCGAACAGGTAGAGGATCATCGGCTGCGGTACGTCGAGGGTCAGGCGGCCGAAGTCGAAGGCCACGGTGGTGGTGCTCTTGGCCTCCACGCCCTCCAGGCGATCGGTGCCGCAGCCAGCGGCGGTGAGGTTCTCCTCGGTGTTCAGTGGCGGAATTTCACTGACAGCGCCGACGAGGGTGGTCTTGCCTACCCCGAACCCCCCGGCAACCACGATCTTTAGCAGGATCGGGTCCATGCCCAGGTACCTCCTTTCGGCTTTCAGCTGGCTTCGGCGGCAGAGAACTTCCGACGGAGTCCGGCCAGGCACGCCTCCAGCACGTCGGCGTTGCGTGGGTCGGTGATGGCGGAGTCGGGGACCGCCATGCGCAGCGCCCCCTGATCGAGCAGGTCGGAGAGAATGATCTTGGTGACAGTGGCGGGCTGGCGCAGGAGCGCAGCGATCTCGGCGACCGACCGCGGCTCAGCACAGCACAGCGCATGGGCCTGCTCGGCCTCCGGACCGAGCGCCCCAGTGGGGGACTCGCGTGCCGGGGCGAGGCGGGAGGCCAGTCGCAAGGTGTGTCGGGGACGGGTGCGGCCACCGGTGACCGCGTAGGGGCGGACCTCTTCTGCATCCACCTCGACCCAGGGGTCGTTGTCAGTGGGCATCTCACTGCCCATCGCCGGAGGCAGCCCGGCGGACGGCGGTGACCAGATGCTCATCCACGCTGGTGACCAGCGCGCCCATCTCGTAGCCCACGAGGCTTGGGTCGGCGTCGTGTCCGGCCATGACGCCCAGGACGGTACCGACTTCCCTGATATCCGGGCTGAGTTGTACTGCGGTTCCTTCGGGAAGGTTGCCGGCGCTCATGACGAACAGGTTCGCCCCGTCGTGCTCGATGTTGATCTGGCGGACGCCGCCATCGCTCACCCCCGCGAGGACTCCGAGATTCTTGGAGAGGGAGTGCATGCCGGACACCAGGGCGGCCATGGTGTCCGCCATGTCCGTCGTCAGCCCCGCGCTGGCGAGCTTCAATCCGTCGCAGGTGGCCCATAGGACGCCGGTGGCTCCCGGCACTCGCGCGAGGAAACCTTCCAGCAGCCAATCCCGTCCGTTCTGCGGCATCACGTCGTTCGTCATCGGTATCAGTACCTAGCTCCATGGTCGTTGCCAGAGCGCCTCGTGCTCTGGCCTTGGCGGTATAGGGGACGGCGTTAGTCCGCAGGCGAGGCAGGTATGGCATCGCCTGCGGCCCGCTGTGCGCCAGCCTTGAAACTGCCCATCAGCCCCGGGGTGGGCGGAACGGTCGGGCCGCCGCGTTGTGGCGGCGCGGCGGGAGCAGGTGCCTGCGGGTTCCTGCTGCGGCGTGGCAGGGCAGGCTTGCCCTCCGGTGCCCCGGTGGAGACGGCCGATGAGGCCATCGGTGGTGCGGCGGTGCGGCGCTGGCGCCGCGGGAGAGGTGCGCGTGCACTGCCGGGTTTCGCCTCCCCGCTTTGCGGCTTTACAGGGGGTGCGGGTTCGGCCGGCAGAGCCACGACCTTGGCCCGGTGTTCCTCGGCAGCCTGCGGCAAACGCGTGGGGTGCAACTGCTGCGGGGGGTCCGGGGCGACGAGGAGGGCGTTGGGCAGCATGACCAGCGCCTGCATGCCACCGAGGACGCTGGGGCGGAGCTCCACGGGGATCCCGTGTCGCTGCGCGAGCCGGGCGGCGACGAGCAGCCCGGTGTGCCCGCCTTGCAGGTGGGCGTGGACATCGACCGTCTCCGGTGCCGCAAGCAGCCGGTTCAACCGCGTCCGCCGGTACGCCGACATGGCCAGACCCCGATCCTCGACCTCGATGGCTATTCCGGCGTTCACGCGCTCGGCACGGAGCACCACCTGTGTGTCGGGCGGGGAGAACTTCGTTGCGTTTTCGACCAGCTCAGCCAGCAGATGGATCACGTCCGGGCCGACGTGGCCGGGCAGGGCCGTCCGGGTTGCCTCCTCCCGCGGTACCGACAGCCGGACCCGCGGGTAGTGCTCGATCTCCGCGACCGCCTGGCGCAGCACCCCCATCACCGACACCGCCCTGCGGACCCGGCGTGCCGACTGGCCGCCCAGCACTGCCAGACTCTCGACCGCGCGACGAATCCGGGTCAGCAGGTGATCGGTATCGAACAGCCCGTGCAGGAGATCGGGGTCCTCGACCATGTTCTCCAGGCCGGATAGGGCCACCAGGGCGCGGCTGACCAGGGCGTGCAGGCGCGGAGCAACGTACACGAACACCTCGGCCTGTTCTGACCCCGGCAGACGCTGCTGCTGGCGCGATGCCTCCTGCGCCATTTCTTCCCGAACCTGCCGAAGAGCGGCGGCGTGCCGCTCAGTCAGAGCCCGGTGTGTCTCGTCCTGGACATGTCGAAGTGTGGCGGCGTGCCGCTCGACGAGGGCTTGAAGGTTTGCGCCGAACGCCGAACCCTGCAGCGATGCGGTCACCACCACGGCAGCGGGCCGGCCCTCCGGCCCGAACAGCGACTGCGCCGCGGAGGGCAAGCCGCTGGTGACAAGCTGCTCCAGCGCGGCGTCCCGGGCACCGCACCTTGCTGTCACGACGGCCAGGCGCTCCCGCAGCTTCGCCATGATCGGTGCCCAGACCGCGGACGCCAGCGCCGCGCCCAGCAGGGCAGACAGCATCGCAAGCAGCGGGCCAAAGGTCATTTTCCAGGTCCTTGACGATCGAATATCAACAAAGGGTGTTCGCCGGGGCACGACTGCGTCCCAGGCGCGGTATTCCGTGCCCCGACGACGGACCGGACCGCTGGCTCTGGGAAGCGCCGACAGCCGCCGCCCTGGCCACGGAGACATCGAGTGGGAAGGGCGGGCCGGTGGGGGCCTCACCGGATGCAACGAATCAGGCGGCAGCGATGGGCAGTTTCGTCAGCCGCGTTGTCAACGCTGACTGCAACAGCCCGGCGTAGGCGAACTCGTGGTCCGAACTGCGTTTCGCGTTGACGTAGAGCCACCGCCAGGTGACTGCTTCCCCGGTGAACGGCTTGCCGGTGTCGTGCGCCATGAGCTCGTTCATGCCGTCGTCGCCTTCACGGTTGAGGCAGGTCGATGCGGGCTGATGATTCGTCCATCCGGCAGGAGCTTGCCGGTGTCCTCGAAGAGCAGGACGCCGTTGCACAGCAGGCTCCAGCCCTGCTCCGGGTGGTAGGCCACGGGGGAGGCGGCTTCCCGGTCGGGCGACTCCGCTGATGGGCACGGGGGGTGATGGTTGCACATGTGTACCTCGGTTAGGCCCCTTCGCCGGGCGGAGACTCGCGGATGGGTACGTCCCCGGAGAAGGGAGCTGAGACCGCTCCTGCGCGGGCCGGCCGCGGATGCCGGGGCGGGGCGAAGACTCGGTCGGTTGTCGAAGTTCTTCTTCGGCCGTCGTGCGGAAGGGCCGGGCGGGGCAGGTCAGGAGTGGGTCAGTCCGCGGGTGAGTTCGATGTCGGTGACGGCGGTGCGGTGGGCGTCCAGCTCGGTGCGGGCCAGGAGCGCGTAGTGCTCGACTGCTTCCGATCCGAAAGCCTTGTGAGCGGGAGGGCTTTCGCTGAATCGGATCGTTGCCGCCTCCAGAGAGGGGGGAAGTGGCGGCTGGCGGGTCGCGGCGTAGGCATCACCGGTACAAGGCGCGGGGGGATGCAGGTTGTGTTCAATACCGTTGAGCATCGCTGCGACGGCGGCTGCGAGCGCGAGGTAAGGGTTGGCGTCCGCGCCGGGTACCCGGACTTCCAGGTGGAGGTTCGGACCGGCGTCGACCAGCCGTACTGCGCACGTCCGGTTGTCGACGCCCCAGCCCATCCGGGTGGGTGCGTAGGAGTAGGGGCTGAAGCGCTTGTAGGAGTTGACGGTGGGAGCGTACAGCGGGGCCAGGTCGGGCAGGACGTCGACCAGTCCGGCGATGGCCTGTTTGCCCAGCAGGGACAGGCCGGTGGGGCCGGCCAAGGCCGCGTCGTCATCGCGCCAGAGGGACAGGTGGATGTGCAGGCCGCTGGCCACTTTCGGGGTGGGGGCGGCCATGAACGTCGCTGTGAGTCCGCAGCGTTCGGCGAGCACGCGGGCGCCGTGCTTGAGGACAGTGTGCGTGTCGGCTGCGGTCATGGCATCGCCGTGCCGGAAGGTGACCTCGACTTGTCCGGGTGCGCCTTCGGTCTTGATGGCCTCCAGGGGGAGGCCGGCGGCGGTCAGCGCGGCGGGCAGCTCCTGGACGAACTGGTCCAGGCCAGGGGCATGGGGGGCGTCCAGGGCGTAGTCGAGGTTGTTCTCGGTCACGGGTCGGAAGGCGGGACGGCCGCCCTCGGGCGGGTGGCAGAGGATGAACTCCGCCTCCAAGCCGGCCGAGGCCCACAGGCCGTGGGCGGCGAGCCGGTCGAGCTGGTGCTGCAGCACCTGCCGGGGCGCGATGGCCACCGGAGTGCCGTCGGGGTGGTGGGCGTCGGCGTGGACGAGAGCGGTGCCCGGCAGCCACGGCACCCGGCGCAGCGTGCTCAGATCTGGGCGGACGGCAAGATCCGGGTAACCGCCCTGCCAGGAGGCCAACGGTCCGCCGATGGGGCGCATGGCGAGGTCGGTGGCCAGCACGTAGCCGCACATCTCCGCGCGCCCATCGGCCACGTGATCGAGGAAGTGAGGTATGGCGTAGCGCTTGCCCTTCAAGCGGCCGTTCAAGTCGGGCACGGCGAGCATCACCGTCTGGAGGCGCCCAGCCGCGGCCTCGGTACGCAACTCATCAAGCGTCAGGGCGACATCACCGAGCCGCGACGCTGCGCCCATGGAACGGCTGTCAGGAATGGTGGACTGAGAGGAGGGGGTGAGCATTACACGATCTCCTGGGCAAGGGCGGTCGAGGTCTGGTCGCCGCGGACGGGGATGTCGTACGAGCGGCGGCCGGCGATGCGCCACCACAGCCAGGCCAGGGCCAGGGCCACCGCGAGGGCAACCGGGGCGTAGTTGAACGTCGTGGGCGCGATCGGTCGGGACTGCGGCAGGCAGAACAGCACCGTGACCAGGGCGACCCACCCGACAGCGATCCAACCCACGACCCGCCCCCAGCGCCCCAGATGCCACGGCCCCGGCCGGAACCGGCGGTGGTGGCGCAGCCGCAGGTAGACGGGGATGGCATAGGCCGGCGTGATTCCGATGACGTTGATTGCGGTGACCGCCCCGTAGGCGGTCGCCGAGTACAGCGAGGGCAGTGCCAGGACTGCGGCCACACCGACGGACAGCCACACAGCCCGGCTCGGCGTGCCAGTGCGGGGCGAGACCCGTCGCCACAGCGCCGATCCGGGCAGTGCGCCATCTCGCGAGAACGCGAACGCCATCCGGCTGGCCGCCGCGACCTCGGCATTGCCGCAGAACAGCTGGGCGAGGATCACGACCAACAAAAGGATCTTGGCGCCTCCGGTGCCGAGGGCGTCGAGGAAGATTTGGGCGGGTGGCACCCCGGTGGGCGTCTCTTGGGTGCTGACGTAATCCTGGATCGCGAACGTCAAGCCGGTCAGCAGCACAAACCCGGCGATCCAGGAGACCCATATGGAGCGCACGATGCCGCGAGCGGCACTGACCGCGGCGCCGGTGGTCTCCTCCGACAGGTGCGCCGAGGCGTCGTAGCCGGAAAACGTGTACTGGGCCAGCAGCAGCCCGATTGCGGTCACGTACAACGGGCTCGCCCATCCGGTGGAGTTGGCGAAGTGCCCGAAGACAAAGCTCGCGTCCTGGTGGTGGGCGGGAATGAGGGCCAGGACGCCGACGATTGCCGCCACGCCGAACAGGTGCCACCACACACTGACCGAATTGAGCAGGCTGACCACCCGCACCCCAAGCAAGTTGAGCGCGGCGTGCAGGATCAAAATGCACAGGTAGATCACCATGACCGTGCCCGCCGTCGGCTCGATCCCCCACTGCAGGCGGAGGAACGCCCCAAGGAACGTGGCGGCCCCGTAGTCGATCCCGGCGATCGCCCCCAGCAGTCCCAAGAGATTCAGCCAGCCCGTGTACCAGCCCCAGCGCCGACCGCCCAGCTGGTCCGCCATGTAGTACAGGGCCCCCGAGGTCGGATAGGCGCTGGTGACCTCCGCCAGCGCCAGGCCGACGAGCAGCACCATCAGTCCCACCCCGAGCCAGCCCCACAGCATCACTGCCGGCCCGCCCGTCGAGAGCCCGAACCCGTACAAGGTCATGCAGCCGGACAGGACCGAGATCACCGAGAAACTGATCGCAAAGGACCCGAACGAGCCCATGCGCCGTACCAGCACCGGCTCATAGCCCAGGTCGCGCAGCAGCGCGTCATCGTCCGAGCCACGAGCAGCATGTCGTCTACGAGACACGAAAACCCCAGAGAATCGTCCATGGTCGAAAAGGAACGGGCGACGCGGCCGCTACTGCGGCCGGTACGCCGGAGTGGCACGCCATCGCGGCCCCGCACGCGGCTTGTCCCCGTAGCTGGCCGCCTCGCACTGCAGGCGGGCGCGCCTGAGCTCGGTCTCAGCCAGTTCGGGTGTCTCGGCTACGTACGCCCACGGCAGCTTGTCCGCGTGCTGTCCGAGCGCCGCGAACACGCGACCGGCCTGGTCGTACTGGCAACCCGCCCACAGCGCATGGGCCAGGTAGCTCAGGTCCCGCACCGACCGCGCCCCTCGAATGGCCGCGTGGTCGAACCAACCGGTCAGGGCCCGCAGGGTGTCCCGCAGCACCGGGTCGGCCACCCACTGCCGCCGCAGCAGCGGATCCCGCGACCCCTGGGCCACCTGGGCCCGGTACCGCTCGACATGTGCGTACGCGGGCAGCACCAGCAGCGGTGATCCGTCTGGCGCCCACGACGTCACCCATCGCACAAAATCGATCGCCGGCGCACACGCGCTCCCCGCCTGCGCCTGGAAGAACCGCAGCACATGGTGGTATGCCTCGCGGTTCCCTGGATCGCGCTCGTTGACCCGGTCCAGCAGCCCCCATGGCCCGATCGGTAGCAGAGGCTCCCGGGGCACGATCCGGTGCTCCGGCCGCCGCCGCTCTACATCTACCGCGGTATCCAGCGAGGCCAGGGCCAGCAGACACACCCAGGGCACCGGGTCCAGCGGCACCCGCTGCGCCGCGGCCCGGCACACCCGCCGAGCTTCCTCTTCCCACCAGCCCGCGTCGCGGTGACCACGACGGTGCGCCCGCACCGCCCACTGCACCGCCACCCGCGCCTGCATCACCACCGCATCGACGCTCTCGGGCTCCTCCCGCAGCCACAGCCGCACGACATCCGACCGGGCCGCCGCCGCACCCAGCACCTGGCTCCGTGACGTCCGCAAAGCCCAGTCCCGCCCCGTACGGCGCAGCAGATCGCGCATGCCAATCCAACGGCCCACGGCCACTTCCTCCACCGCCACACGCAGCTCGGCGTCGAAGCCGGCCGGGTCATACACCGGCTGAAAATCCCCCGATGACGACAACCCCCTACGCATCGGCACTCCCGGCTCTGATGGCGCAACACGAACGGTGGCCTGCAAACAACGCACGAAGGGATGCGTACGGCACGTGTCGGTTCCCGCGGTGAGAGGTGAGCATCGTCAAGGGCCCTTCACAACAGTGACGTTGGGGCCGCCGAAAGGCGGGGTAAGTCCGGATGCGACAGCCGACTGCCCACCTTCCCGCTCCGGCGGCCGGCTTAAGGGGCGAAGCTGCCGATCATGTCGACAGCGCTTCGGGTGACCTCACGGATCGTGGGCGCGGCAGATGTTTCCGCAAGGTAGAAGCCGAAAAGGAAGCACACGAGGGCGTGTCCTATTTTCAGCCCGGCCTGCTTGATCAGCACAATTACCACGACGGCCAGCGCAATAATCAGTTCGACGGAGACGAACACCAAACACCCTGAAGCTATTTATCGCGTGGGTGTGTGGTCGCGGTTGAGTTGGCGCACGACCCCGCTCTCGAGTACCGCTGCCCTGCGACGGGCGCCGGCACTGCTACGCCTTGCCCCTCCCTTAACGCCTTGCGCAGCGCTCTCCGCAGGTGATCAGGGTCGGAGAAAACCCGCGGCCGCGATGGCAAATAGAGCCAGTGCAGCCCAGGCGGAGCGGTCCTGCTATAGGGAGGGACAACGACATGACATCCTCGACCGAGCGCCACGGTGTCGGGTTCGTCCCATCCAGCGCTGTGACCAGCAGGGATGAGGAAGTACAACCGTGGTTCGAGACCGTACTGGTCGTGGATTATCGGCCCGACGGGGCGGCTCGACTCCTTGAGCAGGTCGATGACCCGGAACCCGGCGGCTTCAGGGACCCGAATGGCATCCCACCACTGACCGGCAGCGCACAGGTCGGCGTCGTCACCCACGGGCATCCACCGAGGCGGTTGCGCTGCGGTGCTCCCCCTGGCATCGGACATGAAAACGGCCTCCTCACAACGACGTATGAGGAGACCATTCCACTGTGCAAGCTTCGTGAGCGGACAGCCTGTCCGCAGGAAGTTCGGTGAACTCCCTTGACTCAAAGTCTAGTTCGCGCTAATGCCAGCCCAGTTGCCGAAGCTGGCAAGTTCGTTAGACGGGTGAGTTTCGAGGCGTAGGAGCGTCGAAACAGTCTCGCGGACGGATGGATGGAACCTCGTGTGGTTGGGAGCGATCTTCCGCGCTCGCTGAAGTTCACCGAACGCGCCAGATCGGTCGCCCACCGCCAGCTTGGCGCCAGCGACATCGATGTGGTGATGGCTGGATCGTTCACCAACAGTTGCCGCCGGCGGTTCCCACTCCCGCACTCCGGCCGGGGCCCACTCACGCAACCGAGCCAGGGCCTGCTCGGTGTCCCCCACATCGATCAGCGCATGTACATTGTGGATGCGAATGTTGGTGGGGCCGAACGACATCTCGTACGCAAGGGAGTCGCGGCCGCCTGCCATGCGGGCAACTTCTTCAGCTTCCCGCAGGTACTCGCTCGCGGTATCGGGATCATTTGCCCGCGACTCCGTGACAGCCAGCTTGAGCAGCAAGGCGCCGTCGACGGCGAGCGCGTCAGCCGTGTACGAGCGCTCCGGTTGCAGGCGTTCCAGCTCGGCCCGCAAGCCCACAAGCTTGCGGCGGGCCGATGCATAGGCACCCTGCCTCAGCATGGCGCCTGCAACCAGGTAGCCAGCGGTAACCTGTAGCAAGGGGTCGCCGGAGCGGTCTGCGGCCCACCGCACGCGCTCCAGCGCTGTGTTGGACAAGTCGTGGTGACCCAACTTGTGGGCCAGCGAGTTCACGGCACGGTACGCGCGAGCCAGGTGCCAGAACGCCTTGGCTTTTTCCTCGCCTGTAGCAGAAAGCGCGACATGAGTGAGCTCGGCGATGATCCCGGGCAGCAGCGGCCCCATGGGGGCGTACCGAGCATCACGTCGCAAAGCCGAGACTTGATCGATCTCCGAAGCGAGCACCGGGAGCGAACGCGGCGGCACGTCCAGGTCATCAGGCGAGTCGTAGCAAAGCAGAACCCTACGCAGTTCCGGGACAACGGCATGCACTCCGTCCTCCGCCTCGGGTTCCCCGTAGTACGGCTGGCCAGTCAGCACCTCCGGTCCAAAGTGCAGCGCATTCGCAAGCGCCAAAATCAGCGACGGAGTCGCCTTCCGGGCTCCGGACTCCAGTTTCTGGACGTAGCTGGGTGAGATTGCCACCTTGGTTGCGAGCTGGGCGGCCGACAGCTTCCGCGTCTTGCGTGCGACACGGAGCCGATCTCCCAGCGTGAGGCTTTCTGTCATCGGCGGTCGTTTCCCTTCACGATGGAGCACTCACGATCAGAGTACGGGTGGCGGCAGGCCGAACAACCTCGCGGCCAGTGCGACAGGGACGCGGCAATCGGGGTCACTTCCGGGGGAAGGGGAACCTCATCGCTCTCGGCGATGGCCGCGGACGAAGCCCGTACAGCCGCCATGAGACCACACCCGCACCTAACGGAGACAGTGCTCTCACTACCGCAAGGGTGCTTGTGATGACCCTCACCAGCGCAGGTAGCAAAGTTCCTTGAGTTGTCAAGAGACTGTCCGCAAGTACCTACGGACAGTTTGTCCTCTCGCGCCCACCTCACCGCTGCCAAAGTGCGCCATGACAGCCAGTTACGTAGTGCGGCCACGCAGGCAACCTAGTGTCCCCGGTGATTACGCCGATGCCGACGTCCGTCTGGCGTGCTGTCCCGTAGACGACTTCACCTCGACGGAAGAGAGGACTGGCTCCATAGACGTTGACAAAAGCTGTTAACAAAATACCGAAGGGGGGACCACCACTGACGACCGAGACGCCCGCCAGGCTGGGGTTAGATGCGCGAGGGTTGCGGAACCTTCCGTCTAGCACGGCAATTGCGTCCGCATCCTTCAGCGCCTCACGGCGCGATTCGAAGCAGAGCCAAGCACCCAGGTCGCCCGCCGTCCTTTTAATCACCGGCCAGTCTTCTTCGCGCCAGGCGGCGATGCGCCCCGCGTCGCGTTCCGTGGCCCGGGAGGTGGCCATCTGCACGCTCCACCCCAGCCGGTGCAGCAGCAAGTCCGCTCCGGCCAGCGTGTACTGGACTCGGAGCCGGCCGCGGATCACCGCCACGATCCGGGCGAGAGTCCAGCCCTGATCCACCCAGCCGTGTGCCGCCGGACCATCCTTCAACACCCGCTTCAACTTGACCAGCTGCGCGCCGAGAGCTTGCTTCGGGCACCGCCCGAACCCCTGCACGCCAACGCCACACGCCTACCGGCCGCCAGAGCACGCCGCCACCGGATCACCCACATCCGCGTGGCTCGAAACTGCCGGGCCACCTCGCGGTCACCGGCTCCCGCCTCCATCATCTCCGCAGCCGCCAGCCCCACTCGCTCACGGCGGGGCCGCTCTTTCGCGATCAAGCCGCCGCCATCCGGACACCTCATACCCACTCGCACGGCAAAGACCACTACGGCCGTCACGACCCCAGTACCCGCAGCATCGAAGATCTTAAGACGAGGAGTCTCCCGTGAAAATGAGATCGGTGGACATCGCAAGCGAGGAAGGGCGCGACGCGGGGTGGACACCCGTCCATGTCGACCGTTCGGGACGTTCGCTGTGGCACGTACCAAGGGCGGGAACAACAGGAGCGAATACCGGAAGGTTCATCAAGCAGTACTCATTCCTGGGCCCGTTTGAGCGCGAGTTGCGCGCGTTGAAACAGATGCCGGACGGTCTCGCTCCGCACGTGTTGGAGCACCGCCGGTATCCACCGACGCTGATTCTGGAGGAGGTCCCTGGTGTGCCGCTCGACGATCCAGCAGCTGGCCATCCTTCCAAGTGGATGCACCAAGTACTGGAGACGGTGGTTGCGTCCGTAGGGCTTCCAGGACCGTGGCCCGACGACCCGCCGACTCAAATCAGCGACCTCCAAGCCGAGGTAGCCGCCGTTCTTTCTTCCCGAGCGCCGGCGAGCACCCAAGCACTCCACAGGGCGATACAGGAGCCGTTACGAGTTCCCTGCCACGGGGACGCCACCCCGCCCAACGTGCTTGTCGATCCTGAGCGGCCTCGAGCGTGGTTGTTGGACTACGAGTTCTACGGCCCCGGGAACCCACTGCACGATATTGCCGCCATCTGCCTGACTCCGTCCCTGGACCTGCCGGTGGGCAAGCGCCTGGCACTTCTCCGACAGGGTCGTCTAATGGTTGAGGAGAAGACAGAAATGTCTCTGTCCAGCCGGATAGCTGGGTCTATCGCTATTTGGGCGGTTCAGTGCGCGGCATGGCATCGCCGTCATCGTCCGGCAACGGACGGGTTCGAGGAAGCCGTGATCAGTAACGCCGCCCTTGCCATCGAAGAATCCGAAAGGGGACTGATATGACCAAGACGGTGGGGGATCGTTGCCGATTCCGACCTCCTGCAGAGGGTGCCACGGTTGTATGGGAGGTCACCAACTATTGCAATCTGGCGTGCAAGCACTGCCTGTCAGACTCTTCACCGCAGATCCCTCGTTCGGACGATCTCAGCACTTCCCGTTTCCTCGACGCCGTTCGGGAAATGGTCTCTTCTGGGGTGACCGAATTCTACTTAACCGGAGGTGAGCCGTTCGCCCGAGAGGACCTCGTTGACATCATCACCGCCATTGATCCGACAGTGGCCGAGGTATACGCCAACTCGAATGGCTACTTCATCACGCAGGGAACCGCCGACGCTCTGCGCGGGACCGCTCTGCGTCGAATAACAGTGAGCGTGGACGGGCACAATCGGGAGTCGCAGGCACTTGTGCGCAACAAGCCGGCATCGTTCGATCGAGCGATAGTTGCCGTTGAACATCTCCTGGCTGCTGGAGTTCCGGTCCGGGTATCCCATGTCGTCCACCCCGGGAACGTGGAGCACGTGGCCGCGTTCTGCGCTGAGATGGCGCTTCTGGGTGTCGAGGCGCTGGTTATTAACTCCGTGTTCCCTGCGGGGCGGGCTGCCCGTCACCCGGAGCTCGGCCTGTCGCCCGGGCGCAAGCAGCAACTGTTCGATGAGCTCACCGAGCTCCAGGTGAAGTACGAGCGACTTGGCCTGCAGATCGACCACAGCCTCGGGAAGCCCCAGCCCAGCGATGTCGAAGGGTGCCCAGCGGGACAGTCGGTGTTCTTCGTGGCGCCGAACGGGGACCTGGCCACGTGCTCGTGGCTCTACAAGTTGGACCAGGACCGGTTCCGTCTGGGAAACCTAGAAGAAGCATCCTTCACCGAGTTGCGCGCGGGCGTGAAGCCGATGATGCGACCGGTCCGAGAATTGGCCACAGCATGCCCGCTTCCGCTGCTCTCTCCGGTGGTCCAGTCGTGACCGCGCAAACACAGCCGACATCCATCCAGGTACAGGTGCCGGACGAACGGTGGCGACGGCGAGCATGTATGACGCTGCTTGGCTGTGATTGGCGCGGTCGCGCGGTAGTCCTGACCCCGATTCGCAGCATCCACGCAGCGTTGGCTCGCGGCGGAACGGAATGCGACGGCTGGTGGCGCACTTCCCTGATCGGGGACGCTGCCGTCGTACACGTTCCTCAAGGCACAGCCGCCAAGGACATCGTCTTCGCACTTCCCCAACCGACGCGGATCACGTTCGTCGGCCTGGCCGGTGGCCTGCGGAACCAACCGATCGGCACCATCGTGGACCCGGAGTCTGCCTTCATCGCAGAACCCCCTGCGGGAAAACCCAGCCAATCGTCCTTTCCTGCCCGCCTGCCGTTCCACGCTCGTAGCCATCCGACCAAGTCGCCGCTGCTTGGTGGCGTTGCCGCGACGGTCGGCTGCTTAGCCGACTCCACGCTTCTTCACCACCTGCTCGCGAGTACAGCTGACTGCGTCGACATGGAGAGCGCCCATCTGTTCTCCGCGGCCACTCTCGCCGGCCACCAGCTGCGGTGCCTGCTCGTCATCTCGGATCACAACCGCGACGGTGATGTGTTCACGAGCACTCCGGAGCGGATCGCTGCAGCGATAGACGACCTACGCCAGTCCATCCAAGAGGACCTGAACGGAGGCCAGTGATGAACCAGACCACCGACCGCGTCGCGGTTATCACCGGAGGGAGCCTCGGCATCGGCGAGGCAATCAGCACCCAGCTGCTCAACCTCGGCTGGAAGGTCCACATCCTTGCCCGGCGAGCCAGCAGCTACAGCCACGCCAATCACGAAGGCTGCCGTACGCACGATGTCGATGTTCGTGACCTCGACGCCGTCAACAACTGCTCTGCCGCTGTGGCAAGCTCATGTAGACGCGTAGATGCCCTGGTCCTGTGCGCGGGAGTCGGCTACCCGACGCCGCTCCCCTCCGCCAGCCGCGCCCAGTACGACGAACTCTTCGACACGAACGTGGCCGGGGCGATCTTTTCCACCAAGGCGTTCACGCCTCTTCTTCGTGACGGTAGGGCGGTGGTCACGTTCGTCTCCTCCATTGCAGGCCGCAGGGGCTTTGCCGACTGGTCCCTGTACTGCGCCTCCAAGCACGCGCTTGAGGGCTTCGCCGCGAGTATGCGAGACGAGTTCCGGCCACGCCGCATCAGGGTGACAAGCGTCCAGCCCGGCTCAGTCGATACGCCTTCCTACGACCATCTGCGGCCCGAAGAGAAGACGGAATTCATGGATCCAAAATCCATCGCCGAGCTTACTGTCGCGGCAATTCAGCTCCCTCCGCAGGCTTGTGTGGAAACGCTCTTCGTCAACAATGCGGTGGGAGACCTGTGATGCCCGGCGATATCATCGGCCTGGAAGAGGCTGACCGCATCCACCAACAGCTCGGCAAGCTCGTCGAATTTCACATCCCCGAAGCGGTCGTGGCATTTACCAGCGGAAGCCTTCCCTTTGGCGCCGCCGTCCGCGGAAACAGCGACATCGACGTCAATGTCGTCCTCCCCGTCGGCACTAAGCCGGACGACGCTCTCTTTGACCGTCTGAGCGGCTTCATCGACGATTACCGCGCCCTGCATCAGCAGCATGGGATGCGCCTCGACTTCCGCTACCCCGGCGAATACTTCACCATCGATCAGGCACACGACGCCGCTGCAGGCCGAGGTATCCCCATGGCCAACGGCAAGCCCGCGCTGCCGCGGGAGTTAGGTGACTCCTACTGGAACAGCAGCGAGGACACCTGGTACCTGGCCTGGATGGGCGCCTTGGCCTTCAGCCGACACGTAGCCGGCAACAGAGACATCCTCGCGACACTGCGTAGGCGGGCGTGGACCACCATCGTGGCCCTATGCCTCCCCGATCTCAGGAGCAGGAATTTTGGTACCGAAGACGTTATGGCCCGCATCCTGAACAAGGACCACCCCAACGGTGGCTTCGGCGTCCATCCCGGATACCGCAGATTTGCAGAACTGGAAGCCCCTCATTGCCGGCAGGCTTTAGCAGACCTGTCCACCTGCGGAATCCTTGCCCGCCAAGAGGAAGACAGCTTTTCCGTCGAGGACAACCAGCTCCTTCGCTGGGCCGCGGACCTCGCTTCGTATCACCAAAGCGGCTTCCACGCCGCGTCCCTGCTCACCGTGGCCTCCAGCCTGAGGCTCGCCATATGAACACACCAATGCTGTTCTCCGACCTTCACGCAGCCCACGACTGGCTGGCCGGCCGTGGACTCCTCCCGCCAGAGCGCCGGAGCGAGACACTACCCACCCCACACGTACGCCTCCACGATGGCAGCACAGTGGTCTCCTTCTGCTCGAACAACTACCTGGGCCTTAACCACCGGACCGAGGTGAAGGCCGCAGCCACCCAAGCCTTGCACGAACACACCCACGCCACCAGCGAGTCTCGTCGCCTTGGCGGCAACCTCGGACTACTCGAACAACTCGAGTACGAGCTAGCCGAGTTCAAGAAGCAGCCCTCGGCCCTCGTTACAGCCACCGGGTTGCTGGCGAACATCGCAGCCATCCACGGCATCCTCGACGCTGGCGAACTGGCCCGCCGTTGGTACGGAGGCCCGGCGCCCAGCAGCCAGCCAGTGGTCATCTACGACGAGCTGTGCCACCGCAGCATCCAGATGGGCGCCCGAGAATCCTCTGCTGAACGGGTTCGCTTCCGACACAACGATGCCGAACACCTGGCCGACGTCCTCGCCGCGTACAAGGGGCGCGCCGCCCTCGTCGTCACGGAGGGAGTGTTCAGTATGGACGGGGACCTAGCGGATCTCCCCCGCCTCGTCGAAGTATGCGATACGTATGGAGCAGTCCTCATGGTGGACGACGCTCACGGCACAGGCGTGTACGGCGCCGACGGATCCGGCACCGCCAATCACTTCGGCCTCAGCGGACGCATCCCCCTCCAGGTCGCCACCCTCAGCAAAGCCTTCGGAGGCATGGGAGGGGCCGTTCTGGGCGATGAACGAACGATCGCAATGCTCCGTACCTTCAGCTCGGGCTACCGCTTCACTTCGAGCCTGCCGGCAGAACAGGCAGCAGCGACCATCGCAGCCCTGCGGATCCTCCGGAGCGAGCCGGGGATACGCCAAATACTGTGGACCAACGTACGTCGGCTCCGCACCGGCCTGGTCCGCATGGGCATCAATCCGCCAGGTGACGGGCCCATCATCCCCCTTCACATGGGGACACCACACGCGGCAGCTAGGTTCGAGGAGTTGATGCTCGACAAGGGGTACTGGTGTGTCGCCGTCACCCCACCAGCGGTCGCTCCGGACGCATGCCGTGTCCGTCTCACCGTGTCAGCCATGCATAGCAGTGAGCAGATTGACGGCCTTCTCGAACGAATCAGCGACGTATCGTCGCGGGCCCTTGAGCTCATGGGATCGGCGCGTAGCTACGCAAGAAGTGCCATGTGACCTGCTTATATCCAACCTTGACCCTCGTGACGGTTCGCTCGACCCACGGGCGAACCGTTGCGGCTTGCTCCAGACGCCGCCGCAGTAATGGCTGTGACGAATCGCGCACTGGCGTTGCGTGCCCCGAGTGATGCTCAACACACTAGCCGAATGGCGGACTTGGCGGCCCAGGGCATCATTAACCATGGCGAAGACGCAGGACGTTTCCGCCTATCCTTGTGCCATGAGTGACGAGATCTACGAGGGTGCACCGGAGCAGATGCGCGTCCGTCTGGAGAAGGTGGCGCGGCTCCGTGAGAACGGCGTCGAGCCGTACCCGGTGACCTACCCGCGCACGCACACCATCGGCGAGGTCCGGGCAAAATACCCGGAGCTGGAGGCCGATGCCGTGACCGGCGACAAGGTCGGGATCACCGGGCGGGTCATGCTGTCACGGATCGGCGGCAAACTCTGCTTCGCCACTCTTCGGGACGGAACCGCTGACATCCAGGTGATGATCTCGCTCGGGAGCGTCGGCGAAGAGGCACTCAAGGCGTGGAAGCGCGACGTAGACCTCGGCGACCACATCGGCGTAACCGGAGAGGTCATCTCATCCAAGCGCGGCGAACTTTCGATCATGGCGGAGAGCTGGGCGATCACGTCGAAGTGCCTGCGACCGCTGCCAGAGAAGCACGCCGGCCTCTCCGACCCCGAAGCTCGCGTCCGCTATCGGTATCTCGACCTCATCGTCAACGACGAGTCCCGCAAGATGGCTCACCTGCGCAGCGACACTGTGCGGGCGATCCGAGACTTCTGGCACTCTGAGGGCTACCTGGAGGTCGAGACGCCGATGCTCCAGCGGATCCACGGCGGCGCGGCGGCCCGGCCGTTCAAGACTCACATCAACGCCTACAACATGGAGATGTACCTCCGTATCGCGATCGAGCTGTACTTGAAGCGGCTCGTTGTCGGCGGCATCGAAAAGGTATTCGAGATCAACCGGAACTTCCGGAACGAAGGCGCGGACTCCACGCACAACCCCGAGTTCACGATGCTTGAGACCTACGGCACCTATCTCGACTACAACGACATGGCCGACCTCACCCAGCGGTCGATCCAGCAGGCCGTCGTGGCGGCGCTGGGGACGACTGTGGTCGTCCACAACGACGTCGAGTACGACCTCGGCGCTGCTGAGTGGCCGCGCAAGACCGTCTACGGCTCGGTCTCAGACGCCCTCGGTGAGGAGATCACGCCGCACACCCCCATCGAAGACGTCCGCAAACTCGCTGACGCTCGTGGGATCGCCTGGGACCCCAAGTGGGGTCAGGGCAAATTGGTCCAGGAAGTGTTCGAGGAACTTGTTGAGCACACGATCATGCAACCCACGTTCGTCATGGACTACCCGGTCGAGACCTCACCGCTGACCCGCCAGCATCGTTCCGAGCCCCTTCTTGCTGAGAAGTGGGATCTGATTGGGTTTGGTGCTGAACTTGGCACTGCCTTCTCGGAGCTGGTCGATCCCATCGAGCAGCGCCGGCGCCTCACAAAGCAGTCCCTGCTAGCTGCGGGCGGCGACCCTGAAGCCATGCAACTCGACGAGGACTTCCTCCGTGCGCTCGAATACGGAATGCCCCCCACGGGTGGGATGGGTATGGGCATCGATCGTCTGATCATGGCCTTCACCGGCAAGAACATCCGCGAGACCATCCTGTTCCCCCTAGTGAAGCCCAGCTGACGCCCCACCGGCGCTCAGCCTGTGTGGCCTTTGCGGGAAGTCACCGCAGAGGCCACACTGAAGCATCCTGCCGGGGGATCTGGCAGCCCCCGGCGAGCACTTGAATTCCGGAGGTGCCGTCCATGGCCTGTAGGACGGGCGCGAGTGGGAATGTCGAGAGGCTCGGCTCCCAACATCAAGGGCGGCCCGCTGCCCACGGGAGACAGTCGAAAGCCGCCCGCCTCATAGGGGCGAGCGGCTTTGCCTGCCAGGAGACCTGGTGAAGGTGCGCCGCCGGGGACTCGAACGCCGGACCCGCTATCTCGCTATCTCCAGAAGAACCGATTCGTACAGGTCCTCGACGAGGGCAGCCTGGCAGGCCCCGAGCGAGGCGAAGCCGTCCAACTCCGGGGCACTGTTGACCTCCAAGACAACGCACCGCCCGTTGCTAGGGCCTTTGCGCAGCACTTCGCGCTGGGATTGGGAGTGAACGAAGCCGGAAGGCTCCGGCAGGGGGTCGACCAGGAGATCCACCCCAGCCAAACGCAATCCCGCGGCGCGGGCCGCATCGACAGCCACGGACAGAACATCCGCCGGGAGCAACCCGGACAGGTCGACTACGTCTGCCCCTGTCGCGACATTGGCAGCATCCGCCAAAGGAACGTGCTCACCGCTGCAAGGTACACGCCGCAGCCCGCCTTCTCGTCTCGCCAGCCGGGCAGCGGCTTCACCGTATTCTGGAAGCCGTCTCGTCGGCAGGGGAGACGCACCATCGGCATACGCGCCTTCGAGAAGCGCCTGGATCGAGCGGCTACCGTCACCAATGAGCATCGGCGGGGTACGGCTGTATGCGGCGACTGGTGTCCCGTCGAGCACTACGACTCTAACGTCTTGGCCGTGTATGAAGGGCTGAAGCAGGGCGATCTTGTCTATGCGCAATGCCTCCTTCACGGCAAAAAACAAGGCAGGCACGTTATCGACCTTCTCGACTCCCTGACCGCCATAGCGGCTATTGGGCTTCACAACAAGCGGCCAAGAGTGTTGCGAAACAAAGCCGTCGATCTGTTCACCCATTCCGTCGCCAATTCTCCGGATTGGCAAGCTCGACGGAACCGGTATTCCGGCATTTTCCAGAAAATGCGCGCACGCACACTTGTCCCGCGCAAGGTCTGCGCTACCAGATGGATTTATATCAAGATTGCCATGACGGAAGTAGGCGATCCGGCCATTAGGGAATTCGAGTCGGGCCGCTTCGAGCCCCCACGGTTCGAGTTCCAGCGAAATGCCTAACTTGGGCGCTACACGGGAAATCACCTGGTACGCAAATGGAGTGTCGGTGATCGAATGCCGGGATGTTCCCGACTCCTCAGGGTTGCTGATCACGATTCCGCACCTCCCAAATGGTCGCAGTCATGAACATGCACCGCTGATCGCCGAGGGGCGCGTCCCGTTTCGCGACGAGCCTCCGGGATACCCCGATTGCCTTCTGCATGATCCCACCCTCGTGACGACGAGGGAACACCGCAGAAGTGTCGCTGATCGGATGCCAAGCGTGACTGGTGGGGGCGAACCGGGCACATCCCCGTGGTGATACACCCACGCCTTGTTCGTTGCGCTCGTCGCAGGACCGAGTAGGGCTGTAGGCATCCTCTCCTGCCCCGATGCCCCGTTCGTCCCGTAGAGTCTGCGTCATGCAGCGCCTGGTGATGGGACTGCTGCACTCGTGCGCACCCGCCTCAAACGCATGCAATACCGCCATGGCCTCCTCGAAGGCCACCTCGCCGACACCGGCCTTACCTGTCGGCACCGCTTCGCAGGCTGAACCGCGTTTGTGCGCGCCCGGAAGGTCGGGTTGGAGTCCTCGCACCATCGTTAGCCGAAGACTTCCGTGTAATGCTGCCGGTGCCACGTCACATGACGGAAGTGCTCGCTATACAGGACGTTTTACGTCCTCCGCGAGTCCTTCAACTTGCTCCTGGCCTGTCACGCAAGAAGTCGTACAGCGCGAAGTCAGCCACCGGGCGGTACCCGATCCGTTGGTAAAGACGGTTGCTGGTGGAGTTGGCCAGGTCCGCGAACAGTACGACCTCCTTCGCGCCCGCGGCCAGCGCAGCCTGGCTCACTTCGACCATCGCGGCCGCCGCGTAGCCATGGCCGCGTAGGTGCGCCGGCGTGTAGACAGGGGCCACCCTAATTTGGCCGGCGACCAGCGACGTCGCACCCGCCATGGAGACGGGAGTGCCGTCCGGGGTCTGCCAGAGCCTGACCCTCCCGTTGGCGATGCGAGCGTCGGCCCATGAGCTCGCGTCGGAGGAAGGAACTTCACCGATGGCGTCAACGAACTCGTGATACCAGCGCATGAGCTGCTCGCGGTCCCGCTTCCCTGCGACGCGCCCCCGGCCCTCCGGGAGTGGCTCCGGTGGAGTAAGAGCATCGAGTCTGTAGAGACGCTGGTGCTCGTGGAGCGACGGTGTCACACCCATGTGCCGCCGCCAACCCTCAGCGAAGGAAGTGGCGGTGCCGCTGTCGCCACTGACCCCGGGAAGAGAGCGCCCAAGACCGGCCAGATGAGCGGCGAGGGCGTCGGCCTCCTCGGGGGTGAGGGAGGTGAGGACGAGTCGGTGGGGTGGGGTGCGGAAGAGAGCCGCGCGGACCTCGCCTCCCCTCTCCAGCCAGCCGAAGAGAGGGGCCTCGGCGCCATACGCGCCCGCCCCACGCTTTCGTACGGACTCGGTTGCCGTCAGCAGGAGTGTGTGTAGCGCGGGGCGTGACTGCAGAAAGACTCCGGCTCGGTCGAGGAAGCCGTCGACATCTTCAGTGAGGTGCCACTGCCCCGGGCGCATACCTCACGGTCACTCGCGCTGTCGCTGTGCGCTCGCTTGATTCCGCTGGTCAGGTGACAGAGCCCGGAGCCATCCCGAGAACACTGAATGGCTCCGCGTCGGGAACCAGGGCAGAACCGGCGAATGGAACCCCACCGTTCAGGGCCATACAGCCGCTGCGGTTCTTCCTCCCCGAATCGCACAGGGAGCACGAGCTAGCCAGCACCCGACGTCTGGAGCAGATGCTGGCCGATCACCTGCCTGCGCGGGCTGCTGACGCACTCATCCGGAGGAGGTCTCACCACTCGCTGGAACGGGAGCCTTTCAGTCCGACCTGTCGCGTCACACTGAGAAGGCGAGGCGACAGCGCTGTTCAAAGCGCCTGTTCAGAGCCCCAGCCAAGGCTCGCCCTCTGGGACTTTTCAGGGATTTTCAGCGCTGTCGGAGGGACTTCAGCGGGACTTTCGGCCGCGTAAGGCGGCAAGCCCGCGAAAGGTCGGAAAGGGCCTCCGGCGCAGGTCAGAGGCCCTTTCCATGGTGAAGCTGCAGGTGGCGGCGGACGAGTCGGCCTGTACGCCGGGTTCTGGCTCCGTTCGCCTACGGCAGACGTCCACGACTGGAGACCCGCGCGGACACCATGTCAACGTACGGGTGTCGATAAATCCCCAGGTCAACGAGTGGGTGATCCAGCGTCATGGTCTGCTGTGCCGAAGATGAACAGCTGCTCTTCAATGCCACGAGGCAGCCAGCACACGCGCTACCAGATTTTCCCGGCCTCACCAAGCCGGGGCTTATCCGGATCATGGTGTGTATCGACGCTTCGCACCTTGGAGGCCGGATATGCACGACCAGAGCACGCCCACTCATGATGCCGCGTTCTTGAACCTGACCAAGGCAGCAAAATACCTCGGGATTTCACCGAACACCCTGTACGTCTGGCGTCACCGGCGGCAGGGACCGCCGAGCTTCCGTATGGGAGGTCGCGTTATGTACAGGATTTCATCCCTCGACGAGTGGATCACAGTGCAGGAACAGGCAGATTCACGTTCCAACGCTGCACTCAATCCCCTCAGTCAGAAGCCAATGAAGCGCGCAGTACGCACTCTTTGAAAACTGTGCGCGAGCCCGATACCGTGCCGCGATCTTTCAGGATGCCGACACGCACGAACCTCTCGATGCGACATAAGCATTCGCATTTGAGTCCCTAGGAGTATTTTCCCTTGGCGGGGTACATAGAAGACCGCTGGCTCAAGAAGAAACCCAATAAGGACACCGGTAAGCGGGAGCGAACAGCCCTGTGGGGCAAGGGCAAGCGCTACCGGGTGAAGGGCATTCCTGGCGTTCGGGACCGGTCGTTCGACACGAGCGAGGACGCAAAGCGTTGGCTCACAAACGCACAGACCGACACCACGCGCGGCGAGTTCATCGATCCCCGCGACGGGGCGATCCCCCTCGCTCAATACATCGAGAAACACTGGTGGCCGAGCAGGTCAGACGAACCGTCGACCGCAGCCTCCATGCGCAGCAAGATCTGGAATCATATTCTGCCATTTCTAGGAGAAACGGCGCTCCGGGACATCGACGCTGCCGTGCTGCGCACGTGGACGGCCCAACTGCTGACACGGGTCGAGGCGTCCACGGCCCAGGTGATCTGGATCCACCTCTCCACGATCCTCGAAGCCGCCGTCGACGACGGCCGCCTGGCCAAGAACCCCTGCAAGGCCCGTCGGACGGTCAAAGCGCCCAAACCTACGAAGACGAAGGCCAAGGCATGGCCCAGGTCGACCGTGGATGCCGTCCGGGCGGGTCTCCAGGATCGGTACCACATCGCGGTGGACCTCGGCGTCGGCCTCGGCCTGCGTCAAGGCGAGGCGTTCGGCCTCGGCGAGGACGACTTCGACTTCGATGCCGGCGTCGTACACATCCGCCGACAGCTACGGTGGGACTCGAAGGGAAGGCCGTACTTCTGCCTGCCGAAGGGCGGCAAAACGCGCGAGGTTCCCCTCTCCCCCAACCTCGCCAAGCGCGTCCAATTCCACCTCTGTCGCTTCCCCCCGGTCGCCTGCACACTCCCGTGGCGCAACCCCGAGCCACCGACGACGCAGCTGGAAGCGCGACAGCGCAAACCGATCACCGTCCTGCTGGTCCTGAGCACTGCGCACGGCAACCGAATCAACCCCTCGATGTGGAACAAGCAGAACTGGCGGCCCGCGCTCGCAGCGGCCGGGCTTCTGAAGGCGATCGGCGAGAAGGTCGCGACGCACGGAGGCCGCGTCCGGCGGTACCCCGTCTACGAGCTTTCGCGCACAGACATGTTTCACGTCCTCCGGCACACGTACGCGAGTACCCAGCTTGAGGCAGGCGAGTCGATCGTGAGCGTGTCGGAGTGGCTAGGGCACGCCTCGCCGCAGACCACTCTGAAGCACTACGCTCATTTCATGCCCGGGGCGGGCAAGCGAGGTCTCGCCGCCATGGACGAGTGGTTCGATCAAGATCCACAACCGAATGTCCCTGAAAAGTCCCTGGGCTCCCGGAAGGCTCCGAACGGTCCGTGAAACCGCAGGTCAGAGCGGTGGTCTCGGGTGCTGACTGCATGTACGAGGAGTTCAAGGAGCCGCTGTACGCCGCTCCCCCGCTGCTGCAGCGGATGGTCGACGCGGGCCGGCTGGGCCGCAAGACCGGCTCCGGCTTCTACCCGTACTGAGCACCCCACGGGGCCCCGCCCGTGCCGGGGCCCCGTAAGCGCACACCGGCCCGTGCCGCTCCCCCGCTGGAGGAGCGCACGGGCCGTGGCCGTTCCACGGGGGCGCCGGACGGCGTCTGAAGGCGTGGGCCGTCCGGCCGTCCGCCGCCGCTCGGGGGAAGACGGCGGTCGGACACCGCCGGCGGGGCGCCCGGTCCGCCGGCTGTGCCCCCGTGGCGCTCCCGAGTCAACTCCACGGCGGCGTCGGCCGGGACCGTGTGAAGCGGCTCGCTTCGGGTGCGCGCTTCACACCCCGTGTGAGGCGCGCGGCACCCTCCCCTTCCGGCGCGCGACGCCCCTCCACACCGCCGGCCACGCCCGGTTCACACGGGGTGTGCGACGTTGACACGCATATTCCCCCCGCACACTCTCCCGCCGTGCCCCACAAAGCAGTTCACTGTCCGTAGTAGGAAAAACGCCGAGTTTCCGAGAGGAATGAGGAGCGGACCGTGACCGCCCACCCAGAAACCGACCCAGTGGCCACCGACGTGGCGGAGCTCAGACGCTGCTGTGACGTGCGCACCGCGCGCGTCGACGGCCAGCTCGCGCTGCTCGCCCAGCGCACCGAGCAGTACGAGCGCGAGGCGGACGAGCTGCACAGCCGGCTGACCCGCATCGAACACGGACGGTGGCCGCTGCCGTCCGTCGCCGCGCTCACCGGGATCGCGGCCCTGGCGGTCGCCGTGTGGCAGGTCCTGATGACCTGATCCGCGGCCGGGTCACCGACCTGACCGGCGCCGGGCGGCGTCCGCAACGGCCCTGACGGGCGTCGCCGGGCCGGGCGCCGGTCAGCCCAGGGTCATGCGCCCCGGGTTCAGCCCAGCCGGAGATGGTGCAGCATCAGCAGCGCCGCCGCCATGTTGGCCGCCGGCACCTCACCCCGCGCCACCATGTCCGGCACCAGCTTGAGCGGGATCCACTCGCGCCGGTCGGACTCGAAGTCGTCCTCGGGGTGGCCGACGTACTCCGCCTCGTCGGACCAGTAGATGTGGTGCCGGGCGTCCGTGAGGCCGTTGGACGGCTCCACGGTCATCAGGTGCTGGAGGGGGCCGGGCCGCCAGCCGGTCTCCTCCTCCATCTCACGGGCGGCCGCGACGGCCACGTCCTCGCCGTCCTCGACCACCCCGGCGGCCAGCTCCCAGCCCCAGGTGTCGGTGATGAAGCGGTGCCGCCAGAGCAGGAGCACCTCGTTGGCCTCGTTGACCACCGTGGCCACCGCGACCGCCCGCATGCGGATCAGGTAGTGGTCCAGATGCCGCCCGTCCGGGAGTTCCACATCGGCGAGATTGACCCGGAACCAGCGGTTCTCGTACACGGTCTGCTCCTTGAGGTTCTTCCATCGCACGTGTCTGCCACCTTCCGCCGTAGAGATGGCACGTGGACACGAGCCATCCGTCAGAGCGGAACGCGCAGCGCCTCGTCGATCAAGTCGGCCGCGGCGTCGGTGGCGCTGCTTCCGGTTTCGGCAAGGAGCTCGCGTACCGCCCGCAGGCGGTCCCGTAACCGCTGCGACTCCATGCCCCGTGCCTGTTCGGCCATCTGTGTCGCACTGGCCACGGCACGCTCGGTCTCCCCCTGTCTCAGTTCGATGTGCGCGAGCATGGCCAGCCGGTGCACCCGTCCGCGGTCGTGCGCGGGGGTGTCGACGGCGGCGGTCGCCTGCTCGCGGGCGGCCCGCAGGTCGCCCAGGCTGAGCAGCGCCTCCGCCACCTGTACGTTGACCAGGCCCGGCTGGACGTACCCCGTCTCGGCCGGCTCCTGGCCGGGACGGATCCGCTCGGCGGCGGCCTCGGCCCGGCGGATGCAGGACAGCGCGCCGGCGCCGTCGCCCAGCCGTGCGTACGCCTTGGCCTGCATCGCGTACAGGTCGGCCGCCAGCGCCGGGGTGATGTGCGGGCCCGCCGCGCGCAGTGCCGCCTCGGCGAAGGCGACGGCCTGCCGGTACTCCCGGGTGAACAGGGACTGGTTCACCAGCAGGGCGATGACGTACGCGCCGAGCCCCCGGTCGCCGCTGGCCTTGGCCAGCCGGAGGGCCTGGTGGAAGTAACGCTGCGCGAGCCCGAAGGCGTCCGAGTCGTACGCGCAGATGCCGGCCACCGCCACCAGCCCGCCGGTGGCGCGGTGCAGCTGGCGTCCGGTGGCGTCGGTGTAGCTGCCCCGCAGCAGCGGTGCCGCCTCGGTGTTGAGGAAGCCGACGACGCGTGCCCTGGTCGCGACCCCGCCGGCCTTGCGGTACATCTGCTCGTAGTGCGTGCGCGCGGAGCGCAGCATCTCGATGTCGGCCATGGACACGCGGGTCAGGCCGGAGCGCGAGACGTCGGAGTCCTCCGGCGGGTTCTCCCACTCCCACACGGGCATGACGGCGGAGGTGCCGGTGAGCGCGGGGGCGCTGAGGACGTGCGGGCGCTGCTGCTCGTCGGAGCGCCACAGCGCTGTGGCCCGCTCGACGAAGCCGGAGAGCGGGGTGTCGGGGGCGCGGCGGGTGCCGGGCCGGCTCAGCCCGATGTCGTCCAGGCCGACCGGGCGGTGCAGCCGCTCGCTGAGGATCTCGCAGATCAGGTCGGGTACTTGGCCGCGCGGCCGCTGGCCCTTGAGCCAGCGGGCCACGGCGGTGTGTTCGTACCGCAGGGACAGGCCGCGCCGGCGGCCGAGCTGGTTGATGTGCGCGGCGAGCCCGGCGTGCGAGATGCCCGCCTCGTCCAGGATCGCGTCGAGCAGCGTGTTGGGCTCCATGGCCTTCTCCCCGTCCGCGCCCGTCGTCCGCAGCGGGCGCGCTTCGCCTCGTCGTCCAGCGTAATCAGGGGGAGTTCACACGGGGTGTGAAGCGACGTGCGCTGCCGTGGAGGTGACGGGCCCTCAGGCGGGGACGGGGGGCCGGTCGTCGGCGAGTGCCAGCAGTGCCACGTCGTCGGTGAGCCGGCCGCCCGCGTGCCGCGCGATCCGCTCGCGTACGGCGGTGACGAGCGCGCAGGGGGCGGGCACGGTGGAGGTGGCGTGCGCGGCGAGGCAGGCGAGGAGTTCGGCGTGGAGCGGGAAGAACGCGCCGTGCGCGTCCCGTGCGTCCTCCGCTCCGTCGGTGTACAGCAGCAGCCCCTCGCCGCGCTCCAGGCGGCGGCCCGGGAGGGCGGCGAGCCGGTCGGGAAGCGGGAACAGGCCCAGCGGGGGCAGCGGTTCGGCGTCGGCGACCGGCTCGGCGGTACGGCTGCTGAACCGATACGGCCAGGGGTGGCCGCAGTTGAGCGCGGTGACCTCGCCGGCCTGGGTGACCTGGAGCAGCAGGACCGTCACGAACTCCTCGGCCGTCGGTTCATCGGCCGCCGGCTGCGCGGCCCCGGTGCCGGCTTCCCCTGCCGGGTGCCCGGCACGGTCCCGGTCGGCCAGGTGCCGGGCCAGCGTGCGGTCCAGGCGGCGCAGCACCCCCGGCAGTCCGGGCTCGTCGTGCGCCGCCTCGCGGAAGCAGCCGAGCATGGCGGAGACCGTGCCGATCGCCGCGAGACCGTGGCCGCGTACGTCGCCGATGACGACGCGCAGCCCGTACCGGGTGGGCACCGCGTCGTACAGGTCGCCGCCGATCAACGCGCCCTCGCAGGCGGAGAGATGGCCGGCCGCGACCCGGATGCCGCCGATCCGCGCCGGCAGCGGGCGGAGCACGAGGCGCTGGGCCGCCTCGGCCACATCGCGGGTGAGGGCCAGCTCGCGGAGGAGCCGGGCCCGCCGGCCCGCCGTCAGATAGCTGGCCGCGACGACCGCCAGGGTCGCGGCGCAGGTCCCGAGCCGGGTGACCGAGGCAGGGGCCTGGCCGGCCGGGCCGAGCGGCACCAGGGCGAGCAGCGCGCACAGCCCGCCGAGGACGACGCACTCCCGGCGGCCGGTGCCGGCGCAGGCGATGGCCGGGGCTGCGGCGAGGAGCTGGAGCGGTACGCCGTGGCCGCGGCCGGTCCACTCCCAGAGCAGTATCCCGGCCACCCAGAGGCCGGGGAGGACGAGGACGAAGAGCCGCCGGGCGAAGCCGCCACGGGACTCGCCCGGCACGTGCGGGAGCGGCCGCCACGCCCGGGTGCGGATCATGCGGGTGTCCCCTCAGCCGTGTCGTCGCCGCGTGCTCACGTGCCGTGGCGCGCCCCTGGCGTGACTCGGTGCGCGGCGCACGCGGCCGTACGATGTGATCGATTCTGTCGACGCTGCGTGGTCTTCTGGCCACTCACCGCCCGCACCTCACCCGATCGAGTGATCGACGCGGTTGACGTTCGCCCGTCCTCTGCCCACCTCTCGAACGGCTCCTGACGGCACCGGCTCCGCAGCGGACAGCACTCCCTCGCCGGTCCGCCGCCCGGCCACAAGCAGGGGCAGCAGGGGCAGTCGGCACGAAAGCAGCCGGCACGAAAAAAGCCGGTGGCGGGCCCCGACCCGAGTCGGGACCCGCCACCGGCACCACGGCGGACGTACCGCAGCGGCCGGACCCTGTCCTTACGCGCGCAGGCTCGCGCCCGTCCGCTCCACGGCCGCCGCCACCGCCGCGTCACGGGCCGCGCTGGCCTCGTCGGCGGTCAGCGTGCGGTCGGCGGCGCGGAAGCGCAGCGCGTACGCCAGCGACTTCTTGCCCTCGCCGATCTGCTCACCGGTGAAGACGTCGAACAGCCGCAGGTCCTCCAGCAGCTCACCGGCGCCCGACCGCAGCGCGGCCTCGACGTCGGCGGCCGGGACCGAGGAGTCGACGATCAGCGCGACGTCCTGGGTGGCGACCGGGAAGGTGGAGATCCGCGGCGCGGCGACCGTGCCGCCGCCCGCCTGCTCCAGCCGGTCCAGGTCGATCTCCATCGCGCAGGTGCGCTCCGGCAGGCCGAGCGCCTTGATGACGCGCGGGTGCAGCTCGCCGGCGTTGCCCACGAGCACCTCCTCGCCGTCCACGACGGCGAGCAGCGCGGCGCACCGGCCCGGGTGCCACGGCGCGTGCTGGTCCTGGCGGACGACCAGCTCAACGCCCGCCTCACGGGCCACCAGACGGCCCGCCTCGACGGCGTCGGCCCAGGTCGCCGGGCGGCCCTTGCCCCACCAGCCGGCCTGCTCGCGGGCGCCCGCGAGGACCACGGCGGCGCGCCGCGGCTGGTGCGGCAGCGCGGCGTTCAGCGCGGCGATCTCGGCGTCGGTCGGACGGCGGTCGACGGGCAGCCGGGCGGCCGGCTTCTCGTCACCGGTCGGCCGGAAGACCAGCCCCGTCTCGAACAGCGCCAGGTCGTGCGAGCCGCGGCCGTCGTTGCGGCGCAGCGCGGACAGCAGGCCCGGGAGCAGCGTCGTACGGAGCGAGGGCTCCTCGTCCGAGAGCGGGTTGACCAGCTTGACCGTGCGGCGGCGGGGGTCGTCCGCCTCGATGCCGAGCTGGTCGAGCACGGCCTCGCCGATGAACGGGTAGTTCAGCGCCTCGACGTACCCGGCGCCCGCCAGCGCGCGGCCGGCCCGGCGGTGCAGCCGCTGCCGCTCGGTCAGGCCGGTGCCCGCGGGCGGCGTCGGCAGCGTGGAGGGCAGGTTCTCGTAGCCCTCCAGCCGGATGACCTCTTCGGCGAGGTCGTTCGGGTCGGTCAGGTCCGGGCGCCAGGACGGCACCGTGACGACCAGCTCGTCCTGGCCGTACACGTCGCAGCCCACCTGCTGGAGGCGGCGCACGACGGTCTCCCGGCCGTACGCCACGCCCGCGACCTTGTCCGGGTGGTCCGCCGGGATGGTGATCGTGCGGGGCGCGCTGGGCGCCACGATCTCCGTCACGCCGGCCTCGGCGGTGCCGCCCGCGAGCAGCACGAGCAGGTCGACGGTCCGCTGGGCAGCGGCGGACGCGGCCTCGGGGTCGACGCCCCGCTCGAAGCGCCGGGACGCCTCGGAGGACAGCTTGTGGCGGCGGGCCGTGCGCGCGATCGCCAGCGGGTTGAAGTGCGCGGCCTCGATGACGACCTCGGTCGTGCCCCGCACCGCACCGGTCTCGGGGTCCGGCGCGTGGTCGGCGATCTCGGTGTTGGCCCCGCCCATGACGCCCGCCAGGCCGATCGGCCCGCGGTTGTCGGTGATGACCAGGTCCTCGGCGTCCAGGACGCGCTTGGTGCCGTCGAGGGTGACGATCTCCTCGCCGGGCTCGGCGCGGCGCACCCCGATGGTGCCCTCGATGAGGGACCGGTCGTAGGCGTGCAGCGGCTGGCCCAGCTCCAGCATCACGTAGTTGGTGACGTCCACGGCCAGCGAGATCGGCCGCATGCCGGCCTTCTGCAGGCGGCGCTGGAGCCAGATCGGCGAGCGCGCCTCCGGCTGCAGGCCGACGACCGTACGGGCCGTGAAGCGGTCGCAGCCGATCGGGTCGGTGACCTTGACCGGGTAGCCGTAGGAGTTCGGCGGCGGCACGTCCAGCAGCGCCGGGTCGCGCAGCGGCAGGCCGTACGCGGTGCCGGTCTCGCGGGCGACGCCGCGCATGGAGAGGCAGTACCCGCGGTCGGGCGTGACCGCGATGTCCAGCACCTCGTCGACCAGTTCCAGCAGCTCGATGGCGTCGGTGCCGACCTCGTACTCCGGCGGCAGCACGATGATGCCGCCGGAACCGTCGTCGCCCATGCCCAGCTCGTCGCCGGAGCAGATCATGCCGTGCGAGACCTTGCCGTAGGTCTTGCGCGCGGAGATCTTGAAGCCGCCCGGCAGCGTGGCGCCGGGGAGGACCACGACGACCTTGTCGCCGACGGCGAAGTTGCGGGCGCCGCAGACGATCTCCTGGGGCTCGCCGGTGCCGTTGGCCTGGCCGACGTCGACCGTGCAGAAGCGGATCGGCTTCTTGAAGCCCTCCAGCTCCTCGATCGTGAGCACCTGGCCGACGACCAGCGGGCCCTCGATGCCGGCGCCCAGCTGCTCGACGGTCTCCACCTCCAGACCGGAGGCAATCAGCTTGGCCTGCACGTCACGGCCGGTCTCACCGGCCGGCAGGTCGACGTACTCCCGCAGCCAAGAAAGCGGGACCCGCATCAGATCTCCATCCCGAAAGGCCGGGTGAAGCGCACGTCACCCTCGACCATGTCTCGCATGTCCTCGACGTTGTGGCGGAACATCAGCATCCGCTCGATGCCGAACCCGAAGGCGAATCCGCTGTACTTCTCCGCATCGAC
The DNA here is from genome assembly GCF_002920575.1 of Streptomyces sp. Ru73. Classification (GTDB taxonomy): domain Bacteria; phylum Actinomycetota; class Actinomycetes; order Streptomycetales; family Streptomycetaceae; genus Streptomyces. The sequence continues at coordinate 10,832 of NZ_PQSQ01000003.1, read as the reverse complement.
GCCGCAGGCGGCCAGCACCCGCGGGTTGACCATGCCGCAGCCGCCCAGCTCGATCCAGCCCTCGCTGGAGCAGGTGCGGCAGGGCGCGTCCGGATTGCCCACGGAGGCGCCGCGGCAGACGTAGCACACCATGTCCATCTCGGCGGACGGCTCGGTGAACGGGAAGTAGTTCGGGCGCAGCCGGGTCTCCATGCCCTCGCCGAACAGCGCCTGGACCATGTGGTCCAGGGTGCCCTTGAGGTCGGCCATGGTCAGGCCCTCGTCCACGGCCAGCAGCTCGACCTGGGTGAAGACGGGGGTGTGGGTGGCGTCCAGCTCGTCGGTGCGGTAGACGCGGCCCGGGCAGATCACGTAGAGCGGGGGCTCACGGTCCAGCATCGAGCGGATCTGCACCGGCGAGGTGTGCGTGCGCAGCACCACACCGGTCTGCTTCTCGTCACCGTCGGCGGCCGACTCGACGAAGAAGGTGTCCTGCATCGTGCGGGCCGGGTGGTCCGGTGCGATGTTCAGCGCGTCGAAGTTCAGCCACTCGGACTCGACCTCGGGGCCCTCGGCGACGGAGTAGCCCATCGCCACGAAGACGTCCTCGATGCGCTCCGAGAGGGTGGTGAGCGGGTGCCGGGCGCCGGCCTGGACGCGGTCGTACGGCAGCGTGACGTCCACCGCCTCCTCGACCAGCACCCGGGCGTCCCGCTCGGCCTCCAGCTCCTCCTGGCGGGCCTTGAGCGCCTGGTTCACCCGGCCGCGGGCCTGGCCGACGCGCTTGCCGGCCTCTGCCTTGGCGTGCGGGGGCAGGGCGCCGATCTCCCGGTTGGCGAGCGCGAGCGGCGAGGTCCCGCCGGTGTGCGCGGTCTTCGCCTGGGCGAGCTCGTCGAGGTCCTGGGCGGCGGCGAACGCGGCGAGGGCCTCGGCCTGCATCCGCTCGATCTCTTCCGGTTTCAGGGCCTCGACCTCAACTGGGTCGTACGACTTGTTCGGTGCCGACATCTCTTCCCGTGCTTCCGATGGTCTTGGCGCGCGGCTTGCCCCCGACGCTTGAATGCCAAAGGTGCCAAAGGTCAAGTCTAAGGGGCACCGCGGCCACGCCTCACCGGCGCCCCGATCGCGAAGGCGCCCGTCGGTCCCGGTCAGGCCATGAAGGCCGGGGTACCGACGGGCAGGGTAAATCGGAACTGCGCACCGCCGGCCGGGGCGCGGCCGACCGTGATCGAGCCGCCGTGCGCCTCGACGATGCCCTTGACGATGTACAGGCCGAGCCCGGTGCCGCCGCGTTTGCTGCCCCGCCAGAAGCGGGTGAAGACGCGGTTCATGGATTCCTCCGGGATGCCGGGGCCCTCGTCGCTGACGGTGACGGTCGTACCGGTGCACTTCCGCTCGGGCGGAGCGGAGAACGCGGGCGCCACCTCGATTGTGACCGTCCCCTCACCGTGCCGCACGGCATTTTCCAGCAGGTTGCCGAGCACCTGGTCGACCTTGTCCGGATCGGCCCACATGTCGGGCAGCGGCTCCAGCATCCGGATCAGGAAGCGGTCGGGCCGCTGGCCCGCCGTGGTCTGCGCCTGGACGTGCCGCCGTACCGCCGAGATCATGTCGACCCGCTGGCGGCGGACCTCCAGGCGCCCGGAGTCGATCCGCGAGATGTCCAGCAGCTCGGCGATCAGCCGGGTGACACGGTTGGCGTCCGCGTCGACGGTCTCCAGCATCAGCCGCTTCTGGTCGTCGGTGAACCGCTCCCACTTCTGCAGCAGGGTCGCCGTGAAGCCCTTCACGGACGTCAGCGGCGACCGCAGTTCGTGCGCGACGGTGGCGATCAGCTCGGCGTGGCTCAGCTCCGTACGCCGGCGGGCCTCCGTGCCGCGCAGCGTGATCACCAGCCGGCGGACCGGGCCCGTGGGGCGCTCGCGCACGTACCGCGCGGAGACCAGCAGCTCCTGGCCGCCGAGGAGGAGGTTGCGCTCCGGCTGGCCGGTGCGGATGGCCAGCCCGCCGTACGGGTCGGTCAGCTGCCACCAGCGGCGGCCCTCCATGTCCTGCAGCGGCAGGGCGCGCTCCAGCGGCAGCCCGAGCGCGTCGGCGGGGTCCACGGCGGTCAGCCGCGCCGCAGCGGCGTTGAAGCACACCACCCGGCCCGTCTCGTCGGCCACCACGAGGCCGTCGGGCAGGTCGTCCGGATCCAGGCCGGGGGCCGTGACGGCCGGGTCGTACGGGAGCGGAGGGTTCTCGCCGGGATCACCGGAGAGACAGATGTCCACCACGGCCGCGCGTGCGCCGGAAGTCCTCGCATTCATCCCGCTACCCCCTCCCGGGAACTGGCAGGCAACCCTACTAGTCCTCGCCGCCGGAGCGGCACCCTCCGGCCGTGCGCTGGGCGCGCGCCGAGGCGTACAGGCACACCGCGGCCGCCGTCGCCAGGTTCAGGCTCTCGGCCTTGCCGTGGATCGGCACCCGCACCACCGCGTCGGCCAGTGCCCGGGTCTCCTCCGGCAGGCCCCAGGCCTCGTTGCCGAAGATCCAGGCCGTCGGCCCGCCCATGGTGCCCGCGTCCAGCTCGGCGTCCAGGTCGTCGGCGCCCGCGCCGTCGGCGGCGAGGATGCGGACGCCCGCGCTCTTGAGCCCCGAGACGACCCGCTCGACCGGCACGCCGACCGCGACCGGCAGGTGGAAGAGGGAGCCGACCGAGGCCCGTACGGACTTGGGGTTGTACAGGTCGACGGAGGCGTCGGTGAGCACCACCGCGTCGGCGCCCGCGGCGTCGGCGCAGCGCAGCACCGTCCCGGCGTTGCCGGGGTCGCGGACGTTGGCCAGCACCGCGACCAGCTGGGGCCGGGCGGCCAGGATCTCCTCGAAGGGCGAGTCGAGGAAGCGGCAGACGCCGACCAGGCCCTGCGGGGTGACGGTCTGCGAGAGGTCCGCGATGGTGTCGTCGTCGGCGAGCAGGACGCGTACGCCGGCGTCGCGGGCCGCGGCCACGATGCCTTCGTGGCGCTCGGCGGCCTCGGGCGTGGCGAAGACCTCGATCAGGGTCGGCTCGCCGCCGCTGCTGTGCCGTACCGCTTCTCTGACCGCCTGCGGGCCCTCGGCGAGGAACCGGCGCTCCTTGCCGCGGAAGTTGCGGCGGGCCAGCCGCCGCGCTGCGGCGACGCGTGCGGAACGCGGGGAGATCAGCTCGGGGGTGCCCATGGGCGGCGGCTCACTTCTGCGGTACGTGCGTACGCCGGGGACGCGTACGGGGGTGGAAACGGCGGCGGACCCGCAGGCCGGGGCCTGCGGGTCCGCGCGACAACTGCCTCAGGACGGCGGTCAGGCAGCCTTGGGAGCGTTCACGTCGCTCGGCAGGGCCTTCTGCGCCACCTCGACCAGCGCGGCGAACGCGTTCTGGTCGTTGACCGCGAGGTCGGCCAGGATCTTGCGGTCCACCTCGATGTTGGCGGCCTTCAGACCCTGGATGAAGCGGTTGTACGTCATGCCGTTGGCGCGGGCAGCGGCGTTGATGCGCTGGATCCACAGCTGACGGAAGTCGCCCTTGCGCTTCTTGCGGTCGTTGTAGTTGTAGACGAGGGAGTGGGTGACCTGCTCCTTCGCCTTGCGGTACAGACGCGACCGCTGGCCGCGGTAACCGCTGGCCTGCTCGAGGATCGCCCGGCGCTTCTTGTGGGCGTTCACTGCCCGCTTGACGCGTGCCACTTGTCAACTCCTTGTAGCGGGGCCGCGGTGGTCTTCACACGGCCCGAATTCGAAATAGGTCCCGGTCGAGGTCGCGCGCCGCCTTCTTGAGGGGCGCGGCGACTCACTTGCCGAGAAGCTTCTTGATCTTCTTGGCGTCGCCCGGGGCCATCTCGGCGTTGCCGGTGAGGCGACGCGTCAGCTTGGACGACTTGTGCTCAAGCAGGTGGCGCTTGCCGGCGCGCTCGCGCAGCACCTTGCCGGAGCCGGTGACCTTGAAGCGCTTGCTGGAGCCGCTGTGCGTCTTGTTCTTCGGCATGCGCCGTTCTCTCCTCGTCAGTGGCGCTCCCGCCGGCCGGTGGGCCGGCATACGGGAGCGTCATATCTATCGGTTGGTGTCCGGGGCGGTGTCCCCGACGCTGATCCGGGGCAGCACCCTGGAATCACGCCTCGGCGGGCTCCTCGGCGGCCTGCTCGGAAGCAGCACCCTGGCGCTCCGCCTTGCGGGCGGCCTGCGCCTCACGGGCCTCGGCCATCGCCTCGGTCTTCTTCTTGTGCGGACCGAGGACCATGATCATGTTCCGGCCGTCCTGCTTCGGGTTCGACTCGACGAAACCGAGGTCCTGGACATCCTCCGCGAGCCGCTGCAGCAGCCGGAAGCCGAGCTCCGGGCGGGACTGCTCGCGACCACGGAACATGATCGTGATCTTGACCTTGTCACCCTGCTTGAGGAACCGGACGACGTGACCCTTCTTGGTGTCGTAGTCGTGCGGGTCGATCTTCGGCCGGAGCTTCATCTCCTTGATGACCGTGTGCGCCTGGTTCTTGCGCGCTTCACGGGCCTTCATGGCCGACTCGTACTTGAACTTTCCGTAGTCCATGAGCTTGCAGACCGGCGGACGGGCGTTCGCCGCCACCTCGACCAGGTCGAGGTCGTACTCCTGCGCAAGCTCCAGGGCCTTGGCAAGCGGCACAATGCCGACCTGCTCGCCACTGGGACCGACGAGTCGCACCTCGGGGACGCGAATCCGGTCGTTGATGCGGGGCTCGGCGCTGATGGATCCTCCTCGGTAAGCACCACGCGACCGCCTGGCGGACAGCCGCGTAACGTCTGTTCGGTGTGACCATCCTGCCGAAAGCACGAAAAACGCCCCGGACGGGACACAGGCGGGGCTCCTCAAAAGATCGGGGAGCACCGCCGCGAATCACCGCGGGGCGCAGCCTGACCGTGACCCGCCTGCCCTGGGGGCTGGAATCGGGTGGGAGATCGGAGCCTCCACTTGTGGGCCGGACACGTAGGTGACCGGCCGGTCGTAGTCAATGGTACATGACCCGGGCGGGGCCTGTACCCGTCGTACGCGTGTACGGCCCCTCCGTGTACGCGGGACGGCCCGGCGCCGCTCCACCAGGGGCCGTGGCGGCGCCCCACGCGCGGGGAGAGCCGCGGCTGGGCCTACGCTGAGGGCAGCGCACCGGCCGCACGGAGCGGGCGCACCGATCGTACGGACAGATAGAGAGCCATGAGCGACGCCACCCCTCCCCCCTCCGACCCCGCGGCAGCGCAGGGCGCGCAGCCCGCGGACTTCGACGCGATGACCCGCGACATCGCCGACGTGCCGGCCGTCGAGGTGATCACCACCGTCGCGGTGCACCTGATGAGCTCGGCCGCCGTCAACCTCGGCCTCGCCGAGGACGGCGAGCAGCACAAGGACCTGGACGAGGCGCGCAAGCTGATCCAGGCGCTGGCCGGGCTGGTGACCGCCAGCGCCACCGAGATCGGCTCGTACCACGCCGCGCCGCTCCGGGACGGGCTGAAGTCGCTCCAGCTGGCGTTCCGCGAGGCGTCGGTGGTGCCGGACGAGCCGGGCCAGGGGCCCGGGGAGAAGTACACCGGTCCGGTGTTCGGCTGAGCGGTTCCCGCATGTCATGACGGTGGCCCCCTGATCCGGGTGGATCAGGGGGCCACTGCTGTGCGGGGCGCGCCGCCGGTCAGCGCGCCGCGCGCTCGTCCGCCGGGGGCTCCTGGTCGGCCGGGGGCCGCAGGGGGCTGTACGGAGTGTGCGTGAGCCGGTGGGCCAGGGCCGCCAGCGCACCGCCGATCAGCGGCGCGACGATGAACAGCCACAGCTGCGAGAGCGCTCCGCCGCCCGCGAAGAGCGCCGGGCCGAAGCTGCGCGCCGGGTTCACGGACGTGCCGGTGAGCGGGATGCCGATGAGGTGGATGGTGGCCAGCGCGATACCGATGGCCAGGCCGTCGAAGCCGACCAGGGCCACCTTGTGGGTGACCGCGAGGACCACGAAGACCAGCAGGAACGTGAGCACGATCTCGGCGACGAACGCGCCGCCGAGGTTGATGTGCACCGCCGAGCGGTCGCCGAAGCCGTTGCTGCCGAAGGCGCCGTCGGTCTTCAGGCCCGGCACCTGCTTGGCCACCAGGAAGAGGATCGCGGAACCGACGATGCCGCCCAGCAGCTGGGCGATCCAGTACTCGACGGCCGTACGGACGGTGATGCGGTGGGCGAGCAGCATGCCGAGCGTCACCGCGGGGTTGACGTGGCAGCCCGAGATGGGGCCGAGCGCGTAGGCCAGGGCCAGCAGGGTGAAGCCGAAGGACAGGGCGATGCCGAAGGTCCCGATGTACTCCCCGGCCAGCACGGCAGCGCCGACCGCGAAGAACACCAGGAGCAGCGTGCCGAGGAACTCGGATACGACCGAGCGGGTCTCCGGGGTGTCCATGTAGGGGCCTTCCTCGAAGGGATCTTGCACCTGCTGCGATTGTGCGGTGCCCGCGAGAGGCTCGCCTCTCGGCGGGGGCCGGCGGGGTGCGGGGCCCTTTGCGGCCGGGCTGTGCCTGCCGGGGTACGCGGTGAGCGTCGCGGGGGCCTGCGGGGTGCGGGCAGGTGGGTGCTGATCGGGAAGGCGTGGGTCCTGCGTGGGCCGTGTGCGGCCCGGTGGGGGTCAGCGGGTGTACAGCGGTTCGCCCCGGGGGGTCGTGTCCGGCCGGAGGAGGGCCAGGTCCAGGCCCTTGACCAGGCGCTCACGGAGGACGGTGTCCGAGGCCAGCGCGGTGGCCAGGCGCTGCGCGACCTCACCGGCCGGGGCGTCCGGGACGAGGCCCAGGGCCAGCGTGGCATCGGTGTCGGCGGACGGCGCCAGATGGGCGACCCGCACGCCGGGCTCGGCCGCGAGCACGGCCCGCAGCGCCTCGGTGACGGCGGGGTCGGCGAGCGGGTCGGCGCTCTCCCGGCCCTCGGCGAGCGCGCGCAGGGCTCCGCCGGTCAGCGGGTACGTCACGGGACCCGCGAGGTCGATCACGACCGTGTCGGCCTTCTCGTGGGCCGCGGCGAGCAGCGCCTGCTCCAGCGGTACGGCGACCGGGCGGGCGTCCGGGCGCCAGCGGTGCAGGGTGTCCATGGACGTGAAGGCGGGCAGCGCGCGGCGGCCGTCCGGGGCCTGCAGCGTCGGCACGGCCATGTCGCTGGTCTTCTCGCGCTGGAGCCCGTCCGGGCCGGTCTCCACCTCGCCCAGCAGGGCCACCACCGGTACGAGCAGGCGGGCGCCGCGGAGGGCCGCGAGCAGCCGGGGCTCGGTGGTGTGGTCCGCGGACCAGGCGGCGAGGGCGGCCGCCAGTTCGGGGTCGGCGGAGCCGTCGTCGTTGGAGAAGCCGGGGTCGGGGATGTTTTTCGCGTCCACGGTTTGAGCCTATCGGCCGGGGTGGGGTGGGTTGCGGGCGGTGCCCGGCGGTGCGGTTTCGTCGGGGTGCGCCCCGGTGACGTTGTCCTCAAGCGCCGGACGGGCTGGGTGGTTGCCGGGTGCGGTGCCGGGCCTCCGCGGGTGGGGTACCGGACTGCTTCGCTTGACGTCCGGTACTCCACCCGCTGCGGCCCGTCCCCTCCCGTCGGTGGAGGGATGACGGGTGGGTGGGGGTTGGTGTGAGTGGTCAGGTGCGGCGGCGCCAGAGGAGGGCTGCTGTGGCTATGAGGGCTGCGCCTGCTGCCGTTGCGGTCCAGGGGAGCCAGGAGGCGTGGGTGCCGCCGGTGGCGGCGGTGGGGCCCGGGCCGAAGTACTGCTTGGTGTAGGTGGTGGGGGTGCCGGATGTCTGTGTGGTGGGGGCGCCCTTTTTTATGGCCGCTGCGGGGTTGACCAGGCCGGCGCCCCGGTCGTCGTTGCGGCCGTGGGGCGGGGAGTCGCTCGCCGTCTCGGTGAGGAGCTGTTTGATCTGGGCCGGCTTGAGGTCGGGGTGGGCCGCGCGGACCAGGGCGACCGCGCCGGAGACGTACGCGGCGGCGGCGCTCGTGCCCCAGCCCTCGTAGTACTTGCGGTCGGGGTTGGCGATGACGACGTTCACGCCGGGGGCGCTGACCGTGGCGTACCAGCGGCGGGTGGAGAAGGGGGCGCGGGTGCCGTACTTGTCCACGGCGGTCGCCGCGATCACGCCGGGGTAGGCGGCCGGGTAGGAGACGTGGTCGCCGTGCTCGCCGCCGTTGCCCGCCGAGGCGACGACCGGGATGCCCTTGGCGAGGGCGTACTGGACGGCGGCGTCCTCGCGCGGTTCGGGGTGGGCCGAGTCGCTGTCGTCGCCGAGGGAGAGGTTGATGACGTCGGCGCCGTGGTCGGCGGCCCAGCGGATGCCGTCGGCGAGGGCGTTGGCGCGCTCGGTGCGGGCCCTCTTCCGTTGCGGGTCGGCGTCTTCGAGGATCACCCGGACGGGGAGGATCTTCGCCTCGGGGGCGATGCCGAGGACGCCGTCGGCGTTGTCCTTGCCGTGGCCGTGCCCGGCGATGATGCCGGACATGGCGGTGCCGTGGCCCGCCCAGGTCTTGTCGCCGCGCTGCGCGCCGAAGCCGATGAGGTCCTTGCCGGCCAGTACCTGGCCCTTGAGGTCGGGGTGGTCGGCGTCCACGCCGGTGTCGAGGACGGCGACGGTGATGCCGTCGCCCTTGGTGGTCTTCCAGGCGTCGTCGACGTGCAGCGCGTCCAGGGCCCATTCCTGGGTGCGTATGCCGTCGGCGTGCGCGGGCGGGGCGGTGAGCGCCGCCAGGGCCGTGGCGGTGAGGGCTGCCGTGAGGGCGCGGCGGGCGCGGGTCATTCGTCTTCCTCCGCGGCCTTCGCCGCCTGGGTGCGGAAGGTGTGCTCGATGCGGTCGGCGACGCCTGCGGCGTCGTGGCCGAGGCCGGACTGGGCGGGTGCCGAGGTGGCGTCGGTGCGGGTGGCCGTGGTCGCCGGCTCCGGGGCCGGCACCTCCCGGCCGTCGGCGAAGCCGGAGACCGCGTAGACGACGAGCGGCGCGTCGGGCAGTACCTGGATGCTCCAGCTGGCGCGCTGCTCGGGCCCGAAGCCGGCGGCGAGGGTGCCGGGTGCCGCGTACGGGCGTGGCATCAGGTCGCGGCGGCTGTCCAGTCCTTCGGTGCTGAACCGCTTGTCCAGCGCTCGCATGCCGGCCGGGTCGGTTCTGGTGGTGACCACGCCGACGGTGATCACGCTGCTGCGGGTGGCGTCCACGTAGTCGGCGCGCAGCAGCCGCTTGCAGCCGGCCGGTGCCAGTGCCTTGGCCAGCAGCGGGTCGAACGCCTTGGCGCAGTTGCTGTCGGGGGCGACGGCGATGCGGTGCCAGGTACGGTCGGCGCCGCCGGGGCCGGCCGCCGTGCCGTGCAGGGTGCGCGGGAAGAGGGTGTTGACGGGGACGCTGTGCCACAGGCCGCGGACGTCGGCGAAGGCGGCGGCGGTCGCCTCGCCGGTGCCCGGTTCGCCGGCGAGCCAGCTGCCGGCCGCCGCCCCGCCGATGAGGCCGAGGCCGAGGACGAGGCAGCCGGCGATGACGGCCTTGCGCAGGGCCGGGCGGCGCGGCGGCGTGGCACCGGGCGCTGCGGGCTGTGCGGCGGGCGCTGCGGTGCCCCGCTCGGGAGGCAGCGGCGTACGGGCGGCGGGGCCTTCCTGGGGGGACGTTTCGGCGGCCGCCGGCTTCGGGACGGCCTTGCCCGCCGGTGCCTTCGTGCCCTTGCCGCGGTGCCAGGCGGCCGCAGCGCGGGCGAGGTGGAAGGACGCGGTGTCCCGGTAGCCGGGCGGCGCGGGGCGGTTCGGCTTCGGCGGGACGGCGGGCCGGGGCGGCACCGGCTGCGCGGGGCGGTCGTGCGCGGACGGGCCGGGGCCGGTCTCGTTCCGGGCCGCGGCCTGTGCGGTGGTTCCGGCCGCGGGGCGGTACGGCGGTGGCGGGGGTATCCGGGGCAGGCGGCGCGGGTCGGCGTACTCGGCTTCGGCGCTCACCCGCGCTCCCCCTCGCGCAGTTCGGTCCCGTGCCCGGGCGGCGGCGTGCCGGGTGGAACGTATGGATCAGACCTGGTGCCGCGGGTCTGCGGGCCGCGGCTCGCGCCACTTTACGGGCTGTCGCGCCCCCGGCCGCAACTCGTGTCCGGTACCGGTCCCCCGGTGTGTCCGGTCTGTAGCGATCTCTCCCCTACCCTGCGGTAATGCGGTCTGGCAGGCTGCCGTCATGCACCGGTTCACGACCGACACCCATGCTCTCGGCGCCCGGTACGACCGGGCCACCGCTCACCTCGACGCGCCGCTGGCCATCGTCGACCTCGCGGCGTTCGACGCCAACGCGGCGGATCTGGTGCGCCGCGCCCACGGCAAGCCCATCCGTGTGGCGAGCAAGTCCGTACGCTGCCGGGCCCTGCTGGAACGCGTGCTGGCGCGGGACGGGTTCGCCGGGATCATGAGCTTCACGCTGGCCGAGTCGCTGTGGCTGGCCCGCTCCGGCTTCCCCGACGTGCTGCTGGCCTATCCGTCCGCCGACCGGGCCGCCTTCGCCGAGCTGACGGACGATCCGAAGCTCGCCGCCGCGGTGACGGTGCTGGTCGACGACGTGGCGCAGCTGGACCTGATCGACGCGGCGCGGGCCGGCGGCCGGGCCGAGGTCCGGGTGTGCCTGGAGCTGGACACGTCGTTCCGCGCCGCGGGCGGGCGGATGCGGGTGGGAGCGCGCCGCTCGCCGCTGCACGAGCCGGCACAACTGGCCGAATTCGCGCGGCTGGTGGCGCGCCGGCCGGGCTTCAAGGTCGTCGGCCTGATGGCGTACGAGGGTCATGTGGCGGGCGTGGGGGACGCGGTGGCGGGGCGGCCGCTGTTCTCGCGGTCGGTGCGGGTCATGCAGGCCGCGGCGCGCAAGG
>NZ_PQSQ01000002.1 GCF_002920575.1 Streptomyces sp. Ru73 | reverse complement strand
AGGTCGCGCGCCTTGTCCAGCAGGTCGACGGCGGGCCCGCCACTGAGCTGCTCGACGGCCGCCGACACCACGTCCCGCAGCCGCTCCAGCACGGTGCCCAGCAGCTCGTCCGTCCGGCGGTCGGTGTGCACCGGCAGCACCAGTACGGCGGCGATGATGCCGCAGGCCGCGCCCAGTGCCGTCTCCTCGATGCGCAGGATCAGCACGTCCAGGCTGTAGGTGTTGAGCAGGGTGTAGAGCAGGCCGAGCATCGCGGTGACGCAGAAGGACATCAGCGCGTACGACAGCGGCGCCGTGAAGAACATCCCGAAGATGAGGAGCAGGACCAGGCCGAACGCGAGCCAGGTGTGGTTGCCGACCAGGCCCGCCAGCGCCACACCGGCGACCACGCCGAGCACCGTGCCCACCAGCCGGCGGTACCCCTTGACCATGATCTCGCCGGTCGAGGCGGTGTTGAGGAAGACCACCCAGCAGGTCAGCACCGCCCAGTACCAGCGCTGGCTGGACAGGAACTCGCCGCCGATGATGGCCAGCGTCGACCCCACGGCGACCTGGAAGGCGGCCCTCGTGGTGGGCCGCCGCAGCCCGGTCCGCTCGTCGGCCGCCTGCTCCTCCGCCTCCTCGTCCAGGCCCGCCATCGCGACGTCCTCGGCGTCGAACTCCTCGCGGGAGCGGGCCGTCGCTGGACTGTCGTCGGAGGCGTCCTGCGGCCCGTCCAGCGCCAGCCGCAGACCCAGCACGGCGCGCGCGGCCTCACCTATGCCACGGAAGACGTCCTGCACGGCGGGCGAGGCCGGCGGCAGCTTGTCCTCGTCGCGGTAGCCGAGCAGCCGGTTCCGTACGTGGGCCACGGCCATGCCGCGTCCGTCGCCCGCGGGGCGCGCGATCAGCAGGTGCAGCGCGTTGAGGTCGCGGCGCAGCGTGCCGGTGGTGGCGTCCTCGGTGGGCATGCGGTGCTCGGCGACCTGCACAGGGGCGTGCGGCAGGTGCAGGGTGATGGTGTCGGCGCGTTCGGCGCTGCGCGCGTTGAGCAGGGTGACGCCGAGCCGCTCGGCGGCGATCTCGGCGTCCGCGACACGGCGCTGCAGACGGGCGGCGGTGGCTGCGTCCCGGGTGCCCTCCTCCAGCCGGCCCTGGATCATCAGGGCCGCCTCGTGCAGCCGGGCGGTGCGCCGCCGCAGGGTGTCCAGGACCTTGTCCAGGTCCTCGGGCGTGGCGTCCAGCAGCTCGACCTGCGCGGCGACCAGCTGTGCGAGCCGGGCCCGGAACGCCTCCCGCAGCCGGGCCAGGGTGCGCTGCGGTGTCTCCGGGACCACGGCGAAACGTATGACCGCGCTGCACGCGAACGCCACGGCCAGCGTCAGGTACAGCTGTGGCAGGGCGTCGACGGTGGCGCGGACGAACAGGGAGATGAAGTAGACCTGGAAGCCGATCAGGCCGAGCGCCGTGCCGCGGTCGCCGAACCTGCGCCCGTAGACCGCGCCGAAGATCAGCAGGACGAAGAAGACGTCACCGGCGATGACCCGGGCGTGCAGGAGCGCGCCCAGTGACATCGCGACGAGCGCGACGGGCAGTCCGCACGCGAGCGTGACGGCCTGCCCGCGCACCTCCTTCTCCTTGATGGCGAAGGTGGCGACCATCGCCGCCATCGCGCCCGCCACCATGTGCGTGACGTCCGTGCCGAGGAGCGCGAGGACGGCGAGGGCCAGCGCGATCGCGCCGACCGTCCGCAACCCCGCCATCAGCCGCAGCAGTCCGGGGTCGGACGCCGCGAAACGGTCCCAGGTGCCGGTGCGGGCCCGCCGTGTCGCTGCCATCACGCTGCCGTACTCTCCCGTTGCTCGCCATGATCCATGGAGGCCCCAGCATCCCATGACGACTGCTCCGGTACCCAGGTCGGTGCACCGGACAACCGCTGAATGCGGTGGTCAGGCGGCCCGCGTCGCGACCGGCCGCGCGGACGGCGCGGGGCGCGAGCGTCCCGTACCGCCCGGCCGCCGGGCCCGCCTCACAGTCCGGCGTCCCGGTACGTGGGCCGGCCGGCCACGACCGTGAGCAGGACGGGCAGCGCGGCGAGTTCGGTGTCGGGGACGGCGAGCGGGTCGTCGGCGAAGACGGTGAGGTCGGCGCGGTGGCCGACCGCCAGGCGGCCAGCGAACCGCTCCTCGCCGGCCACCCGGGCCGGGTTCACGGTCAGGCCCTGGAGTGCTTCCAGCGGGGTCAGTGCCTGGCCGGGACCGTGCGGCGGCAGCGTCAGGTCGCGGCTGGGGCGGCGGTGGCGGGCGCCGGCCATCACGGCGAGCGGTGCGTACGGCGCGATGGGCCAGTCGGAGCCGAGGACCACGGTGGCGCCGGAGTCCCACAGGTCGCGGCAGCGCCAGGCGCGGGCGGCCCGCTCCTCGCCGAGCCGGCGCGACCAGTTGTCCGTGTGGTCGGCCCGGGTGAACTCGCAGCAGTGGGTGGGCTGCATGGACGCGGCGACTCCGAGCGCGGCGAAGCGGCCGAGGGTGTCGTCCGGGACGGTCTCGATGTGCTCGACGCGGTGCCGCAGCGTCCGGCCGCTCTCCGCCGTGGCCTTCTCCACCGTGTCGAGGACGTGCCGTACGGCGGCGTCGCCGATGGCGTGGGTGGCGGTGGGCACGCCCGCGCGGTGCAGCGCGGTGACGGCGCGGGTGTAGGCGTCCGGGTCCGGCCAGAAGGCGTGCGTGGACTCGCCGTGGCAGTCGGGGCTCTCCAGCCAGGCGGTGCCGTTGTCGATGGTGCCGTCCATGAAGAGCTTCACGCCCGCGACCTGCCAGAGCCGCCCGCCGGTGCCCTGCATGCGGATCAGCTCCGCCAGTGCCTCCTCGTCGGCCCCCGGCTGGCACCACGGGGCGACGCGCACCCTGAGGGGGAGCGCGTCCTCGGCCTCCAGCGCCGCGTACGTGGCGAGGCTGTCGTCACCCGCGTCCATCGCGTGCCCGCCGGTCAGCCCCGCCGCCGCCATGCCGCGCAGGACGGTGACGACCCGCTCGCGCCGCTCGGCCGCGCTCGGTGCCGGGGCCACCGCCTCCACCAGTTCGCAGGCGGCGTCCTCCAGGAGCAGCCCGGTGGGCCGTCCCGCGTCGTCGCAGACGATCTCGGCGGCCTGGTCGAAGCGGCGCGGCCCGTCGATCCCGGCCAGTTCCAGCGCGCGCGGCGAGGCCAGCAGGGAGTGTGCGTCGAAGAGGTCGAGCGCCGCGGGCACGCCGTCGAGGACGGGACCGAGCGCGGCGGCGGTGACGGGTCCCGCGCCGAAGACGTTGGGGTCCAGGCCCCAGCCGCGCAGCCACGCACCGGGCGTCAGGTTCCGGCGTGCTCCGGCGAGGGCTTCGCGTACGGCGGCGAGGTCGGTGCAGCCGGACAGGTCGACGCCCAGTGTGCGGTGTGCGCCGGTCACCGGGTGCAGATGCCCGTCCACGAGGCCGGGCGTGACGACGGCGCCCTTGAGGTCGACGACGGTGGTGCCCGGGCCCGCGAGCGCGCGGATCTCCCGGTCGTCCCCGAGGCGGGTGATCCGGCCGCCGGCCGCCGCGAGGGCGGTGTGCGGCAGGAACGTGCCGGTGACCGGGTCGAGCAGCCGCGCGGAGAGCACGGCGAGTTCGGGCTGCATGAACGACTCCTTCGTCGCTGGGGCGTGGGGCTGCCGCCGAAGTGCCCTGCGAGTGGGGGCTTCCGGCGAGCCGCCCCGCTGTGACGACCTGCCCGGACGTTATTGGGTGCGCGATCAATAAGCAAGCCGGTGCAGCCGCCGGCTCCCGCCCGGCGGGCCCGCCATCGGTCGTTCAGCGGTACCCGGACCCGGTGCTGACGGCCGGAGCCGGGCGGCCGCTCGCCGCCCGGCCGCCGGGTGCGCTGCCCAGCGCGTAGAGCCGCGCGGCCACGTCGCCCACCCGGTCGGGACCTACGCAGTCGCCGCCGGTGTGCCGGTGTGTCACGCCCGGTGCGCTGTCCGGCAGTTCCTCGTGCGTCACGGCCCGGCCGTGTGCCGCGTACAGCGAGGTCGTGCACAGCGTCCGGCCCGCTGCCAGGTGCAGCAGGCAGGCGTCGAGCCGGCCGCAGGTCCGTGCGAGGACCCGCAGCGCGTCGAGGCCGCAGCGGACGGTGCGGGACCCGGCCGGCCGGTCGTCCGGGCCGGGCCAGGCGGCGCAGTGCGCGACCACGGTCGGGCGGGTGCGCAGCAGCGTGGACTGCACGGCCGCCGCGTCGAAGAGGTCCAGGTCGTCCCGCGCGAGGGGCAGGAAGCGGTGGCCGTTGGCGCGCAGCAGCGCGCACAGCCCGCGCCCGACCTCGCCGTCGGCCCCGGTCACCAGCCAGCGGCTCATCGCGCGCCTCCCGGGGTGCCGCACTCGGCGAGCAGCCGTCCG
The DNA here is from genome assembly GCF_002920575.1 of Streptomyces sp. Ru73. Lineage (GTDB taxonomy): Bacteria > Actinomycetota > Actinomycetes > Streptomycetales > Streptomycetaceae > Streptomyces. Next base: position 186,831 of record NZ_PQSQ01000002.1, on the reverse strand, counting down.
GTCAGCTCGGCGGCGGTCAGTTCGGTTCCGCCGCCGAGGTCGTGTACCTGTCCCGCCTCGCCGCCGCCGAGCGTCAGGCGCAGCGCCCGGTAGTGGTCGTAGACGTAGACGAACCGTGTCACCCCGGCGTGCACGGCGGACTGCAGGAGCGTGCGGGTGGCCGGCAGGTCGACGGAGACGGCGCGCCCTGCGTCGGGTTCCTCGGCGAGGTGCACGACCAGTTCGTGATGACGCATCAGCTCGTGCACCAGCGGGCGGTCGTGCACGTCGCCGGGTACGTGGTCGACACAGGACCGGCCGGCGAAGGGCGGCGGCCCGGCGCGGCCGGAGCAGGCGGCGGGGTCGAGCACGGTGACGGCGCGCGGGGCGCTCAGGGGCGTGGGCGACAGCAGGGCCCTGAGGAAGGGCGAGCCGGTGAATCCGGCGCGGCCGGTGACGAGCAGACGCATGGACGGCCTCCCGGTGCGGGGCAGAATCCTATGACCGATGAAGTTAGCTTAGGCTAACCTAAGTAATCATCGTCGCGGCGGGGCGGTCACAGGGGCCGCACGCCGCTCAGGAAAGCGGGAGAGATGTACGTCCTCGTCGGTCCCGGCGCCCGGGACTCGCGGCCGTTCCGTATGGCCGGCCCCTGCGTCGAACGCCTCGCGGCCCGGCTCGCCACCGCCGCCGGAAGCGCACGCGAAGCCCTGCTCGCCGCCTTCTGGGCGGATGCCGAACGGCGCGGCACGCCCCTGGTCGAGGAGGCGCCCGGAGCGTCCGGCGGGCATGCCGTGACGTTCCTCTGGCGCGGCCACCGGGCCACCGGCCAGGTGCTGCTGCTCGCCGACGGCCTCACCGACCACGCCGACCTCCCCTCCTCGCTGCTCGACCGGCTGCCCGGTACCGACGTCTGGCATCTGACGTACCTGCTGCCCGCCGGGAGCCGCGGATCGTACAAGCTGGCCGCCGACATCTCGCCCGGCGGGCCGCCCGCGGACCTCGCCCGGCTCCGGCAGCGGCTCCGCGCCCTGTCCGGTTTCGCCGCCGCCGATCCGCTCAACCGGCATGCGAAGGAGGCGGATCGGCCGGCGGGCGGCGGCTCGCTCTACGTCACGCCCGACGCGCCCCTCTGACGCGACGGGCCGCCCGCCGGTCCGGCAGTCCGACAAGCTGACCTGACGTGTCGTCAGCGCAGTCGGCCCAGCGCTGTCGTGTATGTCGCCTATGGTGCATTTATGACTGAAGCGCCCGATTGCGCCTACCGTGACCGGATCGCCATCATCGGCATCGGCTGCCGGCTGCCCGGACACGCCAACGACCACCGGGCGTTCTGGCGGAACCTCGCCGAGGGCCGCGACTGCATCGTCCCGACCCCCGCCGACCGGTACGACGTCACCACCCTGCGCAGCCGGGACCGGGCCAAGCCCGGACGGCTGGTCGGCGGCCGCGGCGGGTACATCGACGGCTTCGACGAGTTCGACCCGGAGTTCTTCGGCATCAGCCCGCGCGAGGCCGCGCACCTGGACCCCCAGCAGCGCAAGCTCCTGGAGGTCAGCTGGGAGGCGCTGGAGGACGGCGGACAGCGTCCCGCGGGCCTCGCCGGCCGCGACGTCGGCGTGTTCATCGGCGCCTTCACCGTCGACTACAAGGTGCTGCACTTCGCCGACCTGGACTTCCCGGCGGCCCACACCGCGACCGGCACCATGATGACGATGGTGTCGAACCGCATCTCGCACGCCTTCGACTTCCGCGGCCCGAGCGTCTCCCTCGACACCGCCTGCAGCTCCTCCCTGGTCGCCCTGCACCTCGCCCGGCAGAGCCTGCTGCGCGGCGAGACGGACCTCGCGCTGGCCGGCGGCACCCTGCTGCACTGCGCACCGCAGTACACCATCGCCGAGTCCAAGGGCGGCTTCCTCTCCGCCGACGGCCGCTCCCGCGCCTTCGACGCGTCGGCGAACGGCTACGTACGTGCCGAAGGCGTCGGCGTGGTGGTGCTGAAGCGGCTCGCCGACGCGGTGCGGGACGGCGACCCGGTGCACGCGGTGGTGCTCGGCAGCGGCGTCAACCAGGACGGGCGGACCAACGGCATCACCGTGCCGCGCGAGGACGCCCAGGTCGGTTTGGTCCGCGCGGTGTGCGCCGAGGCCGGCGTCGCACCGGGCAGCCTCCAGTACGTCGAGGCGCACGGCACCTCCACGCCCGTGGGCGACCCGGTCGAGGCACACGCCCTCGCCCGCGTGCTCTCCGCGGGGCGGCCGCCCGGCGCCGCGTGCTACGTCGGCTCGGTCAAGACCAACATCGGGCACACCGAGTCCGCCGCGGGCATCGCCGGACTGATCAAGACGGTACTGGCCCTGAAGCACCGGAAGATCCCGCCGCACCTCAACCTGGAGCGGCTCAACCCCGCCATCGACGCGGCCGCCCTGCCCTTCCGCATCCCGGACCGGCTGGTCGACTGGCCCGCGCACGAAGGACCGGCCAGGGCCGGCGTCAACTCCTTCGGCTTCGGCGGCACCAACGCCCACGTCCTGCTGGAAGAGCCACCGCGCCACGACCCGCTGCCCGCGCCCCGCGACGCCGAACCGGCCACCGCGGCGCCGCGGAACCGCCGTACGATCCTGCCGCTCAGCGCACGCCACCCCGAAGGGCTGCGGGACCTCGCCACCGGATTGCGCGCCGAACTCGCCGGCGCGCACGGCACCCCGCCCTCGCTCGCGGACGTCGGCCACACCCTCGCCCACCGGCGCGAACACCATGAACACCGGCTCGCGGTGGTGTACGCGCCGGACGCCCCCGAGGCGCTGGACGAGGCGCTGGCCGCGTACGAGCGCGGCGAGCCGCACCCGGCGGTGGTGACGGGCCGCCGGCCGGCGCACGGCCCGGTACGCACCGCCTGGGTGTTCACCGGGATGGGCCCGCAGTGGTGGGGGATGGGCCGCAGGCTCCTGGCGACCGAACCCGTCTACCGGGCGGCCGTCGAGGCCGTCGACCGCGAGATCCGCGCCCGGGCGGGCTGGTCCCTGCTGGACGAACTCGCCGCGGACGAGGACACGTCGAGAATGGCGGAGACCTGGCTCGCGCAGCCCGCCAACTTCGCGCTCCAGACCGGGCTGGCCGCACTCTGGCGCAGCCACGGCCTGCGCCCCGACGCCGTGGTCGGACACAGCACCGGCGAGGTCGCCGCCTGCTACGAAGCCGGCGTCTACGACCTCCCGCAGGCCGTCGGGATCGTCCTGCACCGCAGCCGCCTCCAGCAGCGGCTGGCCGGCACCGGCACCATGCTCGCCGTCGGACTGACCGAGGCCGAGGCCGCGCACCGCATCCGCCCGCTCCGTGACCTGGTGTCGGTGGCCGCCGTCAACGGGCCCACCGGCGTCACCCTCTCCGGAGACACGGACGCCCTCCGCGACCTGGCCGCAGAGCTGGAACGCGAGCAGGTCTTCGCCCGCTTCCTGGCGGTCGACGTCCCGTACCACAGCGTGCGGATGGACCCGGTACGGGACGAACTGCTGGCCGCGCTCGCGGACCTCGCGCCCCGGCCCACCGCGGTGCCGTTGTACCTGACGGCCCGTGCGGGCATCGCCGGGGGAGCGGAGCTGGACGCGGCGTACTGGTGGGACAACGTCCGCGAGCCGGTCCGCTTCCGGGCGGCCGTCGACCGGCTCGCCGACGACGGCCACCGCCTCTTCCTGGAGATCGGGCCGCACCCCGTGCTCGGCCACTCGATCACCGAATGCCTCGCGGCCAAGGGCGTCGAAGGGTGGACGCTCGCCTCGCTGCACCGCCGGGAGGACGAGCCCGACAGGTTCCTGCGGACGCTGGCCGCCCTGCACACCCTCGGCGCCGAACCGGACTGGCACGCGCTCCAGCCGAGTGGCAGGCCGGTCCCGCTGCCGCGCTACCCCTGGCGCCGCGACCGCTACTGGGCCGAGCCCGAAGGCATCGCGGGGCTCCGGCTCGGCCACCGCGACCACCCGCTGCTGGGCCGCCGCACCCCGCACGCGCAGCCCACCTGGGAGACCCGGCTCGACCCCGAGCAGCTGCCGTACCTGGCCGACCACCGCATCCAGGGCAATGCCGTCTTCCCCGCCGCCGGTTACCTGGAGATGGCGGCCCAGGCGGTACGCGCGATGACCGGCGGCACCCCGGCCGTACTGGCCGACGTCCGGCTGGCCAAGGCGCTCTTCCTCGACGAACAGCGGCCGCCCGCCGTCCAGTTCTCCTTCGACCCCGACAGCGCGGACTTCACCGTCGCCACGACACAGGGCGGGGCAGGCCGCACCGTCCACGCCACCGGAGTGGTCCGCACCGGCCAGCGGCGCGGCCCCGGCCCGGCGCTCGACGCCGAAGCGGTCCGCTCACGCGCCCGCCGCCGGCTCTCCCGCGACGAGTGCTACGCCGCATTGGCCGCACAGGGCTACGAGTACGGTCCGGCCTTCCAGGGCATCGAGGAGGTCTGGACCGGGCCGGGCGAAGCACTGGCCCGCATCCGGCCACCGGCCGCGCTCACCGGCGGACCCGGACCGGACCACTGGCACCCCGCCCTGCTCGACGCCGCCTTCCAGACGCTGCTGACGCCCGCCCTCACGGACGGCGACGGGACGCCCGGCGCCATCCGGCTGCCGCTCTCCCTCGCCGAGGTACGCCTCGAACCGGCCGGTGACGGGCCGTTCTGGGCGCACGCCACCCTCACCCACGAGGACGACGAGGGGATCACCGGCGACCTCGCGCTGTACGCGGAGGACGGCACGCCGCTCGGCCGGATCACCGGCTTCCACGCGGCCGACGTCGACCGCGCGGCGGCAGCGGCAGGGCCGGCCACCCTCGACACCTGGCTCACCGAACTCGTCTGGACCGACAGCCCGCCGCCCGAGGACACCACCGCCGAACCGCCCGGGGCGCTGCTCGTCTTCGCCGACTCCGGCCCGCTCGCCGGGGAACTGGCCGCGCTGGTACGGGCGCGCGGCGGCCGCTGCCACCTGGTACGGCCCGGTACGCGGTACGCGCACGGCCCGGAGGAGAGCACCGTACGGCCCGGCTCCGCCGACGATCTGGCCCGCCTCTTCGCCGCGCTCGACGCGCCCTTCGAGGCCGTGGTGCACCTGTGGAACCTGGACCTGCCGCCGCTCAGCACCGCCACTCGCGAAGACCTCACCCGGTGCACGGACCTCGGCACCTATTCGCTGGTCCAGCTCGCCCAACTGCTGCCCACGGCACAGCCGGGCGCCCGGCTGCACATCATCACCCGCGGCGCCCAGGCGGTGGCCGACGGCGATCCCGTCGAACCGCTGGGCGCCGCCGCCTGGGGCCTCGGCCGGGTTCTGTGGCAGCAGGAACTCCCCTCCCAGCGCGGCACGTTGATCGACCTCGCCGCCGAACCCGCCGCCGGCGAGGCCGAGGCGGTCCTGCGCGAACTCGCCACCACGGGGGACGAGGAGATCGCGCTGCGCGGCGGCCACCGGCGCACGGCCCGGCTCCGGCCGCCCGCCGGCCTCACCCGGCCGTTGCCCCTGCGGCTGCGGCCCGACGGCTGCTACCTGGTGACCGGTGCGTTCGGCGCCCTCGGGCAGGTCCTCTGCCGCACCCTCGTGGAGCGTGGCGCCCGGCGGCTGATCCTGATGAGCCGCACCGCACTGCCCGAACGCGACCAGTGGCAGGCCGTCGACCCCGACAGCCCGGCCGGGCGGCGGGTGGCCTTCGTACGGGAGCTGGAGGCGCTCGGCGCGCAGGCCCTCCCGGTCGCGCTCGACATCACCGACGAGGCGGCGCTGACCGGCTGGCTCGCCGCCCACCGCCGCCGGGGGCTGCCGCCCGTACGCGGCGTCTTCCACCTGGCCGGCGAGGTCAGGGACACCCTGGTGCCGGCGATGGACCGGGCGGCGTTCGACGCCGCTTACGCGCCCAAGGCGGCCGGCGCCTGGCTGCTCCACCACCACCTCCGCGACGAACCGCTCGACCACTTCGTCCTCTTCGGCTCCATCGCCGCGCTGCTCACCACCGCGGGCCAGACCAACTACGCGGCCGGCAATGCCTTCCTCGACGCGCTCGCCCACCACCGCCGCGCCCGGGGACTGCCCGCGCTGAGCCTCGCCTGGGGCCCCTGGGACGCCGGGATGATCGAGGAACGCGGCCTCGCCGGTCACTACCGCACCGCACGCGGCATGAACCCGCTCGCGCCCGCCGCCGGCATGGCCGTACTGGAACGCGTCATCGGCCAGGACCGGGCACACCTGGCCGTCGCGCAGGTCACCGACTGGCCGACCGCCACCGCCTGGTACGCCGCGCCGCCCCCACTGGTCGCCGACCTGGCCGCGGCCGCCGCCGACGCGCCTGCCACCGCGTCCCGCGGCACCTTCCGCGACGCCTTCCGCGCGGCCCCGGACGAGGCGGCCCGCCGGCAGCTGGTCGCGGAACGCTTCGCCGAGCTGGTCGCCACCGTGCTGGGCGTGGACCGGGACCGGATCGACCCGGCGGCCGGGCTGCTCGCGCTCGGCCTGGACTCCCTGCTGGCGATGGAGCTGCGGGCCCGCGCGGGCACCGAACTGGGCGCCACCCTCCCGGTGGTCGCCCTGCTCAGCGGCGAACCGGTCGCGGCCCTGACCGCCCGGCTGTACGAGAGCCTTGCGGCAGCCGGCGAGCCCGGCGGCGTGCCAGCGGCCGTACCGCACGCCGAGGGGGACCACGCAGCGGACGAAGGCCCGGCCGAGGACGAGGAACACCCCCTCACGCCCAACCAGAAGGCCCTGTGGTTCCTCAAGGAACTCGACCCGGACGCGCACGCCTACAACATCGGCGGCGCGCTGACCGTCCACGGCGAGCTCGACCCGGACCTGTTCTTCGCCGCCTTCCGCACCCTCCTGGAACGCCACCCCTGCCTGCGGACCACCTTCGTACGGAAGGAGGGGCGGCCCGTCCAGCGGATCTCGCCCCACGTACGCGCCGACACGGCCGTCTTCGACGTGTGCGGCGAGGACGAGGAGACCGTACGGCAGCGCATGATCCGCGAGTACCGCAGGCCGTACGACCTGACCGGCGACCCGCTGGTCCGGCTGCGCCTCTTCCGGCTCGCGCCCGACCGCTGGGCCGTCCTCAAGGCCGTCCACCACATCGTCGCCGACGCCCAGTCCATCTTCACCTTCGTCGAGGAACTGTTCGAGGTCTACGACGCGCTGCGCACCGGCAGGCCCGCCGCGCTCGCGCCCGTACCCGCCCGCTACCGGGACTTCGCCGACCAGCAGGAGCGGATGCTCGCCGGGCCCGAAGCGCGGCGGATGCTGGACTACTGGCGCGGCCACCTCCCCGAGCGCATCCCGGACCTGGCGCTGCCCACCGACAAGCCCCGCCCGGCGGTGGCCACCCACCACGGCGCCTCCGAGCTGTTCGAGATCGACGCGGCACTCGGCGCACGGGTGCACGAGCTGTCGCGCCGCCACGACGTCACGCCCTTCATGGTGCTGCTCAGCGCGTACTACCTGCTGCTGCACCGCTACTCGGGCCAGGACGACATCATCGTCGGCAGCCCGGTCAGCGGCCGTACGCGTGAGGAGTTCGGCCCCGTCTACGGCTACTTCACCAATCCGCTGCCGCTGCACGTCGGGCTGGCCGACGGCCCCTCGGTGGCCGGCCTGCTGGCCCGTACCCGGGACGCGGTGCTGGGTGGCCTGGACCACCAGGAGTACCCGTTCGTCCTGCTCGTCGAGGAGCTGGGGCTGCCGCACGACGCCAGCCGCTCGGCGGTGTTCCAGGCGATGTTCGTGCTGCTCACGCACCAGCTCGGGAACGAACTCGCGGGCCACCGTGTGGCGAACATCCAACTGCCGGAGCAGGAGGGGCAGTTCGACCTCACCCTGGCCGTGTACGAGTACCAGGCCGAGGGCCGCTTCGAGTGCGCGCTCAAGTACAACACCGACCTCTTCCACGCGGCCACGGTGCGCCGGCTGGCCGGGCACTACCTCAACCTGCTCGACGCGCTGACCCGCGCCCCCGCCGACGCGCCCGCCTGCCGGCTGCCGCTGCTCCACCCCGAGGAGCGCGAGCTGATCCTCACCCGGTGGAGCGGCGCCGGACGGACCGCCGCCCATGATCTGCCGGTCCATGAACTCATCGGTCAGCAGGCCGCCGCACATCCCGGGGCCGTCGCCGTCGTCGCCCCCACCGCCTCCGGGGAAGCCCGCCGGCTGACCTACGGCGAGCTGGACGGACGGTCCCGCGCCATGGCCCGGCAGCTGCACGAGCGGGGCGTCCGGGACGGCGCCGTGGTGGCACTGCGCATGGCCAAGTCGCCCGAACTGATCCTCACGGTGCTCGCGGTGCTGCGGGCCGGCGGCTGCTACCTGCCCCTCGACCCCTCCCACCCGGCGGGGCGGCTGGACCGCATGGTGGCGGACGCCGGTGCCGTCCTGGTCGTGACCGACCGGCCCGCCGGCACCTCGGGAACGCCGGACCGTCCGGCAGGGGCGGCCGGGCCCCCGGTGGTCACCGCCGACGAGCTGGCGGCGCCCCTGCCCGGGGACGGCGGGCCCGAGCCGCGCGTCACCCTGGACGCGCCCGCCTACCTCATCCACACCTCCGGCTCGACCGGCCGGCCCCGGGCCGTCCGGGTCAGCCACCGCAACCTCGCCTCCGTACAGGCCGCCTGGCGCGCGGAGTACCGCCTCGACGACGAGGTCCGCGTCCACCTGCAGGTGGCAGGGCCGTCCTTCGACGTCTTCACCGGTGACCTGGTGCGCGCCCTGTGCTCGGGCGGCACGCTCGTCCTCGCCGACCGCGACCTGGTCCTGGACCCCGCACGGCTGTACCGGACGATGGCGGCCGAGCGGGTGGACTGCGCGGAGATCGTCCCGGCGGTCGCCCGCGCCCTGCTGCAGCACTGCGCACGGGACGGGCTGCGGCTGGACTTCCTGCGGCTGCTCGTCGTCGGCTCCGACACCTGGCGGGTCGGCGAGCACCGGCGCCTGCGGGCCCTGTGCGGCCCGGACACCCGCCTGGTCAACTCCTACGGCCTGACCGAGGCCACCATCGACAGCGCGTACTTCGAAGGCCCGGTGGACGGCCTCGAACCGGGGCTCGGCGTGCCCATCGGCCGCCCGCTCCCCAACAGCGAGCTGTACATCCTCGACCGGCACGGCGAGCCGGTGCCCTGCGGCGTGACCGGCGAACTCTGGGTCGGCGGCGCAGGGGTCACGGCCGGCTACCCCGCCGACCCCGAGGAGACCGCGCGCCGCTTCCCCCGCCGCGCCCTGGACGGCCCGGCACGCCGGCTCTGCCGCACCGGCGACCTGGCCCGCTGGTCCGCCGACGGCACCGTGCATCTGCTCGGCCGCGCGGACCGCCAGGTGAAGGTGCGCGGCCACCGCGTGGAGACCGGCGAGGTCGAGGCCCAGCTGGCCGACTGCGCCGGACTGCGCCAGGTCCATGTGACGACCCACCGGACCGACGGCGGCGAGAACACGCTGTGCGCCTACTACGTACCGGGGGAGGGGATGCGGCACGACCCGGCCGAACTGCGCCGCCGGCTCGCGGGCCGGCTGCCCGCCTTCATGATCCCCGCCCACTTCGTGTCACTGCCCCAGCTGCCGCTGACGCCGAACGGCAAGCTCGACACCGCGGCCCTCCCGGCCCCCGCGCCCGAGCCGCCCAGCGACAGCCCCGAGCCGCCCGCCACCCCCTACGAGGAGCGGATGGCCGAGCACTGGCACGCCGTGCTCGGCGGCGGGCCGTTCGGCCCGCACCACGACTTCTTCGAGAGCGGCGGCAGTTCGCTCGCCCTCATCGAGCTGGTCCACCACCTGCGCACGGCGTACGCCACCGAGATCCCCGTCGGCCCGCTGTTCGCCGGGACCACGCTGCGCGGCATGGCCCGCGCGGTCGAGGAGGTGGTCACCGGAGCGTCCGCCGCCACCGCGGACACCGCGCCGTACGTCGGCTTCGGCGCCGCGGCCGGCCCGGACCGCACCGTCTTCTGCTTCCCGCCGGCCGGCGGCCACGGCCTGCTCTACCGCGAACTGGCCGGCCTGCTCGACGGCTTCCGTCTCGTCGCGTTCGACTACCTCACCGAAGAGGACAAGATCACCCGGTACGCCGACGCGATCGTCTCGCTCGTCCCCGCCGGCCCCTGCCCCCTCCTCGGCTACTCGCTCGGCGGCAACCTCGCCTTCGAGGTCGCCAAGGAACTCGAACGCCGCGGACGCGAGGTGTCCCGGCTGGTCCTGCTCGACTCCTACCGCTTCACCGCCGCCGCACCGCCCGGCGAAGAAGCCCTGGCCCGCTTCGACGACGAGCTGCGCTCCCGGCTCGGCCGCCGCGACGGCAGCGGAGCCGTCACCGAGGACGCCCTCGGCCGGGCCCGGGACTACCTGGACTTCTGCTGCCGCACGCCCAACCTCGGCACGGTCACCGCCCCGATCACGGTGCTCTCCGCCGACCGGGACGGAGTGCCGTACGTGCTCGGGGAGCGCGCCGGCTGGGAGGGCAGTTCCCGCACCCGGACGGTACGGATCGACGGCTCGGGCACGCACGACGCACTGCTCGGCCCCGAGCACGTCGCCCGCAACGCCGAACTCGTCCGTGGCGCGCTGACGGATGCCGCGCACACGCCCGCCGAGGTGACCGCATGACGCGCAGCGCACCCGCGCCCGAGCGGGGCCGCACCACCGCTGCGGCCGGCGGCGACCTGGTCGTCTTCGTCCTGGGCATGCGCATCAACCGGCTGCGCGCGCCGCGCCACTGGGTGCCGGTCACCAAGGCGATGGCGCCGATGATCCGGGAGCTGCTGGCCGACCGGGACAGCGGGCTGCTGGGCGCCCGTACCCGGCTCGGCCCGCCCCGGGTCGTCGAGGTGATCCAGTACTGGGAGTCGGCGGAGAAGCTGCTGGCGTACGCCTCGGCGCCGGACCGCCTGCACCGGCCGGCCTGGGCCGACTTCAACCGGCGGGTCCGGGAGAGCGGCGGCAGCGTGGGCGTGTTCCACGAGACGTACACCGTCGCGGCAGGCGCGTACGAGGCGGTCTACGTCGACATGCCGCCCTACGGGCTGGGCGCCGCGACCGGCGTCCTCCCGGTCGGCACCCGCGGCGACACGGCCGCCGCCCGGCTGGGCCTGCGCTGACCCGGCCCCGCGGCCGGACCGCGCACCGTACGGACCGGTGCGCTCACGCCCGGCCCAGGAGGGCCGTGGACAGCCCGCACAGCGCCGTGATCAGATCTTCCCCCAGCAGCCGCCAGCGCTGCTCCGCCTCGGCGCGGTCGATCCGGCCGTCCGCCAGGTCGTGTTCCAGCTCGGCGAAGGCGTGCACGGTCAGCTGGCGCACCATGGCGCTGTGCCGCCGGCGCAGCCCGGGGTCGAGGTCCTCGCGCCGCAGCGCCCCGTAGGTGTCGAGGATGCGGTGCGAGGGGGTGTTCAGATGCTCCTGGATCACGTACTCGCGCAGCGCCGGCTCGACGATCGCCTGGGCGAGGAAGCGCGCGCCCCAGGTCGGGGCCGGTGCCTCGATGTGGTACTCGACGCCCGGCATGATGAGGCACCGGTAGTGCTCCTCCAGCGAGATCCGCCGGCCGCCGAGCGCCTCGACCATGGCGATGCGCCGCTCCTCTATGACGTCCGTGTAGCTCGACAGGATCGCCTTGATGAGCTCGTCACGGCCGTTGAAGTGGTACTGCACGGCGGAGTTGTTCCGCTGGCCGGCCGCCTCGCTGATCTGCCGTACGGAGACGCCTGCGAAGCCCCGTTCGGCGATGAGCCGCTCGGCGGCGCGCATCAGCTTGTGGCGCGCGAGCACCGAGCGGGGGGACGGCGAGGCGGCCGGCGCTGTGGTGTTCATTCCGCGAGTCGGATGGCTCCGGTCGGGCACCCCTCGGCGGCGGCGCGCACGTCCTCGTGGTGCTCCGGCGACGGCGCCGCGTCGAGCAGCATCACGACACCGTCCTCCTCACGCTGGTCGAACACCCGGTCGGCCCTCAGTACGCACAACCCGCTGCCGCAGCACGCGTCCTGGTCCACGGTGATCTTCATGCTACCTCCTCGTTCCCCGCTGCCCGCCGGCCTGCCGCGTCACCACTCGACCCACAGTTCCTGCAGGCCGCCGGCGGCCACGCCCTCGCGCTGCCGCAGCTGGTCGGGGGTGTCCCGCAGCCGCAGGCCGGGCAGTCGGCGCGCGAAGGTCTCCAGCACCACCTTCAGCTCCACCCGGGCCAGCGTCTGGCCGACGCAGAAGTGCGGCCCGGCGCCGAAGGCGACGTGCTGGCTGTTGTTCTCGCGCCGCGGGTCGAAGCGGTCGGGGTCGGGGAACTTGCGCGCGTCCCGGTTGGCGGCGGCCAGGCTGACGAGCAGGCTGCTGCCCGGCGCGACCGGCTCCCCGCCGACCTCGATGTCCTCGGTGATGTAGCGCGGGATGCCCACGCCCGCCAGCGGGTCCATCCGCAGGGACTCCTCCACCGTGCCGGTGACCAGCCCCGGGTCGGCGACCACGGCCTCGTACCGCTCCCGCTCGGACAGCAGCAGCGCCGTCATCTTCAGGATCATGTTCGAGGTGGTCTCGTGCCCCGCGAGCAGCAGGCCGCGCGCGGTGGAGACCAGCTCGTCGTGGCTGAGCCGGCCGTCCTGGCTGTCGGAGATCTGGGTCAGCTCGCTGAGCAGGTCGTCGCCGGGGTGCGCGCGCTTCTGCTCGACCAGGTCCGAGGCGTAGTCGAGGAACGCCTGCGTCGCCGCGTCGACCTCCTCCTGCGAGTACTTGGTCAGCGTCAGCGCCACCTCGGACCAGTACGCGAACTTGTCCTGGTCCTCGCTCGGGGCGCCGAGCAGCGCGCAGATGACCCGAACGGGCAGCGGCAGCGCCAGCTCCTTGCGGAGGTCGGCCGGCGACCCCTTGGCCATCATGGCGTCGATCAGCTCGTCCGCCATCTCCTGGACGCGAGGGCGCCAGGCCTCCATCTTCTTGACGGTGAACGCGCGGCTGAGCAGCCGCCGCCACCGCTGGTGGCCCGGACCCTCCTGGATGTCCGCCGTGCCTTCCGTGGTCCGGCTGAACAGCCCGCCGTCCTCGGTGTTGGACAGGCGCGCCGCGCCCTCCCGGGCGAGGTTGCGGCTGAAGCGCGGGTCGGCGAGCAGGGTGCGGACCTCGTCGTACCCGGTCAGCAGGCCCACGACGTCCCCGCTGGGCATCCGGACGTGAGTGACCGGGCACTTGGCGCGGCTCTCGGCCCATTCGCGCGGCGGTTCAAGGACGTTGGGCTGGGCGAACGGGTAGTCGGGGATCGGTGTGGCCTCGTCGGTCATGGGGGGCTCCTCCGCGGGCTTCGGCGTTCCCGCCACCGTAAGACGCGTGTCTTACTAAGACAATCGCCTTAACTCCGTTTGGCCGATATTGACTCCCGCGCATCCGGCCTGCCGTGGATCGCGCATTGGTGCAGACCTTGTCCCGGCTCTCCGAACCCCCTTATGCTCCACGCCAGTTGTGCAGAGCGAAACGTTCATTGCGTATATTGCAACGCTCGATCCGTAGGGGTATCGATGAAGCCGTTCGCCCGAATAGCCGCTCCGCTGACCGCACTTGTCCTCGCCGGTCTCAGCGCCACCGCCTGCGCACCCCAGACCTCGGGGAGCGGCGGGACGGCGGACGAGAAGAGCGGAACGCTGCGCGTCTGGCTGTTCCGTGAGGTCGGCAACGCGCCCAAGGAGAAGGCCGTCGACGCGGCCGTCGCCTCCTTCGAGAAGCGGCACAAGGGGACCGACGTCCAGGTCGAGTACATCCCCGTCGACACCCGCGCGCAGCGCATCAAGGCGGCGTTCAACGACCCCGCGAGCGCCCCCGACCTCATCGAGTACGGCAACACCGACACCGCCGGATACGTGCGGGACGGCGGCCTCGCCGACGTCAGCGCCGAGTACGCCGCATGGGACGAGGCCAAGGACGCCGACCCCACGGCGAAGGAGTCCGTGACCGTCGGCGGCAAGGTCTACGGCGCGCCGCTCTTCGTGGGCGTCCGCGCGCTGTACTACCGCACCGACGTCCTCGAGGACCTGGGCATCGACCCGCCCGCCTCGCAGGCCGGACTGGCGGCTGCCGCCAAGAAGATCCACAAGGCCAGACCGGACCTCTACGGCCTGGCGGTCGGCGGCGCCTACACCTACGGCGCCCTGCCCTTCCTCTGGGCCCACGGGGGCGAGCTCGCCGTGAAGAAGGGCGGCACCTACAAGGCGGCCGTCAACACCCCGCAGGCCCGCAAGGGCATCAGCGCCTACGCCTCGCTGTTCGGCAACGCCAACTGCCCGGCCGACAAGTGCGCTTCTCTGGGCGGCAACGCCACCGTCACCGCATTCGCCTCGGGCAAGGCCGCCATGGCGATCGGCGGCGACTTCAGCCACGCCGCCGTCGAGGCGAGCAAGGTCAAGGGCAAGTACGCGGTCGTCCCGCTGCCCGGCGTCAAGAAGGGCTCGATCGCCCCGGCCTTCGCGGGCGGCAACAACATCGGCGTACTGAAGAGCACCTCGCACCGCACCCTGGCGGTCGACCTGATGAAGACCCTCACCGGCAAGGAGACCCAGCGGCGGCTGTTCGACGCGATGGGCTTCCTGCCGACCTACACCGACGTGCTCGACGAGGCCGCGACGAAGGAACCGTTCGTCAAGCCGTTCGTCGCGACCCTGCACGCCGGCGCCAAGTCCGTGCCCGCCTCGCCCGCCTGGGGCCAGATCGACGCCTCGCTGATCCTCCCCACCATGTTCCAGGAGATCGTCAGCGGCCGTAAGGGAGTCGGCCAGGCGTCCGACGACGCGGCGCGCAAGATGGACGCCGCGTTCGCCGACGCACGGTGAGGACGGCGCCGTTGACCGCCCTCCGCCGCCCCGGTTGGACCCCCTGGCTCTACCTGCTGCCCGCGCTCGCCGTCCTGGGCGCCCTGCTGGTCTACCCGATCTACCAACTCGGCCTGATCTCCTTCCTGGAGTACACCCAGGCGCAGGTCAGCGGCGGCCGGCCGACCTCCTTCCAGGGGTTCGCCAACTACGCCGCGCTGCTCGGCGACGGGGAGTTCTGGCGGGTACTCCTCGCCACCGTGCTGTTCGCCGCCGCCTGCGTGCTCTCCACCCTGCTCGTCGGCTGCGCCCTCGCCGTCCTGCTGACCCGGGTGCGCGCGCTGCCCCGGCTCGTCCTGATGCTGGCCGCGCTCGGCGCCTGGGCCACCCCCGCCATCACCGGCTCCACCGTCTGGGTCTTCCTCTTCGACCCCGACTTCGGGCCCGTCAACAAGGTGCTGGGACTCGGCGACTTCTCCTGGACGTACGGCCGCTACAGCGCGTTCGCACTGGTCCTCTTCGAAGTCGTCTGGTGCTCGTTCCCATTCGTGATGGTGACCGTCTACGCCGGCATCCGCGCCATCCCGGCCGAGGTGCTGGAGGCCGCCGCGCTGGACGGCGCCTCGCAGTGGCGCACCTGGCGCTCCGTCATGGCGCCGATGCTGCGGCCGATCCTCCTCGTCGTCACCCTCCAGTCCGTCATCTGGGACTTCAAGATCTTCACCCAGATCTACGTGATGACGGGCGGCGGCGGCATCGCCCGGCAGAACCTCGTGCTCAACGTGTACGCGTACCAGAAGGCGTTCGCCTCCTCGCAGTACAGCCTCGGCTCGGCGATCGGCGTGGTCATGCTGCTGATCCTGCTCGCCGTCACGCTGGTCCACCTGCGCATCGTGCGGCGCCAGGGGGAGGAACTGTGAGCCCGTCACGCGCGGTCCGCATCCGCCGCCCCGGCCGGCTCGCCGCCGAGGCCGCCGCGCTCCTGATCGCCGCCCTCGTCGCGTTCCCGCTGTACTGGATGGTCCTCTCGGCCTTCAAGCCGGCGGGCGAGATCCAGTCCACCACGCCGCGCCCCTGGACCCTCAGCCCCTCTTTCGACGCCTTCCGGCGCGTCTTCGGGCAGCAGGACTTCGGCCGGTACTTCCTCAACAGCCTGATCGTGGCCGGCACGGTCGTCGTCGCCTCCGCGCTGATCGCCTTCCTGGCGGCCGTCGCGGTCACCCGCTTCCGCTTCCGGTTCCGCACCACCCTGCTGATCATGTTCCTGGTGGCGCAGATGGTGCCGGTCGAGGCGCTGACCATCCCGCTGTTCTTCCTCATGCGGGACCTCGGCCAGCTCAACACCCTCGGCTCGCTGATCCTGCCGCACCTGGCCTTCTCGCTGCCGTTCGCCATCTGGATGCTGCGCGGTTTCGTCAAGGCGGTACCCGAGGCCCTGGAGGAACAGGCGGCCGTCGACGGCGCGAGCCGGGCCCGCTTCCTGTGGCGGATCCTCTTCCCGCTGGTCTTCCCCGGCCTGGCCGCCACCAGTGTCTTCTCCTTCATCTCCACCTGGAACGACTTCCTGTTCGCCAAGTCCTTCCTCATCAGCGACGTGTCGCAGTCCACCCTGCCGATGGCCCTGCTGGTCTTCTTCAAGCCCGAGGAGAACGACTGGGGCGGAATCATGGCCGCCTCCACGGTGATGACCGTCCCGGTCCTGGTCTTCTTCGTACTCGTACAGCGCCGCCTGGTCTCCGGGCTCGGCGGCGCGGTCAAGGACTGATCACCATGAAGCGTTCGACGACCACAGCCCCGCAGCTCGGACTCGTGCCCGCGCCGGCGCACCTGGACGCCGTCGCCGGCGCAGGCTGCACCCTGGACGCGACCACCGCGCTCGCGGCCGGCCCCGGGACCGGAACCACCGAGCGGTGGCTGCACTCCACCGTGGGCGCCGCGCTCGGCCTGCCCCTGCCGCCCGGCCCCGCCGGCGCACCCGGCACGATCACCCTCGCCGTCGACCCCGGACTCCCGCCCGAGCACTACCGGCTCGACACCACCGGCGGTGCCGTACGGATCACCGGCGGCGACCCGGCCGGCGTCTTCTGGGGCGCGCAGACCCTGCGCCAGCTCCTCGGCGCCGATGCCTTCCGGCGTGCACCGCTCGCGCCCGGGCGCGCCACGGACCTGCCCGCCGTGCGCATCGAGGACGGGCCCCGCTTCGGCTGGCGCGGCATGATGCTCGACGTGGCCCGGCACTTCCTGCCCAAGGACGACGTCCTGCGCTACCTGGACCTGCTCGCCGCGCACAAGCTCAACGTCTTCCACTTCCACCTCACCGACGACCAGGGCTGGCGCATCGAGATCGCACGCCACCCGCGCCTCACCGAGGTCGGCTCCTGGCGCCCGCGCACCAAGTGGGGCCACCGGGCTTCGGAGCTGTGGGACGAGACCCCGCACGGCGGGTACTACACGAAGGACGACATCCGGGAGATCGTCGCGTACGCCGCCGAGCGGCACATCGGCGTCGTCCCCGAGATCGACGTACCCGGCCACTCGCAGGCCGCCATCGCCGCCTACCCGCACCTGGGCAACACCGACGCCGTCGACACCTCGGCACTGGGGGTGTGGGACAACTGGGGCGTCAGCCCGCACGTCCTCGCGCCCACCGACGCCACCCTGCGCTTCTACGAGGACGTACTGGATGAGGTGCTCGACCTCTTCCCGGCCGACGTCTCGCCCTTCGTCCACCTGGGCGGGGACGAGTGCCCGCGGGACGAGTGGCGGCGCTCCCCGGCCGCGCAGGCCCGGATCGCCGCACTCGGCCTGGCCGGCGAGGACGCGCTCCAGTCGTGGTTCCTCCGCCACTTCGACGCATGGCTGGCAGCGCGCGGCCGCCGGCTCATCGGCTGGGACGAGATCCTGGAGGGCGGCCTCCCCGGAGGCGCCGCGGTCTCCTCCTGGCGCGGCTACGCGGGCGGCATCGCCGCCGCCGAGGCGGGGCACGACGTCGTGATGTGCCCCGAGCAGCACGTCTACCTGGACCACCGGCAGCACGGCGGCCCCGACGAGCCGATGCCCATCGGGTACGTCCGGACCCTGGAGGACGTCTACCGGTTCGAACCCGTACCGCCGGGCCTTTCCCCCGAGGCGGCCCGCCACATCCTTGGTACCCAGGCCAACGTCTGGACCGAGGTCATGCAGAACCGCGCCCGCGTCGACTACCAGGTCTTCCCCCGGCTCGCCGCGTTCGCCGAGGTCGCCTGGTCCCCGCTGCCGGCCCCCGAGGAGCGGGACTACGCGGGCTTCGAGGCCCGGATGACAGGCCACTACGCCCGGCTGGACGCGCTCGGTGTCGACTACCGCCCGCCCGGCGGCCCGCTGCCCCGCCAGCGCCGCCCCGGCGTGCCCGGCCGCCCGCTGGAGGGCACGCCCCCACGGCGCTGAACCGGTCCTGGCCGCTTCGCGCCGGCCCCCCCCCGCGGTGCGCCGAGCGGGTCCCCGCGCCGCTGAGCCGGTCCCGGCGGCGCTGAGCGGGCCGACGGTGGCGCCGCTGCCCGTCCGGCGTCGGCCAGGTGTGACCCGGGCGTTCCACGGGCACTGCGGAGGGCGGCGTCCCGGGTGGTCGCAGGCCCGGGGACGGGGGACGCTGGAAGGGCGGTCCCACCGGCCTGAGGCGCGCGGCGGAGGCCGGCGCGCCGCCGTGGCGACCGCTGCCACCGAGTCGAACAGGGAGAACACCTCATGGTGCGCAAGAAGGTCGAAGGAGACGAGGACCAGCGCCGCGCGGCCGCCCACGAGGCCGAGCGGGCGGGGGAGAAGCCCAGTGTCCAGGGCCGGACCACGGGCGCGTCGAAGCAGCGTACGCACGTACCCGACCGGTCCACCATGACCCACGAGGAGAAGGTCGCGCCCCTGCACCGCGGCAAGCAGGACTGGCCAGGCGACCAGTCAGGCCCGGTCAGGCCCGGCACCTCCCAGGAACCGGCCCGCAGCTACACCGGCCGGGGCCGGCCGGGCTACGGCGAGGAACATGAACGGGTCTTCCGGGCCGTGGCCGAGGCCGAGGGCGAGCACGGCCGCGCCGCGTACCTGGACGAGGTCGCCCGCACCGCGGGCCTGCCGCCGGACCGGACCCGCACCCTGCTGCACGACCTCGCGACCACGCACAACCTCGTCACCCAGCTGGCCGGTACCGACAGCCCCGACCAGGGCCCGCGCTTCGAGACCCGCCCCGGTCACTGAGCCGGGACCGGCCCGCCCGACACCCGGCCCGGCCGCAGCGCCCCCCGAGGGCACTGCGGCCGGGCCGTCGTCGTCAGCCGCCTCCCGGCCACGTGCAGTGAGGCATGTGATCAGAATCGGCGTCCGACCTGGGCAACGACGGGCACAAAGGCGCTCCGCTTGTACGCGTCCTCTATCAGCTTCGGTGCGGCATCGGCGTTATCCGGAGGATCGGTTGCCGCGCCGGAACGGGTGCGGGAAGGTCCCCCCACGGTGTCCGGACGGAAGCCGGGAGTTGGCGGGGCCGCAGCCGTGCGCCCCGCTGGTGTGGACTCGTGCCCGCTCGTGGAGACGCGTGGAGACTTTCAAGGGGGCTGTCGCCGGCCAGCACGGTGCCGGACTCGGTACCGCCTGGCACGCCGCTCCGTACCCCGTTCTGGTCGCGGACACCTCCGGTGCCGTGCTGGACCTGAACCGCGCGGCCACCCTCCTCTTCCCCCGCGCGACCTGCGGCGCATGGCTGCACGAGACCGTACCGGCATGGCTGGCCGACACCCACCGCCGCCTCACCGAGCTGCTCAGGGCCGAGGGCCGGGCAGCCCTCCTCGCCTCCCACCGCGACGGTGTCCGGCCGGTGTACGGCCACGCCGGCGGGCGCAGCTTCGAGGCGTACCCCACCTTCGGCGAGGAGGACGAGGTGGTGTGGTGGCTCGTCGAGGACACCGGCCGCCGGCTGGCGGAGGAAGCGCTCAAGACCGAACAGCAGCGCGCCCTGCTGCTGTCGGAGGTCTCGAACGCGCTGCTGGCGTCCATGAACGCCGAACGCTGCATGACGGTCACCGCCCAACTCGCCGCGCGCCACCTGGCGGACGCCGCCGTCGTCATCCCCTCGGCGACCGGACACCGGCTCTCGATGATCACCAGCAGCGCCGGCGGGGCCGTCGTGCGCCGGGCCGTCGACGCGGACCCCGCCCAGGTGCCCGGCCTGGGCGAGGCCCTGGAAGGACTGCCGCCCGTGTCCGGGCGCTGGATCGACCCCGCCGCCGTCCCCGACTGGCTGGTGCCCGGCGCCTTCGGCGGCCCCGTCGGCTCGGTGGTGGTCACACCGCTGCCGGGGCACGGCGTACCGACCGGCGCGCTGGTCCTGCTGCGCCGGACGGACCGGCCGGCGTTCAGCGAGAGCGAAGAGGGCTTCGCGCGGCTGTTCGCGGCCCGGGCCGGGGCCGCCTGGTCGGTCGTCCGGCTCTACGCCGAGCAGGCGAGCATCACCGCCACCCTGATGCGGGAACTGCTGCCGCCCACGCTGCGCCGGGTGCACGACGTGGACTTCGCCGGCGGCTACCGCCCCTCGGGCCAAGGGGCCCGGGTCGGCGGCGACTTCTACGACGTGCACCCCGGCAGCGACGAGCGGCAGGAGACCTTCGTCGTACTGGGCGACGTCTGCGGCAAGGGGCTGGACGCCGCCGTCCTCACCGGCAAGATCCGCAACACCCTGCAGGCCCTGCTCCCCATGGCCGACGACCACCACCGCGTCCTGAGCCTGCTCAACGGCGCACTGGTCAACTCCCACCACACCCGCTTCGCCACCCTCGTCCTGGCCTCGGCACTGCGCACGGAAGGGCAGGTACGGCTGCGGCTGACCTGCGCCGGGCATCCGGCACCGCTGGTGCTGCGCACCGACGGCACGGTCGAGGAGGCGGACACGCACGGCACCCTGGTCGGCGTGCTCCCCGAGATCCAGGCCAGGACGGCCCGGGTCGTCCTCGCACCGGGGGAGACGTGCCTGATGTACACCGACGGCATCACGGAGGCCCGCGGCGGACCGCTGGGCGGGGCCATGTTCGGCGAGCAGCGGCTGGAGAACGCGCTGTCCGCCTGCGTCGGCATGCCCGCCCAGGCCGTCGTCGAGCGCATTCAGATGCTCGCCACGCAATGGATCGGCCAGGGCCGTCACGACGACATGGCCGTCGTCGCCATCACCGCACCGCGCACCCCGCACGCCGACCCGGCGAGCGGGCATTCGTCAGGCAGGTACCGCACATGAACACCTCCTCGCACCCGTCGTCCGGCTCTTCGCCCGCCGCCGGCCTCGACACGACCCGCGACCGGCTGTGGGACGCCCTCCTGGAGGGGGACGAGTACGCCGCCGTGCAGGCCGCCCGCTCGGCACTCGACGCCGGACTGGCCGCCGAGGCCCTGCTGCTCGACGTCCTCGCGCCCGTACAGCGGCGGATCGGCGACGCCTGGGCCGGAAACCGCATCACCGTCGCGCAGGAGCACACCGCCACGAACATCAGCGACCGCGTCGTGGCCGCCCTCGCCCTCCACTTCGCCGGCCGCCGTGGCCTCGGCGACCGCAGCGGCCGGACCGCCGACCGCCGCCTCACCGTCGCCTGCGTCTCGGGCGAGTGGCACGCGCTGCCCGCCCGGCTGCTCGCCGAGGTCCTCAAACTGCGTGGCCGGCAAGTGGACTTCCTCGGCGCCCACGTGCCGACCCCGCACCTGATCTCCCATCTCCACCGCACCGGCGCCGACGCCGTCGCCCTCTCCGCCTCCCTCGCCGTCCGGCTCCCCACCGTCCACACCACGGTCAACGCCTGCCGGTCAGCGGGGGTTCCCGTGCTGGCCGGCGGAGCCGCGTTCGGCCGGGACGGGCGGTACGCGGGAATGCTCGGGGCGCTCTGGGCCGACGACGCCCGCGGTGCCGCCGGCCTGCTGGAGGGAGACCTGCCGCGGCCGGACCCGGCGGCCGTGGGGCAGCCGGCCGACGAGCTCCCCCACCTGGAGGACCAGGAGTACACGCTCGTCACGCGGTCGGCGGCGCAGCTCGTGCAGCACACCCTCGGCGCGCTGGAGGACCGTGTCCCCGCCATGAAGACCTACACCGAGCGGCAGCGGCAGTACACCGCCGAGGACGTCGCGTACATCGTCGACTTCCTGGCCACCGCCCTCTACGTGGACGACGCCGCACTCTTCACGGACTTCCTCTCCTGGACGGCGGACGTGCTCGCCGTACGGGACGTCGCCCCGGACGTCCTCTTCCCGGCGCTGGACGTCATCGGGGGGCAGTTGAAGGACTTTCCCCGGGCGACGGGCGTCCTCAACCGGGCCGAGGAGACGCTGACCGCCCACCTCGACGGCACACCGCCGGGCCCCTGACCGCCCGCACGAGGGGCCGCGCCGAGGAGCCACGAGGGGCTGCGTCGGCAGGCCCACGAGGGGCCGTGTCGCCGGCCGCCTACGTGTCACCCCGCCGCCATGCCGCCAGTGCCCGCAGGGGGGCCGAGCGTCCCCGGTCCGGCACGGTCCACAGCCTCTGCCCCCGTACGCCCCAGCGTTCCAGCAGGGCGTTGGCGGCGAGGAAGCCGGAGGTCGCCGCGCGTTCCATGAGGGCGACCGGCAGCTCCGTACGGACCAGGTCCCCGGCGACCATCAGGGCGGGGTGCGACGTGCGCACCGTGGGCCGGCCGGCATAGCCGCCCACGGGGAACAGCGGGCAGTCGGCGCGCCACTCGTGGCGCGCGTCGATCACGCGCGCCGCGCGCGTCTCCGGGTAGACCGCGTGCAACTGGGCGAGCAGCCGCTCCTGTTCCCGTACGCGGTCGGCGTCCTCGGGCAGCGCGTAGGCGTGCAGCTCCACCACCGAGCCGCCGGTGCGCGCGGCCCAGCGGGCCGCCTCGCCCTCCCACCGCTCCAGCACGCTGACGTTGTCCAGGGAGCCGTACCCGCTCGTCCCGAGGAAGCCGGGCCGGTCCGCCGCGACCGGCCGGTCCAGCCACAGCCGCGACACCAGGAACGGCGGTGCCGTACGCAGCCCCGCCACCTGCTCGCGCCACCCCGCGCCGCCCAGCTCGGGGGAGCGGGCGACCAGGCCGCGCAGCCCTCCGGTGTCCAGCGCGAGCACCACCGCGTCATGGTGCCGGGACCCCGCCGGGCCGGTCACGGTGAAGCCGCCGTCCGGCGCGGGCGCCACGGAGTCCACGGGGCTGTCCGTGTGCAGCGCGGCCCCGTGGCCGCGCAGGTAGCCCGCCAGCGGGTCCCACAGCGCATCCGGGAACGGCTCGCGCGGCACATCGAAGAGCAGCCCCTCGCTGGACCCGAGGAAGTAGATGTGGAACATGAGGACCATCTCGGCGGCCGACAGCTCACGGGGGTCGGCGAAGAAGCTGCGTGAGAAGACCTCGAAGGCCAGGTGGTGCGCGGCCGCGGGAAAGCGGATGGCGTCCAGGAAGTCGCGGGCGCTGACGCCGTCCAGCTGCTCGTACGTGCCGGGCACCCGGACGTCGAGCAGCGGCAGCGCCGCCACCGGGTTCATGCGCAGCAGGTCGCGGGCGCGGAAGGTGGGGCTGAGTGCGACGAAGCCCAGCGCGCTCCAGGGCGGCGTGCGCGGCACCTTGCGGAAGCTGTCGCACAGTCCGCCGCTGTGCCGGAGCGGGTAGTCGGGCAGTCCCGTGAGCGCCGTCAGCCCGGGATCGGCCCGGCGCAGCAGGCCCCGGAGGTTGTAGTACTGCCGGAAGAACGCGTGGAAGCCCCGGCTCATCGTCGCCCGCGAGCCGTCGGCCAGTTCGGTGGGCCACCCGGCGAGACGGCCGCCGAGCACCGGCTCCTTCTCGTGCAGCGTCACTCGTACGCCGCGCTCGGCGAGGGCGGTGGCCGCGGCCAGCCCGGCGATGCCGCCGCCGATCACCGCCGTACTGGGCGGCTCGCCCTCGACGCGGGCACGGCCCGGACGGGGCAGCAGAACGCGGGCGCGCCGGTCGCGGCCGCGCCGGGCGGCGGGTTGCTCGTCGCGCGGCAGGGGCATGGCGTCTCCTCGGGCACCCGGAGGTGCCGTGGTGGTGGATGGCGGGTCACCGGGCCGGTGCGGACCGGCGGGGCAGCAGCGGCAGTTCGGCCGCCGTACGCAGCATCGGCAGCACCGGAGTGTGCAGCCCGATCGACAGGTCCTCGTACACGCGCGTACGGCCGTCCAGGAAGCGCAGCAGCCGCTCCAGGGGGACGCGTTGGAACAGCCGCGCGAAGAACTCGGCGCCGTCCACCCTGCCGGTGTCCAGCGCGCGCAGCATGACGGCGTCCATCGCCCGGGACCGGGCCGTGTGCGGCGGGGGCGGCACCGGGCGGCGCCCGGCGCGGCAGGCCGCGGCGATGGCCCGCGTCTGCCGCTGGACGGCGGCGAAGGTGTACCCCGTCGACGGGCGCGTGGCGCCGCCGGCCGCGCCGATCCGGAAGACGGCCCGACCGGTCCGCCGGGCGAACGGAGCGTCCGTCATGGGGATCACGCCGGTCTCCGTGGCGGTGACGGCCAGGCCGCCCAGTCCGAGCACGTCCTGCGTGTAGTGGCGCAGCGCCGCTTCGTAGGCGTCCGTGCTCAGCGGTGCCGCCGAGAACTCCGTGTACTCCACCAGCGCCGTGTGCGTCCCCGTGGGCAGCACGTACCCGAAGGACAGGCCGTGCGCCGGCTGGGGCGTACGGAAGTCCATCAGCCGCACCACTTCGGGGTCGAACACGGGCCGTTCGGTACGGACGAACCAGCCGCGGAAGTGCTGGAGCAGCGTGGTGCGGGCCGCCGGCAGCTCCGTCAACGGCCGTGAGTCGAACACCCAGCGGGCGGCCACGGCCACGCGCTTCCCCTCCTCCGTCGTGCCCCGTACCTCAGCGCCTTCCGGCCCGTCCCGTACCGACTCGACCGCCGCCTCCCTCAGGCGGACGCCGGGCCGCGCCGCCAGGTCGCGCCGCACGAGCGCTTCGAAGTCGTCCGAGCGGATCATCTTGTAGCGCAGCGGCGCGATGCAGCCGGTCGTCGTGCCGCCCCGATGGCCGTGCACGGCGAGCCGCTGCCAGGAGGCGGAAACCGCCGCTTCGTACGGGCCGCCGCCCGGCTCCCAGAAGCACCAGGTCCGCCGCGGCGGGCGCAACGGCCCCGGAGGCGCGTCGAGGAGCACCACCGTGGGCCGCCGGCCGCCGCCCTCGGGTGCCGAGAGCCGGTGCGCCAGGGAGAGGCCAGCGGCACCCGCCCCCACGATGGCGACATCCGCGTCCAGCACAGCCTCGGGCACTGCGTCCTCCTCCGGTACGACGGCGCGTGACATCCGACTGCCCGAAGGATTCCGTGTCATCCGGCCCATCGGGGCCGCGGCACGCGGAATCGCCGAGTCCGGGGACAGTTCTCGCCGAATCGGGGCCTGTCCTCGTGTCGGCAGGGCGGACGGGGCCGCGACGGCGAAGATGGAACCTCGCCGCGCACCGCGTCCGCCACCGGCCCCGGCCGAGGGAGGAAAACGATGACCAGGAGCCTCCCCGGACCCACCGACCACGTCGTCGTGGTCGGGGCCGGGCTCGCGGGCCTCTCGGCCGCACTGCACCTGCTCGGCGCCGGACGCCGGGTCACCGTCGTCGAACGCGGCACGCTGCCCGGCGGCCGGGCCGGAATGATCGAGCGCGGTGGCTACCGCATCGACGCCGGGCCCACCGTCCTGACCATGCCCGACCTCGCCGACGCGGCCTTCGCCGCGGTGGGCACGAGCCTCCGCGACCGCGTCGACCTCGTCCCCCTGCACCCCGCCTACCGGGCCTGCTTCGCCGACGGCAGCCGGCTCGACGTGCACACCGGGGCCGAGGCGATGGAGGCCGAGGTCGCACGCTTCGCGGGCGGCCGGGAGGCGGCCGGCTACCGGCGGCTGCGCGGCTGGCTGGAGCAGGTCTACCGGGCGCAGATGCGCCGCTTCATCGACGCCAACTTCGACTCGCCGCTCCAGCTGCTCACCCCGGACCTGGCCCGGCTCGCCGCACTGGGCGGGTTCGGCCGGCTCGACGCCCGGATCGCCCGCTACGTGCACGACGAGCGGC
The DNA here is from genome assembly GCF_002920575.1 of Streptomyces sp. Ru73. Classification (GTDB taxonomy): domain Bacteria; phylum Actinomycetota; class Actinomycetes; order Streptomycetales; family Streptomycetaceae; genus Streptomyces. The sequence goes on along the minus strand of NZ_PQSQ01000002.1, from coordinate 161,009 downwards.
TGCGCCGGGTGTTCACCTTCCAGGCCCTGTACGCGGGCGTGCCGCCGGCCCGCGCGCTGGCCGCGTACGCCGTCATCGCGTACATGGACACCGTCGCGGGCGTGTACTTCCCGCGCGGCGGCATGCACGCGCTGCCGCGGGCCATGGCCGACGCCGCCGCCGAAGCGGGCGCCGACCTTAGGTACGGCCACGACGTCACCCGCCTGGAACGCTCCGGAGAGCGGGTCACCGCCGTGCTCACCTCCCAGGGCCGCATCCCGTGCGACGCGGTCGTCCTCACCCCCGATCTGCCCGTCGCCTACCGGCTGCTGGGCCGCCGCCCGCGGCGCCCCGTACGGCTGCGTCATTCGCCCTCCGCCGTCGTCCTGCACGCGGGCACCGACCGCACCTGGCCCGAACTGTCCCACCACACGCTGTCCTTCGGGCGCGCCTGGCGCAGCACTTTCGAAGAACTCACCAGGACCGGCCGCACGATGAGCGACCCGTCCCTGCTCATCACCCGCCCGACCGCCACCGACCCCTCGCTCGCGCCACCGGGCCGCCACCTGCACTACATCCTGGCGCCCTGCCCCAACACCGACATCGGGCCCAGCGCGGCCGAATGGCGCGACCTCGCGCCGCGCTACCGTGCCCAGATCCTCGGCGAACTGGAACGCCGCGGGCTCCACGGCCTCGCCGCCGCCATCGAAGAGGAGTGCCTGGTGACCCCCGCCGACTGGCACGCCCAGGGGCACGCGGCCGGCACGCCGTTCTCCGCGGCGCACACCTTCGCGCAGACCGGACCGTTCCGCCCCCGCAACCTGGTCGCCGGCACCGAGAACGCCGTACTCGCCGGCTGCGGCACCACCCCCGGCGTCGGCGTACCGACCGTCCTGGTCTCCGGCAAACTGGCGGCTGCCCGGGTCACCGGCCCGCCCGTCCGTCCCCGTACGCGCCCCCGGGCCCCGCGTCCGGCCACGGAAGGCACCCGGTCATGACCGCACGCGAACTCGACGCCGCCGGCATCACCGACCCGGTCCTGCGGGACGCCTACACCCGCTGCCGGTACCTCAACGCCCGGCACGGCCGTACCTACTTCCTCGCCACCCGGCTGCTGCCGCCGGCCCGCCGCCCCGCCGTGCACGCCCTGTACGGCTTCGCCCGCTGGGCCGACGACATCGTGGACCGCCTCGACGACGGCGCCACCCCCGCGGAGCGCCGGGACGCGCTCCTGCGGCTCCAACGGGCCCTGGAGACGGGGCTGCGCCAGGGGCACAGCCCCGAGCCCGTCGTCCACGCGCTCGCCGACACCGCCGCCCGGTACCGCATCGACCACCGCCACTTCACCGACTTCATGGCGTCCATGCACGACGACCTGGTGGTCACGGACTACGCCACCTACGAAGAGCTGCGCGGCTACATGCACGGTTCCGCCGCGGTGATCGGCCTCCAGATGCTGCCGGTGCTCGGCACCGTCGTGCCGCGCGACCTGGCGGCCCCGCACGCCGCAGCACTGGGCATCGCCTTCCAGCTCACCAACTTCCTCCGGGACGTGGGGGAGGACCTGGACCGGGGCCGGATCTACCTGCCCGCCGACCTGCTCGGCGCGCACGGCGTCGACCGGCAGCTGCTCCGCTGGAGCCGGGACACCGGACGGCGCGACCGGCGCATCACCGCGGCACTCAGGGACGCCGAACACCTCACCCGAGGCGTGTACCGGGAGGCCGCTCCCGGGCTGGCGATGCTGGACCCGGTGGCGCGCCCCTGCATCCGCACCGCCTTCGTGCTCTACGGCGCGATCCTGGACACCATCGCCGCCGAGGGCCACGCCGTGCTCCACCGCCGCGCCGTCGTCCCCCGGCGCCGCCGGTCGGCCGTGGCCCTGGACGGCCTCGTACGGGTCGCCACGGCCCGGCTGCGGGCCGCGGGCACCCTGCCGCCGGGCGGCGGCCCACAGCGCGTACGGCGGCCCGCAGGCACCCCCGGAAAGCCGCTCCTGCGCCCGGTCGGCACGAGGGAGGCCGGATGAGCACCGACGACCGCTTCGCACGCGGGCGTTACCCGCTCCGCCTGCGCCGTTCCCCCGTCCCCTGGGACCGGCAGCGGCCGACCTGGCGCGACGCCAAGCCGAAGGTGATCGCCGACGCCCTCAAGCGCGCGCAGGCCCGCCCCTCGGGCAACTGGTACGTCGTCGGCGCCACGAGGGACGTCAATGCGACGCGCCCTCTGGCACGCACGGTCGCGGGCCACGAGGTGGTCGTCTGGCGCGGCCCCGACGGCCGGCTGCGCGCGGGCCCCGGCAGCTGCCCGCACCTGGGCGCACCGCTGCGCGACAGCCCCGTGCGCTGCGGCCGGCTCGTCTGCCACTGGCACGGCCTCGCCCTGGACGGCAGCCCCTTCGCTGGCTGGACCCCGCTGCCCGTGCACGACGACGGCGTGCTGACCTGGGTACGGCTGGACGAGGCCGGCGGCGAACAGCCGCTGGAGGAGCCGGTGATCCCGCCACGGCCGCCGCTCGCCGGCGCGGTGGCGGCCGTCTACACGGGCGTCGGCGTGTGCGAGCCGGAGGACGTGGTGGCCAACCGCCTCGACCCGTGGCACGGCGCCTGGTACCACCCGTACTCCTTCGTGGACCTCTCCGTCGTCTCGGCACCGGAGGGGGAGGCGTCCGGCGCGGTACGGGAAGGGGAGGCGGCCGGCTCGGCACCGGAGAGGGCGGCGGCCGACGAGGACGGCTTCGTCGTGGACGTCTCCTTCCGGCTCGCCGGCCGGATAGTGGTGCCCGTCCGCGCGGTGTTCACCGCGCCGGAACCCCGCACCGTCGTCATGCACATCACCGAGGGCGAGGGCCGGGGCTCCGTGGTCGAGACCCACGCCACCCCGCTCGCCCCGGACGACCGCGGCCGGCCGCGCACGGCCGTGACCGAGGCGGTGGTGGCCGCCTCCGACCGGCCCGGCTTCGCCGCGGCCCGTAAGGCGACGCCCGTACTGCGGCCCCTCATGCGCGCCGTCGCGGGACGCCTGTGGCGCGACGACCTGGCCTACGCCGAACGCCGCTGGCAGCTGCGCAGCACGGGCCGCTTCCCGGGCTGAGCGGCGGGCCGGGTGGCCGCACAGGGCGGGCGGCCACGGCAGCCGTACCGGGCGCCCGGACCCGGCAGCCGGCCCGGGCAGCGGGAACGGCCCCGGCGCCGTCGGTGCGAGTTCCGATCACATGACCTAAGGTCGGTGGATGGCGAAGTACTTCGACGTACACCCCGAGAACCCGCAACCGCGCACGATCAAGACCGTGGCCGACAGCATCCGGTCCGGCGCGCTCGTGGCCTACCCGACGGACTCCTGTTTCGCGCTCGGATGCCAGCTGGGCAGTCGCGACGGGATCGACCGGATCCGGTCGATCCGGAACCTCGACGACCGCCACCACTTCACCCTGGTATGCCAGAACTTCGCCCAACTCGGCCAGTTCGTCCAGATCGACAATGACGTGTTCCGCGCCATCAAGGCCGCCACGCCCGGCAGCTACACCTTCATCCTCCCCGCGACCAAGGAGGTGCCGCGCAAGCTGCTGCACCCCAAGAAGAAGACGGTGGGCGTCCGCATCCCGGACCACGCCGTCGCACAGGCCCTCCTCGCCGAGCTGGGCGAGCCGCTGCTCTCCAGCACCCTGCTGCTGCCCGGCGAGGACGAACCGCTGACGCAGGGCTGGGAGATCAAGGAGCGGCTCGACCACGCGGTGGACGCGGTGGTCGACTCGGGCGACTGCGGCACCGAGCCGACCACGGTCGTCGACTTCTCCGGCAGCGAGCCGGAGCTGGTGCGCCGGGGCGCGGGCGACCCCGCGCGCTTCGAGTGACGGCCCGCTGAGCGCGGAGCCGGTTCTCCCTGTAGCGCACGCCGCTGACCGCGGAGTGCGCTCAGGCCGCGGCCCGGGTGCCCTCCGTCAGCAGCTGCCGTATCTCGCGTGCCGCGGCCCGGCCCGCCCGGTTGGCGCCGATGGTGCTGGCCGACGGGCCGTAGCCGACGAGGTGGACACGGGGATCGTCGGCGACGCGGGTGCCGGCCATGCGGATGCCGCCGCCGGGCGTGCGCAGGCGGAGCGGGGCCAGGTGGTCGATCACCGGGCGGAAGCCGGTGGCGAGCAGGATGGCGTCGGCGTCGAAGGAGGTCACGCCGTCCTCCCGTACGCCCTCGCCCCAGCGCACCCCGTGCTCGGTGATCCGGTCGAACATCGGCCGGCGCACGAGCACGCCCCGCTCCCGCGCCCGACGCAGCTCCTCGGTCATCGGCAGACCCGTGACCGAGACCACGCTGCGGGGCGGCAGACCCTGCCGGACGCGGTCCTCGACCAGGGCCACCGCGGCACGCCCCCGGTTCTCGTCGAAGGGGCCCGTACGGAAGGCGGGCGGCCGCCGGGTCACCCACACCGTGTCCGCCGCCACCTCGGCGATCTCCATCAGGTGCTGTACCGCGGAGGTGCCGCCGCCGACCACGACGACGCGCTGCCCGGCGAACTCCTGCGGCCCCCGGTAGCCGGCGGTGTGCAGCAGCCGCCCGCGAAACCGCTCCTGACCAGGGAAACGCGGCCAGAACGGGCGGTCCCAGGTGCCGGTCGCGTTCACCAGCGCCCGCGTCGCGTACGTCCCCTCCGAGGACTCGACGAACAGCCGGCCGCCCGGCTCGGGCCCCGGCCGTACCGCCGTGACGTGCACCGGCCGGTGGACCCGGAGCCCGAAGGTGTCCTCGTACGCGGTGAAGTACTCGGCGATGACCTCGGCGGAGGTGCGGTCGGGGTCGGCACCGGTCAGCTCCATGCCGGGGAGCGCGTGCATGCCGTGGACCTTGCCGTACGTCAGCGTCGGCCAGCGGTACTGCCACGCGCCGCCCGGCCGCGGCGCGTGGTCGAGCACGACGAGGTCCCGGTCCGGCTCACAGCCCAGCCGCCGCAGGTGAAACGCGGCGGCGAGCCCGGCCTGACCTGCACCGATGACGACGACATCGACGTCTCGGACCTCGTCCGTGTAGTTCATACGGGTACTAACGGAGGCGGCGGCGATTGTCTTCCCGAGCCGTGTCACCGCCGCCTCCGGAGCGAGGGCGGCCCGGAACCGGGCGCCCCCCGGACGCCCTCAGCCGTCCTTGCCGTACGACCGCGGGGCCGTGCTCGACGGCGGCAGGTCCCCGTTGAACCGGGTGTCCACGTACTTCTCGAAGGAGTACGAGCGCGGAATCAGCTTGATGTCCGCGAACGTGTCGACGATCCGCTGCTCGGAGGCGACGGCGGCCTTGTCGATGGCCACGGGTACGGCCGTGCCGCGCGTGCGCCGGACGGCGTCCAGCGCCACCTTCTCCGGCAGCCCGGTCTCCTTCGCCCACACCTCGGCCCACCGCTGCGGGTGCTTGAACACCCAGTCCTGGGCCCGCCGCAGCCGGTCGTTGTAGTCCTTGAGGGCCTTCGCCTTCTTCTTGTCCTCCAGCGCGGCCGGCGCTGCCACCTGGAAGCTCAGGCCGTTGACGACGCCCTTGCCGGTGGTCAGCACCCGGGCGTCGGCCTGGTCCAGCGCCTGCGAGGTGTACGGGTCCCACACCGCCCACGCGTCCACCCGGCCCCGCGTGAACGCGGCCAGCGCGTCGGCCGGCTGCAGATAGCTGAGCTTGACGTCCTTCGTCGTCAGACCGGCCTTCTTCAGGGACGCGACCAGCTGGTAGTTGGCGGAGCTGCCCTGCGCCACCGCGATCGTCTTCCCCTTGAGCTGCGCCGGTCGCTTCAGCGGAGAGTCCTTCTTCACCAGGATCGTCTCGCCCGCCGAGGAGCTGTGCGAGGCGGCGACGACCTTGAGCTTCTGCTGCGCGGCCGCGGCGAAGACCGGCGGGGTGTTGCCGACCCCGCCGATGTCCACGGCCCCCGCGTTGAGCGCCTCCAGCAGTGGCGGGCCGGAGGTGAAGGTGGACCACTCGATGCGGTACGGCAGGTCGTCCAGCTCCCCGGCGGCCCGCAGCAGTGCCTCGGAACCGCCCTTCTGGTCACCGACGCGCAGGGTCAGCGACCCCTTGCCGTCACTGCCACTGCCCTTTCCGGCGCCACCGCCGTCCGCCCGCGACGCACCGCCGCAGGCCGTCAGCAACAGCACGAGCGGGAGCAGCAGGGCAGCAGCCGGGGCGTAGGCCGGGGCCGGTCGGCGGGATCTCATCACAGGGTTCCGTTCGTCGTGCGGTTCGGGGGCGTTGGTGGGGTGGGTCATGGGTGGGATGGGTGATGGATGGGGCGTAGGTAGGTCGGGCGCTGATGGTGCGGGCCCGGCCGGTAGTGGGCGGCCGATCGCTCAGTTCGCAGGCCGGTCGGGGTGCACTGGGGTATCGGTACCGACTCCAGTCCAGGCACCGCCCTCCGCCGCCCCCTCCGCGTCGTCCGCCACGCCCAGCCGCTCCAGCAGCCGCGTGCGCAGTGCGGCGAAGCGCGGGTCGGTGACGTCGCGGGGCCGCGGCAGGTCGACGGCGGTCTCGTACGCGATCACACCGTCGTCCATGACCACCGCACGGTCCGCGAGGAGCAACGCCTCCTCCACGTCGTGCGTGACCAGCAGCACCGCGCAGCCGCGCCGCTGCCACAACTCGGCCACCAGCCGCTGCGCCTTGATGCGCGTCAGCGCGTCCAGCGCGCCGAACGGTTCGTCGAGCAGCAGCAGGTCGGGCTCGCGCACCAGGGCCCGGGCCAGCGAAGCCCGCTGGGCCTCACCGCCCGACAGCGTCTTGGGCCACGCGTCGGTACGGTGCGCGAGCCCCACTTCGCCCAACGCCCGCTCGGCAACGGTCCGTTCGGGACGACCGGGCAGCCCGAGCAGGACGTTGCGCCACACCTTCTTCCACGGCATCAGCCGCGGCGCCTGGAAGGCGACGGCCGACCGGCGCGGTACCGACACCTGGCCCTCGATCTCGCGGTCGAGCCCGGCCAGCACCCGCAGCAACGTCGACTTGCCGCAGCCGCTCCGTCCGAGCAGAGCGACGAACTCGCCCGGCTGAACGGTCAGTTCGAGCCCGTCGATGACCGCCCGCCCGTCGAAGGACCGGGTCAGCCCGGCCACGCGTACGGCGGCCGGAGCCTCCTGGGCGGGAGAGATCTCATCAGCGTGCGGGGTCTTGGGGGCGGAGGACGTCCCCGCCCTCCCCACCGTCTTCGGGCTCACTGCCCCGTGAACGTCGGTCGCCATTGCAGCAGCAGCCTTTCGAGGGTACGGACGAGGAAATCGGCGAGCAGGCCGAGCAGGGCGTAGACGATCAGGCAGACCACGATCACATCGGTACGGAAGAACTCCCTGGCCTGGTTCATCAGGAAGCCGATGCCGTCGTCGGCGTTGACCGACTCACCGAAGACAAGCGCGAGCCACGCCGTGGCCAGCGAATACCGCAGCCCGGTCATCGCGCCCGGGAGCGCTCCGGGCAGTACGACGTGCCGGATCAGGCCCCACCGCCCGAGACCGAGCGAGGACCCCGCCTCGACCAACTGGGCGTCCACGCCACGGATTCCGGCGTACACGTTCAGGTACAGGTGGAAGGCCACACCCAGCGAGATCAGCGCGATCTTCGGCGCCTCGCCGATGCCCAGCCAGATGATGAACAGCGGGATGACACCCACCCACGGGATGGACCGCAGCATCTGCACGGTCGCGTCCACCAGGTCCTCACCCAGCCGCGACAGCCCGGAAGCGAGCGCCAGCGCCACGCCGGCGACCCCGCCCAGCACCAGTCCGACCAGCACGCGCTGGACGGACACCAGCATGGCCGAGGGCAGTGTGCCGTCGGAGACGAGGTCACCGGCGGTACGGGCGATGGTGCCGGGCGAGGCGAGTACGTCCGGGTGGAGTACACCCGTCGCGCTCAGCACCTGCCACAGGACGAGCAGCCCCACCGGCCCGACGGTGCGCCGCAACCACCGCGGCACGGACCGCCGCCGCGCCGAGACCGGAACGAGCGTCACAAGCTCCGGCGCAGGACTCGATGCACTGCTTCCCACGGATATATCAGGTGGTGACGGCGGCTGATCGGCCAGAACAGCCTGATCGAGCGACATAGAGACTCCACGAACGAGAGACAGGGGAGAGGGGGAGGGGAGTGGGGAGAACCGCGGGGCACCGCTGAGTGAACGCCCACGTACACAGACAGCAGATGCGCACCCACGCACCTACGCACACGGCCACCCGCCGCAACGCTCACCGCGCCACAGCACTCAGCGCTACGGCGCAGGCCGGCGTCAAGGCGAAGGCAGCCGCCTCACCGCGTACGTCTGCGCATCACAAAGAAGCGACAACAGGAAACGGTGACACCGACGGCGAGGGCGGGGACAACACACCGCAGGCCGAGAACGCAAGGCCGCGTCCCCGCTGAGAGTGCGTCAGCAGCAGCCGCGACAGGCGGCGGAGGCCACCCGCAGCAGGTCGATGTGACCGCGCGTGGTGAGCAAGGCTGACGTAGACATGTCGCTGAACGTAGCCGCGTGGCCGGAACCGGGTCAATCGCCGTCTCGGCCAGTGGACCTTTGTTGCGGCAGTGTGTCAGCGCGGCCCTTTCCGCCGTATCGCGGATCATGGGAAGTATGAGTAACGCCTTCACGACACACGTACTGAACATCAGCACCGGTTCCGGCGAGACCGTGTACGACCTCACCCGGGACTGCTCGGCATTCCTCGCCGAGGCGGCGGCCGGCCGGGACGGACTGCTGAACGTCTTCGTCCCGCACGCCACCGCCGGCATCGCGATCATCGAGACCGGCGCCGGCAGCGACGACGACCTGCTCGCCGCCCTGGGCGACCTCCTCCCGGCCGACGACCGCTGGCGCCACCGCCACGGCAGCCCCGGCCACGGCCGCGACCACGTCCTCCCGGCCTTCGTCCCACCCCACGCCACCCTCCCCGTCCTCAACGGCCACCTCGAACTGGGCACGTGGCAATCGGTCTGCCTGGTCGACACGAACGGCGACAACCCGCGGCGTCAGGTCCGGCTGAGTTTCCTGGGGTGACATCCCTTCGTCGGCCGATGGGCTAGAGGGTGTCGAACGTCGGCCTGTGCGTGGGGCGGGTCAGGTCCTGTCTGGGCGGCGAGCGTCGATGACCCGCCCGCGTCCGCGCTCGATTCGCCCACCGGCACACATGGTCAAGGTGCAGAGACAGGCGCTCGCGCGGGCATCGCAGCCCTTCGCTCCGGACCGCGCCCGCGCTTCTTCCGCTTCACCTCTTGACGTGCCGACAGCCGGAGATGTGCAATCGTTCCCGCCAACGATTGCACAGGGAGTGTGTGTCATGGACCCCATGGATCTGCGTGGCCTGGTTCCGGCCCCGGTCACCGCGTTCACCGCCGACGGCGAGGTCGATCACGCCGCCAATGCCGAGCTGGCGCGCTGGCTGGTCGAGGTCGAGGGCGTGAAGGGGCTGGTGTGTCTCGGGCATGCCGGCGAGGGCACCTATCTGACGGCCGAGGAGCAGGTCGGCCTCATCCGCACCCTGGTGGAGGCGGTCGGCGACCGAGTACCGGTCATCGCGGGCATCACCGGCGAGGGCACGAAGACCGCGGCGCTGGAGGCCCGGCGGGCCGCGGAGGCCGGGGCGATCGGCGCGCTGGTCTATCCCTCGCACGGCTGGCTGCGCTTCGGCTTCCAGCCCGGAGCGCCGCAGGAGCGCTACCGGGCCATCCACGAGGAGTCGGGCCTGCAGTGCATCCTCTTCCAGTACCCGGATGCCACCAAGGCCACCTATGACCTCCCCACCCAACTGGAGATCGCCGCACAGCCCGGTGTGGTGGCCACCAAGAACGGCGTGCGCAACATGCGCCGCTGGGACACCGAGATTCCGGTGCTGCGAGAGAACTTCCCCCAGCTGCAGATCCTCACCTGCCACGACGAGTACCTGCTGCACACCATGTTCGACGTGGACGGCGCGCTGGTCGGCTACGGCGGTCTGGCTCCCGAGCCGCTCGTCGAGCTGATCGAGGCGGGCAAGGCCCGGGACTACGCGAAGGCCCGTGAGGTGCACGACCGCCTGCTGCCGGTGACCAAGGCGGTCTACCACCGCGGCTCGCACATGGAGGGTACCGTCGCGCTCAAGCTGGGCCTGGTCGCCCGGGGCGTGCTCAAGGACGCCACCGTCCGCCCGCCGCTGCAGCCGCTGGGCGAGGAGGCCGCCGCCGAGATCGAGTCCGCTCTCCAGCAGGCACGGCTCATCTGAATGCGCCGGGCGTGCGGTGCCGCCGGCGCCGCACGCCGTGCCTCCCTCTCCGCGCGCCGTGCCTCCCTCTCCGCGCGCCCTGCTGCGTATCCGGCCGCGTCCCCCCTCGGAGGCGGCCTGCGGACTCGGCGGCCCAGGCCGTCGAACCCGGCCGCAGCGACTCGAGCGGCTCGTTCCGCTGACGCCGCGGCGGCCCCTCCCTTCCCACCTCAACGGCGAGGAACGCCTCATGACGACTTCTGTGGCCGACGGGGGCAGCGCATCCACCGTCAATGCCCAGCTGGTGGCCCGCCTCGAGCGGCTGCCGATCACGCGCAGGCTGCTGCTCATCCGCGTCATCATCGGCAGCGCCACCTTCTTCGACGCCTACACCGTGCTGGCCATCGCCTACGCCATGCCGCAGCTGGTGGACGAATGGCATCTCAGCTCCGGCCAGGTCGGCATGATTCTGTCCGCCGGGTATGCAGGGCAGCTGGTGGGTGCGCTGCTCTTCGGTGCGCTGGCGGAGAAGATCGGGCGCCTGCACACCCTGCTGATCACCATTGTGCTGTTCGTCGCGATGGACATTGCCTGCCTGTTCGCCGGGAGCGGCACCTCGATGCTGGTCTTCCGCTTCCTCCAGGGTGTGGGGACGGGCGGTGAAGTGCCGGTGGCCAGCGCGTACATCAACGAGTTCATCGGGGCCCACAAGCGCGGCCGGTTCTTTCTGCTGTATGAGGTCATCTTTCCGGCGGGGCTGATGTTCGCCGGCATCGCCGGCTACTTCCTGGTGCCCGTCTTCGGCTGGCGGGCGCTGTTCGCCCTCGGCATCGTGCCCTGCCTGCTGCTGCTTCCGCTGCGGTTCGCGATGCCGGAGTCCCCGCGCTGGCTGGCGGCCAAGGGCCGTTTCGAGCGGGCCGAGAAGGTCGTGGCCAAGCTGGAGAACGATGCGATCGAGCAGGGGCTGCCCCTGGCGGAGCCGGTGGTACGCCCGGTGAGCCCCAAGGCCACGGCCCACTCCACGTGGCGGGAGCTCTTCCGGGGCATCTACCTCAAGCGCACACTGGTGATCTGGGCTCTGTGGTTCACCGCCTACCTGGTCAACAACGGCCTGATGACCTGGCTGCCCACCCTCTACAAACAGGTCTTCGGCCTCTCACTGGAGAGCAGCCTGGCCTTCGGGTGGATCACCTCCGCAGCCGGTGTGGTCGCCTCGGTCGTGTGCGCACTGCTGATCGACAGGGTCGGGCGCAAGCGGTGGTACGCGTGGGCCTTTCTGGCAGCCGTGGTGCCGCTGGTCGGCCTGACGGCGCTGGGGGCGACGGGCGCGGTTCAAGTGCTGATCCTGGCCACCCTGGCCTACGCGATCATTCAGACCATCACGTTCTCGCTGTACCTCTACTCCTCCGAGCTCTACCCCACCCGTCTGCGAGCACTGGGCACCGGCTTCGGCAGCGCCTGGCTGAGGGCGGGCTCCTCCCTGGGGCCCCTCCTGGTGGGCGCGGTCGTCTCCGGACTGGGCATCCGCTACGTCTTCACCGTCTTCGCGGCCGTTGCCCTGCTCGGCGCCCTGGTGACCAGTGTCTTCGCCATCGAGACCAAGGGCAGGGTCCTGGAGGAGCTCTCCCCTTGACCGGTACCTACCGATCCCGCCCGTGCCGCATCCGGGCGTCCCTTGCCCGCGCGGCATGGGCGGGCAGCCAGTGGGTGAGGGGCGGGGGCGCAGCGTGCGGCGTGGGGAACGGGACCGGTTGCCCGACGATGATGCAATCGATTCCGTTCATGTTGCACAATGGGTGACGTCCAGCAGGTGCACAAGAGGGGCGGGGTCATGAGTGGGTCGAGGCGCGCATCGCAAACCGGGCAAACGGTATCCGCGACCAACGTACGGCCGACCATCACGGACGTGGCCGAGGCCGCCGGAGTGAGCCGCTCGACCGTCTCACGCGCCCTCAACCGCGAACACCGCTACTACCGCAGCTCCTCGGCCGCCCGCATTCGCGAGGTGGCCGCCGAGATCGGCTACGCGCCCAATCCGGTGGCGGCCAACCTCCGGCGCCGGCAGACCAACACCCTCGGCGTGCTGGTGCCCCGTCTGACCGACACGGTGATGGCGACGCTGTATGAGGAGATCGCCTCCGCCGCCCTGGTACGCGGCTACCACGCCCTGGTCGCCACCACCCACGACGACCCCGAACGCGAGCGTGAGCACGGCCGGATGCTGCTGGAACGCCGCGTCGACGGCCTGATTCTCACCACGGCCCGCACCGACGGCGGCTTCTGCCAGGACCTCGCGGACAAGGGCATCCCGCACGTATCGGCTCTGCGTACCTACGGCAGCAGCGCGGCCGCCGTCGGCGACGATCGCCTCGGCGGCTACCTGGCCACCCGCCACCTCCTCGACCTCGGCCACCGGCGCATCGCCCTGGTCAGCGGCCCCGCCTACGCCTCCAGCGCACTGGGACGCCGCGCCGGATACGAGGACGCCCTCGCCGAGGCGGGCATCGCCCTCACGGATGCCCTGGTGCTGCCCTCCACCTTCAGCATGGAAAGCGGCGAGGAGGCCGGCCAGCGCCTGCTCTCCCTGGCCGCCCGCCCCACGGCCGTCTTCGCCGTCAACGACAACACCGCCATCGGCCTCCTCGCCGCCGCCCAGCGCGCCGGACTGCGCGTACCCGAGGACCTCTCGGTGGTGGGCTACAACGACATCCCCCTCGCGGCGCGGCTGCCGCAGCCCCTGACCAGCGTGCGCGTCCCCTTCGACGCCATCGCCGCGGCCGCCGTCGACCAACTCATCGACCTCATCGCCGGCGCCCCCGGCCACACCCGTACCTACGCCCCCACCCTCATCCCACGCCGCACCACGGCACGGCTTGCCGCCTCTTGAGGCCCTGGCCCCATGCGCGGGAAGACGGAGCGACGCCGACGGGCCCAGGTCGTATCGCAAAGCAGGTTGGTCGCTGGTCGTCGGTCTGTTCGGGGCGCGTGGTCATGAACTGACCGACCAGGCGTGGGCGGTGACCGAGCCGGTGCCGGCTCCGCGCGTCCGGCGACGGCAGCGGTGGCGAGACGGACGGTCCCGAGGGAGCCGTCTCGTATCCGGACCGGGTTCCCGACGAAGTGGGGGCCGTGAGGTGACGGAGCGCCGCATCGGGAGTCGGCCGAGTGGTGTGCCGGCGAGGCGGGATTCCGCCCGGGGTGGGTGTCCGTCCTCCTCGGGCCGGTCCGCTCCCGGCGGGAGCGACAGCTTCGCCGCGCCGGGTGCGCCCCCTCCGGTATGGGGGCGGAAAAATTCCGCGCACGCCTCTTGCCCGGCAATGTCTACCGGCTAGTACTCTCACGCCACCCTCGATGACACCGGTGTCCCCCTGCGTGCGGCCGCGGCGTGCCAGTCCCTCGCGATGCCGCCGCACGCCTGTAGGCACAGCTCCCGTGACCCGGGAAACGCCTCGCGCTGCCCTTTGTCAGAACGCGCCATCTGAACGCGCCATCTGTCAGAACGCGCCAACGAACGCTGTCCCGAACCCCACCGGAGAGTCCCTCATGAACATAACCCTCGCGAGCGCGGCCGTGGCCGTGGCCGGCGCCCTGCTCGCCGTGCAGGCGGCGCTTCCCGCTCAGGCGGCGAGCAGCCCGACCTTCAACTCCACCAGCAACCCGGTCCTGTTCGTGCACGGCTACACCGGTGACGCCGGCAACTGGAACACCATGGCGGGCCGCTTCAGAACCGACGGCTGGCCGTCCTCATACCTCGACCAGTGGTCCTACGACTGGCACCAGTCCAATGCCACGACCGCCCAGCAGCTGTCCGCCGAGGTCGACCGTCTCCTCGCGGCCACCGGCTCCACCAAGGTCGACATCGTCAGCCACTCCATGGGAGGGCTCTCCTCGCGCTACTACCTGAAGAACCTCGGCGGGACCTCCAAGGTCGACGCCTGGGTGTCATTGGGCGGACCGAACCACGGCACCGACAGTGCCAACACCTGCTTCGACACCTCCTGCACCGAGATGCGCATCGGCTCCAGCTTCCTCGCTGCCCTCAACTCCGGTGACGAGACGCCGGGCTCGCCCCGTTACGCCACCTGGTGGTCGCCCTGCGACACCGTGATCAATCCGGACTCTTCGGTCTCCCTGTCCGGCGCGGCCAACACCCGGACCGCCTGCCTCAGCCACACCGACCTGCTCACCGACGCAACGGTCTACGCCCAGACCCGGGACGCCATCAACCAGTGATCCCCCTCGCCCGGCCGAGCGCGGTCGTACCGGCCGCTGGTTACCGCCCGCCCCTCGGGCGCGATCCACGCACCGTCGCGTGGCTTCGGCGCTGCAACCCACCCCCGGCCGCCCGAATCAGCACCTCGCATCGTCGCTTCCGCCCTTCTACGACCTGTCCGCTGAAGGGCACGCGGTCTCACATCCGGGACCTCAGTACGTCGACTTCGCAGCCCGGGGCGAATGGGTCGAAGCCGTGGTCGATCAGCCAGCGGATCCCCAGCAGGCTGCGCAGTGACCACCAGCCGCGGATCGCGTCGGGGTCGGCGTCGGTGCCGTAGCCGGTGAGGACGTCGGCGAGGTGGTTCTCGTGTCCGAGGGTCAAGGTGGCGAGGTCGTACAGGGCGTCGCCCCGGCCCGCCTCGGACCAGTCGATGATGCCCGTGATCTCGTCGCCGTCGGTGAACACGTGAGCGATCTGCAGGTCGCCGTGCGTGAAGGCGGGAGGGCGCGGTCGGAGTGCGGCCTCGGCGACCCGGCGGTTGCGGGTGACCAGGTCGGCGGGGAGGACGCCATGCGTCACGAGCCACTCGCACTCGTCGTCGAGGTCCGCCGCCAGCTCGTCGGGGTCCCGCCCGGCCCGGCCGGGCCAGGGTGGCAGCGGCGCGTCGTGCAGCTTCCGGAGGGCGGCACCCGCCGCGGCCCAGGCCGCCGGGGACGCGCTCGGTGGCTCGCCGAGGCGGCCGAGCGCCGTCCCCGGGACCGCGGCGATCGCGAGCACGGGCGGCTCGCGCCACAGGATCCGCGGGGTCGGGACCGGCGCCAGGGCCATCGCCTCGATCTCGACGTCGATGCGTGCTTGATCGGTGTCCACCTTCAGGAACACATCGCCGACGCGAAGGGTCGCACGCTCGGAATGGGCGACGACGACCTTGACCTCATTCATGGGCCATCAGTATCTCGGCCGACTGTTCGTGTCACCGGGTTTATCGCCTGTGGAGGTGCGGTTGACCGGGTTCCGTTGCGCGGCGGCCTCGTGCGGTGGCGCGCCACACGCACGCCGGGCGAGCGAGGCGTACATCCGCCTCACCCGCCCAGGGGCGGGGCACGAAAGCGGTGCCCTCCGTTCGCCACGGAGGGCACCGGGCCGGCGTTCCCCGCTGCTACCGCGTGCGCGACGCCTGGACGAACTCTTCCTTGCTGATCTGGCCGTTCGAGTCGCGGTCCACCAGGTGGAAGGCCTTGCGAATGGTGGGCTCGGAGACCCCCTGCTGCTTCCCCGCCACGAGCAGTTCCGGCTCGCTGATCGTGCCGCTCCTGTCCGTGTCGATCTGGTGGAAGGTGGGAGGGGTGCTCGCGGGGGCGCTGGCAAAGGCGGAACCGCTCGCGCCGAGGACGGCTGCCGCCGTCAGAGCCATCGCGGTGGCAGCGGTGCGAGTCTGCATGGTGTCTCCTATTGGCCCCCGCGGGAGGGCGGGAAGGCCGGATGTCTGGCTGTTACTGGCAACTGCAGCCACCCACCGTAGTGAATCAATTGCTCAACGTCACGCAAGGTGGGGGGTGCCGTGCGGGAGCCCGGGACGCTGGTCCGTCTCGCGGCGTGCGAGCGGTGGCGCCTGGCTGCCGGAGGGGTGGGAGGGGTGGCCGGGGCGCGCTGTGGGTGCCCTCGTGGGTGCCCATCACCGCAGGTCGTATGACGTATCGCCGTCACCACGGCGCCCAGGATGGTCACTTGACCCGCACGGGTTGGTCGAGGCGTCTCCAAATCTTGACCACAAATCCCACACATACCTCTCTGCAGATGGGGATCGATGGTCTAGATTGACCTTGCTTCGCATGGTGTGACACGGAGCGACAAATGGCGATCTTTGGGTTGGGTGCTGTGGAGAGCAGGTGACTGTGTCTCCGGTGCCAGGGGGGACGATCAATTCGTGGGGCCCGTAGGGGGTCCTGGGTGAGGGGAGCACCCAGGGTTCCGCCGGGATCCCGCGCACGTGAGTGTGGGGCAGGGGGTGCGGGTTCCTGCCGTCCGGAAGGACCGCTCACGTAGCGCTGAATCAGCCGAGATGTCATGAGCGGCGGGGGGCCGGTGCCCCCTGCTTCGCGTACCACTGGGGACCGGGGGGTTTCTGTGCGGCAGGGGGGATTAGTCGGCCCTTTTCCGTCGGAGCGCGGGCGTCTGACGGACGGGGCGATCGGCCGGCCGGCGATCGACTGGGAGCAGCGGTACCGCCGTACCGTGATCCTCAGCGATACCGTCGCGACCGGCTCGGTGGTGGCGGCGATCGGCAACTTCTTCGGGGTGCGGGACGCGGCCAACTGGCACGAGAAGTGGGGCATCCTCGCCTTCGGCACCGAGCTGCTGGTGCTGGGAGCGCTCGCGGTGAGCCGGGCGTGGGCTCCGGCCGTACTCGGCCAGGGGGCCGAGGAGTTCCGCCGGCTCGGACGCTCGCTGTTCACGGCGACCGTCGTCCTCGCGCTCGGCGGGATCGCCCTGACCTCGCGCAACATCAAGCTCTGGATCTTCGTCGCGATCCCCGCGATCGCGCTCGTCACCATGACGGAGCGGTATCTGCTCCGCCTCTCGCTGCACAAGCAGCGGAAGCAGGGGCTGTGCCTGAGACCGGTGCTCGCCGCCGGGAGCCCGGACACCGTGCGCGACCTGATCACCCGGACCCGCAAGTTCCCGCACCTCGGCTGGCGCGTGGAGGCCGTGTGCACGACGGACGGGCGCGGGCTCGACGGCGACCAGCTGGACGGCGTGCCGGTCGTCGGCCGGCTGGCCGACGTCGCCAAGCACGTCCGCCACGACGGCTACCGGGTCGTGGCGGTCACGCCGGACCCGCACTGGACACCGGACCGGCTGCAGCGGCTGGCCTGGAACCTCGAAGGCAGCGACGCCGAGATGGTCGTGGCCCCGGTGCTGATGGAGGTGGCGGGCCCGCGGCTGCACGTCGACGCGGTGCTCGGGATACCCCTGCTGCGGGTCAGCATGCCCACCTTCACCGGCGGGCGCCGGGCGGTCAAAGAGGTCGTCGACCGGCTGGGCGCGGCGATCCTGCTGGTGCTGTTCGCGCCGCTGATGGTGTGTGTGGCGTTACTGGTGATGGTGGACAGCCGGGGCGGGGCGTTCTACAGCCAGCGCCGGGTCGGCAAGGACGGGCGCGAGTTCACCATCTACAAGTTCCGCACCATGGTCGCCGGTGCGCACGGGGCACGTGCGCAGCTCGCCGACCGCAACGAGGGCGCGGGGCTGCTGTTCAAGCTCCGCCGGGACCCGCGGGTCACGCGGGTGGGAGCGGTACTGCGCCGGTACTCGATCGACGAGCTCCCGCAGCTCTTCAACGTACTCACCGGATCGATGTCGCTCGTCGGGCCGCGGCCTCCGCTGCCGGAGGAGTGTGCCGCGTACGACCCGGACATCCGGCGGCGGCTGCTGGTCAAGCCCGGGCTCACCGGCCTGTGGCAGATCAGCGGGCGCAGCGACCTGCCGTGGGAGGAGGCCGTCCGCCTCGACCTGCGGTACGTGGAGGACTGGTCGCTCGCACTGGACACGGTGATCTTGTGGAAGACGCTGCGTGCGGTGCTCTACGGACAGGGGGCCTACTGATGCGCGGCTCATCGATGCGCGGGGGGCCGGCGAACTGCCGACGCACGGACCGCAGGCCGCTGGGGCCTGTCCGGGGGAGGAACGAGGCATGAGAGTAAGCGTCTTCGGGCTCGGCTACGTGGGCTGCGTGTCGGCCGCGTGCCTGGCGAGCATGGGCCACGAGGTCATCGGGGTGGACGTCAACCAGGTGAAGGTCGACCTGGTCAACGACGGCAAGGCCCCGGTGGTCGAGGAGCGGATCGGTGAGCTCATCGCCGAGGTCGTGCGGACCGGAGCCTTGCGCGCCACCCGCGACGTCCGCGAGGCGGTCATGGACAGCGAGGTGTCGCTGATCTGCGTGGGCACGCCGTCGGAGCCCAACGGCAGCCTGTGCACGACGTACTTGGAGCGGGTCACCGAGGAGATCGGCGCCGCGCTGGCCGACCGGACCGCACCGGCCGAGGGCGGGACGGCCGGGCGAGAGGGGCGCGGGCGGCACACCGTCGTGTTCCGCAGCACCATGCTCCCGGGCACCTGCCTGAACCTGCTGGTGCCGATCCTGGAGAAGTACGTCGGCGGCACGGCAGGGGTGGACGTCGGAGTCGCGGTCAACCCGGAGTTCCTGCGCGAGGGCACGAGCGTGCGGGACTTCTTCGACCCGCCCAAGACCGTCATCGGCGAGCTCGACCCGGCGAGCGGCGACGTGGTGGCGGCGCTGTACGGCGGCCTGCCCGGCGAGGTGTTCCGGGTGCCGGTCCCGGTGGCCGAGGCGATCAAGTACGCGGACAACGCCTTCCACGGCCTCAAGATCGGCTTCGCGAACGAGCTGGGCGCGGTGTGCCAGGCGCTCGGGGTGGACTCGCACCAGGTGATGGACGTGTTCCTGGCCGACCGCAAGCTGAACATCAGCCCCGCCTACCTGCGCCCCGGCTTCGCCTTCGGCGGCTCCTGCCTGCCCAAGGACCTGCGCAGCCTGGTCCACGCGGCGCGGCGGGCCGACGTCTCGGTGCCGATCCTCTCCCACGTACTGCCCTCCAACGCCGACCATCTGCAGCGCGCGGTGGAGCTGGTCGAGCGCACCGGCAAGCGCCGGGTGGGCCTCTTCGGGCTGTCCTTCAAGCCCGGCACCGACGACCTCCGCGAGAGCCCGCTCGTCGAGCTGGCGGAGCGCCTCTTCGGCAAGGGGTACGACCTCAAGATCTACGACGCCAACGTGAGCCTGTCCCGGCTGCTGGGCGCGAACCGCGAGTACATCGAGAGCCGGCTGCCGCACCTCGCGCAGCTGCTCGCCGACTCCGTCGACGAGGTGCTCGGACACGCCGAGGTCTGCCTGGTCGGCACCAAGGACCCGGCCGTGCTGTCGGCACTGCCGCACGGCGACGGCGGTCCGGTGCTCATCGATCTCATCCGCCTTCCCGACGCCGACGCGCGCCGGACCGAACCGGGGTACGTGGGCCTTGCCTGGTAACGCACAACACAACGACCGGCCGCGCCGACGCGCGCTGATCCTGGTGGAGAACCTGTCGGTGCCGTTCGACCGGCGGGTGTGGCAGGAGTGCACGACCCTGCGCGACGCGGGCTGGGACGTGCACGTCATCTGCCCGCGTGGGGAGAAGCGGGACACCGAGCCGGAGGCGGTGATCGACGGGGTACGGATCCACCGCTACCCGTTGCGCGCGGCCACCGGAGGACCGGCCGGCTACCTGCGGGAGTACGGAACGGCGCTGTGGCACACGCTCCGACTGGCCCGCAAGGTCGGCCCGGTCGACGTGGTCCACGCCTGCAACCCGCCCGACCTGCTGTTCCTGCCGGCGCTGTGGCTGAAGCGGAGCGGCGCGCGGTTCGTCTTCGACCAGCACGACCTGGTGCCCGAGCTGTACCTCTCCCGGTTCGGCCGCGGCAAGGACCTGCTCTACCGCGCCGTGTGCGCGCTGGAACGGCGGACCTACCGGGCGGCGGACATCGTGCTCGCCACGAACGAGAGCTACCGGGACGTCGCGCTGCGCCGTGGCGGCAAGCGGCCCGCCGACGTCTTCGTGGTGCGCAGCGCGCCCGCCGTCGATCGGTTTCAACCGGTGCCGCCCGAGCCGGAGTTGAAGCGCCGCAAGCCCCATCTGCTGTGCTACCTCGGCGTCATGGGTCCGCAGGACGGCGTCGACTACGCCCTGCGGGCCCTCGCGAAGCTGCGCGACGATCTCGGGCGTACCGACTGGCACGCGGTGTTCGTCGGTTCCGGTGACGCCTTCGACGCGATGGTGGAGCTGTCCCGTCAGCTCGGGCTCGCCGGGCAGGTGCAGTTCACCGGGCGCATCCCGGACGCCGACCTGGTGCGCTACCTCTCCACCGCCCGACGTGTGCCTTTCCCCCGACCCGCGCAATCCGCTCAACGACGTGTCGACCATGAACAAGGTCCTGGAGTACATGGCGATGGGCCGGCCGATCGTCTCGTTCGACCTGCGGGAGGCACGCGTCTCCGCCGGTGACGCCGCCGTGTACGCGCCCGCCGACGACGAGGGCGCATTCGCCCGGCTCATCGCGCAGCTGATGGACGACCCGGAGCAGCGCGCCCGGATGGGCAGGACCGGCCAGGAGCGGATCAACGGGCCGCTCTCCTGGCGGAACTCGCAGGCAGCCCTGCTCGCCGCCTACGCCGCCGCGTGCCCCGAGCACACTGCGGAGCCGGCGGGCCGCCCGGTGCGGACGGGGCGGAGAGCACGGCGTTGAACGAGGACACGATCCGCCTGGCCACGGTCGGGCGGCTGCTCCGCCGGCGGTGGCGGCTGCTCGCCGTCCTCACCGTGGTGGGCGCGCTGGCCGGCTTCGGCACCTCGGTGGTGTTCCCGCCGCGGTACACGGCGTCGGCATCGGTACTGCTGCCGGGGCAGTGGGAGGAGCGCGAGCTGCTGACCCAGGTGGACATCGCGACCAGCTCGTCGGTGGTCGACCTCACGGCCGCCAAGCTCGGCCTGCCGGGCGTCAGCGGCACCGAACTGAGGGAGCAGGTCACCGCCCAGGCCGCCGACGGGAACATCATCACGATCTCGGGCACGGCCGGCACCCCGGCGCGCGCGCAGCAGCTCGCCGACCAGCTCGCCCAGCAGTTCGTCGGCTTCGCCGCGCGCATCGCGGGCAGCGGCGACCCCGACGCGGCCACGGGCACCGAGGCGCTGCGGCAGAAGGTGCTGGAGACCAACCGCCGCATCACCGACCTGGCCGACGCGGCCGATCCCGGGCGGACCGTGGAGGGCGTGCAGGCCCGCACCTCGCTGGAGAAGCTGCGCACCTCCCTGGAAGAGGCCATGACGAAGCTGGACGAGGCCGACCCGGCGAACGACAAGGCCGGCATGGTCGTGATGGGTCCCGCGCCCCGGCCGACCGGTGCGGCACCGCCGACCCGGCCACAGCTCATCGCCGCGGGGGCGGTGCTGTTCTTCCTGCTCGCGGTCGTCGGCCACCTCGTCGCCGTACGGAGGGACCGCCGGCTGCGTACCGAGCGGGAGATCGCGGCGGCGCTGGGCTCGGTGCTCCTCGGCACCGTCGACGTACCCGGTGAGTGGCGCCCGAAGCGGCCGGAGGGCCGGGGCGCGGTGGCCCGGATGCGCCGGTTCCTCGGCCTCGGCATGCGGTGGGACGCACCGGCCTCGCAGCCGTCCGGCGACGAGGCAGGACGGCGGATCCGCTTCCGGCGGGTGTGCGCCCGCCTCCACGACCGGCTGCCGGCCGCCCGGCGGCTGCTCGTCGTCGTACCCGAAGGCGACGAGACCGCCCTCCGGGCCGCCGGGCAGCTCGCCGCCGAGGCCCGGAGCCACTTGGCGCTCCGGGTGGTGGAGGTGCCGGTGGACCGGCCGGTCGTGCCGGACCGCGAGACCGAGTCCGGCGCCCTGGTCGTCCTCAGTGCGGGCAGCTGGACCGCTGAGGAGCTGGCCGGACTCGCCGGGGCGTGTGCGGACGGCAGGCACGAGGTCGTCGGCACCGTCGTCGCGAACCCGGTACCGGCCCGTACGGCGCAGTCCGCCGGCGACCTGCCGGACAACGTCACGCCGGCGCTC
Source organism: Streptomyces sp. Ru73 (assembly GCF_002920575.1). Classification (GTDB taxonomy): domain Bacteria; phylum Actinomycetota; class Actinomycetes; order Streptomycetales; family Streptomycetaceae; genus Streptomyces. The sequence goes on along the minus strand of NZ_PQSQ01000002.1, from coordinate 138,990 downwards.
GCGGAGCGCCGCCACGCGAGGGGAGGTGCGGTGTGACGACGAGTACGACGTCCGAGCCGCCGGCCGTCGCTCCGCTCATCGACCTGCAGGGGCTGGTGGCGGCAGTACGCAGGCGCCGCCGCCTCTGGTGCTCCCTGGCCCTTCTCGGCCTGCTGGCCGGTGTCGCGGTGGCGGTCCTGCTGCCGCCGGCGCCCGCCGCGGTGACCAAGGTGCTGGTCGCGCACAAGGAGGACCAGCCGAACGACACCGGAACGCTGATCCGCACCGATGTCGAGCTGCTGGGGACCTCCCGGATCGCCGGCAAGGCCCTGCGGGCCCTCAAGTCCCGGGAGAACACCGAGGACTTCATGAAGGACTACCGGGGCACCGGCCTGACCAACAACCTGCTGCAGATCGATGTGACGGCTGACAGCGAAGCGGAAGCGGTGGCCCGGGCCGGGGCGCTGGCCGACGCGTTCATCGCCGACCATGTGCGGCGGATGCGGGAAGCCGCGAAGGCCGAGGCCACGTCCCTGGTCGAGCAGCGTGACCGGATGCGGGACGAGCTCGCCCGGGTCAACAAGGAGATCGGCGGCCGGTCACCGGACAGCGATCCGAAGGCGTCGGCGAGTACCGAGTCGCTCTTCGCCCGCCGGGCCGAGCTGAACTCGCGGATCGCCGACTTCGACCAGCGCGCCGCCGAGGCGCGCACCGGAACTCCCCAGGTCATCGCCGGTACGCAGATCGTGGACGCGCCACGCGTGGTGCGGCACTCGCTGCCCAGGGCCGCCGCCACCGACGGCGCCATCGGGCTCGTCCTCGGGCTGGTCCTCGGCCTCGCGCTGGCCGCGGTCGGCGCGGTGGTGGCGGACCGCCCCGTGCTGCGCCGGGACATCGCCGCGCACCTGGGCGCCTCGGTCATCGCGGAACTGCCCCGCCGCTCCGGCGGGCGGTGGCAGCGCCGGCGGACCCGGACGGCACACGAACGCCTCACCACGACGCTGGCCCGCACCGTGCGCGGCTCGGCGGGACCGGTCTCGCTGCTGGAACTGGGCTGCGCGCGCAGCGCGAACGCGCTCGCCGCCGACCTCACCGCGGCACTGGGCGCCGAGGGGCCGGCGGTCGGCGTCGGCTCGGTGGCGCCCGGCACCGCGTGGACCGACCTGCCCTGCCTCGGCACCCGGACCGTGCTCGTCGTGCGGGCCGGGCACGGCAGCGCCGCGTGGCTGCACACCGTGGCGCGACAGCTGGCCGACCAGCGCATCCCGGTGATCGGTGTGGTGCTGATCGATCCCGACCCGCGGGACCGGACCGACGGCACGCTGTGGGACGGAGCGCACACCGCGCTGCGGGGCCACGGCGAGCCGATGGCCCGGCAGAACGGTGGCGGTACCTCCCACACCGTTGAGGCAGTGGGCGAGGGCCGGCCGCGGACGGAGCGGCGGCCGAAGCACGCCGCGCGCGTCCCGGACAACGAGCAGGAGGTGCGGTAGGACATGTGCGGCATCGCAGGAACGTACCGGTGGCCGGACGGCAAGGCCGTGACCGACCGGCTCACCGACACCCTCGCCCACCGCGGCCCGGACGGGGCGGGCCGGTACAGCCACTCCGCCGGTGACGGCGAGGTGCACCTCGGGCACCGCAGGCTGGCCATCATCGACCTGTCCGGGACCGGCGCCCAGCCGATGGTCTCGGACGGCCTCGCCCTGACGTACAACGGCGAGCTGTACAACGCGCCCGAGCTGCGTGCCGAACTGGTGGCCGCGGGGGTGCGCTTCCGCGGCACCTCCGACACCGAGGTGCTGCTGGAGGCATGGCGGCGCTGGGGCACGGACTGCCTGCCCCGGCTGCGCGGCATGTTCGCGTTCGGCGTCTTCGACGAGCGCACCGGTGAACTGGTGCTGGCCCGCGACCAGTTGGGCATCAAGCCGCTGTTCCTGCTCCGGCGCGGCGAGGGCCTGGTGTTCGCCTCCGAGCTGAAGGCGCTCGCCACCGCCACCGGCGGGCCGTTGGAGGTGGACCACGCGGCGCTGGTGGCCTCCCTGCTGTACTACTGGGTGCCGGACTCCCGCTGCGCGTTCCGCGAGGCGGAGAAGCTGCCGCCGGGAAGCTGGCTGCGGATCCGGCCCGACGGCCGGGTGGAGCGCGGCCGGTACTGGGACCTGAAGGAGGTCGCCGCCGAGGGCCGGGAGCGGGCCCTGGCCGGCGAGCAGCCGGACCTGGCCGCCGTCGTCGAGGAGTCGACCCGGCGCCACCTGCTCGCCGACGTGCCCGTGGCGACCTTCCTCTCCGGGGGCCTCGACTCCAGCTGGCTGACCGCGCTGGCGGCCCGCCACCGGCCCGGGATCTCCGCCTACACGATCGGCTTCCGTGCCGAGGACGCCAGGTTCGAGGCGATGCCGGACGACCTGCGCTACGCCCGGCAGGTGGCCGGGCGGTTCGGCGTCGACCTGCACGAGATCGAGATCGCCCCGAACGTGCTCGACCTGCTGCCGCGGATGACGTACCACCTGGACGAGCCGATCGGCGACCCCGCCGCGATCAACACCTTCCTGATCTGCTCGGCGGCCCGGGAGGCGGGGGTCAAGGTGATGCTCTCCGGCATGGGCGCCGACGAGCTGTTCGCCGGGTACCGCAAGCACCTGGCCAACCTGATCGCCCTGCGCTACCAGCGCGTCCCGCGCCCCCTGCGGCGCGGTGTGTCGGCGGCCGTCGACCGGCTGCCGGTCGCCACCAGCCGCCGGGGGCTGCGGTCCGTGCGGTTCGCCAAGCGGTTCCTGTCCTTCGCCGAGCTCCCGGAGGAGACCGCCTTCCGGCGCAGCTACACCATGTACGACCGGGACGAGCTGCTCGCGCTGGTCAACCCGGACCTGGCCGGCACGGTCGACGACGTGCTGACGGAACACGCGGACACCTACGAGGACAACGACCTCGACGACTTCGTCAACCGCATGTGCCTGACCGACGCCCGGATGTTCCTGCCGGGCCTGAACCTCGCGTACACCGACCGCTCCAGCATGGCCGCTTCGACCGAGGTGCGGGTGCCGTACGTGGACGTCGAGGTGGTCAGGGCGGCGTTCACCTTCCCCGGCGATCGCAAGATCGTCGGGCGGCAGGGCAAGGCCGTCCTCAAGGAGGCGGCCACCTCGATCCTGCCGAGGGAGATCGTGTACCGCCCCAAGGGCCTGTTCAGCGCCCCGCTGCGGGCCTGGATGAGCCGGGACCTGGCACCACTGGTGCGCGAGGTGGTCAACGACGGCGAGCTGGTGCGCTCCGGACTCCTGCGCCGTGAGGCGCTGGCCCGGATGGTCGCCGAGGACGCCGCCGGGCAGCGGGACAACTCCAAGCATCTGTGGCATGTGCTGACCCTCGAGCACTGGTATCGGGGCGCGACTTCTGGGGAGAACGCGTGAAGCAGGTAGTACAGAACTACAAGAGCGGCGAGCTGACGGTGCTCGACGTTCCGGTGCCGGGGTGCAAGCCGGGCGGTGTGCTGGTCCGCAGCGCCTACTCGCTGATATCCACCGGCACCGAGCTGATGAAGGTCTCCGAGGCCGGCATGTCGATGGTCGGCAAGGCCCGCTCCCGCCCCGACCAGGTGGCCAAGGTCATGCAGAGCGTGGCCACCAACGGGGTGCCCGCCACCTACCGCAAGGTGATGGGCAAGCTGGACTCCTACACCCCGCTGGGCTACTCGCTGTGCGGGGTGGTCGAGCAGGTCGGCGCCGGGATCGACGACGTGAAGGCCGGCGACCTGGTGGCCTGCGCCGGCAACGAGCACGCGCTGCACGCCGAGCTGAACTGGGTGCCGAAGAACCTCTACACCCCGGTGCCGGACGGCCTCGCGCCGCGGCACGCGGCCTTCGGCACCGTCGGATCGATCGCACTGCAGGGCGTCCGCCAGGGCGAACCGCAGCTCGGCGAAGTGGCGCTCGTCATCGGCCTCGGCCTGATCGGGCAACTGGTGGTGCAGCTCCTCACCGCCTCGGGCGTACGCGTCGTCGGGGCCGACCCCGACCCGGCACGCTGCGAGCTGGCCGCGCGCCTCGGCGCCGCGGCCTGCGGCGATCCCGCGTCCGCTGCCGTGGAGACCGCCGTCGCCGAACTCACCGGCGGGCACGGCGTCGACCAGGTGTACCTGGCCGCCGGCGGCGGCAGCAATCAGCCCGTCGAGCTGGCCGCCAAGCTGAGCCGGGACCGCGGCCGCGTCGTCGACATCGGCAAGTGCCGCCTCGACCTGCCGTGGAACGCGTACTACGAGAAGGAACTGGACGTACGGTTCTCCCGCTCGTACGGACCCGGGCGCTACGACCCCGAATACGAGCTGGCGGGGCGCGACTACCCGATCGGGTATGTGCGCTGGACCGAGCGCCGCAACCTGGCGTGCTTCCTCGACCTCCTCGCCCGCGGCAGCGTCGACGTCGAGCCCCTGATCTCCCACGTCGCCGACTTCGACGACGCCGTCGAGACGTACCGGCGCCTGAAGAACGGCGAGTTGAAGGCCGTGGCGGTGCTGTTCCGGTACCCCGAGCAGGCGGGGACGACGGAGGAAGCGGCGGCCCCGGCGGTGACCGTGCCCGCGGTGCGGCGTACCGGCTCCGCCCCCGTCCGGGCCACCACGTCGCCGGTGCGGCTCGCCTTCATCGGTGCCGGGAACTACGCCACGTCGATGCTGCTGCCGCACCTGGCACAGCGCGACGGCGTCGAGCTGTCGACCGTCGTCACCACGACGGCGCTGTCCGCGGCCAACGCGCAGCGGAAGTTCGGCTTCGCCGGGGCGACCACCGACCTCGACGCCGTGCTCGGCGACAAGACCATCGACGCGGTGTTCGTCGTCACCCGGCACAGCTCGCACGCCGAACTGACCCGGAAGGCGCTGCTGGCCGGCAAGGCCGTCTTCGTGGAGAAGCCCCTGGCCCTCACCGAGGACGAGCTGGCAGGCGTGCTCGCGGCGGTGGAGGAGTCCGGCAACGACCGGCTGCAGGTGGGCTTCAACCGCCGGTTCGCGCCGCTGCTGACCGAGGCCAAGCAGCGGTTCGGCGTCCGGACCGGCCCGGCGAGCCTCCGCTACCTCATCAACGCGGGCCGCCTCGACCACGGCAGCTGGTACCTCCGGCAGGGCACCGAGGGCACGCGGTTCGCCGGCGAGGGCGGCCACTTCATCGACACGGCGAGCTGGCTGCTCGACGCCGACCCGGTGTCGGTGTACGCGACCGCCCCCTCCGGGAACGAGGACCTGCAGATCGCGCTGCGCTACCCGGACGGGTCCACCGCCACCCTCAGCTACGTCACCTCCGGTCCGGCCGGCTTCCCCAAGGAGACGCTGGACCTGATCGCGGACGGCCGCGCGCTGCGGCTCGACGACTTCGTGCGGGCCTCGGTGTACGGGCGCAAGCGGTGGGTCAGCTCGCGGCTGCCCAAGGCCCGGGACAAGGGCCAGAACGCCGAGCTGGCCGCGTTCGTCAAGGCCGTGCGGACCGGCGACCCGATGCCGGTGCCGCTGGAGTCCCTGGTCGCCACCACCGCGGCCACCCTCGCCGTGCAGACCGGCCTGGCCAGTGGCGCGCCGGTGACGCTGGAGCCGCCGCGATGACCATGAGTGCGAGCTGGTACCTGCGGCGGCTGTCCCGGATGGGGCCGCAGGAGGTCGCGGGCCGGGTCGGTGACGCGGTACGCAGGCGGCGGTGGCGGTCGGCTGTGCCGGACGGCCCGAGCGTGGCCGGTGCCCGGTTCACGGTGGTGCTGCCCGCCGGGACGGCTGCGGCCGTACCCCCGGACGCCGCGAAACGTCTCCTCGCCGAGGCGGACCGGCTGATGTGCGGGCACGCCGAGTTCTTCGGGGTGGTCCGCGACGACCTGGTGGACCCGGACTGGTGGTACGACCCGAAGACCGGGCGCCGGGCGCCGTGGGGCTACGCCTTCGACGTGCCGTACCGGGACGAGGAAGCGGTCGGGGACATCAAGCAGATCTGGGAGTTGTCCCGGCACCAGTACCTCACCGTGCTCGCCGCCGCCTACGCGATCACCGGGGACGAGCGGTACGCCGAGCGGGTGGCCGCGCACCTGCGGTCGTGGTGGGCGGCCAACCCGCCGCTGCGCGGCGTGCACTGGATCAGCGGCATCGAGCTGGGCATCCGGCTGCTGTCGTGGGTGTGGATCCGCCGGCTGCTCGACGGCTGGCCGGGCGCGGCCGGGCTGTTCGAGGAGAATCCGGTGGCGCTGCACCAGATCTGGCACCACCAGCGCTGGCTGGCCGCCTTCCCCAGCCGGGGCTCCTCGGCGAACAACCATGTCATCGCCGAGGCCGCCGGGCAGTTCGCCGCGGCCTGCGCGTTCGACTGGTTCCCCGCCTCGGCGCGCTGGCGGGCCGACGCGCTGCGGTCGCTGGACCGGCACCTGCGCGGCAACACCTTCCGCTCCGGCCTCAACCGCGAGCTGGCCACCGAGTACCACGGCCTCGTACTGGAGCTGGGCCTGGCCGCGCTGGCCGAGGCCGACGCCGCCGGCGTGCCGGTCCCCGCGACCGTACGCCTCGTGCTGCTGCGCATGACCGACGCGCTCGCCGCCGTCGTGGACAGCAGGCTGCGGCCGCCGCGCCAGGGGGACGCGGACGACGGGCACGGTCTGGTCGTGGACGGCGCGGGCACCGACCGCTGGGGCTCGCTGCTGGCCACCGGGGACGCCGTGTTCGGCCGGCTCGGCTGGTGGCCCGAGGTCACCGGCACCGATGTGCGCACCCCGCTGCTGGCCGCGCTCATCGAGCCCACTGAGCTGTCCGTGACCCGGCCGGCGAGCCGTCCCGGGCACTTCGCCGACGCGGGCCTCACCCTCCTGCGCGGTCAGGGAAGAACGGGCGAGATCTGGTGCCGCTGCGACGGTGGCCCGCACGGCTTCCTGTCCATCGCCGCGCACGCCCACGCGGACGCGCTGTCCGTGGAGGTCCGGCACGACGGGGTCGACGTGCTCGCCGACCCCGGGACGTACTGCTACCACGGGCAGCCCGAGTGGCGGCAGTACTTCCGGTCCACCCTCGGGCACAACACACTGCAGCTGGACGGCGCCGACCAGTCCGTCTCCGGCGGCCCCTTCCTGTGGACCCGGCACGCCACGAGCCGCGTCCTGGCCGCGGACACCTCCGGCGCGTCCGGCGGGGGTACGGCCCACTGGTGCGCCGAACACGACGGCTACCGGCCCTCCGTGCACCGCCGCCGGGTGGAACTGACCACCGTGCGTGGGGAGCTGCGGGTGCTGGACGAGGTGCGTACCTCGCACCGGGCCGCGGTGCACCTCGCGTTCCACCTCGGCCCCGCGATCACCGCGGACCTGACGGGCAACCGGGCGGTGCTCACCTGGAGCCGGGACGGCGAGGAGCGCTCCGCGGAACTCGACCTGCCCGGCGAGCTGAACTGGCGGGCGCACCGCGGCGAGACCGGCCCTTCCCCCACCTCTTCGGGCAGGGCATACCCCGTGCTCGGCTGGTACTCCGCCGGCTTCGGGCGCAAGGAACCCGCCACCACGCTCGTCGGCACCGGCTTCGCCGACGGCGTGGCGGGCTTCACCACCGTCCTCAGGTTCCGCGGCTAGGGGGGCGCGTGGGGAGCACGACACGGCACTGGGCGTGGGCGGCGGCACCGCTGACGCTGGCCCTGCTGGCGGCGGCCGGCTGTACGAGCACGCCGGAAGCGCCGACGAGGGCGACCGGCGCGCCGGCCGCCTCCGGGGCACCGGCCACGTCCGTGGCCCGGGTCTGCGACAGGCCGGCGGCCGGCCCTGTGAAGGCGCCGGCGGGCGCGGTCACGGTCGACCCCGCGGTGGTCGGTGACCTGACCGCGAAGACCAGGAACAGCCCGCCGCACACCACGTTCTGGCTCCGGCCGGGCACGCACAGGCTCGACCCGGACCGGTACGCGCAGGTCGTCCCGAAGGAAGGGGACCGCTACCTCGGCGCGCCGGGCGCGGTGCTCGACGGCCGGAAGAAGAACCAGTACGCGTTCGGCGGCGATGCCCGCGACGTCACCATCCGCCATCTGACCGTGCAGGGCTTCGCCGCGCCGCAGGACGAGGGCGTGGTCAACCATGACTCGGCCGACGGCTGGGTCATCGAGCACGCCGTGATCCAGCACAACTCCGGCGCCGGGCTGATGGCCGGTGCCCGCCAGCGCGTCCGTGCCAGCTGCCTGCGCGGCAACGGCCAGTACGGAATGAACGCGTACAAGTCAGGCGGCCGCATCGGCGGCCTGGTGGTCGAGGGCAACGAGGTCGTGGGCAACAACACCGGCGACTGGGAGCGCCGGCGGAAGGGCTGCGGCTGCACCGGAGGCATCAAGTTCTGGGCCGTCGACGGTGCCGACGTGCGCGGCAACTGGGTGCACGACAACCGCGGCACCGGGCTGTGGGCGGACACCAACAACAACGACTTCCGCATCGAGAACAACGTGCTCGAAGCCAACGACGGTGCCGCGCTGATCTACGAGACCAGCTACAACGCGGTCATCCGGCACAACACGATCCGGCGGAACAACTGGGTCGAGGGCCGCCGGGCGGCCGACCGCGGCGACACCTTCCCGTTCGCCACCGTCTACCTGTCCGAGTCCGGCGGCGAACCACGGGTCACCGCACGCACCGACAAGATCGAGATCTACCGGAACGTGCTGGCGGACAACTGGTCCGGGATCACCCTGTGGGAGAACGCCGACCGGTTCTGCAACAGCCCTGCCAACACCTCCTCCGGCGACTGCACCCTGCTGGTCCGGGACACCGAACGCTGCGCGAAGCCGGCCATCGCCAGAGCACCGCTCTACGCCGACTGCCGGTGGAAGACCCAGCGGGTGGACATCCACGACAACCGCTTCGTGCTCGACAAGTCCGTCGTCGGGTGCACGGTGAAGTGCGACCGCATGGCGGTGCTCGCCAACTACGGCACCTACCCGGACTGGTCGCCGTACCAGGGCGAGCGGGTGGCCGAGGCGATCACCCGCACGCAGCACAACCGCTGGCACCGCAACGTCTACCGCGGACCGTGGAAGTTCGTCGTCCAGGACCCGAGCCAGGTCCTCGACTTCGTGGAGTGGCAGAGCACGCCGTACCAGCAGGACGCGGGCAGCACCTTCCGCGTACGGGCCGGTGGTCGAGATGCGCGCTGACCACACGCCGAAGGGCGTCGGAATCGTCTGGGGGCTGCTGGTCCTCAACACGCTCGGCTCCGCCGGCGCGAAGACCATCGTCCCGCTGCCCCGCTCCCTCATCCAGATGGTCACGATGGGCGCGCTGGCCGTCGCGTTCGCGCTGGCCCTCGTGCTCAACGCGCGGCTGCGCATCAGGCCCAGCGCCTTCGTCCTCCTGCTCACCCTGCTGCTGGTGACGAGCGTCCTCTCCAGCGCGCACCTGGAGTCCGGGTTCGGCGCGCTGTTCCGGTGCGCCCGGCTGGCCCTCTTCGTCGGCACATTGTGGCTGCTCACCCGCTGGTGGGACGGCGGTACGACGTTCGTCCGGCACCACATCCGGATGTACTTCGCGGTGCTCGGGTCGGTGGCCGCGGGCCTGGTCATCTCGCCGGGCGCCGCCCTGCCCGACCTGTACGGCGGCCGGCTGGTCGGCGCGTTGTGGCCGCTCACGCCGCCGCAGATCGGCCAGTACGCCGCGGTCATCACCGGGCTCACGGTGCTGCTGGTACTGGGCCGCCGGACCGACCGCAGGAGCGCGGCGGTGATCATCGTGCCGTCACTCGTCCTGCTCGCGCTGACCCATACCCGTACGGCCACGGTCGGCCTGCTCGCCGGGCTGGCGCTGGCCATCGGCTCGCTCCTCCTGACCAGCGCGGCAGCCCGCCGGTTCTTCACCTGGGCGGTGGTGTGCGCCGTGGTGGCGGCGGTGGTGTTCAGCTCCGCGCTGGAGGCGTGGTTCCTGCGCGGGCAGAGCCAGGAGAACTTCTCCAACCTCACCGGGCGGGCCAAGGTCTGGGACGCCCTGCTGGCGGCGCCCCGGTCGACCACCGAGCGGCTGTTCGGAGTGGGCCTGGGCGACAAGTCGTTCGGCGGGCTGCCGATCGACAACAGCTGGCTGGCCGTCTACCAGGAACAGGGCCTGACCGGCGTGGTCCTGGTGGCGGCGGTCCTCCTCGTGCTGGGCGCCGTCGCACTGCTGCGGCCGCCGTCGCTGTCGAGGGCCTGCGCGATCTTCCTGATCAGCTACTGCGCGATCGCGTCGTACACCGAGGCAGGGCTGGGCGACGCCTCGCCGTACCTGCTGCACCTGGCCGTGGCCGCCTCGCTGCTGGTGGCGCCCGCACCCGCCGCGGCCGAGCCCCTTCCCACGCCCGAAGGCCCTCGACGACGCGTCCAGCGCCGGGCCCAGAGATCGGAGGTGATCTGAGCATGCACGTCCTCGTGGTGCACAACCGCTACGCCTCGGCGCAGCCGAGCGGGGAGAACAAGGTCGTCGACCAGGAGGTGGCGCTGCTGCGCGACGCCGGCCACCGGGTCGAGGTGTTCGAGCGGCGCAGCGACGACATCGCCGCCCGGTCCCTGCCGGGCAAGGCCGCGGTGCCCCTGCTCGTACCGTGGAACCCGGCGGTGCGCACGGAGCTGGCCGCCCGGCTGCGCGCCACGCGCCCCGACGTCGTGCACGTCCACAACGTCTTCCCGCTGCTGTCGCCCGCGGTGCTGGCCGCCTGCGCCGACGCCGGCGTGCCCGCCGTCGCCACGCTGCACAACTACACCCAGGTCTGCCCGCCCGGCACGCTGCAGCGGGACGGCCGGCCGTGCACCGAGTGCGTCGGGACGAAGGCGGCACTGCCCGCCGTCCGGCACGGCTGCTACCGGAACTCCCGCCTGGCGACGGTGCCGCTCGCGGTCAGCCTGTCCGTCAACCGGCGGCGCTGGTGGTCCGGCGTGACGCGGTTCCTCTGCATCTCAGCGGCGCAGCGCGACGTCCTGGTACGGGCCGGCATGCCGGCCGAGCGGCTGGCGGTGAAGCACAACTTCGTACCGGAGCCGGGCGTCGTCCGCGCGGGCGGGGGCGAGCACCTGCTCTACCTCGGCCGGCTCGCCGAGGCCAAGGGCGTACGGCTGCTCATGGCCGCGTGGGACCGGCTCGCCGCTGACGGCGGAGTGGGCGTGCCGCTCGTCATCGCCGGCACGGGCCCGCTGGAGGCCGAGGTGACCGCCTGGGCCGCGGGCCGGGACGACGTGCGGTACGTCGGCCTGTACGACACGGACCAGTGCCGAGGAGCCCTCGCGCGGTCGGTCGCCGTGCTGGCTCCCTCGACGTGGCTGGAGGCGTTCGGCCTGGTGGCCGTGGAGGCGATGGCGGCCGGGGTCCCGGTCGTCGCCGCCGGGCACGGTGCCTTCGCCGAACTCGTCGAGGACGGGGTGACCGGGCTGCTGCACCGGCCGGGCGAGGCCGCCTCGCTCGCGTCGTGCATACGCCGGATCACGGCCGACGCGGCACGCAACCGGGAGATGGGACGGGCGGCCCGGCGCCACTACGAACAGGGCTTCAGCCCGGCCGTCGGGCTGGAGCGCCTGGTGGAGGAGTACCGCACCGCGATCGCGGGTCGGGAAGCAATGGGGACGGAAACCATGGGGGGCAGTAAATGACACGATGCCGACTCTGCGGCTCGGCGGCGCTGGCGAGCGTCGTCGACCTCGGTGCGACGCCACCGTGCGAGAGCTTTCTCGCCGCTGACCAACTGGACCGGCCGGAGCCGGCGTACCCGCTGCACCTGCGGGTCTGCACCGACTGCTGGCTGGCGCAGATCCCGCCGCTGATCACGCCGGAGGAGACGTTCAAGGAGTACGCGTACTTCTCCTCGTACTCGACCTCCTGGGTGGAGCACGCCCGCACGTTCGTCGCCGACGCCGTGCAGCGGGTGGGGATCGATACCGAAGGCACCGATGGCTCCGGCGCCTTCGTGGTCGAGGTCGCGAGCAACGACGGATACCTGCTCAAGCACGTGGTGGACCGGGGGATCCGCTGCCTCGGCATCGAGCCGTCGGTGAACGTCGGCGCGGCGGCGCGGGAAGCCGGTGTGCCCACGCTCACGGAGTTCCTGAGCCCGGAGACGGGCGCGGCCGTCCGTGCCGAGCACGGTCCGGCGGACCTCGTCGTCGCCAACAACGTGTACGCGCACATCCCCGACGTGGTCGGGTTCACCCAGGGGCTGCGCTCCCTGGTCGCCGACGACGGCTGGGTCTCCATCGAGGTGCAGCACCTGCTGACCCTCATCGAGGAGAACCAGTACGACACGATCTACCACGAGCACTTCCAGTACTACACGGTCGCGTCCGCGATCCGGGCGCTGGCCAGCGGCGGACTCGCCCTCGTCGACGTGGAGTTGCTGCCCACGCACGGTGGTTCCATCCGGCTGTGGGCCCGGCCCGCCGAGGTCGCGGGCGAGCCGTCGCAGCGCGTCACCGACGTGCTGGCGAGGGAGAAGGCCGCCGGGCTGCAGGAGCTGTCCGGCTACAGCGAGTTCGCCGCGCGGGTGGCCAAGGTGCGCCGCGACCTGCTCACGTTCCTCATCGAGGCCGCCGAGCGCGGCGAGACGGTGGTCGGCTACGGCGCCCCGGGCAAGGGCAATACGCTGCTCAACCACTGCGGCATCCGGCCCGACCTGCTCCCGTACACGGTCGACCGCAACCCCTACAAGCACGGCAGGTTCACCCCGGGCACCCGCATCCCGATCCTGCCGCCCGAGCGGATAGCCGCCGACAGGCCGGACTACGTCCTGGTCCTCCCGTGGAACCTGCGGGCCGAGCTGGTCGAGCAGCTCTCCTTCGTCCACGAGTGGGGCGGCCGTCTGGTCTTCCCCATCCCGGAACTGAGCATTGTCGAGGTCAACAAGTCATGAAGGTCGTACTGTTCTGCGGCGGTTACGGGATGCGGATGCGCAACGGTGCCTCCGACGACGTGCCCAAGCCGATGGCGATGGTCGGCCCGCGACCGCTGATCTGGCACGTCATGCGCTACTACGCACACTTCGGGCACACCGAGTTCATCCTGTGCCTCGGCTACGGTGCCCACCACATCAAGGACTTCTTCCTCAACTACGAGGAGACCACGTCCAACGACTTCGTGCTGAGAGGCGGCCGGACCGAGCTGCTGTCCACCGACATCTCGGACTGGACGATCACGTTCGCGCAGACCGGCATCGAGTCACCGATCGGGGAGCGGCTGCGCCGGGTGCGGCACCACCTGGACGGCGACGAGATGTTCCTCGCCAACTACGCCGACGTCCTCACCGACGCCCCGCTGCCGGAGATGATCGAGAACTTCACCCGGCGCGACGCCGGTGCGTCGATGATGGTGGTACCGCCCCAGTCCTCGTTCCACTGCGTGGACCTGGGCGAGGACGGCCTGGTGGGCGGCATCACCGCGGTGAGCGAACTGCCGCTGTGGGAGAACGGCGGCTACTTCGTGCTCCGCCAGGAGGTCTTCGACCACATCCCGGAGAACGGGGACCTGGTCGCCGACGGCTGCGCCCAACTGGCCAAGCGCGGACGGCTGGTGGCGCACCAGCACCGCGGCTTCTGGAAGCCGACCGACACGGTGAAGGAACGGGCCGCGCTCGACGCCGCCTACGCCAGGGGCGACCGCCCGTGGGCCGTGTGGGAGCGGGACGGCGCGGGGGTGAGCGCATGATCCGGCTCGGTACCGGGCGGCTGGACCGGATCGTCACGGTGGGCGCGCACTGCGACGACATCGCCATCGGCGCGGGCGGCACACTGCTGACGTTGTGTCACGCACGGCCGGGCATCCGCATCGACGCACTGGTGCTCTCCGGCGGTGGCACCGAACGCGAGCAGGAGGAGGCGGCCGCGCTCGCCGCCTTCTGCCCGGGCGCCGACCTGCGGCTGACCGTGCTCAAGCTGCCGGACGGCCGGCAGCGGGCGCACTGGGACGAGGCCAAGACCGCGGTCGAGGAGCTGCGCGCGCGGACCGACCCGGACCTGATCCTGGCCCCGCGCACCGACGACGCGCACCAGGACCACCGCGGCCTGGCGCAGCTGATCCCCACCGCGTTCCGCGACCACCTCGTCCTCGGCTACGAGATCGTCAAGTGGGACGGCGACCTCGGCCGCATGGCCGCGTACCAGCCGCTGTCGCCGGAGACCGCCGAACAGAAGGTGCGGCTGCTGCAGGCGCACTACCCCTCGCAGCGGCACCGGCCCTGGTACGACCGGGAGGCCTTCCTCGGCCTCGCGCGCATTCGCGGCATCGAATGCCACGCGCGCTACGCCGAGGCGTTCGCCGTCACCAAACTCACTCTCGATCTCGGCACCTTCACCCAGGGGGAATGAACCATGCGCGTACTGCTCACCGGACACCAGGGCTACCTGGGCTCCGTGATGGCCCCGGTCCTCACGGCCGCCGGACACGAAGTCACCGGCCTGGACGCCGGCCTGTTCGCCGACTGCCTCCTCGGCCCGACGCCCGGAGACCCGTCCGGGCACCGAGTGGACCTGCGGGACATCACGGCCGACCACCTGGCCGGGGTGGACGCCGTGATCCACCTGGCCGCGCTCTCCAACGACCCGCTGGGCTCGCTGGCGCCGCAGCTCACCTACGACATCAACCACCACGCGTCCGTGCGGCTCGCCCGGCTGGCCCGCGACGCCGGAGTGCGGCGCTTCCTGTACGCGTCGACCTGCTCCGTCTACGGCGCGGCCGGCGGCGACGAGCTGGTGACCGAGGAGGCCCCGCTGCGCCCGGTGACGCCGTACGCGGAGTCCAAGGTGCGGGTCGAGGACGACCTGCACGCCCTGGCCGACGGCGACTTCACCCCGGTGTACCTGCGCAACGCCACCGCCTTCGGCTACTCGCCCCGGCTCCGTGCCGACATCGTGCTGAACAACCTGGTCGGCCACGCACTGCTGTCCGGTGAGGTGCTGGTCCTCTCCGACGGCACCCCCTGGCGCCCGCTGGTGCACGCCGCCGACATCGCACGGGCCTTCACGGCCGCGCTGACCGCGCCCCGCGAAGCGGTGCACGACCGCGCCTTCAACATCGGCAGCGAGGTCAACAACGTCACGGTCGCCGAGATCGCCGAGCAGGTCGCCGAGGCGGTGCCCGGCGCCAAGGTGCGGATCACCGGCGAGACCGGTGCCGACCCGCGGTCCTACCGGGTGGACTTCTCCCGGTTCCGCGCCGCGATCCCCGGCTTCGACTGCGAGTGGACGGTGAAGCGGGGCGCACTCGAACTCGCCGACGCCTACCGGAAGCACGGGCTGACCCGGGAGGACTTCGAGCAGCGCTTCACCCGCCTCGCCGTGCTGCGCGCCGCGTCCGACGCCGGCACCGTCGACGACACCCTCCGGCGGCGCCGATGACCGCGCCCGAACCGCCGGTGACCTCGGCCGGCGAGGAGATGTACGCGCTGGTGGAGCGGCTGTACCCGCTCTGCCGCAGCATCACGGGGGACGGGGTGCGCGCCACCCTGGACATCGTCGGCGAGTACCTCCCGCTGCAGGTGCACGAGGTGCCGACCGGGACCCAGGTGCTCGACTGGACGGTGCCGCAGGAGTGGAACATCCGGGACGCGTACATCGCCGACGCCACCGGCCGCCGGGTCGTCGACTTCGCCGCTTCCAGCCTGCACGTGCTCGGCTACAGCGTGCCGGTGTCAGCGACGATGCCGCTGGCCGAGCTGCGGGAGCACCTGCACACCCTGCCGGAGCACCCGTCCTGGGTGCCGTACCGCACCAGCTACTACACGCCGGAGTGGGGGTTCTGCCTGGCCCAGGAGACCCTGGACGCGATGCCGGACGGCGAGTACGAGGTGCGCATCGACTCCACACTGGAAGACGGGCATCTCACCTACGCCGAGCACGTGGTCCCCGGCCAGGTCGCCGACGAGGTGATCGTCTCCTGCCACGTCTGCCACCCGTCGCTGGCCAACGACAACATGGCCGGCGTGGCGGTGGCGACGTTCCTGGCGCGGGAGCTGGCGCAGCAGACGCCGTACTACACCTACCGGTTCATCTTCGCGCCCGGCACCGTCGGGGCCATCACCTGGCTCGCCCGCAACGCCGAGCGGATCGACCGGGTCAAGCACGGCCTGGTGCTGGCCTGCGCCGGCGACCCGGGGCCACTCACGTACAAGCAGAGCCGGCGCGGCGACGCGGAGATCGACCGGGTGCTGCAGCACGTACTCGCCGTCTCCGAACGCCCGCACAGGGTCAAGGAGTTCACCCCGTACGGCTACGACGAGCGGCAGTTCTGCTCGCCCGGGTTCGACCTCGGAGTGGGCTCGCTCACCCGGACCCCGTACGCCGGCTACCCCGAGTACCACACCTCGGCGGACAACCTGGACTTCGTCTCCCCGGAGGCGATGGCGGACACGCTCGCCGTCTGCCGCGAGGCGTTCGCCGTCCTCGACCGCAACCGGCGGTACGTGAACCTCAGCCCTTACGGCGAGCCGCAGCTGGGCCGGCGCGGGCTGTACGACGCGCTCGGCGGCCGCAGCGACACCAAGCAGGCCCAGATGGCCATGCTCTGGGTGCTCAACCTCTCCGACGGTGAGCACAGTCTGCTGGACGTCGCCGAGCGGTCCGGACTGCCGTTCGACACCGTCGTCACCGCGGCCGACGCCCTGCGCGGCGCCGGGCTGATCAAGGCATGACGCCGATGAGGACGGAGGGGGCGAAGACGAAGACGACGGCGCCGCAGGGCGGGGGCGCCCGGCGGGCCCTCGTCGGCCGGCTGTCCTGGGGGCTGGCCGACCAGGCGGCCTCCAGCATCAGCAACTTCGCCGTGGGCATCTACGTGGCGCGCGAGCTGGGGGTGACCGCGTTCGGTGTGTTCAGCCTCGCCTGGGTGACGTACGGCGTGGTGCTCAACGTCTCCCGCGGACTCGCCACCGATCCGCTCGTGGTGCGCTTCAGCGGCGTGCCGGACGCGTCCTGGCGCGACGCCGTGGCCCGCTCGTCGGGCACCGCGCTCGGCGTCGGCGCCGCCATCGGTGCGGCGTGCCTGGCAGTCGGCCTCGCTCTCGGCGGCCGCGTGGGCCCGGCGTTCGCGTGCCTCGGCATCATGCTGCCGGGGCTGCTGCTGCAGGACTCCTGGCGGTACTCGTTCTTCGCCGCGGGCACCGGGCGGAAGGCGTTCGTCAACGACGTGGTGTGGGGCGTCGCGCTCGTCCCGGCCATGGTCCTGGCCGCCCGCGTGGGCAGCGTGGCCGCCTTCGTGCTCGCCTGGGGCGCGTCCGCCACGGTGGCAGCCGCGTACGGCTGCGTCCAGTCCGGCATCCGGCCCCGGATCACCCGGGCACGCGGATGGCTGAGCGAACAGCGCGACCTCGGCTACCGGTACCTGGTCGAGAACGTCAGCCTCAGCGGCGCGAGCCAGCTGCGCGCTTACGGGCTCGGCGCGATCGTCGGGGTCGGCGCCGTGGGGGCGGTCCGGGGCGCCGAGCTGCTGCTCGGCCCGTTCCTCGCGCTGCTGATGGGCCTGTCGCTGGTCACCGTGGCGGAGGCGGCCCGGGTACTGCGGCAGGCCCCGCACCGCCTCGGCAGGTTCTGCCTCCTGCTGGGCGGCGGGCAGGCCGCCGCCGCGCTGCTCTGGGGCGCGGCGCTGCTGCTGATCCCGGACCGGCTCGGCGCCCTCGTGCTCGGCGACGTCTGGCACTCCGCCGCCCAGCTCATCGTGCCGGTGACCCTCGGCGTCGCGGGCGCGGGGCTCGGCACCGGCGCTGCCGCCGGGCTGCGCGCGCTCGCCGCTGCCCGGCGCAGCCTGCGCTGCCAGCTGTTCGCCTCCGTCTGCTACGTCAGCGGCGGGCTCGGTGGCGCTGCCGTGGCCGGCACGGCCGGTTCGGCCTGGGGCGTCGCCCTCGCCACCGGTTGCAGCTCGGCCGTCTGGTGGCTGCAGCTGCGGTCCGCGCTGCGCGAGCGCCCCCACCACCCCGTTCCCGAAGTGAGGACCACATGACCGCCCGCCCCAGGCTGAGCATCGGCCTGCCCGTGTACAACGGCGAGGAGTACCTCGCCGAATCGCTCGACGCGCTGCTCGGCCAGACCTACGAGGACTTCGAGCTGGTCATCTCCGACAACGCCTCGACCGACGGCACCCAGGACATCTGCCGGAAGTACGCGGCGGAGGACTCGCGCATCCGGTACCTCCGGCTGCCCCGGAACATCGGCGCCACGCCCAACCACAACTACGTGTTCACCCAGTGCCGCGGCGAGCTGTTCAAGTGGGCCTCGCACGACGACCTGTACGCCCGGGACCTGCTGCGGCGCTGCGTGGAGGCGCTGGACGAACGCCCCGACGTGATCCTCGCGCACTCCGGCCAGGCGGTCATCGACGGCGACGGCAAGGTCAAGGTCCCCTACGAGTACGGGCTCGCCACCGACTCGCCGCACGCCCCTGAGCGCTTCCGCAGCCTGCTGTTCGAGCCCGGCGGCGACGACTTCTACGGAGTGATGCGGGCCGACATGCTGCGCCGGGTGAGGCCGCTCGACAGCTACCACCACGCGGACCGCACGTTCGTCGCCGAGATCACCCTGCACGGGCCCTTCCACCAGGTCCCCGAGCTGCTGTACTTCCGCCGCGACCACCCCACCCGCGCCGAGCGCGCGAACCCCTCCAAGCGCGCACGGTGCGTCAACCTCGACCCGCGCCGGGCGGGCCCGCTGCACCCGACGCCCCGGCTGCTCGCCGAGTACGTCTGGGGCTTCGTCGCGGCGGTCCGGCGGGCGCCTCTGTCCGCCGCCGACCGGCGCGCGTGCTACGGCCACCTGGCCGCCTGGATGACCAGCCGGGCCCGGCCCGGCGCCGGCGAGCGGGTCGAGGACCGCGCCCCGGTCGGCCCGGGCGCGCTCGACGTCTCCGTCGACGCCCTCGTCGCCGGCCGGGAGGGGAGGCAGCCATGACGAGAGCAACACGCGTGGGAGTGTTCGGCCTGCTCGGCTCCGGCAACCTCGGCAACGACGGATCGCTGGAGGCCGTGCTCGGATACCTCCGCACCGAGCACCCGGACGCCGTCGTGGACGCGCTCTGCGGCGGACCCGAGGCCGTCACGGCCCGGTTCGGGATCCCCGCGACGCGGCTGCACTGGAACCGTGCGGAGTACCGGACCGCCTCCCGTGCGGGCGCCATCGCGGCGAAGGGGCTGGGCAAGCTCGTCGACGCCGTCCGCACCGCCGCCTGGGTGCGCCGGCACGACGTGGTGATCGTGCCGGGCATGGGCGTCCTGGAAGCCACCCTGCCGCTGCGCCCGTGGGGCTTCCCGTACTCCCTGTTCCTGCTCTGCGCGAGCGGCCGGCTGCTCGGCACCCGCGTCGCGCTGGTCAGCGTGGGCGCCGCCGAGATCCGCAACCGGCCGACCCGGGCCCTGGTGCGCTGGTCGGCACGGCTGGCCGCGTACCGCTCGTACCGGGACGACCGGTCCCGCGACGCGATGCGCGCGATGGGCGTGGACACCACGCGCGACGAGGTCTACCCGGACCTCGCGTTCTCCCTGCCCACGCCGGAGACGAGCGCGCCCGCGGACTCGCCGGGCACGGTCTGCGTCGGCGTCATGGACTTCCACGGCGGCAACGACGACCGGGCCCGCGCCGACGAGATATACCGCCGCTACCTCGACGGGACCATCCGGTTCGTCCGCACGCTGGTCGAGGAGGGCAGACCGGTCCGGCTGCTCACCGGCGACGACTGCGACCGGTCGGTGGTCGCCGCGATCCTCGACGCGGTGGACTCACCGCTGGTCACCGCCGCCGAACCGGCCTCGCTGGCCGACCTGATGCACGAGATGGCGGCCGCCGACAGCGTGGTCGCGGTGCGGTACCACAACCTCATCTGCGCGCTGAAGACCGGCACCCCGGCGCTCGCCCTCAGCTATGCGGCGAAGAGCGACGCGCTCATGCACCGCATGGGCCTCGGCGCCTACTGCCACCCGGCCCGCGAGGTCGACGCCGACCGGCTGCTCGAACAGTTCCGGGCCCTGGAGAAGCATGCGCCGGAACTGCGCCGGACCCTCGCCGAGCGGAACCGGGCAGCGGCCCGTCAACTCGCCCACCAGTTCACCGCCTTGACCGCGGCCGTGTTCCCCGCGGCCGACCATGCCCACGCCCTGCGGGAGGCCCCGTGAAAGCGACCGAAGTGCCGGAGATCGACGGCGCTCACCTCTTCGAACCGACGCCGTACGCCGACGAACGCGGCTTCTTCTGCCGCACCTTCGACGCCGAGGTGGTCCGCTCGGTGGGCCTCGACCCGGACGCCTTCGTGCAGGACAGTGTGTCCCGTTCCGTCCGGGGCGTGCTGCGCGGCCTGCACCTGCGCTCCGGCGCCGGCGAGGCCAAGCTGGTGCGGTGCTCGTACGGGAAGATCTTCGACGTCGTCGTGGACCTGCGGCCGGACTCGCCGACGTACCGCAACCGGGCCTTCTTCGAGCTGTCCGGCGAGACGCAGGCGAGTCTGTACATCCCGGCGGGCTGCGCGCACGGCTTCCAGGCACTGACCGAGACCGCCGACACCTCGTACCGGATCGACCGCCCGCACGATCCGGCCGAGGACGTGACGATCGCCTTCGACGACCCGGAGCTGGCCATTCCCTGGCCGCTGCCGGTCGCATCGATGTCCCAGCGGGACCGGGAGGCACCGCGCCTCGCCGAGGCCCTGCGGCAGAAGGAAAGGGTGAAGCCGGCTTGACCACCGAAGAGCTCCCGTTGCCCCGGTCGCGGCAGGCGAACGAACGGCTGCACGCCATGGTCCCCGGAGGCGCGCACACCTACGCCAAGGGCGACGACCAGTACCCCGAGAACCTGGCCCCGGTCATCAGCCACGGCCGCGGTGCCCACGTGTGGGACATCGACTGCAACCGCTACATCGAGTACGGCTCGGGACTGCGCTCCGTCAGCCTCGGCCACGCCCACCCGCGGGTGACCGAGGCGGTGCGCAGGGAACTCGACCGCGGCAGCAACTTCGTCCGGCCGTCCATCGTGGAGGTCGAGGCCGCGGAACGCTTCCTCGCCACCGTGCCGACCGCCGAGATGGTGAAGTTCGCGAAGAACGGCTCCGACGCCACCACCGCGGCGGTGCGCCTCGCCCGCGCCGTCACCGGACGCCCGCGCGTCGCGGTCTGCGCCGATCACCCCTTCTTCTCCGTCGACGACTGGTTCATCGGCACCACGCCGATGTCCGCCGGCATTCCGGCCGCGACCACCGAGCTCACCGTGCGGTTCCCGTACGGGGACCTGGCCGCCACCGAGGAACTGCTCACCCGGTACCAGGACGAGGTCGCCTGTCTGATCCTCGAACCCGCAGGACACACCGAGCCCCCGCCGGGCTACCTCACCGGCCTGCGCGAACTGGCCGACCGGCACGGCTGCGTCCTGATCTTCGATGAGATGATCACCGGCTTCCGCTGGTCCGAGGCGGGCGCCCAGGGCCTGTACGGCGTCGTCCCCGACCTCTCCACGTTCGGCAAGGCGCTGGGCAACGGCTTCGCCGTCTCCGCACTGGCCGGGCGCCGGGAGCTGATGGAGCGGGGCGGACTGCGCCACGCCGACGAGCGGGTGTTCCTGCTGTCCACCACGCACGGCGCGGAAACCCACTCCCTGGCGGCCGCGATGGCCGTGCAGACCACCTACGCCGAGGAGGGCGTCACCGCCCGGCTGCACGCCCTCGGCGAGCGGCTGGCCGCCGGTGTCCGGGAGGCCGCGGCGAGCATGGGCGTCGGCGACCACGTCGTCGTCCGCGGCCGGGCCAGCAACCTGGTCTTCGCCACCCTCGACGAGCACCGGCAGCCGTCCCAGCAGTACCGCACCCTGTTCCTGCGCCGGCTCCTCGCGGGCGGCGTGCTGGCCCCGTCGTTCGTGGTGAGCAGCGCCCTCGACGACACCGACATCGACCGCACCGTCGACGTGGTGGCCCAGGCGTGCGCGGTGTACCGGAAGGCGCTGGATGCCGGCGATCCCACACCCTGGCTGGCCGGGCGGCCGGTGAAACCCGTGTTCCGCCGCTTGGTGTGACGGTACGTCAGGTACGTTCGTACCGGCCGGCGTCGGCCCTCAGGGCGGCCGGCCGGACGGCGGCCCGGTCGAGCAGCCACGCGGTCGCCGGTACCACCGCCAGCGCGGTGCACCAGCCGCCCAGGGCGTCGGTCGGGTAATGCGCGCCCAGGGCGACCTGGGCCCAGCCCATCGCGGCGCCGGCCACCAGCCCCGCACCGAGCACGAGTGACGTACCGGCCGCCCTGCCGAGGCCGAGCCGGCCGGTCGCGAGCAGCGCCACGACCAGGGCGAGCGCGGTGAGGAAGGCGGTGTGCCCGCTGGGGTAGGAGAGGTTGTCGCCGTGGATGGTGCGTCCCGCCAGGGGCTTGATCAGTGTTGCAGCGCCCACCGTGAGGCCGGTGCCGGCAACGGCGAACGCCGCCGCGCGAGGACGCCGGAGCAGCAGGCAGCCCGCCACGAGCGCCGCGACCAGCGTCGCCGCTCCGGCGGGCTCGCCCAGGAAGTCCATGGCCAGAGCGGCGTGCCGCCAGGGCGGCCGCACACTGTCCGCCGTCGGCGGGACGATCCACCTGTCCACCCTGCCGGGCTCGCTGTGGCCGGCGTACCGGACCCCGAGCACGACGACCACCAGTGCGGCGAGGGCCGCGACCGGCCCGAACCACGCGCGCAGCACCAGACGATCCACCGCGAGCCCCCTGTTTCATATGTTTTCGTGGCGTCCCCGAAGAAAGAGTACGGCCGGGGACCGGCAGAGGCGGCTCAGTTCATGCTGCCCACCGCGTCCCGCAGACGCCGCGCCTCGTCGATCCGCTTCTCGTACGTGGCCCCGAGCAGCAGCAGGAGCAGTCCGGCCGCGGCCAGCGGCACCCAGCGGGGGAGGAGGCCGAGCACCTGCACCACGGTCGGGGCGAGTTCATGGACTCCGACCAGTACGAGTACGCCGCCGCCGACGATCAGCGGGGCCTGCAGGCGCGCACGCACCCCGAGGACCGTGAGGAGCAGTGCGGCCACGCCGAGGAGCAGCGGGCGCAGCCAGTTCTCGTCGGTCCAGGTGGCGGCGAGGCTGGGCAGCACGGTCGCGCTCAGCCCGGCGCCGTAGGCGGGCCAGGAACCCGTTCCCGGGACTCTCGCGCGGCGCCGGTGGCCGATGACCAGTGCGGCCGCCGTGACCGGGATTGTGTACGCCTCGGGCGAGGTGACGTCAGCGAGCGCGAGACGCACCCAGGAGGAGGCGATGAGCAGCGCGGTTCCGGCGAGTGCGGCGCGGCGGCGGTCCGGGCGCAGCGCGGTGGCCAGGCCCGCGACGCCGGTCACGGCGAGGGCGAGGCTGAGCGCGTCGGGGTGAAATGCCGTCAGGGCGAGGGCCGTTGCCGCGAGGACATACCCCGCACCCTCGACGGCCGTGGAGAGCTGATGGCGGCCGGGGGCCCGGTGCCAGGCCGCCGCGGCACCGGCGGAGGCGAGCGCGGCCGCGAGTACGGCGAACGCGGTGACGTGCCGGGGCAGGCCGGCCGTGGTGCCGGACGCGGCTGCCTCGACGCCCAGGGCGAGTACGGCGAAGCCGCCCGCGACACGTGCCGTCACGCGCGCGGCGGGCCGGGCGGCCGGTGCGGACAGGACGTGCGCGAGGACGGCGGCCGACACGGCGAAGGTGCCCCACACCGCGAGCACGGCGGCCCGGTCGGCCCACGACCACAGGAGGGCGAGGGTGCCGGTGGCGGCCGCCACCGGGAGCCGCGGTACGAGTGCGGCCCCGGGCCGGCGCACGAGGTCCACTCCGACGGCCAGGGCCGCCACGGCGGCGGCCGCCAGCACCCACGGGTACGGCAGCCCCAGCGCCACCGGCAGCAGGAGCAGCGCGGGGACGGCGGTCAGGGCCTGGGCGGTCTTCAGCGCGCTTGCCGGCCGGTCCGTGTGCGGGTCGCCGACGGCACGGAAACGGAGTACGGCCACGGTGGCGAGCACGGCGGCGACCAGCCAGAGCACGACGAGCGGCGGGAACGCGAGCTGCCAGCTCCACGACGACGCGTGGCCGGTGAACCACACCGCCACGCCGTGTGCGACGGGCTGGAGGACGGCGTGCGCGAGGTCCGGCAGCACCAGCACACCGGTCAGCAGCAGGACGGCCGAGGCAGCGACCAGCCCGCCCACCGCCTTCCCGGCCGTGACCCGGGCAGCGTCCCCGGTCGCGGCAGCGGCCGGCACCGCCGCACACACCGCGAGGAGCGCCGCCGGCGCCGCGTAGCCGGGCACGGCCCACCCCGCAGGCGTGAGGCACCCCAAGCCGGCACCGACGGCCACGATGAACGCCACGACGGCCACGCCCTCGGCACCCGAGCGCAACGCGAACGGCAGCGCGCGGAAGCCGAACCGCAGCCCCGTACCGAGCAGGACCAGCACGCCCAGCGGTATCCAGGAACGCACCACCTCGGCCGGCGACGTGGCGCTCACCGCGTACGCCACCGCGAGCACCCCGCCCAGCACCGCCCCACCGCCGCCGACCGCCCGGGCGCCCATGACCAGGCCGTTGGCGGCCCGCTCGCCGCCCAGCCGGTCGCGGAACCCGGTGTGTCCGGCGGCGGTGCGTGCCGCGAGCACGTACAGCACCGCGAAGTCCACAACGGCCGTGACCGTCAGCGCGGTCGCGTAGTCCTCGGCCGTACCGCCCAGGGCGGCCGCGGCCAGGAGGCCGGGCAGCCGGGCCAGCAGGAAGCCCGCGGGCAGTGGGAGCCGGAGCCGCTGCCACCAGCCGTAGGCCGCCGCGCCCACCGCCGTCAGCGCGGTGAGCACCGCCCAGTAGCCCGCCGTGCCGACGCGGTCCAGGCCGCCGAGCCCGGCCTCCCGGGCCGCGTAGCCGTCGAGGAGCACCAGGGCGAGGCCCACCGCGGCCGCGGCCTCGGCGGTGGCCGTCAACTGCCGCCGCCGCAGCGGACGGGGCAGCGTGAGCGCGCAGGCGGTCAGCGCGAGGAGGACGGCGGCCCGCCCGCCGATGCCCAGCCGGCCCCAGCTCACCACGGTGAACACCAGCGCGGCCACGACCACCAGCACTCCGCCGACGATCAGGAGCGCGGTACGGGCGGACGGCGCGGAGAACTCCCGCCGCGAGGTGCCCACCGCACCGCCGCCGCCCTCGCCCACGGGGCCGGGCATCGGCAGCCCAGCGGACGCGGCCACCGGCACCTCCGCGGGCGCGTCCCGGCGTGCCCGCAGCGCGGCCAGCAGCTCACCGTGCCGCGTCGCCAGCCACCGCCTGCGTGCGTCCAGCGCACTCAGCTCGTTCGTGACCTGCCACAACGCGAAGGCGTCCGGCCCGGTCAGCGGCAGTCGGCAGTGGCCGCACCGAAGGGGCGGCGGCGACCCCAGGGGCGTTCCGCAGTCCGGGCACCCCGGAGATTCCAAGCGCATGGCGCGAGTATGCGGAGCGTTTTCGGCCACGGGCATGAGTACCCGTACTCAATGTCGCCGCCGCGCCGGTGCCGGGACACCGGAGCACCTCCCGCGCCCGCGGGGCTCCGTCAGCGGGGAGCGGGGGCGGTGGCTCCCGACGTGCCGCTGGGCGCTGCCGTGTTGTCCTCGGTGCGCATCCAGACCGTGCGCTGGGGGAAGGGCACGTCGACGCCCGCGGCATCGAGGGCTTCCTTGGCGCGGCGGCGCAGTTCGCGGGTGACGGCCCACTGCTTGAGGGGGGCGGTCTTGACGGCGACGCGTACGACGACACCGTCGGCGTCCATGGCCTGCACACCCCAGACCGACGGCTCCTCCAGGAGGACGTCCTTGAACTCCGGGTCCTGGCGCATGGCGTGACCCGTCTCCTCCAGAACGCTGTAGACCGTGTCCAGGTTGGACTCGTAGGCCACGGAGACGTCGAGGACCGCGCGGGCCCATTCCTGGCTGTCGTTCCGCACCCGCCGGATCTCGCCGTTGCGGATGTGCCACAGACCGCCGTTGAGGTCGCGGACCTGAGTGAGGCGGAGGCCGACGTGCTCGACCTCACCGATGGCCTCGCCCAGGTCCACGGAGTCACCGACGCCGTACTGGTCCTCGATCATGATGAGCATGCCGGACAGGTAGTCCGCGACCAGGTTCTGCGCGCCGAAGCCGATCGCCAGGCCCACCACGCCCGCGCTGGCCAGGATCGGGCCGAGGGCGATGCCGATCTGGTCGAGCACCATGGCCAGCGCCATGACGGACACGACAACGGTGACGATGCTGCTGAGCACCGTGCCGATGGTGCGTGCGCGCTGCTGCCGCCGTTCCTTCGCGCGGGAGTGATCGCGCTGCAGGACGGCGGGGCCGCGGCCGGTGCGGCGCGGCTCGTTGTCCCCGTCACCGGGCTGCAGGATGCGCTGCACGGCCCGGTCGATCGCCCGCTTGGCCACCGCTCGTACGATGACCGCCCCCGCGATGATCAGGAGGATGCGCAGCGGTACGCCTATCAAGGTGTCGACGTTTTCCTGGACCCAGCCAGGGACGGCGATGACCTGGTCGGGGACGCCGCTGCTCAGTACGTGAGACGCGGATGCGTCTAGGGGTGACACGGGAGTTGCTCCAGAGGATCGGGGTACGTGCTACTCGGCGCGTAGAACGTAGTTGTGCCCCTGAGCAAGGTCAAAAAGAGCCCGAGGAGCCACGGCGGGCCGACCGGCCGACCGCCGTCTCAGCCGCGGCGGTCTCGCGTGCCGTGCCCACTGGGCGGTGCCAGGGGACCGTGCCGGGTGAGGGCGTACGTGATTCCCGCGTGCAGATCGGCGTGGTAACCGGCGTCGAACGCGGCCTGGTAGGCGTCGTCGCCGAGTGCGGCGCGGGCCTGCTCCTCGCAGGCCCGGCGGGCGGCGACCCATTCGGGGACGCCGGCCTGCGGGCGGCCGAGCGTGTCCCAGATCTGCTGGGCCACCCCGAGCAGATGGGCGGCGCGCCGCTCCTGCCCCAGGCCGCAGGAGGCGGACGCGAGGACGTCGACGGCCGAGGCGCTGCCCTGGGGGTCGTGCAGCCGGTACTTGACCTCGGCCGCGGCCCGGGCGTGGACCTGCGCGGCGTGGAACCGGCCGCGCGCCAGCTCCGCCTGGGACTGGAAGATGTCGCCCCAGGCGCGTACCCATCGCTCGCCGTGCCGGTCGCAGACGGTGCGCAGCTGTTCCAGAGCGGCCACGGCGTCCGCGTGCCGGCCCGCGAGATTGTGCCCGTGGCTGCGGCCGAGGTGTGCCATGAGCAGGGGGAAGGTCGGCTTCTCCGCGCCTCGCTGCCCGGCGAGCAGACTCCGCACCAACGACAGCGTCTCGTCCGCCTCACCCCGTATCCCCGCCACACACATCGCGATGACCCTCGCATGGGCCGCCGCGTCTTCATCGCCGAGCTGCCCGGCGGCGGCCTCGCACTCACGGGCCAGGGCGGCCGCCGCTTCGGCGTCGCCCTGCGCCACCATCGCCAGGCCACAGGCCCACAGCGCCTGATCGCGCACCGCGCTGGGCTCCGTGTCCGCGGCCAGGGCGCGCTCCAGGTAGTGCCGGCCCTCCTGCGGGTGCCCGCAGGGGTACCAGAAGACCCACAGCGCCCCGCCGAGTTCCAGCGCGGAGTGGTCGTGCGGGCCGTCCGGCCGGGTCAGGCAGAACTCCATGGCGGCACGGAAGTTGTCGTGCTCGCCGGTCAGCCGGTCGTGCCAGGCCGGCTGGTCGGGACCGATCCAGGAGGCGTCGGCGTGCCGGGCCACCGCCAGGTAGTGGCGCAGATGGGCCCGGTGCACCTGCGCGTCCTCGCCCAGACCGCGCAGCCAGTGGGCCCCGTACTCGCGGAGTGTGTCCAGCATCCGGTAGCGCTCCCCGGCCCCGGTCGGCTCCCAGATCAGGATCGACTTGTCGGCCAGCGCGGTGAGCAGGGGGAGGACCGTGTGGTCCGGAAGGCGCTGGTCGGCACAGACCTGCCGGGCCGCCTCCGCGTCGAAGGAGCCGGCGAACACCGACAGCCGCGCCCACAGCAGGCGTTCCGCCGGACTGCACAGCTCGTGGCTCCAGCCGATCGCGGTCCGCAGCGCCTGGTGCCAGGGCGGATCGGCCTCGTACACGGCCTGCTCCGTCTCGCCCAGCACCGCGAAGCGGTCCTCCAGACGGTCGGTCAGCTCGGTCACCGACAGGTCGCGCAGCCGGGCGGCGGCCAGTTCGATGGCGAGCGGCAGCCCGTCCAGCCGGCGGCACAGCCGGACCAGGTCGGCGTGGCCGGCGTCGGCTACGGTGAATCCCGGTACGGCCTCGGCGGCGCGTGCCACCAGCAGGGCGACCGCGTCCGCTTCACCGCCCGTCGTGTGCCGGGGGCCGGGCAGGCCGGGTACGGGCAGCGGTGTGACGGTCAGCAGCTGCTCCGCGAACAGGTTCAGCCGGCGGCGGCTGGTCACCAGGATGCGCAGCCCGGGCGCCGCTGCCAGCAGCGTCTCGACGGTCAGCGCGCACTCGTCGATCAGATGCTCACAGGTGTCGAGCACCAGCAGCAGCTCGCGCTCCGCCAGGTAGTCGGCCACCACGTCGATCATCGGCCGTGTCGACCGGTCCGCCAGCGGCAGCGCCTCGGCGATGGTGTGCGCCAGCAGGCTGCCGCGGCGCAGCGGGGAGAGCTCCACCCACCACGTCCCGTCCCGCGGGGACGGCTGTGCCTCGTACGCGGCCCGCAGCGCCAGCCGGGTCTTGCCCACTCCGCCGACACCCGTCAGCGTCACCAGCCGGGCACCCCCGAACAGCCGCCGGATCTGCGCCAGTTCGGCCGACCGCCCCACCAGCTCCGTCGCCTCCGCAGGCAGGTTCCCCGCGTGCTGCCTCCGCCCGGTCACGCTCGCCCCCTCGGTCCGAAGGGGAGCAGCCTGCCGACTCCCGGCCCCCCGGCGTGACGGTGAGCAGGAAAGCGACCGACAATGACGACGGCTGACTGCGGCAGTGCGCTCTGCGTACGTTCAGTGGCAAGCCGGTGCCCCGCCCTGCAAGCCTCTGCCCGGCAGTTCGGTTACGGGCCGGTCGGGCCGATGGGTTCTGTGGGGCCGGCGGCGGTCCAGGCTGCCTCGATCATGTGGAAGATCTCGTCGAGCGCGGTTTCCGGGTCGGCGGCGTCGCAGGCCAGTGAGTAGGCGTCGATCGCGAACCTCGCGATCGTCCGGCAGGCCATTGGGGTCCGTGCCAGGCCGGGATCGGCGGCGATGGCCGTGGCCAGCGACTCCGCGTGGCGCAGCCGCATCGACTCCTCGTACTCCCGCAGCGCCGGCGATGCGTCGATCATGCGCCGGACAGGGGCGGCGCCGTCCGACGTGCAGTGGCGTACGAGGGCCCGGACCTCACGGTGCAGCGCGGGGATCAGCGGTTCGTCCGGCGCCCGTTCGGTGACCGCCTGCGTGAGACGCCGCTCGAAGTCCTGGTCCTGCTCGAACACCAGCGCCTCTTTGGAGGCGAAGTGGGAGAAGAGCGTCGTGACGGCCACGTCCGCCTCGGCGGCCACGTCACGGATGCCCACCGCGTCGTACCCGCGTTCCAGGAAGAGCCGCAGGGCGGCGTCGGCGATCTTCTGGCGGGTCGCGGCCTTCTTGCGTTCACGGCGTCCGGTGGGCACGGTCATGCGCTGACGCTATCAGATACGAAGCCGTAACCGTTCCAAAACCCTAACCGTTAGTGTTACGGTCGGCCGCATGAAGAAGATGAGCTTCGCCGAGTTCGGCGGTCCGGACGTGCTGCGGCTGGTGGACGCCGAGGAGCCCCACGCGGGCCCCGGCCGGATACGCATCGCCGTACGGGCGGCAGGCGTGAACCCCGTCGACTGGAGAATCCGTGAAGGGCAGTTCCTGGAGGCCCATCCGATCGAGTTGCCCGCCGGAGTCGGGCTGGACGCCGCCGGGGTGGTGGACGAGGTCGGCGAGGGCGTCGAAGGGATCGAGGTCGGTGACCGCGTCTTCGGCGAAGGGGCGGACACCTATGCCGAGTTCGCCGTGCTGTCGGCCTGGGCCCGCATGCCCGAGGGGCTGACCTTCGAAGAGGCGGCCGGGTACCCCTCCGTGGTGGAGACCGCGCTGCGCGTCATCCGTGAGGTCGGCGTGGAGCCCGGACAGACGCTGCTGGTCAGCGGCGCGTCCGGGGGATGGGATCGGCGGTGCTGCAGATCGCCCGCGAGCGCGGCATCGCGGTGATCGGCACGGCCGGGGCCGCCAACCAGGACTACCTGCGCAGCCTGGGTGCCCTCGCCACCACGTACGGCGAGGGCTGGGTCGAGCGGGTGCGGCGGCTCGGCCGCGTCGATGCGGCTCTGGACCTGGCCGGCTCGGGCGTGATCCGTGACCTCGTCGAGCTGACCGGGGACCCGCGGAAGGTGGTCTCCATCGCCGACCTCGCCGCGCCGGAGTTCGGCGTCCGGTTCTCCGGCGTGGCCGGGAGCATGCCCGAAGCGCTCGCCGAGGCCGTCGGCCTCATCTCACGGGGGAAGCTCCGCATCCCGGTCGAGAAGGCGTACCCGCTCGCCGAGGCCGCGGCCGCGCACGTCGACAGCCGTGCCGGTCACACGCGCGGGCGGCGGGTCCTGGTCGTCTGAAGGCCGGCCGCGCGTGGTCCTCGGAGCGGACTGCGAGGGCGACGCGCGGCCGCTTCGCCGGCGATGGCCGGCCCCTGCCTCGGTGCGCCTACCCGTGCTGGGTGAACGCGGCGATCAGGTCGTGCACCGGGTTGCTCCCCTTGGGGACGTCGGGGTCGCCGTTGGCGGGGTCGGCCCCGTGCACCTCGGCGTCCCAGAAGGCGGCGGCCTCCGCGCTGCGGGGGAACATGGCCTGCTCGTACGCGGTGAGCGCGGCCTCGGTGTCGTCGGGGTGCCCGGCGAGCGCCTTGCCGAGTTCGGCGCCGTCGAGCATGGCCAGGTTGGCACCCTCGCCGTTGGGGGCCGAGAGATGCGCGGCGTCACCGAGCAGCGTCACGCCCGGCACCCGGTCCCACCGGTGCCCGGCCGGCAGGGCGTAGAGGGGGCGCAGGACCGGCGCCACGTCGGCGTCGGTGATCAGCGCGGTGAGCTCCGGCGCCCAGCCGTCGAACTCGCGGGCGATCCGTGCGGTGGCCGCCGCGGCATCGGAGAAGTCGATGCCGTCGAACCACTCCCGCGGCTCGGTCAGCCCCACGTAGGCGTGCAGGGTGTCGCCCCGTTCCCGGTGGGCGAAGAGCTCCCGGCCCGGCGTGAGGGCCATCATCGACCCGCCGCCGACCGCATTCGCGGCGGCCGGGTGCCGGGTGTCGGAGTCGAACAGGTAGGTCTCGACGACCGACTTGCCGGTGTACTCGGGCGTGGCGGTGGTGAGCAGCGGCCGGACCCGCGACCACGCGCCGTCCGCGCCGACCAGCAGGCCGGTGTCGAGGGTGCTGCCGTCGGCGAAGGTCACCTCGTGGCGGGCGTCGCGGCCCTCGCCGAGGGTGCGGGCGCCGCGGACCTTGTGCCCCCACCGGACGGTGCCGGCCGGGAGCGAGTCGAGCAGGATCTGCCGCAGCTCGCCGCGCTGCACCTCGGGGCGTCCCCCTGTGCCGTCGTCGGCCTTGTCGAAGAGGACGGTCCCGTCCGGGTCGAGGATTCGCATGGCCTGCCGGCCCGCCAGGATGAGGCCACGGAACTCGTCCATCAAGTCGGCGTCCTGAAGGGCGAGTTGACCGTTGTAGTCGTGGATGTCGAGCATGCCGCCCTGCGCGCGGGCCGTCGGGGAGGCCTCCGCCTCGTAGACCGTGGCCGGTATTCCGTTGAGGTGCAGGACGCGGGCGAGGGTGAGGCCGCCGAGCCCGGCGCCGATGATCGTGACGTCCGTGGTCATGGGGGCTTCCTTCCTGGTCGTGGACCGCTGGTCGGACGCCACCCGGCAGGGCATGCCGGGAGCGCCGTCCAGTGGGCCGGGACGATGCGGTGCGGTGGCAGGCGCCGTTGAGGCCGCGCCGGCCGGCTCCACTGTCCCGGCCGACGTCGGCAGCTCACCGACAGACCACCGACCAGGTCCGACCACCACCGACAGCCGTCCGACAGCCATCCGACACAGGACCGATACCGGCCTCTACGCCGACACGCCGGACCGACGTGGGCCCCGAGACCGGACCGATAGCGGCCGCTGCACCGACCCGATACCGGCACGCCGGACCGACACCGGCCCCGGCACTGACCCCAGCGCTGTCCCCGGCCCCCTTCCCCGGTGACGCGGTCAGCTCTGGCCGCGTGCGAACCAGGCGGCCAGGTCGGGGGCGATCCGGGACACCGTGACGGGGCGGCCGTCGGACCGCAGTGACTCCGTGGCCGCGACGCCGGCGGCGACCGCTTCGCGGGCGGCGACCGGGCTGGTGTCCGTCGGGCCGCCGGAGCGGACGAAGCGCAGGAACTCGGCCACCAGCATCGGGTCCGAGCCGCCGTGCCCGCCCTCGCCGGGCGAGGGCATCGGTACGACGAGGTCGGCATCGGCGCGGTAACCACTGCGGTGCCGCCACACGCGCACCTCGGCGCTCTCCCCGTGATCGCCGAAGTTCTCCAGCCTGCCCTCGGTGCCGATGACCGTGTAGTTGCGCCAGTAGTCGGGCGTGTAGTGGCACTGCTGGTAGCTGGCGTGGATGCCGCCCTCCAGCCGCATCAGCATCATCGACAGGTCCTCGACGTCGACGACGGGGTTGAGGCCGGTGAGGGACAGCGGTGGCCAGTTGCGCTCCGGGTCGTACCAGTCGGGCATGACCGCACCGGGGGCCTGCCCCGAGCGGTCGGTGATGTCGCCGTAGACGGTGAGGCCGCCGAGTGCGGTGACGCGCTCGGTGTACGCACCGGCCAGCCAGTGGATGACGTCCAGGTCGTGGGCGCCCTTCTGCAGGAGCAGGCTCGTGGTGTTGCGCCGGTCGGCGTGCCAGTCCTTGAAGTAGAAGTCACCGCCGTGGCCCACGAAGTGGCGGCACCACACGGCCTTGACCTCGCCGATCTCGCCGCGCCCGATGAGGTCGCGCATGACCCGCACCACCGGCATGTGCCGCATGTTGTGTCCCACGTA
Source organism: Streptomyces sp. Ru73 (assembly GCF_002920575.1). Lineage (GTDB taxonomy): Bacteria > Actinomycetota > Actinomycetes > Streptomycetales > Streptomycetaceae > Streptomyces. The sequence goes on along the minus strand of NZ_PQSQ01000002.1, from coordinate 106,056 downwards.
CAGCCGGGAGCCACTGGCCCGCGCCGCCTCCAGTACGCGGTCGCAGCCCTCGGTGGTGATGGCGAGCGGCTTCTCCACGAAGACGGCGACCCCGGCGGCCAGCAGGTCGACCGCGAGCGCCTCGTGGGTGTGGTCCGGGGTGATGAGGAAGACCGCGTCCAGGTCCTCGGCGGCCAGCATCCGGTGGTGGTCGGGGTGGACGTGGACGTCGTCGCCGAACCACTCGCGGGCCCGGGCGTGCATGCCGGGCGCGGTGTCGGCGGCGGCCACCACCACGGAGCCCTCGCCGGGGCGGTGCGCCTCCTTGGCCAGGGTGGCGCGCAGCCCGAGCCCGATGACGCCCAGCCGCAGGTCGCGGGTGTGCGAGCGGCCCGCCGGCGCGTCCTGCACCGCCGGCGCGTCCTGGTCCGCCGGTGCGACGTGGTCCGCCGGTGCGGCCGGGGTGTCGGTCATCTGTGCTCAGCCCTTCATTCCGGAGAACGCGATGCCCTGGATGAACTGGCGTTGCATCGCGACGAACACCACGATCACCGGGAGCGTGGCGAGGAGGGACCCGGCCATCAGCACCGGGTACTCGGTCAGGTGGGCGCCCTGGAGGGAGGCCAGCCCGGCCGACAGCGGCATCTTGGCCGGGTCGCTGTTGACGATCAGCGGCCACATCAGGTCGTTCCAGGACCACAGGAACGTGAGGATGCCCAGGGCCAGCAGCCCCGGCCGGGCCAGCGGCAGGGCGATCCGCCAGAAGACGGTGAAGGGGTTGGCGCCGTCCAGCCGCGCCGCCTCCTCCAGTTCTTCCGGCAGTCCCATGAAGAACTGCCGCAGCAGGAAGGTGCCGAAGGCGGAGAACATCCCGGGGACCACCAGCGCCTGCAGGGAGTCCAGCCAGCCGAGGCTCTGCATGATCTGGTACTGCGGCAGCAGGAAGAGCTGCCCCGGCACCATCAGTACGGCGAGGAACCCGAGGAAGATCGCCCCGCGTCCCGGGAAGCGGATGCGGGCGAAGGCGTAGGCCGCCATCGCGCACAGCAGCAGCTGGGCCGCGGTGCGCAGCAACGCCATCAGCACCGTGTTCACGAACTGCTGCCCGAACGGAATCGCCTCGAAGACCTTGGCGTAGTTCGACCAGTCCCACTGCGCGGGGAGGATCGTCGGCGGCACTCGTACGGACTCGCCGAAGCTCTTGAAGGAGGTCAGCACCTCCCACACCAGTGGGAAGACGGTGATCACCGCACCCAGCGCGAGGACGGCGTGGGCGGGCCACAGTGCGCCCTCCCGCTTCCCGCGCCGGGAGGAGGCCGGACGCCTGCCGGCGCCCGGTGCCGCCCCAGGCATACCGGTGCCCGGTGTCACCTCAGGCATACCGGTGCTCCGTGTCGCCTCAGGCATAGTGGACCCACCTCTTCTGCAACCGGAACTGGACGGCGGTCAGCGCCATGATCAGGACGAACAGCACACAGACGATCGCCGCGCCGTAGCCGCGCTGATTGTCGAAGAACGCCTTCTGGAAGAAGAGCATCACGACGGTCTGGCCCTCGCCGTACGCCGGGTTCTGCAGCGAGTTCTGCGTGTTGGCACCGATGATCAGGTACACCAGGTCGAAGACCTGCAGGGACTGGATGACCGACAGCACGGTGGTGAAGAACAGCGTGGGGCTCAGCAGCGGCAGGGTGACCGAGAAGAACTGCCGGACCCGCCCCGCACCGTCCAGCGACGCGGCCTCGTAGTAGTCGCTCGGAATGCTCTGCAGACCGGCCAGCAGCAGGATCATGTTGTACCCGACGGTCATCCACACGCCGACGACGGCGACCGCGAAGCGGATGGTGTCCGGGTCGGACACCCAGTGGGTGCCGTCGATGCCGACCGCTGACAGTGCGTGGTTGAGGATGCCGACGTCGCCGTTGTAGAGCCAGCGCCAGACCACCGCGACCGCGGCGGGCATCGTCACCACCGGCAGGAAGTAGAGCGTGCGGTAGAAGCCGGTGCCGCGCAGGCCCCTGAGGTTGAGCAGCACCGCCAGCACCATCGACAGCGGGATGCCGAGGAGCACCAGCGCGGTGTAGACGCCGGTGTTGGCCAGCGACTGCCAGAACTCCGGATCGCCCACGAGCGTGCGGTAGTTGGCCAGTCCGATCCAGGTCGTCCCGCCGAAGGCACCCCACTGGGTGAGGCTGTAGTACACCGTCTGCACCACGGGCCACAGGTAGAAGACCGCGAGCCCCAGTCCGGCCGGGGCGATGAGCGCGTACCCCCACCACTTGTCCCGGTGCCGGAAGCGGCGCTCACGGCGGCGCACGGCCCGCCGGTCCACGGCACCCGCGGCATCCGGCGGGATACGCCCTCCTGGTACGGGGGACACCGCACGCACATCGAGGCTCATCGGGACCCGCCCTTCTTCTCCTGCGCGAGGAGCTGGTTCATCGCGGTGGTGAGGGAGCCGGTCGCGCCGTTCAGGCTCTCGTCACCGCTCCACGCCCTGGCGAGCCACATCTGCTCCTTGTGCGACCAGGCGGCAGTGTTGGCGGAGATGGGGAAGGGCACCGCGTAGTCGAGCGCGTCCAGGTACACCTGGAGGTCGAAGCGCGGCATGCCGGCGGCCCAGGGCTCGGCGGTGCCGTTGCGTGCCGGGATGGCGGTGCCGTACTTGCCCTGGAGCAGCGAGGCGTGCTCGCTGCCGAGGAACCGTACGAAGTCCCGGGCCAGTTCGGGCTGCGGGGTGCGGGCGTAGATGACATTGGCCAGTCCGTGCAGCACGGTGGCGCGGTGCCGCCCCTTGGGCATCGGCGCGACGTCCACCTTCGCGCGCAGCTCCCGGTCGGCGTAGAACGTCGCCGCGTTGTACGACGCCTCATAGGTCATGGCCAGCGTCCCGGACTGGAACATCTGGGTGGGGTCGGTGTCGGTCATCTGCTGCAGGGTCGGCGAGGCGCCGTAACGGTGTATCAGGTCGAGCCACAGCCGCAGTCCCTCGCGGGTGCGCTCGTCGGAGTAGCCGGAGCGCGTCTTGTCGGGGGAGATGACCCAGCCGCCGGCCTGCGGTATCGAGTTGTAGTAGTTCTCCTGCGCGCGGACCGGGGCCCCGATGCCGTAGATCCCCCGCTTGCGGTCGGTGAGCCGCTGTGCGGTGGATATCAGGTCCTGCCAGGTCCATGTGGCGTCCGGGTAGCCGACCTTGGCCCGGTCGAAGATCTCCTTGTTGAACCACAGCGCGACCGTGTCGAAGTCCTTCGGTACGCCGTACTGGGTGCCCTTCCAGCGGTAGAGGGAGACGAGGTCGGGCGGGAAGTCGGCGGGCCGCAGCACCGCGTCGGGACCGTCGGTCGCCAGCGGGAGGAGCTGCCCGGCGTCCGCGTAGAGGCCGAAGTTGGGGCCGTTCATCCAGAAGACGTCCGGAGCGGAACCACCGGTGCACGCGGTACGGAGTTTGGTCCAGTACGTGCCGTTGGGGGTGAGCTGCACGTCGACGGTCACCCCCGGCCGGGAGCGCTCGAACTCCCGCGCCACCCGCTTCATGGCGGGCACTTGGTAGACGTCCCAGACGCCATAGGTGAGATGACCGCGCCGGGAGCCGCCGGCGGACGCCGAGGCCGAGGTGGGGCCGCAGCCGGTCGCGAGCGGGGCCGCCGCGAGCGCCGAGACGGCGGCCGCCGTAAGCAGGGAACGTCTACGCACACGGAGCCTTCCTGGGGGCGGTGCCGTCGGCCCCACCACACGGGGGAGGCCGCGAAACCGGCGGAGGCCGTCCGTGGGGGCGCCGTCCCACCGCCGAGTGATCCGGACGCTATTTGCTCAAAGTTGACGCGGTCAAGGCTCTTTCAATCATCTTTACGCAACGGGTGGTCCTGAGTCCGCTTCTGCCGGGCGCTGCGGCACGGCTGACGGGCGAGCCGGTGACGGGGCTCGCCCGGTGCGGGCGGGTGGCGCGGCGGTGCTGCTCACGCGCGGCCACCCGTGCGGCGGCGGGCCCGGGCGACCGCGCCGAGGACCAGGCCGACGGCGAGGACGAGGAGGCCGCGCAGCCACACGTCACGCGCGATCTGCGTGGCCAGCAGCACGCACGAGACCGCGCCGAGGACGGCCACCGGGGTGGGGGTGCGGAAGTGACCGCCCGCCACCCGGTCGCGGCGCAGCACCAGCACGGCCGTGTTCACGAGGAAGAACACGACGAGGAGCAGCAGCACGAGGGTGGACGCGAGCGACGACACGTCCCCGGTGAGAGCGAGCAGCAGCGCCAGGGCAGTGGTGGCGGTGATGGCGGCCCACGGCGTACGGCGCCCGGGCAGCACCCGGGCCAGAAAGCCCGGCAGCAGCCCGTCGCGTGCCATGCCGTAGGCGAGCCGCGAGCTCATGATGCCGGTGAGCAGCGCCCCGTTGGCCACGGCGACGAGCGCGACGGCGCTGAACAGCTGGAGCGGTACGCCACCGGCGGCCCTCACCACTTCGAGCAGCGGCCCGTCGGACGCCACGAGCGTGTCCGTGTCGACCGCCGCGGTGGCCGCGAGGCCGACCAGTACGTAGACGAGCCCGGCGGTGGCCAGGGCGCCGAAGAGGGCGCGCGGGTAGGACCGGCGCGGGTCGCGGGTCTCCTCGGCGACGTTGACGGAGGTCTCGAAGCCGACGAAGGAGTAGAAGGCGAGGACGGCACCGCTGAGGACCGCGGCCGCGGGCCCGTGCTCCGCGGTGCCGAGCTGCGTCAGCGCGTGCGCATTGCCGTCGCCGCGCAGGACGACCCAGGCGCCGAGGACGATGACGGTCACCAGGCCGCCCACCTCGATGACGGTGGCGAGGACGTTGGCCCGGGTGGACTCGCTGATGCCGCGCGCGTTGAGCAGCGCCAGCGCGGCCAGGAACAGGACGGCGACGAGGCCGGTGGGGAGGGAGACGAAGGCGGTGAGATAGTCGCCGCCGAAGCCGCGGGCCAGCGCCGCGACCGAGACGACGCCGGCGGCGAGCATGCAGTAACCGGCGAGGAAACCGGTGAACGGCCCGTACGCGAGCGTGGCGTAGTGCGCGGCACCGCCGGCCCGCGGGTATTTGGTGGCCAGCTCCGCGTACGAGGACGCGGTCAGCAGGGCGAGGCCGAGGGCCACCGCGAGCGGTACCCACACGGCACCGCCGGACCGGTCGGCGACCTGCCCGACCAGCACGTACACCCCGGCGCCGAGGACATCGCCGAGGATGAAGAAGTACAGCAGCCCCGTCGTCAGCGCACGGGCGAGCGGGGTGCCCTCCCGCGGTGCTCCCGCCGCCTCCGTCGACGCGCCGGATGCCGTCCCGTCCGAGGCCATGCGACCGCCTTTCCTCCGCCCCGGCCGACGTCACCGGACGGCCGTACTCCATTACCGCTCACGCGAGTGCCCCGGACACCGTCCGACACGCCTTCCTGCAGATCCCGTAGCGGCCCGGCCGGGAACGCCGGCCGAGTACAACCATCGCCGCGTGCCGCGGGTCTCGTACCTCGGCCGGCTCCCGAGCCCGGCCGCGAACCCCATTCCGAAGTGCAGGAAGGACCCGTCGATGCGCTCGAGGCATGCGCTGCGCACCACCACCGTCTCCCTGGCCCTCGCGGCGGCACTGCTCACCGCGGGAGCCACCGGTGCCGCGGCCACGACCCCCGGCTGGGAGCTGTCGCTCTCCGGCGACAGCGCCGCGGAGTCCCTGATGTCGGTCTCCGCGCCCGACGCCGACCACGCCTGGGCCGTCGGCAGGCAGGGCATGCGCGGCGTCATCATGCGGTGGGACGGGCGGAGCTGGCAGGCGGACACCACGCCGGGGCTGCCGGCCGTATGGCAGTGGTCGGCGGTGAGCGCCGTCGCGGCCGACGACGTGTGGGCGTACGGATCGGACGGCGACAGCCAGACCCTCGTGCACTACGACGGCGAGCGCTGGAGCACCGTGCCCACCACGGGCGCCTTCGACAGAACCTGGCCGGAGGTACCGCTCGACGCCGTCCCCGGACGCCTGTTCAAGGGGGGAGACGCGCTCTACACCTACGCCGACGGGGCCTGGCAGACCTTCGAGCTGCCGCCCCGCGTCGACATCAGGGACATCGACGCGCTGTCGGCCGACGACGCCTACGCGACCGGCATGCAGTACCCCGTGAAGGACGGCCACCCCGTCGTCTACCACTGGGACGGCACGACCTGGACCCTCCTGCCGCAGCCGCCCCTGAACCAGGGCACGGACGCCACCGAGATCGTCGCGGAGCCGTCCGGCAGTGTGTACGTCGGCGGCTGGGCCGCCGGAGCGGACGCCGGCCCGCCCGTCCCCGCCGTCCTGCGCTGGAACGGCACCGCCTGGCAGGACGTCACCGGCCCGCTCACCTCCATGTACCTCGAATCCCTCTCCTCCGACGGCAAGGGCGGTCTGTACGCCACCGGCTCGGACAAGAGCGACGACGTACGGTCCGACCCCTTCGTCTGGCACTACGACGGCAGCACGTGGACCAAGCAGGCCGCGGCACTCGCCCCCGACGCCGAGACCCGCTGGCCGTCGTACGCCTTCCACGACCTGGCACCCGCCGGAAACACCGGCACCTTCTGGGCCGTCGGCGACTACAGCACACCGATGGACTCGCACGGCGACACCGAGATCCACGCCTTGATCGAACGCTCCACCCCGGAGAGCTGAGCCCGGGCGGCGTTGCAGCCGCCGGCCCCTGCCCGTGACTGTCCCCGGGCAGGGGCTCCGCCCGGCTCTCACGAGCGGCTCCGTGTCTTCGGGTACGGACGTTCGGTTAACCTGGCTGGGCCGGGTGGGGCCGGTGAGAGCTTCGGCCCGGCATGGCGCAGGCGCGGCGGTACGCTGCGTCGGGCTCGGGGACCGGTGCCGGCCCGGCATGATCGCAGGGGCGGACCGGCTGAAGCAGACCGCAGGTGAGGTATGGAGACCAGGCTCGCGCCCGTCGTGTGCCCGCCGTGGCGGGCGGCGCTGGACCGGGTGACGGGGGCAGCGGGCAGCGGCCCGGCGCCGAGGGGGAGGCGCCGTGGATAAGGTCGCGCTCACGGCCGCCGGTCTCTACGTCATCGTCCTGCTGCGGGCCGGCGGGACGTTCGCCGTCGGATGGCTCGCCGGGGCCGGAGCCCGCCGCAGCAGGTACGCCGGGCGGATCGCCTCGGGCAAGTTCGCACGCGTCGAACGGGCCATCCAGCGGTGGGGCGCGCCCGTGGTGGCCGTCTCCTTCCTGACCGTAGGGTTCCAGACCGCCGCCAACTTCCTCGCGGGCAGCATGCGCATGCCCCTGCCGCGCTACCTCCCCGCACTGTTCATCGGCGGAGCCGCATGGGCGCTGCTCTACGCGACCGTCGGACTCGGCGCACTCGAAATGGTGAAGCGGCTCTTCGCCGAGCAGACGGCCCTCGGCGTGGCCGCGGTCGTCGCCCTCCTCCTCGTGGTCTGCGGCGTGGTCGTGCACCGGCGCAGGAACGCCGCTCCGGCCCCTCGCGACGCCGCGGTCGAAGAGTCCTCTTCCTGAAGGGACGCACCACGGAACCGCGCGTCCGCTGCCCTCTGGTGTCCCTGTGGCGTGCGGTGGGCCCGTCCGTCACGTGAAAGCGCGTGGGCGCTACGGGAAACGCTTCGCAAGCCCCCCGCACGCTCTGTCGGGGCGGAAGATCCTTCGTTATTTGTGAAGAGTTGAAAATCCGGGGTCCGGAGTCCGGAGAAAAATCGGCGGTTGCCGAGGAATACAAAGATCGGTATGCGGGCGGCGTGCGGCGGCCCGCGGCGGCGGATCATCCGGACGGAACGACGGCGATACGGGCCGATCGGCCGGCGAGGCACGTGTGCGGTACGGCGAGAACCGGTGAGAGATAGGGGAGGAATTCCATGTCGTCTCTGCTGTCGGACTCGCGGGGGCCTGCGGGCGCGACGTTCCTGGATTACGGGAGCGCCACTGCCGCGCGTCTTCTCGACGGTGCGGGAATGGATGCCGAAAGGGGGAGGGACGCGCTGCGGCGGATGTTTTCCCCATGGGGGAGGAGGGAAATAACCGAGCGCCCGGAATGGTACTCGGACGTGTGTGCCGACGGTTCGCCGATAGAATTCTCCGCGGCCTTTTCGGCCGACAGTGTGGAGATCCGGGTGCTCGTGGAGGCCGTTCCGGACGAGCCGGACACCCGGGCCGCACAGAGGTCGGCGGCCGAGGCCCTGCACGGGCTGACGCGGGGCTGCGGCGCGGCCGGTGAACGGCTCGCCGCGGTATGGGACCTGTTCCTGCCGGACGAGCAGCCGACCGGTTTCGCCGTGATGTACGCGGGCATCTTCGCCGCCTCCGGCGCACCCGAGTTCAAGGTCTATCTGAACCCGACCGCCAATACCCGGATGACCGGTGCAGCACGCGTCCGCGAGGCCATGGACCGGCTCGGATTCGGCAAGGGCTGGGAAGCGGTCCGCGCCTACGCGCGCCGGGGCTTCGACCTCGACCGCATCGTCTACTTCGGCCTCGACCTGCTCGACGGTCCGGAGTCGCGCATCAAGGTGTACTTCCGGCATTACGACATCGCCCCGGCGGAGCTGGACGCCCGTATGGAGGTGTCCGACGAGCATGAGGCCGGCCACCTCAGCGCACTCTGCCGCCAGTTGACCGGCCGGCCGGGAAACCTCCGGGAACAGCCGCTCGTCAGCAACCTGACCTTCACGGCCGCCGGCGGACACATTCCCGTCTCCGCCACGGTGTACGTCCCGCTGTGGCTGTATGCGGAAAGCGACCGAATAATACGGGACCGCATCAGCGCCGTCATGGCCGAACTGGGCCTGCCCGACGACCGCTACCGCGAGCTGCTGAGCCGGGTGGCGCGCCGCCCCCTGTCGGACGGGCGCGGCATCCACACCTACGCGTCGGCGCGGGTCCAGCGCGGCCGCCCGCGCATGTCCACGTACTGGTCATCGGAGCTGTACGACCGGTATCCGCCCGCCCGCTACCAGGGGCGGTGACCCGATGACGCTCCAGGACGTGAGGCGGCCGCCCGGGTCGCTGTTCGACGACGCACGGGTCAGGCCGGACGTACTCCGGGACCGCTCCCCGATGCGCTGGGGCGCGCATCCGCCCGGCGTCATACCGCTCACGGCCGCAGAACCGGATTTCCCCGGCCCCCAAGAAGTCCGGGACGCCATCGTCCTGGCCGTCGCCGACGGCTATTTCCCCTACGCGTCCCCCGCGGGACTCGGCGAACTCCGGGAAACCTTCGCCGACGTGGCCAGGGCACGTCACGGCATCCGCGCGGACGCCGATTGCGTCGTACTGACCCCGGGCACGGCCTCGGCGCTCTGGGGAGTGGTGCACCTGCTGTGCGGGGGAGGCGACGAGTGCATTCTGCTGGACCCCGTGGACCTGCTCTTCGGACAGGCCATCGATGCCGTGGGGGCGCGCCGGGTCTATTGTCCGGTCGACAAGCGCACCGGACAGCTCGATCCCGAGCGGCTCGCCTCCCTGATCACTCCGCGCACCGCGCTGATCTGTCTCTGCAATCCGCACAATCCCCTCGGTACGGTCCTTCCCGAGGAGACGGTACGGGCCATAGCGGAGACGGCCGGCGCGCACCGGGTGCCGGTCCTCTCCGACGAGGTCTGGAACGAGATCGTGTACCCGCCGGCCGAGCATGTCAGCATGGCGAGCCTGGACACCCGGCACAGCCGGCGCGTCTTCACTGTCACCGGGCTGTCCAAGACCTTCGCGCTGCCCGGGCTCCGCATGGGATGCGTCATCGCGCCGAACGCACGCGAGGCGCACGCGCTGCAGCTCACCTTCCAGCGGCTCGGCGCCACCTACAGCCTGACCCCCTTCGCACAGGCCGGTGCCCTGGCCGCGCTGCGGCACGGCTGGCCCTGGCGGGACGACTTCCTGGCGCACCTCCGGGAAACCCGGGACCACTGCGTGGCACGGCTGAATGCGATACCGGGAATGTCGTGCCGCCGCCCGGACGGGACGTTCGTCCTCTTCCCCGACATCTCCGCCACCGGCCTGGACAGCCGCGCGATGACGCAATTCCTGCTGGCGGAGGCCGGAGTGGCGGTGGTGGCCGGTACGCGGGAGTGGTTCGGCCCCGCCGCCGAAGGCAACATCCGCCTCAGTTACGCGACGTCCCGGCGGGTGCTGGACGAGGCGTTCGACCGTATCGAGGTGGCCATGGCTCGCCTCTGACCCATTCCACGAGGTGCTGAGCGGCGGCACGGACGTGTCCGTCCTCAGCCGCGCAGCCATTTCCGCAGTGCGTACCACCAGCGGCCACGCTTCTTCGGAGCCGGCGCTGCGGAGGGCGGAACAGCGGGCAGGACGGCGAGGCTCGACGGACTGGCCGTGCCGCTCAGCGCGGGGCCCTCCGTCTCCCCGACTGTCCCGATCGGCGTGCCCGAGGTCACGGCGGCCGCCGCACGGGTACCGGCGGTCCGCTGCCCGGGCGGGGTGAACGTCACCGGGAGGCTGATCAGGTGGCGCGTCATCCAGCCCGACTTCCAGGCCAGCTGCTCCTCGGGGACGGCAAGGCTCACGTCCGGCAGCCGCGCCAGCAGCGTGTCGATGCCGGTGTCGGTGATGGCGCGGCCGATGTTCTGGCCCGGGCACTCCTGCGGGCCGCTGCTGAAGGCGAGGTGCGAGCGGTTGCCGTGGAGCGGGACCGTGGGGTCGGGGCGGACGGCCGGGTCGTGGTTCCCGGCGGCCAGACCGAGCAGCAGCATGTCGCCCGCCTCGACCTTCTGGCCGCCCACCTCGGTGTCCACGGACGCCCAGCGGCCGGGAATGGTCATCAGCGGTGGCTCGCTCCACAGCACCTGCTCCACCACATCGGGCAGTGTCATCTGCCCGCCCGCCAGCGAGGCGTGACAACGGGGGTCGGTCAGCACCATCCGCAGGGTGCTCTTGATGAGGTTGACCGTGGTCTCGTTCGCCGCGATGAGGATGACCCGCAGGTGGTTCCACACCTCCTCGTCGGTGAGCATCGAGGAGTGCTCGATCAGCCAGGACGTGATGTCGTGGCCGGGGTTGCCGCGCTTGCGCCGTACGAGCTGCTGCAGTGTCTCCACGATGAACTCGTTGCTGGCCACCGACGTCTCGGTGCCCGCCACCATGTCCCGGCTCGCCTCGACCAGCCGCGGGCCGTACTCGTCCGGCATGCCCAGCAGCTGCGTCAGGACGAGCATCGGCAGGCGCTCCGAGAACTCGCTCACCAGGTCCGCCTCGCCCCGGGCGGCGAAGCCGTCGACCAGCTGGTGGGTGAAGCGGGTGATCTGGCGCCGGATGCCCCGTCGGTTGAAGCGCTCCAGGCTGTCGGTGACCGCCAGGCGCAGCCGGTCGCGCTCCGCGCCGTCCAGGAACAGGCACACCGGCTGCCAGGCGATCATCGGGAGCAGCGGCGAGTCCGGCGGCACCTTGCCCTCCCTGAACCAGCGCCAGGTACGGGAGTCGCGGCTGAACCGGGTCGGCGTACCGGCGACCTCCAGGATCTCCCGGTAGCCGAGGACGAGCCAGGCCGGCAGGTCACCGTCCAGCAGGACGGGCGCGACGGGCCCGTGCTTGGCGCGCAGCTGCTCGTACAGTCCCATCGGGTCCTCGGACGCCTCGGGCCCGAGGAGCCGCGCGAGCCCGGCGGGATCCCCGAAGCGGGCGTGCGCCGGACACTCCGGAGGCGGCGCGGCGGCTGACGCGGTACGAGTGGGGTCGGGGCGGGAGGCACTCACCATTGCTCCGGAGGGTTGTGGATGAGGGTGTGCAGGTAGCGCATGAGGGTCAGCAGGGTGTCGCGGCTGGAGCCCCGGTTGCGGGCGTCGCAGTCGACCACGGGTACGGAGTCGGGGATGTCCAGGGCCGCGCGCAGCTCGGAGACCGGGTAGAACGGCGCGTCCGGGAAGGCGTTGACGGCGACGACGAAGGGCACGCCACGCTCCTCCAGCCGGCCCATCACATCGAAGCTGTCCTCCAGCCGCCGGGTGTCGACCAGGACGACCGCGCCCAGCGCGCCCTCGAAGAGGCCGTTCCACAGGAACCAGAACCGCTGTTGGCCGGGGGTGCCGAACAGGTACAGCACCAGCTCGTCGTTGAGGGTGATCCGGCCGAAGTCCATGGCCACGGTGGTCTCGGACTTGCGCTCGATGCCGACGAGGTCGTCCACCCCGGCGCTGGCCTGGGTCATCGTCTCCTCGGTGGTCAGCGGCCGGATCTCGCTGACCGAGCCGACCAGTGTGGTCTTGCCGACCCCGAAGCCGCCGACGACCACGACCTTCACCGCCGAGGTGACCGAGGCGGGCAGGGTGTCTTCGCTGCGGGGGCCGACGACGGGCTCAGAGATTCTGGAGTCCATGCATCACCGCCTCCAAGAGTTCGATGTCGGGCAACGACTTGGCCGGGGCCGGCGACCTGGCTTCGATGTGGCCGGTCGCCAGCAGGTCGGCGAGGAGCACCGTGATCACACTGACTGGGAGGTGGAGATAGGCGGAGATCTCGGCGACGGAGAGCGGGTAGTCGCATATCTGGACGATGGAGGCGAGCTCCGGCTGCATGCTCGAGCCGGCCTCCATCCGGCTCACGATCAGCGTGATCATGTCCAGCGGGGTGCGTGTCTCGGGCTTCTTCCGGCCCGACGTGACGACGTAGAGCCGTTCGGGGCCGCCCTCTTCCCAGTCGGAGCGCTGGGGCTCTTCCGGCTCGCTCATGGAACCTGCCGGTCCGACCGCGGCGGGCTGCTGAGGTGCTGGCCGATGCGGGCGACCAGGTCCCGCATGCGCTGGCCCACGAGCCCGGCGTCCACGTCGTCGTCGGCCAGCACCGCCAGGTACGCGCCGGCGCCGGCCGCCATCAGGTAGAAGAAGCCGCCGTCGACCTCGATGACCACCAGTTTCATCCGTCCGTCGCCGTGCGGGAACTCCGTAGCGACGGCCGCCGACAGGCTTTGCAGTCCGGCACAGGCGGCGGCGAGACGGTCCGCGGTGTCTTTTTCCGTACCGAACTGCGCCATGCACAAGCCGTCCGAGGACAGCACCACGACATGACGGGTCTGCGGGACACTGGACGCCAACTCCTCCAGCATCCAGTCCATATTGAGCCGCTGCTGTGTCGCCACTTGCTTACTCATCCTTACCTAATGGCTCAGTTACTGCTCGGACTCGTCATCGCTCAGGCCATCGGGACGATGCGCTGGGGACTCGGCCCGGGAATCGCCGTACACGCCTTCGTGGAAGGCGGCCAGCCACATCCCGGCCTGTGGGGGCTGCGCGGCCGGCTCCGGGGGCCGGGAGTCGGCGGGGGCGGCCGACGTGCGCCTCGGCCGTCCGGGCTGCACCGCGCGGGAACGGCGCCTGCGCTGCGGCAGGCCGTTGCTGACGCGCGGCGCCTCGGTGGTCACCGGTTCCTCGACCACCACGCCGTAGCGGCGCTGCGGCCCGAGGGTGTGCCGGGGCGGCGGCAGGGTGGCGGCCTTGGCCACCGCGCCACCGGGCACCGGGGTCACGGTGATCAGCTCGGGCGGGACGATGAGCACGACGCGCACACCGCCGTACGCCGAGGCCCGGAGGGACACCTTGAAGTTGTTGGTGTGCGCGAGGCGGCCGACCACCGCGAGACCGAGGCGCGGGGACTCGCCCAGGTCGTCGATGTCCAGCCCGCTGGTGGAGTGCTGGGCCAGCGCCCGCTCGGCGCGGATGCGGGCCTCGTCGGTCAGGCCGAGCCCGGCGTCCTCGATCTCGACGGCCACGCCGGACTGGACCTCGGTGGCGGTCAGGTGGACGCGGGTCTGGGGCGGTGAGTACCGCGTGGCGTTGTCCAGCAGCTCGGCCACGGCGTGGATCAGTGGTTCCACCGCACGTCCGATGACACCGACGTCCGCCACTGAGTGCAGTTCGACGCGCTGGTAGTCGGTGATCCGGGACATGGCGCCGCGCAACACGTTGAACAGCGGGATCTTCTTCTGCCACTGCCGTCCGGGGCGGGCCCCGCCGAGTACGGCGATGCTGTCCGCGAGCCGGCCGATCAGCGCAGTGCGGTGGTCCAGGTGCAGCAGGTCGTGGAAGACGTCCGGGTCGTCGCCGTGCCGGTCCTCCATCTCCCGCAGTTCCTGGGCCTGTTGGTGGACGATGGCCTGCACCCGGCGGGCGATGTTGACGAAGGCCCGCTGGGCGGAGTCGCGCAGGTCCTCCTCGGCCTCGACGGCCTGCAGGATGTAGCGGAGCACCGCGTGGTGGGCGGCCTCGAAGCGGGGACTGACGCGGGAGACCGGGGCGACGTTGCGGAGTACGTCGTCGACCTGGAGGCCGCGCTGCAGCTCGGCCATGGCCGCCGGCAGCAGCTCCTTGGCCATCCGTACGGTCTCGGTCTCCTGATCGGCCAACTGCCGTTGCAGCGCGGCCTCTTTCTCGGCGCACCGCTTGCGCAGCACGCCGATCGCACGGCCCCGGCGGGCCGCCTCCCCGGCCGCGACGGCCACCGCCGCCGTGGCGACGACGCCGATCCAAAGGGTGTGGGTGCGGGCCACCGCGGGGGTGAGCGGGACGGCAACGGCCGTACATATGGCCAGCAGGGCGGCGGGCAGCAGCCACATCGCAGTGGAAGCGCGCCCCGGCCTTCCGGGTGACGAATCAGCACGAACCATCGGCATCCTCAGAGCATTAAGGGAGGGAACGGGGTGTTCATGCACGGCATTTACGGATGCCAAAAGAAGGGGCGCGAACAAGACCGACAATCGTCGTCCGCGCTCACCGACGCTTGGCCGCAGCGCATTTCGATTTCGCGTGACGCGCGGGGGCGGGTCCCAGGACGCCCGGGCCCCGTGCGACGGCGGCATCGCAACAGCCAGCAGGGACGCGGAATTCCGCCTCAACTCGCTGCGCGGCAGTGAGCATAGCGGGGCCCGAAGGGGTTTGTGTGATGAGTGCATATAACACATGGATGTACGCGCGTGCGAAATTCAGCAGAATCGTTCTGTGCTGGCTATTCGGCGAAATCGCGGAACGCGGTGAGCGGAAATTCCCGAAGCCGGAGCGGAGTGCTCGTGCTCGACAAAACTGTGCGCGCCGAATGTGTATTCGCATGCGTCGCGGTCGCGGCGCTTCTTCCGAAGCCGCTGACGCGGTGGCGCCCCGGGCGGGGTGTACGGCGGACGGGCCGGGGCGCGGGTGCGCTCACCAGCCGATCCGCGAAATCCCCAGGGCGAGCTGGTTCATCCCGTTGGCGATGCTCTGGCCCAGCCCCGTGGGGGCGATCAGTATGCCCAGGATCACGGCCAAGATCACGAGGACAACCTGGTCGATGCGCTTCCTGGGCTTCACAGGGCGGCACAGCAGCAGGATCAGGATGATGGCGAGCAGTACGGCGACATTGATCGTCAGCACTCGACCGGCCCTCCCGTCAGGAAAGAGCGTCCGTGAGCGTCCTGTGTAACTCACCTCGGTCGCCGTGACCGGTCACTGCCGGTAGTTGGCGGCAAAGCGCTTCTCCGGCCGGATCGGGCCGGAACGCGGGCGGCACGCGGGGGAGGCGCCGCTCACCTGGTACGCCGCACACGGACGGGCCGGATCCGCGGGCGGTGCGCAGGGCGGTCAAGGGGAATGCCGGTCCGTTCCGACCAGGACGGGCGATGGTCCTGCAGTACGGGGGAGGCGGGCGGCGGCGTGGCGCGACCACGTGCACCGGGCCGAGGGGCCGGTCGGACATCTGCACGCGTCTGTCCAGTGCGAGCTGTCCCGTGCGGAGCGGGATGCCGAAGCCGGGCGTTGCGGGGGGGGGAGGGGCGCCGGCCCGCGGAGGCGCGGGCCGTCCGCGCGCGGTCGCCGCCGGAGTACCGGAGCGCACCCCCTCCCGGCCGCCGAAGGGACCGTTCGCGGTCCGGGTGTCAGTCCTGCGCGTCCTTCTGGGCCTGCTGGGCCTTCTTCTCCTTGAGGCGGACGGCTTCCTTGCGGACCTCGGCCTGGGTGGCGCGCTCCTTCTGCAGCCACTCCGGGTTCTCGGCCTTCAGCGCGTCGATCTGCTCCGTGGTGAGGGCCTCGGTGATGCCGGCGCGCGCCAGTCCGGAGATGGAGACGCCCAGCTTCGACGCGACCACCGGGCGGGGGTGCGGGCCGTTGCGCCGCAGGTCGCGCAGCCACTCCGGCGGGTCGGCCTGCAGTGCGTTCAGCTCGGTGCGCGAGACGACACCCTCCCGGAAATCGGCGGGGGTGGCCTCGAGGTACACACCCAGCTTCTTCGCCGCGGTGGCGGGCTTCATGGTCTGGGTGCTCTGGTGGTGCGACGTCATGGTGACAAGGGTATCGAGCATGTGCACTGCTGCTGACCACGCCCGGTAGCCTGGCGTAGTGACAGGCTCGGCAGTTCCCCCCTCGGTACCCACCTCCTCCGCACCGGCGGCGCCCCCGGCGTCCCCGTGTTTCCGGCTCGCGTACGTGCCGGGCGTGACCCCCGGCAAGTGGGTGCGGATCTGGCAGGACCGCCTGCCGGACGTACCGCTGGAGCTGCGCCAGGTGACCGCGGCGGAGGCCGCCGACGTGCTGCGGGACGGCGGCGCCGACGCGGGGCTGGTGCGGCTCCCGGTGGACCGTACGGTCTTCAGCGCGATCCCCCTGTACACGGAGACGACCGTGGTGGTCGTGCCCAAGGACCACATCGTGGCCGCCGTCGACCAGGTCTCCGCCGAGGAGCTGGCCGACGAGATCGTGCTGCACCCGCTCGACGACACCCTCGGCTGGGAGCGCCCGCCGGGGCAGCCGGCCTTCGAGCGGCCGGCCACGACCGAAGACGCGATCGAACTGGTCGCGGCGGGGATCGGGCTGCTCATCGTGCCGCAGTCGCTCGCCCGGCTGTACCACCGCAAGGACCTCACGTACCGGCCGGTCACGGACGTGCCCGAGTCCAGCGTCGCGCTGTCGTGGCCCGAGGAGGCGACCACGGACCTGGTGGACGACTTCATCGGCATCGTCCGCGGGCGGACCGTCAACAGCACCCGGGGCCGCCGCGCCACCGCCGAGGCGGAGGCCAAGGACGGCAAGGGGTCCAAGGAGGGCAAGCGGCCCGGCAAGGACGGCGCGCGGAAGCAGCCGGCGGGCGGTAGGACGGCCGGCAGGAGCACCGGCAAGCCGAAGCCCGCCCGCGGTGCGCGGGGCGGCCAGGCCAGGACCGGAGCCGCCAAGCGGGGCAAGCCGCGCCGCAGGTCGTAGCGGGTTCCGTACGGTCGCTCAGCCGCGCCGCAGGTCGTAGGGGTTCCGTACGGCTGCTCAGCCGCGCCGGGCGCCCGCCCGCAGGCCGTCCATGACGAGGTCCAGCAGCCGGGCGGCGCGGGTCTGCCAGTCGCCGTGCGGGTCGATCTGCCAGAGGCCGGCGATGGCGAGGAGGAAGTCGTCCGGGGTGACCCCCGGGCGGATCGTGCCCGCCTCCTCGTTAGCCGTCAGGAGGAGGGTGATGGCCGAGGTCAGCGGCGCGTGGCCCAGACCGGCGAGGCTGCCGCGGGAACAGGTGGCCCTGCGCATCGCGTCGGCGAGCCCGGCCTTGGCCATCGCGTACTGGGCGAGGCGGTCCATCCACTCGCGCAGGGCCCGGTCGGGCGCGCGGGTCGCCAGCAGCTGGGCCGCGGTGTCGGCGACCTGCTGCACCTCGTAGCGGTAGACCTCCAGGACGAGGGCCTCGCGGTTGGGGAAGTTGCGGTAGAAAGTGCCCTGGCCGACGCCCGCCTTCTTCGCGATCGCGCTGAGCGGGGCGTCCGCCGAGTGCGTCAGCTCGGCGAGCGCCACCTCCAGGATGCGCTCGCGGTTGCGCTGCGCGTCCGAACGCAGGGGTGCGTCCTTCCGCGCCTCCGTACCCGCCTCCGGCCTCGCGGACCCATGGGGCTCGCCCCCGTGCGTCTCGCTCCCGTGCGTCTCGCTCCCGTGCGTCTCGGTCCCGCGCGTCCCGGCTTCCGTGTCCGGCCGTCCCGCCGTGTCCGCTTCCCGCCGTTCCGCCGCGTCCGCGCAGGTCTGCGCGTCGTCCCGCGCGTCCCTCCTCCGGTGCACTCGCCCTCCTTCCCGAGCAGCCGTCGGTCGTAGGGAATTACCCCGGAACGGCCTTGCTAAGCGGACAACTGTCCGCTAGGTTCAACGCTAACGGACAGCTGTCCGCTTGGGCTCACCATAGCGGCAGACGCGGTCGGAGGGGGACGGCCGGTGGTTCGCCGTGACCCGTTCCTCGCCCCTCGCGTGGGCCGCCGGTTCCGCACCGGGCGCAGCTCCGCACCGTGCCAGCCCCTTCCCGGACCGTTCGAGGGACCGCCCGACCATCGCCCCAGCTCGACCCAGCCTCACACCATCGTCACCTCGATACCTCGACCTCGCGACATCTCGACAATCAGAGATTTGGCAATTCAGGCACCCCGATCATCAGGCACCTCGACGTCACGACACCTCGACACCCGCCGCGCACTCCGTGTCCGGCCCTCACGACCCACAGGCGAAAGAAGGCTGCCCATGCCCCCATCGACGTCCAGCGCCATCACCTTGCACATCAACGGAGAGAAGTACACGCTGCCCGTCGATCACCGCACCACCCTGCTCGACGCCCTGCGCGAGCGGCTCGACCTGACAGGTACGAAGAAGGGCTGTGACCAGGGCCAGTGCGGTGCCTGCACGGTCCTGATCGACGGCCGCAGGGCCGTCTCCTGCCTGCAGCTCGCGGTGGCCGCCGAGGGGCGCGAGATCACCACCATCGAGGGCGTGGCCGACGGCGACGAACTGCACCCTGTGCAGCAGGCGTTCCTCGACCTCGACGGTTACCAGTGCGGCTACTGCACGCCGGGGCAGATCTGTTCGGCCCTCGGTGTGATCCAGGAGCACGCGGCCGGCTGGCCGAGCGCGGCCACCGACGACGTACGGCCCGAGGCCGGGCCGCCGCCCCTCACGGCGGAGGAGATCAGGGAGCGGATGAGCGGGAACCTGTGCCGCTGCGGCGCGTACGTGTCCATCGTCCAGGCGGTCGCGCGGGCGGCCGAGGCCGAGGCCGCCGACGGCGGCGCCAAGTCCGAGGCGGGTGCCGCGGTATGAGGGAATTCGGATACCAGCGGGCCGTCGACGTCTCCGGCGCGGTCGCGCTGCTCGACGCGGAGCCCGACGCACGGTACCTCGGCGGCGGCACCAACCTAGTCGACCTGATGAAGACCGGTGTGGAGCGCCCCGCCGGCCTGATCGACGTACGTGAACTGCCGCTGAACACCATTGAGTTGACGGACGACGGCGGGCTGCGCATCGGCGCCACCGTCACCAACAGCGACCTCGCCGCGCACCCCGAGGTGCGGCGCCGCTACCCCGCGCTGGCACAGGCCGTGCTCGCCGGTGCGTCCGGTCAGCTGCGCAACATGGCCACGGTCGGCGGGAACCTCCTCCAGCGCACCCGCTGCGGCTACTTCACCGACCTGGCCAAGCCGTGCAACAAGCGCACCCCCGGCAGCGGCTGCTCCGCCATCCAGGGCGAGCACCGCAACCACGCGATCCTCGGCGCCAGCGCACACTGCGTGGCCACCCACCCCTCGGACATGGGCGTGGCGCTCAGCGCGTTCGACGCGGTCGTCTCCTACGAAACGACCGAAGGACCCGGTGAGTTGGCGCTCGCGGACTTCTACCTCCCGGTGGGGGAAACCCCGCACCTGGAGACCGCGCTGCCGGCCGGCGCGCTGATCACCGCCGTCACGCTCCCGCCGGCCCCGGTCGCCGCCGTCTCGCGGTACCGCAAGGTGCGCGAGCGTGCCTCGTACGCCTTCGCGATCGGCTCGGTGGCCGCCGCGCTCGACGTGCGGGACGGCCACGTGCACGACGTGCGGCTGGCGTTCGGCGCTGTCGCGTCCCGGCCCTGGCGGGCGCGCGAGGCCGAGGCCGCGCTGTGCGGCGGCCCCGCGACCGCCGAGGCCTTCGCCGCCGCGGCGGACGCCGAGCTGGCCGCCGCCGAGCCGCTGCCCGACAACGCGTACAAGGTGACGCTCATGCGCAACCTCGTCGTGTCCGTACTGACCGAGCTCGCCGAGGAGGCCACCCGATGACCACTGCGACCGGAACGCCCGCGGTGACCGGGGCCGTCGGCACCGCGCGCACCCGCGAGGAGGGCCTGGCCAAGGTCACCGGCGCGGCGCGCTACGCGGGCGAGATCCCCTTCGCCGAACTCGCGCACGGCTGGCTGGTGCTGTCCACCATCGCGCGCGGCCGCATCCGCTCCGTCGACGTGGACCCCGTACTGGCCATGCCCGGCGTGCTGGAGGTCCTGCACCACGGCAACGCACCCCGCGTCGACACCGACTACGTGGGCCTGCTCGGCAAGCCCGACCCGACCATCGCGGTCTTCCAGGACGACCGGGTGCCGTACGTGGGCTGGCCGGTAGCACTGGTCGTCGCCGAGACGTCCGAGCAGGCCAGGGAGGCCGCCGAGGCCCTGGTGGTGGAGTACGACGAGGAGCCGCACGACGTGGCGTTCGAGGCCGGCAGGCCCGATGCGTACACACCGGACGGCTCCGTCGCGGAGAAGGGCGACATCGAGGCCGAGCTCGCCGCTTCCGCCGTCGTCGTGGACGAGGAGTACACCACTCCCGAAGAGCACCACGCCATGCTGGAGCCGCACGCGGCGACGGCCCGGTGGGACAGCGGCCGCCTGGAGGTCTTCGACTCGAACCAGGGCACCACCTGGGTGGTGGGCGAGCTGGCGAACCTCTTCTCGCTCGACCCGTCCTCGGTGCGAGTGCGGTCCGAGCACGTCGGCGGCGGTTTCGGCTCCAAGGGCGTACGCGTCCACCAGGTGTGCGCCGTGATGGCGACGACCGTCCTGCACCGCCCGGTCCGCGTCGTGCTGACCCGCCGACAGATGTTCTCGCTGACCGGCTACCGCAGCCCCACCGCACAGCGGGTCCGGCTCGGTGCCGACGCCGACGGGCGGCTGCGCGCCTTCGGGCACGAGGCCCACAACCTCACCTCGACGGTGCACGACTTCGTCGAGCCGAGCGCCAACGTGGGACGCGTGATGTACGAGGCGGACGCGCACCACAGCGTCAACCGCGTCGTACGGCTCGACGTGCCGACGCCGACCTTCATGCGCGCGCCGGGCGAGGCGCCGGGCTCCTTCGCGATGGAGTGCGCGCTCGACGAGCTCGCCGAGAAGGCCGGCATCGACCCCATCGCGCTCCGCGTCCGCAACGAACCGGACGTCGGGCCGCTGTCCGGCCTGCCGTTCAGCAGCCGCAACCTGCTCTCCTGCTTCCAGGAGGGCGCCGACAGGTTCGGCTGGGCGGACCGCGACCCCCGGCCCGGGGTGCGCCGCGAAGGGCGCTGGCTGCTCGGCACCGGCATGGCGGCGGCCGCCTTCCCGTCCAACGCGATGCCGTCCACGGCGTCCGTGACGGCGGAGGCCGACGGCACCTTCACCGTACGGATCAACGCGGCGGACATCGGCACCGGTGCGCGCACCGCGATCACCTCGATCTCCGCCGACGCGCTGGAGGTGGCGCCGGAGCGGGTCCGCGTACGCATCGCGGACAGCGACTTCGGCCCGGCCGGTATCGCCGGCGGCTCGATGGGCACCCGCTCCTGGGGCTGGGCCGTCACGGTCGCGGCACGCGAACTGCGGGAGCGGCTGGCCCTCGGCGGTGCCATCCCGCCGGAAGGCATCACGGTGCGCTCGGACACCACCGAGGCCATCGGCGCGCTGGCGAAGAAGGAACGCCACTCCTTCGGCGCCCAGTTCGCCGAGGTGGCGGTGGACGTCAGCACCGGCGAGGTACGCGTACGGCGGATGCTCGGCATCTTCGCGGCGGGCCGCATCATCAACCCGCTGACCGCGCGCAGCCAGCTCATCGGCGGGATGACCTGGGGCCTTTCGATGGCCCTGCACGAGGAGGCGGTACGTGACGCCGCCTCGGGCGGGCACGTCGGCCCCGACCTCGCGGGCTACCACTTCGCCGCCAACGCCGACGTGCCGGTGATCGAGGCGGACTGGGTGAGCGACGAGGACCCGGACGACCCGGTCGGCATCAAGGGCGTCGGCGAGATCGGCATCGTGGGCGCCGCGGCCGCCATCGCCAACGCGGTCTGGCACGCCACCGGCGTACGCCACCGCCACCTGCCGATCCGCCCGGACCGCGTCCTGCTCGCGGGGGCTCCGGCAGCCGAGGCCGCCGTGCAAGGCTGAGTACCGGCACCGAGTGGATGCGGGCCCGGGGGCTTCCGGCCCCTGGCCCCGCACCCACCCCACCACCCACCAACTCACCCACCACCCGCTGACCGTCGTTCCGTCGCGCCCCGATCCGCAGACCGACGAGGAGACCACCATGCTGGACATCGCCGAGGAACTGCACCGATGGGCCGAGCAGGGCCGGGACTTCGCCGTCGCCACCGTCGTGGCCGTCGGCGGCAGCGCACCGCGCAGCCCCGGCGCGGCCCTCGCCGTCGACAGCGAGGGCACGGCCATCGGCTCCGTCTCCGGAGGCTGCGTGGAAGGCGCGGTGTACGACCTGTGCACCCAGGCCCTCCAGGACGGCACCACGGTGCGCGAACGCTTCGGGTACAGCGACGAGGACGCCTTCGCCGTCGGCCTGACCTGCGGTGGAGTCGTCGAGGTACTGGTCACGCCGGTACGCGCCGACGCACCGGACCGGCCGGTCCTCGCGGCGGCGCTCGCGGCCGCCGCGGCGGGCGGTACGGCGGCGGTCGTCCGCGTCGCCGAGGGCCCGGCTCACCTGCTCGGCCGCGCACTGCTGGTACACCCCGACGGCTCGTACGAAGGCAGCCTCGGCGAGGGGCCCGACCTGGACCGGGTGGCGGCTGCGGAGACACAGGCCATGCTGGCCACCGGCCGCACCGGCACGTTCCCCGTCGCAGCGGACGGAACCCACTGCGAGACGGACCTGACGCTCTTCGCCGAGTCCAGCGTGCCCCCGGCCCGGATGATCGTCTTCGGCGCCATCGACTTCGCCGCCGCACTGGTGCGCGTGGGCAAGTTCCTCGGCCACCACGTGACGGTGTGCGACGCCCGCCCCGTCTTCGCCACCCGGGCCCGCTTCCCGGAAGCCGACGAGATCGTCGTCGACTGGCCGCACCGCTACCTCCGCCGCACCGGCACCGACGACCGCACGGTCCTCTGCGTCCTCACCCACGACGCCAAGTTCGACGTCCCCCTGCTGGCGGAGGCGCTGAGCATGCCCGCCGCCTTCATCGGCGCGATGGGCTCCCGCCGCACCCACGAGGACCGCAACCGCCGCCTCCGCGAAGCCGGCGTCACCGAAACCCAGCTCGCCCGCCTCCGTTCCCCCATCGGCCTCGACCTCGGCGCCCGCACCCCCGAGGAAACCGCCCTCTCCATAGCCGCCGAAATCATCGCCACCAGGCACGGAGGCACAGGCGTCCCCCTCACGGGAGCAACCGTCCCGATCCACCGCACGCGCGAACGGGGGGAGGGGCGGCGGCGTGAGGGACCGGCGAGCGTGACGGGCCTCCTGGTGCCCGGGCCGGCGCTGGCGTACAACTCCTCCGGACGGGCCGGCCGGGCGAGCACCAGGAGGACCAGGGATGCTGACGGAAGACAGCTGGCGTGAGTTACAGGACCAAGGGACGTTACGACGGTTCCCGGCGCGCAGTGTGATGCTCAGGCAAGGGGCCCGCAAGGCGCCGAAGTCCTTCAGCGGCTGAATGGCGACCACCACGCCGGAGTGAACGGCACATCCCGGGAGCACTGGTGACGTGCGCGGGGCCGGTCGGGCCCAGGGCAGGGACGGAGGCCCGGCTCCCGTCGGCGGCCCGGGCGGGCGTACCGGTGCTGACGCGGGAACTCATCGCCCAGAACCACACCGAGATCGGGCGGGCCGACGGCAAGGCGTCCGTCCTGCTCGCGACCGGCGGCTCCCTGCTCGGGCTGCTGCTCATGCGCCGGCCGGCGGACGCCTCGTGGGCCCTCCCGCTGTGGTGGGCGGCGGTCATCGGCGCGACCGGTGCGCTGCTGCTGATCCTGATGGCCCTCGTGCCACGCCGGGGAGCCACGCTGCGCGGCAGCACACAGGTACTGGCGTACTACGAGGACGTGGTCAGGGCCGAGAGCAGGGCGGAGCTGTCGGTGGCACTGCGGCGCGACGGGGACGACCCGCAAGCACGGCTGTCCCGTGCGCTGACGGACACCAGCAGGATCGCCCACGTCAAGAACCTGTACGTGCGCTGGGCCGTGCTGTTGCTCCTCCCGGCGGTCACGGCCATGATCCTGGCGCTCGCACCCGGCTGACCCCCGGGCGGGGCCAGCCGGGCGCTCGTCACCACGTATCCACAAACCCCCGCCCCCGCCCCGCCATGTCCACATCAGCGTGCTCCGCGCGGTATCCCTCCAGTGCCGACGTGATCCAGTCGCGTGAGGAGGCCGGGTCGATGACGGCGTCGATTTCGAGGGCGGCGGCTGCGTTGACGGCTTTGCCGTGGTCGTAGAGTTCGGCGACGCGGGCTTCGAAGGCGGCTTGGCGGGCCGCCGGGTCGGGGAT
Organism: Streptomyces sp. Ru73; assembly: GCF_002920575.1. Classification (GTDB taxonomy): domain Bacteria; phylum Actinomycetota; class Actinomycetes; order Streptomycetales; family Streptomycetaceae; genus Streptomyces. The sequence continues at coordinate 81,625 of NZ_PQSQ01000002.1, read as the reverse complement.
GGCTTCGAGTTCCTTGCGGTAGCCCAGGCGGACGGCGCCTTCCAGGCCCATGCCGCCGAGTTCGCCGGTGGGCCAGGCGGCGGTGGCCAGAGGGGCGCGGGTGGAGCCGCCCATCATGGCCATCGCGCCCAGGCCGTAGGCCTTGCGGAGGACGAGGGAGACGACGGGGACGCGGAGGTTGGCGCCGGTGACGAAGAGGCGGGCGAAGTGGCGTACGGTGGCGTCGCGTTCGGCGTCGGGGCCGACCATGAGCCGGGGGTGTCGCACAGGGCCAGGACCGGCAGGCCGAAGGCGTCGCAGAGCTGGAGGAAGCGGGCGGCCTTGTCGGCGGCGTCGCGGTCGATGGCGCCGCCGAGGTGTTCGGGGTTGTTCGCCACCAGGCCCATCGGTCGGCCGGCGATGCGGGCGAGGGCGGTCACGATGCCGGTGCCGAAGCCGGCGCGGAGTTCCAGTACGGAGTCGGTGTCGGCCAGGCCGTCGATGACCCGGCGGACGGGGTAGGCGCGGCGCCGGTTCTCGGGGATGGCGTGGCGCAGGAGCCGCGGGTCGGGCGCCTCCCACTCCTCGGCCGGGCCGCGGAAGTAGGAGAGGTAGCGCTTGGCGGTGCGGACCGCCTCCGCCTCGTCGGCGACGGGGAGGTCGACGACGCCGTTCGGCACCTGGACCGAGAGCGGGCCGACCTCCTCGGGGGAGTACACGCCGAGGCCGCCGCCTTCGATCATTGCCGGGCCGCCCATGCCGATCGAGGCCTCGGGGGTGGCTATCACCACGTCGCAGCAGCCCAGGAGTGCGGCGTTGCCGGCGAAGCAGCGTCCGGAGGCGATGCCGACCAGGGGGACGAGGCCGCTGAGGCGGCCCATCTGATGGAACGTCATGATGTCGAGGCCGGCGATGGATGCGGTGTCGGTGTCGCCGGGGCGGCCGCCGCCGCCCTCGGCGAAGAGGACGACGGGGAGCCGGCGTTGCTCGGCCACGGACAGCATGCGGTCGGTCTTGCGGTGGTTGTTGTGGCCCTGCGTGCCGGCCAGCACGGTGTAGTCGTACGACATCGCCACGCACGGCGCGCCGTCGACCGTCCCGGTGCCGGTGACCATGCCGTCGGCCGGGGTCGAGGCGATCAGGTCGTCGAGGGAACGCCGCCTGCGCTGCGCCGCTATCGCCAGCGCGCCGAACTCGGTGAAGCTGCCCTCGTCGCAGAGGTCGTCGATGTTCTCGCGGGCCGTGCGGCGGCCGAGGCGGTGTCGCTTGGCGACTGCCTCCGGGCGTTGCGCGTCCAGGCCGATGGCGTGGCGCGCGAGTGCCTCGGCGAGGTCCGGGCGGATGGTCTCCGGGTCGATCTCGGCTGCCGTGGTGTCGTTGGTTGCGCCGCCTTCGGCCGGTTCGAGGGCTATGAGTGGCTGTCCCTCGGTGGGTGTGTCGCCCACCGCGGTGCGGACGGCGCGGATGATGCCCGCGGTCGGGGCCGTCACGACGTGCTCCATCTTCATCGCTTCGAGGACGAGGAGGGGATGGCCGGCCGGGACGGTGTCGCCGGGTGCGACGTTGACGGTGATCACGGTGCCGGACATGGGGGCCGTGACGGAGTCGTCGTCGGCGGGGACGGTGGGCTGCGGTGTACCGGTGGGTTCGGTGACGAGTTCCGGCAGGTGTTCCGTCACCCAGGAGGTGTGCGTGCCGCCCGCGGCGAACTCCGGGTGGGCCAGGATCGCGCGCAGCAGCGGGATGCCGGTGCGTACGCCCTCGACCGTGAACTCCGCGAGCGCCTGGCGGGTGCGGTCGCACGCGGCGGTGAAGTCCGGTACCGGGACCCGCGTGACGACCTTGGCGAGGAGCGGGTCGTAGCGTGCGCCGACGGTCAGTCCACCGCGTGCGCCGGTGTCCACCCGTACGCCGGGGCCGGTCGGCACCTCGAAGCGGGTGAGGGTGCCGGCGGAGCCGCGTACGGTGCCGTCCGCCGTCGTCACCTCGGCGTTCACCCGGGCCTGCACCGCGAAGCCGCGGGGCGCCGGAGGGCCGTCGGCCAGGCCCAGGTCCGCCAGGGTGGCCCCGGCCGCCAGCCGCAGCTGTGCGTCGACCAGGTCGACGCCGGTCACCTCCTCGGTGACCGTGTGCTCGACCTGGAGGCGCGGATTGGCCTCCATGAAATGGAACTCCTCGCCGCGTACGAGGAATTCGAAAGTGCCGACACCGGAGTAGCCCACCTCGCGGGCCAACCGCAGGGCGCATTTCAGGAGTTGGTCGCGGACGTGCGGCGGCAGTGCGGGTGCGGGGGCGATCTCGATGAGCTTCTGGTGGCGGCGCTGGGCCGAGCAGTCCCGCTCCCACACGTGGGTGACCGCGCCCGTGGCATCGCCGATGACCTGCACCTCGATATGGCGGGCGCCGGTCAGCAGCCGCTCGACGTACAGGTCGCCGCGGCCGAAGCCGGCGGCGGCCTCCGAGCGGCAGCGCTCCCAGACCTCGGCAGCTCGGCGGCGTCCCGCGCCACGCGCATGCCGCGGCCGCCGCCCCCGCCGAGCGCCTTGACCATCACCGGGCCGCCGGCGCCCGGTCCCTCGGTCAGGAAGGCGCGGGCCTCGTCGAGCGTGGTGGGGCCGCTGGTGCCGGGCAGGACCGGTACGCCCAGGGAGTGTGCCAGGGCGCGGGCGCGTGCCTTGTCGCCGAAGAGGCCGAGCACGTCGGGGGAGGGGCCGACGAAGACCGGGCCGGCCTCGGCGCAGGCCCGCGCGAAGCCGGCGTCCTCGCTCAGGAACCCGTAACCCGGGTGCACGTACGCACAGTCCGCGGCCTGCGCGACGGACAGCAGGGCCGCCGCGTCGAGGTAGGCGGCCGGGCCGGAGCCGGGCAGCGGACGGGCCTCGTCGGCGAGCCGGACGTGCGGGGCCGCCGCGTCGTCCTCGGCGTACACCGCGACGCTGCGCAGTCCGGCCGCCGCGGCGGCGCGCACCACCCGGACGGCGATCTCCCCGCGATTGGCGATGAGTACGGCTGACCCCATTGAGCGAGCACCTCCACGCTGAGACGGCGCTGTCATGCTCATTGACATTGGCGTCAACGTCAATATGGTCGAGACGTGGCAGACACAGAGCGCTCCGCGTCCGGAGAGGCGCCGCGGCCCGGCAGGGCACCGGCGCGCGGGCACCGGCCCTGGGCGACCCGCACCGCCCGGGACCGCAGCGACACGCCGGTACGGCACCGGCTGCTGGACGCCGCCGAGGCGGTCTTCGCGCGCCGCGGCTACGGGCCCGCCACCATCGCCGACATCGCCGCCGAGGCCGAGCTGTCCCGCGCCGGCTTCTACGTCTACTTCGCGTCCAAGGAAGAGGTCTTCCGGGTGCTCGCCGTGCGGGTACGGGACGCCTTCCTCGCCGCGCAGGAGGTGCCGGACACCGATCCGGACGACGTCCGCGCGGTCGCGCGCGACTCCACCGCCGCGTTCATCGCCGCGTACGCCGGCCACCTGCCGCTGCTCCGGCTCATCGAGCAGCAGGCGCAGGGGGACCCGGAACTGCGCGAGCTGTGGCAGGAGATCAGCCGGCGGCCCACCCGGCGCACCGCCCGCTACATCCGCCGCCTGACGGAGGCCGGCCGGCTGGCGCCGGTGGCCGATCCGCTGGCCGTCGCGCACGCGGTGGGCGGGATGAGCGTGCAGTTCGCCCGGCTGGTCGCCGAGGACCCGGCCGCGTACGACGCCGCCGTGCGCGACGTCACCGCCATGTACCTGCACTTGCTCGGCGTCACCGGACCGGCGCCCGAGCAGTGTGCCGCACCGCCGCACGACGACGAGGGACACCAGGCGACAGAGGGACACCAGGCGATACCGGAGGAGTAGCAGTGAGCCGCGCGACGCGTATCGAGCACTACCTGACCGATCTCCGCACCCGGCAGGACCGGGCCCGCAGCGGCCGGCAGCCGGCCGTGATCCGGCCGCGGGCCGGCGAGCGGACCGTACCCGGTTACGTGCACCACTGGGCGACGACGGCACCCGGCCGCACCGCCCTCGTCTTCGACGGCCACGAGACGACCTACCGGGAGCTGGACGAGGCGTCCGACCGGCTCGCCGGATGGCTGGCGGCGCGCGGTGTGCGGCCCGGCGACCGGGTCGGCGTCCACCTGCCCAACTGCCCGCAGTTCCTCGTCGCGATGCTCGCCGTGCTCCGGCTGGGCGCGGTCCACGTACCCGTCAACCCCATGTTCAAGGCGGCCGAACTCCGGCACGAGCTGGCCGACTCCGGTGCCTGCCTCGTCATCTCCCGTACCGAACTCGCCGCTGCCGTCGAGGAGATACGCCCGGACACCCCGGTGCGCGAGGTGCTGCTCGCCGACACCGACGACTGGCGCGAGGCCCTCGCGCACGCCCCGCACGGCAGCATCGCCGACGACCCCGACGCGCTCGCCGCACTGAACTACACCGGCGGCACCACGGGTATGCCGAAGGGCTGCGAACACACTCAACGCCACATGGTCTACACGGCCACCGCCATCGACTCGGGGCGCGCCCTCGACCCTGCACCCGACGGCATCGTCTCCCTCTGCTACCTGCCCGTCTTCTGGATCGCGGGCGAGAACCTGGGCATCCTCGCACCCCTGGTCTCCGGCGGCACCAGCGTGCTGCTGCCGCGCTGGGACCCGGCGGCGGTCCTCGAGGCGCTGGAGCGGTACCGCGTCACGACCATGGCCGGCACCGTCGAGAACTACCTCGCACTCCTGGACCGCCCGGACCTCGCCGCACGTGACCTCGGCGCCTTCACCGCGCCGCTCACCGTGTCCTTCATCCGCAAGCTCACGGCCGAGGTGCGCGAGCGCTGGCGCCGCGCGGTGGGGGAGCACAGCGTGCTGCGCGAGGCGTCGTACGGCATGACCGAGACGCACACCAGCGACACCTCCACCCTCGGCTTCCAGGACGGCGACCGGGACCTGCTGAGCGAGCCCACCTTCTGCGGGCTGCCCGTGCCGGGCACGGACATCATGGTCACCGACTTCGCGACCGGCGAGCCGCTGCCGCTGGGCGAGCGCGGCGAGATCGTCGTACGCGGCCCGTCCGTCCTGACCCGCTACTGGCGCGCGCCCGCGGCCACCGAAGCGGCGCTGCGCGAGGGCTGGCTGCACACCGGCGACATCGGCAGCATCGACGAGGAGGGCTGTCTGCACTACCTCGGCCGCGACAAGGACATGATCAAGGTAAGCGGGATGAGTGTGTTTCCGACGGAGGTGGAGACGCTGCTCGGGCGCCACCCGGACGTGCTGGCCGCGGCCGTCGTCGCGGTGCCGGACGAGCGGCGCGGCCAGCGCCCGTACGCGTACGTGCGCACCGTGCCCGGCAGCACGCTCACGGCGGAGGAGCTGGGGGAGTGGGCGGGCGCCTCGATGGCGGCCTACAAGCTGCCCGTCATCGAGCTGACGGACGAGCTGCCGCTCACCGCCACTGGAAAGATCAGGAAGACGGAGCTCGCCGCGCGAGCCACGCGTACGCGGCCTGTGCCGTGAACTCCCGCTGACCGCCCTTGAAGAGGAGCCCGGCGGCCTCGAACGCCGGGTCTCCCGCGGTCTCCGGCACGTACGGGATCGCGATGCAGCGCATGCCGGCGCGGCGGGCCGCCTCCGCGCCGGGCGGCGCGTCCTCCAGCACCACACAGCTCTCCGGCGCCACCCCGAGCCGCAGCGCCGCCTCCAGGAAGACGTCCGGCTCGGGCTTGCCGCGCCCCACTTCCTCGGCCGACACCCGGGTGGTCAGCATCGCGTCGAGGTCCGTGCCGCCCAGCACGGCGTCGATCGCCGCCCGGGACGAGCCGGACGCCACGGCCATCGGGTGGCCGGCCGCGTGCAGCTGCTCCACGAAGGCCCGCATCTCGGGGAAGACCTCGGTGTGCGCCCCGGCCAGCTCCAGGTAGATCTCGTTCTTCCCGGCCAGCAGCTCCGTGACGGGCGCCTCGATCCCGTACTCCTTCTTCAGGATCTCCAGCGTTTCGCGCGTCCCGATGCCGATGAACCGGGTGTGGTGTTCCCAGGTGAAGCCGGTGATCCCGTACCGGGCCAGCAGCCGGCGCCCGGCCTCGTAATAGTTGGGTTCGCTGTCGACGAGGGTGCCGTCGAGGTCGAAGACGACGGGGGTGCGGGAGGGGTCGCTGCTCATGCCCCCAGGATGCCAAGCCCGCGGTCAGCGCGCCGCCGCGGCCCCGCCCACGTCCTCGACCAGTGGCAGCAGCCGGTGCGGCACGCGTTCGCGCAGCGCCACCTCCGTACGGGTCCGCACCACCCCCGGCATGTTGATCAGCCGCTGGATCACGTCCTCCAGATGCGCCGCGTCCCGCGCCACCACCTTGGCCAGCAGATCGCCGCCGCCCGTGGTGGAGAACGCCTCGATGATCTGCGGCACCTCGGACAGCAGGGCCGCGACCTCCTCCAGGTGCCCCTGCGTGACCTCGATGTGCGCGAAGGCGGTGACCGGGTGCCCGAGGGCCGCGGGCGACAGCCGCGGCCCGTACGCGGTGATCACGCCGTCCCGCTCCAGCCGGTCCAGGCGCGCCTGCACCGTGCCGCGCGCGACGCCGAGGATGCGCGCGTACTCGCGCACGCTCGTCCGCGGCTGCTCCAGCAGCAGCCGGAGGATCCGGGCGTCGAGTGCGTCCACGGCCATGGGTGCGGCCTCCTTGCAGGCGGTGCGAGGGCGGCCCGGCCGGCCGCCGCCTACCAGTCTGCGGGGTGCCGCGAGGAGCTGCGACAGCGGGTGCCCAGGTCGAAGGGCTGCGACAGCGGGTGCCCAGGTGGCCGGACCGGCGGACGGACGCGAGCCGGAAAAAATCAGTCGAACGTCCGTTCACCTGTACGTCACCGGTCGTTGGCCCGGAGTCACCCGGCCGTCACCTCGGTAGGGGATGGGTGGAACAGGGAGCGACGTGGCCCCGGCCGGGGCCACGCGCACATGACCGAACAGGAGTGTGATCCCGGTGGGTGACTTCCTCTGTGCCGTACTGGCGAAGGCCGGCCTCGCCCTCGCCGAGGCCCTCATCGCCAAGGTCGTCATGGAACTCTGCACCGCCTACGTACGGAAGTACCGGACGGAGGCGGCGCCGGCAATGGCCTGAGCACCGGCTAGGCGCCGCCCGCCGCCCGCCCGGTCGGGAGGTGCAGCTCGCCCTCCCGCAGCCGGCCGGTGGCCCACATGCTCACCAGGCCGGTCAGCGCCAGGTAGCCGCAGGCGAACCACGGCGTGCCCGAGCCCAGGGCCAGCAGCGCCGTCATGATCAGCGGGGTGATGCCCGAGGCGAAGATGCCGGACATCTGGTAGACGAACGACATGCCCGTGTACCGCACCGGCGTGGCGAACAACGAGGCGAAGAGCGTGCCCTGCGCCCCGTAGAACGAGGCGTGCACCAGACCCAGGGTGACCAGCAACGCCACCGCGAACGCCCAGGCACCGCCCGTGCCGAAGAGCCAGAACGCCGGGAAGACCGAGACGGCGAAGGCGGCCATGCCGGCGAGGTAGACGCGGCGTGCGCCCAGCCGGTCCACCGCCGCGCCGGACACCGGTATCAGCGCCGCCATCAGCAGCGCTGCGGCCGTCACCGCGAGCAGCACCGGCGTACGGCCGAGCTGCAGCGTCCCCGTCGCATACGTGATCGCGAAGACGCCCCAGGTGTTGAACGCGGCGCCCTCGCCCCACCGTGCCAGCATCCCGAGCACCACGTGCCGCCGGCCGCCCCGGTCGCGTACCAGCTCCACCAGCGGTGCCGAGCGCGGCAGTTCCTGCAGCCGGCGCACCGCGCGGAAGGCCGGCGTCTCGTCGATCCTCAGCCGGACGGCCAGCCCGACGCCGACCAGCACCAGGCTGATCAGGAAGGCGATCCGCCAGCCGTACCCGAGGAACGCGGCATCGCTGAGCACGTTGTTGAGGAGCGCGAACACCCCGGTGCCCAGGGCGAGTCCGAGCGCCAGCCCGATCTGCGGATAGCTGCCGAACCTGCCCTTGCGGCCGGTGGGCCCGTACTCGACGGCCAGCAGCACCGCCCCGGCCCACTCGCCGCCCAGCGCCACGCCCTGCGCGACCCGCAGGACCAGCAGCAGCGCAGGAGCGAGGACGCCGACCTGCTCGTACGTGGGCAGCAGGCCGATGAGCGAGGTGGAGACGCCCATCAGGCCCATGGTGAAGGCGAGGGTCCGCTTGCGGCCGATGCGGTCGCCGATGTGCCCGAAGAGCAGACCGCCCACCGGCCGCGCGACGAAACCCACCGCGAACGTGGCGAACGCCAGCATCGTGCCGACCGTCCCGTTCGCCGTCGGGAAGAACAGCTTGTCGAAGACCAGCCCGGCGGCCGTGGCGTACAGGAAGAAGTCGTACCACTCGACGGTCGTGCCCAGCAGGCTGGCCAGCACCACCGTCCGCAGCCGCGCGGCCGGGGCCGCCTCCTGCTCCTCGGGCGACCGCGGTGGCGCGTGCGAGGGCGCGGACACGCCGCTCACCGCCCGGCGAACGGGACGATGCCCGCCTCGACGGTGCGCGGGCCGGCCGGGTGCTGCCACAGACCGCGCTGCTCCAGCAGCGGCAGCACGCCCTCACCGAACCAGTACGCCTCCTCCAGGTGCGGCACCCCCGAGAGCACGAACTCCTCGATGCCGAGCCGGGCGTACTCCTCGATGAGGTCGGCGACCTCGGCGTGGCTGCCCACCAGGGCCGTGCCGGCGCCGCCGCGGACCAGCCCGACGCCGGCCCACAGGTTCGGGTAGATCTCCAGCTTGTCGGTGGACCCGCTGTTGTGCAGCTCGCGCATCCGCCGCTGGCCCTCGGACTCGCTGGTCGCCAGCCCCTGCTGCACCGCCTTGATGCGCTCGGGGTCCATGCCCTTCAGCAGCCGCTCCGCCTCGGCCCACGCCTGCTCCGAGGTGTCCCGGCTGATGGTGTGCAGCCGGATGCCGAACCGCACCTCGCGGCCCTGCGCGGCGGCCAGCGACCGCACCCAGTCGATCTTCTGCTTCACCTGCTGCGGCGGCTCGCCCCAGGTCAGGTACACATCGGTGTACCGCGCTGCCACCTCGCCGGCCGCGGGCGAGGAGCCGCCGAAGTAGACCCGCGGCACCGGGTCGGGCAGCCGGTTCAGCTTCGCGCCCTCCACCCGCAGGTGCTCGCCGTGGTGGTCGACCGTCTCCCCGTCCCACAGCCGCCGCACGATGTCCAGGAACTCACCGGTGCGCGCGTACCGCTGGTCCTTGTCCAGGAAGTCACCGTAGGCGCGCTGCTCGGCCGACTCACCGCCGGTCACCACGTTGAGCAGCAGCCGGCCGTGCGACTGGCGCTGGTACGTCGCGGCCATCTGCGCCGACAGCGTCGGGCTGATCTGGCCGGGCCGGAACGCCACCAGGAACTTCAGCCGCTCGGTGACCTGGGTGAGCATCGCCGTGGTCAGCCAGGCGTCCTCGCACCACGCCCCCGTCGGCGTCAACGCGCCGACGAAACCGAGCTGTTCGGCGGAGCGGGCGATCTGCCCGAGGTACTCGATCGAGGCGGGACGGTCCCCGCCGGCGGTGCCGGGGGTGGAACCGTGGCCGCCGCCGACGATGTGCCGGCTGTCACCGGTCGTGGGCAGGAACCAATGGAACGTCAGAGCAGACATGAGGACTCCGGGAAGGGCGGCGGGCCACGTCCGGGGCAGGGCACAGTGGCCCGGCGACGTACGTGACGGGGTACCGCGGAGGGCGTGACGAGGCGCCGCGGGAACGACGGCAACGCGCCGCTCAGTGCGGGGGAAGAAGGAGAAGCTTCGGCAGCACGGCCCCGGAAGAGGCGGAGTCCGTGGCCGGAAGGCGCGTCAGGCGCGACAGCTGGCGCTGGACTGGCGACACAGATCGACGTGGAGACGTCCCACGAGGAGGTCGGCAGCAGCAGTCATGCCTGGCATTCTGCTTCGGCCACCCCACCCGGTTCAAGCGGATGAGACGAGTGTTTCAGCAGGTGAGACGGCGGCGCGCAGGCGTCACCGCTGGGACGCCGCCCCGAGCGCCCGGGCCACCGCGTCCCGCACCTCGTCCTCGCCCGGCGCGGCGCGGCCCTGCTCGGCGGCCATCTCCGCGAGCGAGGTCATCGCCACCTCGGGCAGCCCGCACGCCGTGAACCTGGTGAATTCGTCCAGGTCGGACGCGATGTTGAGCGCGAAGCCATGGCTCGTCACACCGCCGCGGATGCGCATCCCGATGGACACCAGCTTCTCGTGGCGCGGCGTCCACACGCCCACCAGGCTCTGCGCGCCGGGCGGGGTGTCGCGGCGCACCGTCCCGAAGCCGAGCGAGTCCAGGGCGCGGATCAGCCCGTTCTCCAGCCAGCGGACCACGTCGCCGGGGCCGCGTTCGCGCAGGTTCAGCACCAGGTAGCCGACGAGCTGGCCGGGGCCGTGGTACGTCGCCTGGCCGCCCCGGTCGACCTCGACCAGCGGAATCGGCGAGTCGGCGCGCGGCAGCTCGTCCGCCGGAGTCCGCGAGCCGTAGGTGATGACGGGCGGATGCGTCAGCAGGAAGAGCCGGTCGCGGGCGAGCCCGGCGCGCCGCTCCTCGACCCAGCCCCGCATCGCCTCGACGGCCTCGGTGTAGGGCACCTCGCCCAGGTCGACGCGGTCCATCCGCTGCTCGTACGGCACGGTGCGGGCTCCTGTCGGGGAAGGGGAGTCGTTGAACGGAGGGTGGGGCGGACCGCGTCGTTGCGGTCCGCCCCACCGGGACGGCCGGCGGGCGCCGGGTGTCAGGCCTCGCCGGGTGCCGGTGCGTCGCCGGGGATCTCCCGGACGCACAGGGGGTCGGAGGTCGGGCCGGTGATCGCCTCGCCCGTCTCCAGGGAGTAGCTGGAGTGGTGCAGCGGACAGGTGATCCGCAGCCGGGCGGCGTTCACATAGCCGTGCGCGAGGTGGCCGCGGCGGTGCGGACAGTACGCGCCGACCTCGAACTGCCGGTCGCCGACCGTCACTCTGATGCGGTCCTCGGAGATCTGCTCGACCGAGGCCGGCGGCGTGGGACCGGGCATCAGGCCACCTTCAGCGCGGAGGCGACGGCCGCTTCGGTGGCGCCGCCGATGACCTCGCTGGCGAGCTTGAAGCCGGTCCACACCTTGGCCGGGTGCAGCTCCGCCTCCGCGTCCAGCTCCCGGATCGCGACCTGGAGCTCCTTGGCGTGGAAGTGGTCGATGTGCAGGTGCTCCGTGTAGTACCGGGGGTTGAGCCCCAGCCGCTCGGCCGCCGCGGCGAACGGCTTGAAGGCGTACAGGATGCTGCACTCCAGGTAGCACAGGGTGCCGAGGAAGTACTCCGGGTACGGGGCGCGCGCCGCGGCCCAGAAGAAGGCGTTGACGAAGTCGAACGTCTCCTCGTTCGTGGTGTCGAGGTAGTCGTTCACGTCCACCGACATGCCGAGTTCGAGCATCAGCTCGCGGTAGATGTGGAAGTGCGCCTGGTCCAGGTTGCCGCAGCCGAACTCGTCCACCAGCACCCGGAAGACGGCCATCTTGGCCTTCTTCGGCAGCCGCCAGACGATGGGCAGGAAGGACTCGGACTCGGTCAGCCCGTCCACGGCGAACTGCGCGACGACCTCCTTGAACTGATCCCGTGTCAGGTCCTCGGCGAGGACCCGCTCGAAGGGCGGCGGGTCCGCCTCCTCGGCGGTCAGCAGCGCTTTCATGTGCCGGTTCAGCGCGGCCCGGTCGGGCATGTCGGGCGCCGCCGCCTCGATCGCGTCGGCACGGGCGACGATCAGCCGCTGCTCCAGGTCGTGGAGTTCGCGCAGCTCGTCGGGGGTGGGGATGGTGCGGTTGAGGACGAACAGCCGGCTGCCGGCCGTACGCGTCGTGGTCGTGCTCACTCGTGACTCCTGTGGTGGTGGCGCGGCCGGGCCGGCCGGATGGACCGGCCCGGCCGCGCCGGTCGGCTCCGGTCAGCCGGCCGCGAGCGCGGTGCCGAGGACACCGCGCCGGACCAGTTCGGTCTTGACGTGCAGATACCACTCGTCGGCCAGCAGCTCGTACTCCTTCGAGAGCACGTCCACGCGGGCCTGGGCCTCCCGCGAGAAGCCGTCCAGCGCGGCGTTGCACGCGTCCGGTTCGAGGTTGGCGAGCGGACCGACGAAGCCGTGCACGCCGGGCGCGTCGGCGATCAGGTGCTCCCAGCCCTGGAAGACCGGTACGTCCGTGCCGCCGGCCAGCAGCTCGCGGGTGAACTCCGCCGAGCCGCTGGACTCCTTGACGCCCACGACGCCCGGCAGCGCACACACCTCGCGCAGCGCTTCCACGTCCAGCGGCGCCTTGGAGATGGCGTTCTCGTGGTAGACGAAGACCGGCAGCGGGCTGTTCTCGGTGATGACCCGGAAGTGCTCCAGGAGGGAGACCGGCGGCACGTCGGCGGCGGGGAAGGGCGGCGGCACGACGATCGCGTCGGCCCCCAGCTCGGCGGCGAGCCCGGCCCTGGCGAGGATCCCGGCCGTGCGGCCGATTTCCACGCCCGCCAGCACCGGGGCACCGTCCGCGTGTGCCACGGTGAGGTGCACGATGTCGATCCACTGCTTGAGCGACAGCCGCCAGCCCTCGCCCGTGCTCAGCGCCGGCATGAAGCCGGTGACCCGGCCGCGCAGCGACTCGATCAGCCGGACGGTGCTCTCCTCGCACACCTGGCGGCGCTCATTGACCGGGGTGACGAGCGGGACGACCGTACCGCGCAGCCGCGTGAGCCGTTCGATGCGTTCCGTCAGGCCGGTCCGCGGTTCAGACTGCGGCATGGTCCACCACCAGTTCCAGGGAGACGTCGTAGAGCTTGTCGAGCGTGCCGGTGCCGTCGGGGAAGCGCACGGGGCCGGCGGCCGGCTCGGGCCCGCGCACCGGCAGGCCCGGCGTGGTGAGAGCGAGCAGCCGCGGATTGACCGTGACCAGCTCCCCGCCGCCGGCCGAGACGGCGGCCAGCAGCATGCGCTCCCGCGGCGAGAGCGCGGTGGCGGGGGCGGGTAACCGGTCGAAGGCCAGCCAGTCGTCGGCGGTGTAGGCACGCCGGCGGACCGGCATCACCGAGTGCAGCAGGTCCATGAACGGGTAGTACGCGTCCTGCGCGGCGCGCGGGTATCCCCACACGACGTCGTCGCAGCGGCCCACTTCCTCGTACGTCATCACCAGCGGCCGCTCCAGGTGTGCGGCGAAGAAGGCGGCGCAGGCGTCGCGCACCGCGGTGTCGGTGCTGTGCATGCCCATGAACAGGGCGGCGTCGACGTAGAGGTCACGCGCCATAGGAGTCCACCCCCTCGCGCAGCCGGGCCACCGAGGCGCGGAACTCCTGCGGGTCGCGGGCCAGGGCGAGGCGGACGTACCGCTCGCCGCGCTCCGGCTCGCTCCAGAAGAAGTACGTGCCCGGGAGCACGTAGACCTCGTACTGCGCGAGGTGCGCCTGCAGTTCGGTGGCCTTGACGTGCTCGTCGCGGATGCGGAACCAGGCGACGCTGACGTTCACGGCCGGTTCGATGTGTTCCAGGAGGCTGCCGTCGAGCGTCTTCAGCGCGGTCTCGCGGTTGCGGGTGATGACGTCGCGCACCGAGGCCATGCCGTCCTCGATGGAGTCCTCGACATAGCGGGCGAGGAAGTTGAGGACGAACGGGGAGACGTCCAGCAGCACGCTGGTGTGGATGTTGTAGACGTCCTCGTACAGGTCACGGCTGCAGGTGAGCAGCGCGCACTTGGCGTCCTGGAGCGGCCAGGTCTTGCCGGTGTCCTCCAGCGCGATGTACCGCACGCCGGAGGAGTCCAGCAGCTCGTAGAGGTCGAAGCGGCCGAAGCGCGGATCGGCCAGCGCGAACGCGGCGAAGCAGAGGTCGACGACGAAGAGCTTGTCGTGGTCGACGCAGTAGCGGACGACCTCCTCGAAGCCCTTGCGGCCGTGCGAGAGCAGCGAGAAGCCGGTGGGGTTGTTCGGGTCGACGAGGAAGAGCGCGTCGGTGGTGACGGCCTCGGCCAGCCGCTCGTAGATGCGGTCGGCGTCGTGCAGGGCGTCCTCGGGGATCGGTACCGGCTGGACGCCGACGTTGCGCAGCACGTCGGGCAGGTTGTCGAAGCAGGGCTCGACGAGGCTCACGCTGATGTCGTGCCGGCGCAGGTACATGCCCGCGACCAGGGTGGAGATGGACGCCGCGTACGACAGCATCGTGGTGTCGGCGCGCACGCTGTTCTGGCCGTGCAGCCGGAAGAAGACCTCCTTGAAGCGGTCCTCCAGATCGGCCTGGCGGGTCTCCTCCGCCTCGTACCACAGGGCCGGCAGGGCGGCGACGATCTCGCGCTGGCCGGGCGACTGCTGCTGGTGGGTGTGGGCGTCGGCGAGGTTGAAACGGGTCTTGAGTGCCTGGATCTCGTGCTGGGTGAGGTCGAGAAGCTGCTCGGGCACAGGGCTCCTTGGAGGAGTCGGACCATGCGGGCGGACGGCATGTGATCGATCACAGGGCCGGCCCGCAGGCGAAGGGAAAAGTCGGGAAAGGCGGCTCAACGACGCGGAGAACACGCGCGTCGTGCGGTACTGCCGGGCCCGCACCCGGCCGGTGACCGCATCAACTGGCTTGAGAAGCAACGGAACTGATGCGGTGTGGCCACCTGATGCCGTACGTTAATCGATGATCGATCAACGCTCAAGAGCCCCCGGAGATTCGTCCATGGCCGGCATCAGTCCCCCAGAACCACCGCACAGCGTCGTCCCGGTGGCACGCGTACCGCTGAGTGAGCAGGTCAGGCGCCATCTGCTGCAGCAGCTCCTGGACGGGCGGTGGGAGCCGGGGGACCGGATCATCGAACGGCGGGTGGCCCACGAACTCGGCGTCAGCCAGGCGCCGGTGCGGGAAGCCCTGCGCGACCTGCAGGCCATGCAGCTGATCGAGTCCACGCCCGGAAAGGGCGTCCGCGTACGGGAGTTGACCCCCGACCAGCTCAGCGAGGTCTATCCCGTACGGGCCGCACTGGAGCGGCTCGCCGCCGAACTGGCGGTACCGCGGCTCGCCGGTGACGTCTCCACGCTCGAACCGCACCTGGAGCGGATGCACCAGGCGGCCCGCGAGGGCGACACCGACGCCCAGATCACCCATGGCGTCGAGTTCCACCGGGAGATCGTCCGGGCCGCAGGCAACCACGTACTGTTCCGCAACTGGGAGTCGCTGGCCATCGAGCTGTGGACGCGACTGTCCCTGAAGTGGCTGCGCACCGGACTGCACGAGAACGCGGCCGACCACGAGGCCATCGTGCAGGCCTTCCGTCGCCAGGACCCCTACGCCGGGCGCTTGGTGCAGCTGCACGTCCTGGATTACGCCAACAAACCGATCGGAGCCCCATGACCGGCACGCCCCATCCCCGTACGCAGACCGAACCCGGCACCATCACCGTCTTCTCCGACATCTGGTGCTCGTTCGCCCACGTGGGCATCCACCGGCTGCACACCACCCGCCGGCGCCTGGGCCTCGAGGACCGGGTGCGCTTCAACCACCGGGCATTTCCCCTGGAGTTGTTCAACAATGGGCCGAGCCCGCGCCCCGGAACCGACTCCGAGGTCGGCGGCATCGCACACCTCGAACCGGACGCCGGCTGGCAGCTCTGGCGCGCGCCCGACTGGAAGTTCCCCTCCTCCTCGCTGCCGGCCCTGGAAGCCGTCCAGCTCGCCAAGGCGCAGGGCCTGGCGGCGTCCGAACGGCTCGACCTGGCGCTGCGCCGGGCTTTCTGGGCCCAGAGCCGATCGATCGGCGCGCGGGCCGTGGTGGTCGCCGTCGCCGAGGAGACCGAGGGCGTCGACGCCGAGGCCATCGCCGCAGGTCTGGACGACGGGCGGGCCCGCCGGACGGTGACCGAGGACTTCCGCTGCGCGCAGGAGCACGACGTGCGGTGCAGTCCGCACCTGTACCTGCCGGACGGCTCCGACCACCCCAACCCGGGCGTCACCGCGCGCTGGCACGGTGCGTACGGCACCGGATTCCCGCAGGTGACCGGCGATGACCCCACCGTCTACGAGGAGTTGCTGAAGCGCGCGGCGGGCTGACGCCGCCCCCGGCACGGACCGGGGGAGCGGAGGCTCACGCCAAGTAAAAATGATCGATCATCAATCATTACCGGTCGGTAATGGTTGACCCTGGCGAGTGCGGGTCTCTACGTTTTGTTGTGCGGAATGGAGATTCCGCAGTCCGAAAGTCACTGCGAAGTGATGCCAGTTGAGGTCGCCTCCGACCGGTCCACCCGCATCGCCGGTCGTCCGCCCGACCACCGGAGGTGCCGCAGAAGCGCGCGGCACCTCCGGTTCCTCACCCAGGAACGTGAAAGGGGATCACCGTGTCCCAGCTCGACCAACTGCCCGACAGCGACCCGTCCGAGGTCGCCGAATGGCGCGAATCGCTGGACGGCGCCGCCCGCGCCGGCGGTCCGCACCGGGCCGCCTACCTGCTGCGCCGCGTCGCGGAGCACGCCGAACGCACCGGGGTCGGCCTCCCCCCGCTCCTGGAGACGCCGTACATCAACACCATCCCCACCGCCGCCGAGCCGGACTTCCCCGGCGACGAGGCGATGGAGGCCCGGATCACCGCCTGGAACCGCTGGAACGCGGCCGCCATGGTCACCCGCGGCAACCAGCGCGGCGGCCTCGGCGGCCACATGGCCACCTTCGCCTCGGCCGCCTGGCTGTACGAGGTCGGTTACCAGCACTTCTTCCGCGGCAAAGAGGCGGACGGCAGCGGTGACCAGCTCTACGTCCAGGGCCACGCGTCCCCCGGCGTCTACGCCCGCGCGTTCCTCGAAGGGCGCCTGACCGAAGGGCAGTTGGACCGTTTCCGGCAGGAGGCCGGCGGCGAGGGCCTGCCGTCCTACCCGCACCCGCGGCGGCTGCCCTGGCTCTGGGAGTTCCCGACCGTGTCGATGGGCCTCGGCCCGCTCTCCGCGATCTACCAGGCGCGCTTCAACCGCTACCTGCACCACCGCGGCATCAAGGACACCTCGCAGTCGCACGTCTGGGCGTTCCTCGGCGACGGTGAGATGGACGAGCCCGAGTCCACCGCGGCGCTCGCCCTCGCGGCGCGCGAGGGCCTGGACAACCTGACCTTCGTCATCAACTGCAACCTCCAGCGCCTCGACGGTCCCGTCCGCGGCAACTTCAAGATCGTGCAGGAGCTGGAGCGGCAGTTCCGCGCGGCCGGCTGGCACGTCATCAAATCCCTCTGGGGCCGGGCCTGGGACGACCTGCTCGGCCAGGACGTGGACGGCGCCCTCGTACGTCACCTGGGCAGCATCCCCGACGGGCAGTTCCAGACGTTCGCGGCGCGCGACGGCGCGTACATCCGCGAGCACTTCCTCGGCGAGCGGCCCGAGCTGGCCCGCCTGGGACAGCAGCTCACCGACGCCCGGCTGGAGGAGATCGTCGGCACCTCGCGCGCCGGCCACGAGCCGCGCAAGGTCTACGCCGCGTACAAGGCCGCCGTCGAGCACAAGGGCGCGCCGACCGTCATCCTCGCGCAGACCGTCAAGGGCTGGACGCTCGGCCCCGGCTTCGAGTCCCGCAACGCCAACCACCAGATGAAGAAGCTGTCGGGCAAGGAGTTCCGCGCCATGCGCGACCTCCTCGAACTCCCCATCCCCGACAGTAAGTTGAACGACGAGCTGGTGCCGTACGCACACCCGGGCCCGGACTCGCCCGAGGTCGCGTACCTGAAGGAGCGGCGCGCCGCACTCGGCGGCCCGGCACCGGCCCGCAAGGTGACTCCCAAGCCGCTGCCGATGCCCGCCGACAAGGCCTTCGACGCGCTGAAGAAGGGCTCGGGCAGCCAGGAGATCGCCACGACCATGGCGTTCGTCCGCCTGGTGAAGGACCTGATGCGGGACAAGGAGACCGGCAAGCGCTGGGTCCCCGTCGTCCCCGACGAGGCCCGCACCTTCGGCATGGAGTCCCTCTTCCCCTCCGCCGGGATCTACTCGCCGCTCGGCCAGACCTACGACCCGGTCGACCGCGACCAGCTCCTGTATTACAAGGAGGCCAAGAACGGCCAGATCCTCAACGAGGGGATCACGGAAGCCGGTTCGCTCGCCTCGCTGACCGCGGCCGCGACCTCGTACGCGACGCACGGCGAGCCGATGATCCCATTCTACATCTTCTACTCGATGTTCGGCTGGCAGCGGACCGCCGACCAGTTCTGGGCACTGGGCGACCAGCTCGGGCGCGGTTTCGTGATCGGCGCGACCGCCGGCCGTACGACGATGACCGGCGAGGGCCTGCAGCACGCCGACGGCCACTCGCACCTCATCGCCTCCACCAACCCGGCCGCCGTCTCGTACGACCCCGCCTTCGCCTACGAGGTCGCGGTGATCGTCAAGGAGGGCCTGCGCCGGATGTACGGCGAGGACCCGGAGGACGTCTTCTACTACCTCACGGTCTACAACGAGACCAAGGTGCAGCCGCCCATGCCCGAGGGCCTGGACGAGCAGGGCATCCTCAAGGGCCTCTACCGGTACAAGGCGGCCGGGGAAGCGGCGCCCGACGCCCCGAAGCTCCAGTTGCTGGCCTCCGGCACCGCCATCCACTGGGTGCTCGAAGCGCAGAAACTGCTCGCCGAGGACTGGGGCGTGGCGGCCGACGTCTGGTCGGCGCCGTCCTGGACGGAGCTGCGCCGCGACGCTCTGGAGTGCGACGCCGCGCGCCTGAAGGGCGAGGACCGGGTGCCGTACGTGACCCGCGCGCTGAGCGACGCGCCGGGGCCCGTGGTCGCGGTCAGCGACTGGATGCGCGCGGTGCCCGACCAGATCGCCCCCTGGGTCGAGCAGGAGTGGGTCTCCATCGGGACCGACGGCTTCGGCCTCTCGGACAGCCGGGAGAACGTCCGCCGGTACTTCGGGGTGGACGCCCCGTCGATCGCCGTGAAGGTGCTGGCCACGCTGGCCCGCCGCGGCGAGGTCAAGCCGGAGACGGTGCGCAAGGCCGCCGCGCGTTACGGGCTGGAGGGCTGACGGTGAGCACGGACGTCGTACTGCCCGCACTGGGCGAGAGCGTCACCGAGGGCGTCATCACCCGCTGGCTGAAGGAGGTCGGCGAGGCGGTCGAGGCCGAGGAGCCGCTGCTGGAGGTGTCGACGGACAAGGTCGACACGGAAATCCCGGCCCCGGCCTCCGGCACGCTGCTGGAGATCCTGGTGAAGGAGGACGAGACGGCGGAAGTGGGGGGCCGGCTCGCGGTCATCGGTGAGCCGGGTGCGGCTGGGGCTCCGGCACCGGCACCGGCACCGGCTGCGGCAGCGGCGCCGGCACCGGGCGAAGCACCTGCTGCTCCGACTCCCGCCCCTGCCCCTGCTCCGGTTGAGGCGCCCGCAGCGCCGGCGCCCGCAGCGCCGGCGCCCGCCGCCCCGGTCGCGCAGCCCGCCCCTGCCGTCCCGGCCGGCGAGCCCGACGGCGCCTACGCCGGTGTGCCCGACGGCGCCTACGTCACCCCACTCGTCCGCAGGCTGGCCCGGCAGCACGGGGTGGACCTGACGACGGTGCAAGGCACCGGTGTCGGCGGCCGCATCCGCAAGGAGGACGTCCTGGCGGCGGCCGAGGGGCGGTTCCCGGCGGCCGGTGACGCCGTCACAGCCGCTCCCGCCACCGTTCCTGACGCATCGTCGACTGCGGTCGAGGACGGGCCCGCATTGCGTGGCCGCACCGTCAAGATGCCGCGGATGCGCAAGGTCATCGGCGACAACCTGATGAAGGCCCTGCACGGCCAGGCGCAGCTGACCTCCGTGGTCGAGGTGGACGTCACCAAGATCATGCGGATGCGCAACAAGGCCAAGGACGCCTTCGCAGCGCGTGAGGGCGTGAAGCTGTCCCCGATGCCGTTCTTCGTCAAGGCGGCCGTCCAGGCGCTGAAGGCCCACCCGGTCATCAACGCCCGGATCAACGAGGACGAGGGCACCATCACCTACTTCGACTCCGAGAACGTCGGAATCGCGGTGGACAACGAGAAGGGCCTGATGACCCCGGTCATCAAGGGCGCCGGTGACCTCAACATCGCGGGCATCGCGAAGAAGACCGCCGAGCTGGCCGGCAAGGTCCGCGAGAGCAGGGTCAGCCCGGACGACCTGTCGGGTGCGTCCTTCACCATCAGCAACACCGGTTCGCGCGGTGCGCTGTTCGACACGGTCATCGTGCCGCCGAACCAGGTCGCCATCCTGGGCATCGGTGCCACCGTCAAGCGTCCGGTGGTCGTGGACCACCCGGAGCTGGGCGAGACCGTCGCGGTCCGTCACATGACGTACCTGTCGCTCTCCTACGACCACCGTCTGGTGGACGGCGCGGACGCCGCCCGCTACCTGATCACGGTCAAGCAGATCCTGGAGGCCGCCGAGTTCGAGGCCGAGATCGGCCTCTGACCGGCTGTTTTCCACGCGCGCAGGCGAGGGGCGGGACCTTGGTTTCGGGGTCCCGCCCCTCGCCTTTGGATGCGGATGGTGCCACCTGGCGTCGTACGGGCCTTGCGCATGGCGCCATAATGGTGCCACCATGGCGTCATGGACCTCACCCCGTATGTCGACACCCTCCGCCGGGAGCTGGCGGTGGCCGCCGAGGCCGGCGGCGAGGACGCCCGTGCGCTGGCCGAGCGGCTGACCGCCCCGCTGGAGTCGGCGACCCGGCTGACCCTGCTCAACGTGCTCTCCGCGGCGATGGATGAGATCACCCGGGAGCTGGCCCCCGGCTCGGTGGAGGTGCGGCTGCGCGGCCTGGACCCCGACTTCGTGGTCACGGCGCCGCCGGCCGAGGCCGGTCCCGCGCAGCCGGCCGCCGCGCCCGCCGAACCGCTCAAGCCTCCGGCCCCGGCGGCGGAGGGGGAGGAGGGCGGCACCGCCCGGGTCAACCTGCGGCTGCCGGCGCCGTTGAAGGCCAGGGCGGAGGAGGCCGCGGCCCGCGAGGGCCTGTCCGTCAACGCCTGGCTGACCCGCGCCGTCGCCTCCGCCGTCGAGACCGGCGGCCCGTCGCACCCGCCGCAGCAGGCCCGCACCCTCGGACAGAGCTTCACCGGCTGGGTCCGCTAGCCGCCCGTACCCCGTACGCGCGGGACCTGCACCCCGTACCACCTCACACCTAACACCACGTCCGACCAGCGCGGACGTGACGGAGACTCCTCAGGACGGGACCGCCATGCCTACTTTCGACACGCCCCGGCCCATCGCGGTGACCGCGCACGTGGACGCCGGGTCGCTGCAGTTCACCGCGACCGACCGCGCCGACACCCAGGTCACCGTGCGCCCCCGCGATCCGCGCAAGGACAGCGACGTGCGCACCGCCGAGCAGACCCAGGTGGCCTGCGCCGGCGGCACGCTGACCCTCCGTACGCCCAAGCCGGGGCTGTTCGGCCGCACCGGCACCGTCGATGTCACCATCGAGCTGCCGGCCGGCTCCGCCATCGAGGCCACCGGCGCCTGGACCCAGATCCTGGGCGAGGGCCGGCTGGGTGAGACCCGCATCAAGACCTCCGCCGGCGATGTGCGCCTGGAGACCACCGGGGCGCTGCGGCTGACCGCCGCGCACGGCTCGCTGACCGTGGACCGGGTGGAGGGACCGGCGGAGATCACCACCAGCTCCGGCAGCCTGCGCGCCGGCCATCTGGGCGGCCCGGCGGTGCTGAAGAACTCCCACGGCACCACGACCGTCGGCGCCGCCTGCGGTGAGCTGCGGGTCAGCGGCGCCAACGGTGACATCGACATCGCCCGCGCCGAGGACTCCGTGACCGCCACCACCGCGCACGGCACCCTCCGCCTGGCCGACGTCGCCCGTGGCAGCGTCCAGTTGGAGACCTCCCACGGCGCCATCGAGGTCGGCATCCGCCACGGCACCGCCGCCTGGCTGGACGTCCACTCCACCGCCGGGCAGGTCCGCAACACCCTCACCACCACCCCCGCCCCCGACCATGCCGAGGACACCGTCCGGGTCCGCGCCCGCACCCGCCACGGCAACATCGACATCCGCCGCGCCAAGGGCTGACCGCCAGAACCGGACCGCCGCTCGCATGAAGGGCTGAGCGAACGGGCCGGAGACGCGACACCGCGACGGGCCGTCGCTCACCGGGACGGTCCGTCACCCGCCCGTACGGTGATGCCCCCGTTGGCGGAGTGCGCGTCGAGGACGTGCCGGCTCCTGTCGGCGCGCGGGACGTCCACCGACACGCCGCCGTTGCGGCCGGCGGCGGTGACGCGGTAGGAGGTGTCCGGGACCGTGAGGGTGATGTCGCCGTTCTCGGTCCTCGCCGTCACCCGGTCCGGCGTCCGCGCGGCGGAGACCCGTACGTCGCCGTTGGCGGATTCGGCGCTGATCCGCCGGGCCGTGTTGCCCGTGGCGTCGATCCCTCCGTTGTGCGTACGGAGGCCGAGCGGGCCACTGGACCCGTGCACGCTCACGTCGCCGTTGTTGCTGCTCAGCCGCAGCCTGGCCGAGAACCCCGAGGCGCGTACGGAGCCGTTGGACTCGCTCGCCCGTACCTCGACGCCGCGCGGTACGCGGATCTCGTGGCGGGCCGCGCAGTTCGAGATCAGCCCGCCGCACTCGACGCGCAGGGACAGCGTGCCGTCGTGCATCGACCACGTCGGCCGGTCCACCGTGCCGAACACCGACCACCCGTCGAACCACCGCGTCACCTGCACCTCCCGCACGTCGGCCGGCACCAGGACGAGGTCGGAGTTGCGCGAGTCGATGGTCAGCGTCCGCCCCGCCAGGGCGAACGACCGCTTCTCGGGTTTCGCGTCGTCGGCGGCGGCACCGCCGCAACCCGCCACCGACAGCGTCAGCGCCACGGCCCCGCAGACGGCGAGCGAGCGGCGCGGGGTGCACCGGGCACCGGTACGGGAAGGGGCGGGAGGGGTCACGGGAGTCTCCTCGGAGAACGCGTCGGCCGGTGGGAAAGCGCTGCTCGGACGGACGGAAATGACCCTAGGGAGGTACGGCCGCCGGCACGATCCGGCGGGCCACCGCCGTGGGGGTGGGGCTGTCCCCCCTGTCCCCCCTGCCGTCGCCGTCGTGCGGTGAGTGCGCGGGGCAGTGGTCCGTTGGCCCGCTCGCAACGGCGCCCGAGCCGATCGTGCTGGGCCAATGGCCCAGTCGATCCCGGCTCTGTTGAGCCAGTGTGGGCCCGGGTGTTCTCATGGGCCTGTCGATGGCGCTGCGGATTCCGCGGCGCCTTTTTCATGCCGTGTGAATGACCGGAACGCAGAAGGGGCGGGGATCTGTGCTCAAGAGGGTGTTCGTGGCTCCGGATCCGGGGCGGCTGCGGCTGCGCAGCGCCCTGCGGGCGGTGCTCGGCATCGGGTCGGCCGTGGCCCTGTGCGGGCTGACCGGCCACTCACTGGTCGCGGCCGTCTTCGGCGGGCTGGCGGCGCTGCTCGCGCTCTTCACGGTGCTGGACCCGACGGTACGCGGCCAGGCGGTCACCACCGCGCTGCTCCCGGCGGCCGGCGTGCCCGTGCTCGCCCTCGCCGCCGTGCTGCACGACGCCCCACTGGCGCGCGACGCGGCCTTCCTCGCCGTGGTGGGCGCCGGTGTGTACGCCCGCCGCTGGGGCCCGCGCGGGCACTCCCTCGGCGTCTTCGCCTTCATGACCTACTTCGCCTCGCAGTTCCTGCACACCGTGCCCGGTCAGCTGCCGGAGCTGTACGGGGCGATGCTGCTGTCCCTGCTCGCCTCCTCGGCCGTACGGTTCGGGCTGTGGTGCTACGAGCGCCGGCTGCCGCCCGCCGCCCCGGCGCCGCCCCTGAGCGGTGGCACCGGGCTCGCCCGGCCGACCACCCGGCAGGCCGTCCAGGCGATGGCCGGCGGCGCCTTCGCGCTCGCGGCGGGGCAGCTGCTCTCGCACGACCGCTGGTACTGGGCCGTCGGCGCGACCTGGTGGGTCTTCGTGAACACGGCGTCCAGCGGCGAGACGCTGGTACGCAGCTTCCGGCGGGTGCTCGGCACGGTCATCGGGATCGCGGTCGGGCTGGGCGTCGCCGTACCGCTGCACGGCGCACCGGTGCCCACCGCCGCCCTCCTCGCCGTCTGCGTCTTCGGCATCTTCTACTCGGCCGCCGTCTCGTACACCTGGATGATGCTCGCGGTGACGGTGCTGGCCGGCCTGCTGTACGGGCTCCTCGGAGTGCTGGACCCGGGCCTGCTCGTGCTGCGGGTCGCGGAGACCGGCGTCGGGGCGCTCGGCGCGGTCCTCGCGGTCCTGCTCGTCCTGCCCGTCACCACGCACGCCACGACGGACGCCTGGATCCAGCGCGCCCTGCACTGCGTGCACGCCTGCACCGCCGAGGCAGCGGCGCGCCTCGCGGGCTCCGGCACCGCCGACCCCGCGGCGCGCGTCGCCGAACTGGAGCCGCTGCTCGGCCGGGTACGGGCCTCCCTCGCCCCGCTGGTCCACCCGCTCAGCCCCGCCCGCGCCCGCAAGCAGCGGGCCCGCCGGGTGCTCGCCCTGCTCGACGACTGCGCGCGCGAGGTGCGCGGGCTGGCCGCCGTCGCCGCGGACCCGGAGGCGTCCCACGACGACCGGCTCACCGCCGCCTGCCAGCGCGTGGAGGCCGCGGTCGCGGCGCTCACCGCACCGGGAACGGCAGCCGGCGCCGCGCGGCATGCCGTGGCCGCGCCGGAGCACGCGCACGCGGCCGAGCCGGCCCTCGCCCACCTGCACGGCCTGGAGCGGGCGCTCGCCGAACTCGCGGTGCCGCTGCGCGCCGCGGGCCGCCCGCCGCTGATCGGTGCGTGACGGCAGCGGGAGATCACGGGCCGCCGTGATCTCCCGCGCCCCCGCGGCGCGGCTGTTAGCGTCGGAGCCCGACCAGTACGGGCGGACGAACGAGAAGCGGGGTAAGAGCGTGAACGGTGACGGCCGGAACGACCACGGGTGGCGGGCGTACATCGGATCGACGGCCGGCGGGGCCGGTGTGGTGACCGCCGAGACCGACCCGGAGAGCGGCGCGCTGAAGGAGGCGCACCGCACCGACGCGGTCGCCCACCCCTCCTACCTCGCGGTGTCCGGCGACCGGCGGCTGCTGTACGCGGTGAGCGAGACGCCGGACGGCGCGGCGGCGGCCTTCTCGCTCGCGGGGGAGCGGCCCGTACTGCTCGCGCCGCCCGCGCCCGTACACGGCTCGGCCCCCACCCACCTCACCCCGCACGCCGGGCACCTGCTCACCGCCAACTACCGCTCCGGCAGCGTGAGCGCGCTGCCGCTGCGGGCGGACGGCGCGCCCACCGAGCCGCGCGCCGGCGGCGTCCTCCAGCACCACGGCAGCGGACCGCACCCCGAGCGGCAGACCGGCCCGCACGCGCACGCCGTGGTGGCCGACCCCTCGGGGCGCTGGGTCCTGAGCGTGGACCTCGGCACCGACTCCGTCCGCGTCTGCGACATCGATCCGGGCAGCGGGGAGCTGGTCATGCGGCGCGAGGTCGCCATGCGCGCCGGCACCGGCCCGCGCCACCTGCGCTTCCACCCGGACGGCCGGCTCGCTTACGTCATCAACGAGCTGGAGCCCACGGTGACCACCTGCCGCTGGGACGCCGTGCGCGGACTGCTGACGCCGGTGGGGGAGACGCCCGCACTGCCCGAGGGCGGCGCGACGCCGACCCTGCCCTCCGAGTTCGTGGTCTCCGCCGACGGCCGGTTCGGCTGGGCCGCCAACCGCGGGGACGACAGCATCGCCGTACTGGAGCTGGCGGACGGCGGCCTGGCGCCGCGGCTGGTGACGACCGTGCCGTGCGGCGGCAACTGGCCGCGCGACCTGGCGCTGCACCCCGACGGCCGGCACCTCTACGCCGCCAACGAGCGCTCCGGTGACGTCACGTGGTTCACGGTCGACCCCGCCACCGGCATCCCCGAGCGCGGCGGCTCGCTCCCCGTCCCGTCGGCTTCGTGCGTGGTGTTCGCGCGCTGAGCACGGGCCGCGAAGGGCGGGCTGTGAAGCACGGTCCGTGACGCGCGGGCCGTGAGGCACGGATCGTGATGCGTGGTCCGGAATGGCTCGTTCTCGGCGCGGTGGCGCGTTGCGGGTCGGCCGCCCGGCCCGAGCCTGCCGCCCGGTCCGGCCCCGGGCCCGCAGGCAGCCAGAACTCGCCCTTCCGGGCGGCTCGTTCAGGGCCACGGGCGGCGCGTGCGCCGCGGTCGGGAACGAGCCATCCGGCCGAGACGGGTCCCCTTGCGTTCAGCCCGCTGAGCGGGTGCGGCCGATAGCGGACGTTCGGCGGTGAGATCGTCCGAATGCCGGGCGCCGCGGCCCGGATCCGGGCAGTCTGAACCGTATGACCGTCGGATTCAGTGGTGAAGTCGCCGAGTACTACGCCCGCTTCCGGCGCGGTTACCGGCCGGAGCTCCTGGACGCGCTGCAGGAGGCCTTCGGCCTGACCGCCGGCGACACCGCACTCGACCTCGGCTGCGGCACGGGCGCGCTGGCCGTGCCGCTCGCCGCGCGGGTCGGCTCGGTCCTCGGCATGGACCCCGAGCCGGACATGCTGCGACTGGCCCGCCGCGCCGCCGACGAGGCGGGCGTGCACAACGCCACCTGGGTGCTCGGCGCCGACACCGACGTCGCGGCGCTCGGCGGGCTGCTCGGCCGAGGCTCCCTGGCCATGACCGTCATTGGCCAGGCGCTGCACGGGATGGACCACGACCGGCTCTTCCACGACCTGCGCCCGCTGCTGCGGCCCGGCGGCGGCATCGCCGTGGTCACCAACGGCGTACCGCTGTGGCAGCAGGAGAGCTACTGGTCGGACGCGCTGCGCGGCCACCTGGAACGGTACTTCGGCAGCACGCTGGACGCGCTGACCGGCCCCTGCGGGACGGCCGACGACGACCGGGCCTGCTACGCACGGGCGCTGCACGCCGCCGGCTACGACGGGGTGCGGGAGATCGACCACAGCTACCGTGTCGAACTGTCATTCGAGGAGCTGGTCGGCGGCGTCTTCTCCGCCGTACCGGCGCACCGGCTGCCCCGCCCGGACGACCGCCCGCACTTCGCCGCCGGGCTGCGCGACGCGCTCCCGGAGGGGCCGTACGCGGAAGAGGTACGGGTGCGGGTGCTGGTGGGACGGACGAGCGGCTGAGCGTGGCGGGGGCAGCGGCTGAGGGTGGCGCGGGAGCGGGCCGGCGGCTGAGCGTGGCGCGCGTCCCCGGGAACGGCGACGGGCCGCCACCGCGTGTGCGGGGCGGCCCGTCGGAGCCTCGGCCACCGGACTGTTGGCGCCGGCCGGACGATGCGGCCGGCGGCGGATCAGCGGATGCCGGCGCCCTGCGCCGACTGCAGCGTGATGCCCAGCGAGGCCGCGTAGTTCGACAGGACCAGGCGGCCCACCGCCATGTACGCACCCAGCGCCTCGGCGGCGGCACAGCCCGCCTCGGCAGCGGCCGCCTCCAGCAGGCCGTCGGCGATCTCCGGGCCGATCAGGTACGGAGCCAGCGCCAGCTGCTGCGAACCGGACGTCCGCAGCTGCTCGGCCGTGCGCGAGATCGCACCCTCCTCGTCCAGCGCGGCGGCCAGCACCGGCACCGCCAGGCGCGCGGAGAGCAGCATGCCGGTGATGCCGGCGGCCTGCACGGCCTCCTCGCCACCGACGGTGGCCAGGATGATGCCGTCAGCGGCCGTTGCGACCGTGAACAGCCGGGCCCGGTCGGCGCGCGCCAGGCCGGCCTCGGACAGCCGTACGTGCAGCGCCTCGGCCAGCAGCGGGTGCGGGCCGAGGACGTCCGTCAGCTCGGCGCCGGAGCCGCTGTTCATGATCGCCTGGCGTATGCGGCGCAGCAGGGCGTTGTCGGGCCCCGCGAGCAGCGGCACGACCACGGCGGCCGGGCTGTCCTTGAGGTCCTGCGCACCGGCCTCGATGCGGGCCTTGCGCTCGGCGCCGGCACGCGTGAGCACGGCCTCCAGCGACGGGAACTCCTCGTCACCGCCGTCGACGTACCCGATCCGCGCGTCGAGCCCCGGCAGCTCGGAGCGGGCGATGCTGGACACCTCCTCCGCCAGGCTGTGCGACGCGGCCGTGGGGGCGCCGGGGACGGCCAGGACGAGCGCGGGCGCGCCCTCGGGCGCGACGACCGGCTCGGGGCGGCGGTGGCGTCCGGACTGGCGCGGACGCGGCATTCGTACAGGCAGGCCGGGTGCGGGCCCAGTGGGGGAACTCATGGCGCCGCATGCTAACGCCTCTGCGGCACCCTGTGCCGAGGGAGGGCACAGTCGGGTGGTTTGTGTACCGATTCGTCCCGCGCGTCTCCACGTGAACATGCCACGACACGCCGTGTGATCTGCACCGATTTCTCTTTCGAGTGGTCAGCGGGGGAGGGGCGGTGCGGATTCCGCTTGGCGAGTGGAGGGGGGGCGGGGGAGAAGGGGCTGGTGGGTATGTGGGGCCGGGTGGCGAGGAGGGAGACCGGCGGGAGAGCGGCGGGAGAGATCGGTACGAGACGGTTGGGGCGGCCGGCAGGAGACCGGTGGAGCGGCGGCGGGGGCCGGCCGGAGCCGGGAGCTTGCGTGTGCTCCTGCGAAGCTGTCGCCTTACGGCCGTGCCCGTCGTGCCTGTCGTGCCCGTCGTGGTCCTGTGCCGATGCCGTCGGCCAGGCTGCCTCACTCGACGACGTGGAGGAGGCGGTCGTCCGTGGGCAGCCGCAGCGCGTTCCGCGCCAGGGCCGACGCGATGAGCAGCGCGCCGTCCAGCGGGTCACCGGCCGCCGCGGTGAGCCGTACGCCGGGCAGCCGTACCGCGAGCGCGGCCCGCAGTGGCTCCAGCAGCGGTTCACCCATCTTGAACAGACCGCCCGTACAGGCGACCGCAGGGTCGGCGACCGCGCCGGCCGCCGGGCAGACCGCTGCCGCCGCGTCGGCGATGTGATGGGCCGCCTCGTCCAGGATCGCGGCGGCGAACTTGTCCTCGGCAGCACAGCGCGCCACCTCCGGCGCGAAGGAGGCCAGCACCGCGGGCCGGTCGGCACGCGGGTAGAGCTTGCCGGGCAGGCCCGTGACCGGCCCGAACACCGCCTCGGCGCGGGCCAGCAGCGCCGCCGAACCACCGGGCCTGCCGTCGTGCGCGCGCATCGCCGCCTCCAGCCCGGCGCGGCCGATCCAGGCCCCGCTGCCGCAGTCGCCGAGCAGGTGGCCCCAGCCGTCGGCGCGCCGCCAGCCGGTCGCCGCGGTGAGGTCGGTACCCATCGCGATCATGCCGGTGCCGGCCGCGACCACGGCGCCCGGACGCTGGCCGAGCGCGCCCGCGTACGCGGTGACCGCGTCGGCCGCGAGCGCGAGCCGGGGCGTGCCGAGCGCGCGGGACAGCGCGGCCGGCAGCGTTGCGCGCAGGTCGTCGCCGAGCGTGGCCATGCCGGCCGCGCCCACGCACACCGCGACGCAACGCCCGGCGCCGTCGGCCCCATGCGTCCCGGATGCGTCGGCTGCCTCGCGGGTCCCTCGTCCCTCGGCGGGCGTACTCGCCGCTCCGGCCTCGCGCAGCAGCGCTTCGGCGGCCGGGAGGACGCGGGCGAGGAGATCCCCGGCGTCGATGCCGCCGGGGCCCGTACGGACCGGCTCCGGGAGGACCACTGTCCCGAGGCGGCGTACCGGCGGCGGCCCCGCCCGGTGTGCCGAGGGCCCCGCGTCACGTGCCGAGAGCCCCGAGTCACGTCCCGCGGCCTGCGTTTCACGTACCGAGGACCCCGATCCGCGTACCGGGGGCTCCTCCGTCGCCGGGGCGACCGCGATCCGCAGGCCCGAGCCGCCGGAATCGACCCCGAGCACCAGTCCCGGCGCGCTGGGCTCACCCAAAGCCGCGGGCGTCCTGCTTGAGGGCGGTGTCGACGGTCAGCGCCGTCGCGACCACCAGGCTCAGCAGCGGGTCGGGCAGCTGCTGGTGGATCTGCAGGACGTAGTTGTCCGCGGTGGTGAACATCGTCTTGGCCAGGCCCTCCCAGGTCTTGGTGATCCGGGCGATCTCCTGGTCGGCGTGGTCGACGATGGCGAAGTTCCAGGCCCGCCAGTTCTCCGCCTTGATCGCGCCGACCTGCTGGCCGTTGACCACCAGGGCGAAGTTGATCTTGCCGATGGCGTTCTGCTGCACGATCTCGCCGACCGGCTGCCCGTCCGGGCGCTCCACCAGCACCTTGGACTTGATGAACTTCGCCGGCCGGGTCAGCACCAGCTGCGGCTGCCCGTACGCGTCGCGGATCTCCAGCTTGTGCGTCATGTACTGGTCGAGGCTGGAGACCAGGCGCAGCACCTTCTTGGCCGTGCTCTGGCCGACCTGGACGACCGAGCCGATGGTGTTGCCGTGCTGGTCGAAGACGCTGTACTCGTTCGTCATCTCGATCAGCTTGGCCTTCTGGTTCACCACCAGCACCGGCTCGGTGAACAGCGAACCGCCGCCCGGACCGGCCGGCGCGACGCCCGCCTGCTGCTGCACCTGGCGCTGCACGCGCGCCGGGTCGCCGCCGGGGCCCTGCTGCGGATAGCCGTACCCCTGCGGCATGGGCTGACCGCCCGGCTGCTGCTGCCCCATCTGCGGCTGCGGCTGCTGGGGGTACGGCTGCTGCTGCGCGTACGGCTGCTGGGGAGCGCCCTGCGCGTACGGCTGCGCCTGCGGCATCGGTTGCGGGCCGGGCTGACCACCGGGGTGCGGGCCACCGGGGTGAGCACCTGGCTGCGGTCCCGGCTGGGCGCCCGGCTGAGCACCGGGCCGCGGGCCCGCCGCCTGCGGCTGCCCCTGGCCGCCCTGACCGGCCTGCCCCTGCTGGCCCGGGGCCTGCCCCTGCTGGCTCGCGGCCCGGCCCTGCTGTCCCTGCTGGTGCTGTGCCTGGCCCTGGCGGGACTGGCCCTGGCCCTGGCTGCCCGCGTGGGTGTGTTCGGTCCACCGGGCGCCGTCCCACCAGCGCAGTTGGTCAGGCGTGCCCTGCGGGTCGGCGTACCAGCCCGCGGGGACGTTCGTGTTCGTGGTCATGCGGGCACACTATCCCTCCAGGTCAGGGCGGCCGCCAGGCCACCTGGTCAGGGCGGCCGCCGGCTTCCGGATCAGGGCAGCTGCCAGGCGACCGGCTCAGCGCCCTGCCGGACCAGCAGGTCGTTGACCCGGCTGAACGGCCGCGAGCCGAAGAACCCCCGGTCCGCCGACATGGGCGAGGGATGCGCCGACTCCACCGACGGCACCTGTCCCAGGAGCGGGCGCAGATTGCGCGCGTCCCGCCCCCACAGGACGGCCACCAGCGGCCGTCCGCGCGCGGCCAGCGCGCGGATCGCCTGCTCCGTGACCTCTTCCCAGCCCTTGCCGCGGTGGGCCGCGGGCTTGCGCGGCGCGGTCGTCAGGGCGCGGTTCAGCAGGAGCACGCCCTGCCGGGTCCACGGTGTGAGGTCGCCGTTGGACGGCCGCGGGTGCCCGAGGTCGGAGTGCATCTCGCGGAAGATGTTCTCCAGGCTGCCCGGGAGCGGCCGTACCTCCGGCGCCACCGAGAAGCTCAGCCCGACGGCGTGTCCCGGAGTGGGGTAGGGGTCCTGCCCGACGATGAGCACCCGCACGTCGTCGAAGGGCTGTTGGAAGGCGCGCAGCACGTTGCTGCCGGCCGGAAGGTACGTACGTCCCGCGGCGATCTCGGCCCGCAGGAAGTCGCCCATCGCGGCGATCCGTCCGGCGACGGGCTCAAGTGCCTTGGCCCAGCCCGGTTCGACGATTTCATGGAGAGGTCGTGCAGCCACGGCGTCACCCTACTGGCCGCCCCGTGGTCCGTATCAACCTGTGCCCCCTTCCCCCGGTCACTTCCGTAGCCGCCTCGCCCGAAACACGCCATCCCCGGTCACGCGATGATCGGGCCCGCCCCGGCCCCCGCCCCGCCCACTGCGAAGCGGGTCCCTCCTCACGCCTGCTCCCTAGGCCACCACCGCCGCCCGTACGCACAGCACGTCCGGCAGGTGGGCGGCGAGCTGCTGCCAGCTGTCGCCGTCGTCCGCGCTGGCGTACACCTCGCCGTTGCGGTTGCCGAAGTACACCCCCGCCGGGTCCGCGTCGTCCACGCACAGCCCGTCGCGCAGCACCGTGCCGTAGTGGTCCTCCTGCGGCAGTCCGTCGCTCAGCGCCTCCCAGCTGCCGCCCGCGTCGGACGTGCGGAAGACCCGGCAGCGATGGTCGGCCGGCACCCGGTCCATGTCGGCGGTGATGGGGAAGACGTACGCCACGTCGCCGCGCCGCGGGTGGGCCGCGACCGCGAAGCCGAAGTCCGAGGGCAGCCCGGACCCGATGTCCGTCCACGTGCCGCCCGCGTCGTCGCTGCGGTACACACCCCAGTGGTTCTGCAGGTAGAGGCGGTCCCGGTCGACGGCGTCCGGTGCGATCTTGTGGACGCACTGGCCGAATTCCGGGTCCGGGTCCGGCAGGAAGACCGCCTTCACGCCCTTGTTGGCCGGGGACCAGCTCGCGCCGCCGTCCCGGGTGCGGAACACCCCGGCCGTCGACACGGCCACCGTCACGGCATCGGCGGTGCGCGGGTCGGTGATCACCGTGTGCACCGCGAGCCCGCCGCCGCCCGGCACCCACTTGTCGTGCGAGGGGTGCTCCCACAGGGACCGCACCAGCTCGAACGACTCGCCGCCGTCCTCGGACCGGAACAGCGCGCCCGGCTCCGTGCCGGCGTAGACCACGTCGGGCGCGGCCGGGCCCGCCGGCTGGAGCTGCCACACCCGCTCCAGCGAACTGTTGGTGTACTCCGGATACTTCACGGCCGGGCGCTTCGGCTCCACCCAGGTCCCGCCGAGGTCGTCGGAGTGGAACACCGACGGGCCCCAGTGCGCGCTGTCCGCGCCGGCCAGCAGCCGCGGCGTGGCCCGGCGGGTGTCGATTCCGATCGAGTAGACCGCCTGGGCGGGGAAATGGGGCCCGCTCAGCTCCCACGTGCCCCGCCGTCGCCGGCCGATGAACAGTCCTTTGCGCGTCCCCACCGCGAGAAGGACATCCTGCGTGCCACCGGTCATGTCACTGCACCTCCGAACGCCGTTGTTCCAGGTACGGCTCAGTCTGCACCCGACCACTGACAACGGCCCTCGGTAGCACGTCCGCCCAGCTCAGACCGGGTGTCTCAGGTCGTGTAGTCGGCGTTGACGCGGATGTACCCCTCGGTCAGGTCGCAGCCGTATACCGTGGCGGCGGCGTCACCGATGCCGAGCCCGACCGTGATGTCGACCTCGTCCTGCCGCATCGTCTCCGCGAGCTTCGCCAGAGTCTCGGCCGCGGGCTCCGCCGGGTACACCTCGGTCCCGCCGAACCGGACGGTCACCTTCGCCGGATCGATGTCGGTGTCCTCGGTGTTCTTGCCGATGGCCATGACGACCCGGCCCCAGTTCGGGTCGGCGCCGTGCACCGCCGTCTTGACCAGCGGTGAGTTCACCACGCTCTTGGCGACCCGCTTGGCCTGCGCGTAGTCCGCGGCCTGTCCGACCGTGACGCGCAGCAGCTTGGTCGCGCCCTCGCCGTCGCTCGCCAGCTGCTCGGTGAGGTCCAGGCACACCTCGGCGAGCGCCGCCGAGAACGCCCCGAGGTCCACCGGTCCGGCCGCCCCGTTGGCGAGCGCGGCCACGGTGTCGGAGGTGGAGGTGTCGGTGTCCACGCTCAGGCAGTTGAAGGTCCGCTCCACCGCGCCCCGGAGCGCACCGTCCAGCTCGGCCGCGGACAGCTCCGCGTCGGTGAAGAGGTAGGCCAGCATCGTCGCCATGTTCGGCTCCAGCATGCCGACGCCCTTGGCGACGCCGACGACACGGGCGTTGCCCACGGTCCTGGCGCTGGTCTTGGGCCGGGTGTCGGTGGTCATCATCGCGCGTGCCACGTCGACGGGGCCCGCGGCGAAGGCCGCCGTGCCGCGCTCCGCCGTCGCCTCCAGGTGCGCGCGGATCGCGGCCATCGGGAGCGGCCGTCCGATCACCCCCGTGGAGCCGATGAGGACGGCCTCGGCCGGGACGCCCAGGATCGCGGCGACCCGGCCGACGACCTCGGCCGCGTTCTCCTCCCCCTGCCGGCCGGTGGCCACGTTGGCGTTCTGCGCCAGGGTGGTGACGGCGCGCAGGCGCCCACCGGCGGCGTGCGCCCGGCTCAGTACCACCGCGGGGCCCGCGAAACGGCTGCGGGTGAACATCGCGGCGCTGACGGACGGCCGCTCCGAGACCACGATCGAGATGTCGTCCCCGTGCGCCCGCAGGCCGCCGTTCCCGGTGTACGCGCGGAAGCCTGCGGGCCAGCCGAGCTCGTCCGTACCCCTGTCTGTCGCTGCATCAATATGTGACATGCAGAATAGAGTTGCGGACGAGTCGGCCCGCTGTCCATCTATTTTGTTGTCAGAGGGTGAATGGGTATGCGGTACGGGTTACTTGCTGAGGACGCGACCCAGTGCCTCCACCGCCGACGTCAGTTCCTCCGCCGTGATCGTGAGCGGCGGCGCGAGCCGGATCGTGGAGCCGTGCGTGTCCTTGACCAGGACGCCTTCGTGCAGGAGGCGCTCGCTGATCTCGCGGCCCGTGCCGAGCGCGGGGTCGATGTCCACGCCCGCCCACAGGCCGCGCGCCCGGTAGCCGGTGACCCCCTTGCCGGCCAGGCCGTCGAGCCCGGTACGCAGCACCTCGCCCAGCTCGGCCGCCCGGCGCTGGTACTCGCCGGTGGCCAGCAGGCCGATGACGGCCGAACCGACCGCGGCGGCCAGCGGGTTCCCGCCGAACGTGGAGCCGTGCTCGCCCGGGTGCAGCACCTCCAGCACCTCGCGCCGCGCGACCACGGCGGAGACCGGGACGATGCCGCCGCCGAGCGCCTTGCCGAGCAGCAGGACGTCGGGGACGACGCCCTCGTGCTCGACGGCCAGCGTGCGGCCCGTACGGCCCAGCCCGGACTGGATCTCGTCGGCGATGAACAGGCAGCCGGCCCGCCGGGTCAGCTCCCGGACGCCGGTCAGGTAGCCGTCGTCCGGGATGATCACGCCGGCCTCGCCCTGGATGGGCTCGATCAGCACGGCCGCCGTGGTCTCGTCCACGGCCGCTTCGAGGGCCGCGAGGTCGTTGTACGGGACGATCCGGAAGCCCGGCGTGTAGGGGCCGTAACCGGCGCGTGCGGTGGGGTCGGTGGAGAAGCTGACGAGCGTGGTGGTGCGGCCGTGGAAGTTGTCGGCGGCGACCACGATCGTGGCCCGGTCGGGGGCGACGCCCTTGACGTCGTACGCCCACTTGCGGGCGACCTTGATGCCGCTCTCCACGGCCTCGGCGCCGGTGTTCATCGGCAGGACCATGTCCAGGCCGGTCAGCGCCGCCAGCTCCTCCGCGAAGCCGGCCAGCCGGTCGCTGTGGAAGGCGCGCGAGGTGAGCGTGACCTGGTCGAGCTGGCGGTGCGCGGCCTCGATGAGCGCCGGGTGCCGGTGGCCGAAGTTCAGTGCCGAGTACCCGGCCAGCATGTCGAGGTACCGGCGGCCCTCGACGTCCTCGACCCAGACGCCCTCGGCGCGCGCCACGACCACCGGCAGCGGGTGGTAGTTGTGCGCGAGGACGGGGGCCTCCGCACGGATCAGCTCCGCCGACGAGCGGGGCGCCTGCGAAGCGGCCTCCGGCGCGGCGGACGCGGAGGGGAGACGGGTGGGCGCGGTCATGGACGGACCTCCTGGGTGCAGCACTTGATGCCGCCGCCGGCCTTGTGGAACTCCGACAGGTCGACGGGGACGGGGACGTAACCGTGGCGGGAGAGCTGTGCGACGAGCCCCTCGGCCTGCGGGGCGACGAAGACGTGGCAGCCGTCGGAGACGGAGTTCAGGCCGAACGCCATGGCGTCGTCCCGGGTGGCGGTCACCGCCTCCGGGAACAGCCGCCGCAGCACCTCCTGGCTGCCGGGCGAGAAGGCCTCCGGGTAGTACGCGATGTTGGTGTCGTCGAGCGCGAAGAGGGCGGTGTCGAGGTGGTAGAAGTACGGGTCCACCAACTGCAGGCCGATGGTCGGCACACCCAGGAACTCCTGCACCTCCCGGTGCGTTTCCCGTGTCGTACGGAAGCCCGTCCCGGCCAGGACGTAGCCCCCGACCGGTACGAGGTCGCCCTCACCCTCGCACACCGACTCCGGCGCCCGCACGTCGAAGCCGTTCGCCCGGAACCACGCCTCGTACGCGGCCGACTCCGGACGCCGCTCCGGGGCCAGGAAGCGGGAGCCGAAGACGCGTCCGCCCACGACCAGCGCCGCGTTCGCCGCGAACACCATGTCCGGCAGGCCGGGAACCGGCTCCACGGTCTCGACCGTGTGGCCGTGGTCGCGGTACGCCTGCACCAGCGCCGCCCACTGGCGCCGGGCCAGGGCGGTGTCGACCGGTACGT
This sequence comes from Streptomyces sp. Ru73, assembly GCF_002920575.1. Classification (GTDB taxonomy): domain Bacteria; phylum Actinomycetota; class Actinomycetes; order Streptomycetales; family Streptomycetaceae; genus Streptomyces. The sequence goes on along the minus strand of NZ_PQSQ01000002.1, from coordinate 45,328 downwards.
CCTCGCGCATCCAGGGATTGATGGCGTACCGGACGTCGAAGTACCGGGGCTCGCAGACCAGGTAGCGCCGGGGGCGCGGCACGCGGGGCGGGCGGACGACGACGGTCTCGTCGGCCGCGGTCTCGACGGCCATGGCCCCGGCGGCCAGTGGCTCGGCGGGCACGGTCTCGCGCACGAGTGCGGACGCGGGTTCGGGCACGGCGGGGTCCTCCGTTTCCGGCAGCGGGCAGTGGGCGTCCCGCCGGTGACGGGCGGTCACCGGCACGTGACGCTGGGGATGCCTCAACGGTAGGAAGCCCCCGTCGTGCCGGACAAGGCCGGAACGCTGCGTACCGGCGCAGCGAACGTGCGCAGAAACGCCCTTCCGCGCAGGGTTGCTGCGCCGCTGCTCCGGACGTGCCACGAGGTGCGGATGGGGAAGTCCGGGCGGACGGAAGGGCCGGGTTACGAGGGGTCGTAGCCCTGTACGGCGGAGGAGCCGGCGCCGGCCTCCGGACTGTCCGGGATGAGGTGCGAGAGGACCATGTAACTGATCGTCTTGCGGATGAAGGACTCCGTGCGGATGCGTTCCAGCACCTCCTCGAAGTGGCCCACGTCGGTCGCCCGGACGTGCAGCAGCGCGTCGGCGCCGCCGGAGACCGTCATGGCGGCGGTGATCTCCGGGTGCTTGCGTACCACCTCGGCGATCCGGCGGGGCGGGGCCGCGCCGTCGCAGTAGACCTCGATGTACGCCTCGGTGCGCCAGCCGAGCGCGGAGGGCCGGACCGTGGCGGTGAACCCGGTGATCACGCCGGTCTCGCGCATCCGGTCCACCCGGCGTTTGACGGCGGTGGCCGACAGGCCGATGGCCGTGCCGATCTCGGCGAAGCTGGTCCTGGCGTTCGCGGTCAGGGCCGCGATGATCTTGCGGTCCAACTCGTCGATCGGGCCGGGTGCGTGGGCCATGGCGGGCGGTTCCTCCGTCGCAGGGGTCGGGCCGTACGGATCCTATGGACCGCGCGTACCGCGGGCGCCGCAGGCGCGGCCCGGCGGCGGGTGTCGCACGGATCACCGCGCACCGCAGGCGTCGTACGGCCGGGAGGGGGCACCCGGAGGGCCCGAGCCGCGCCTCCCGCCCACGCGGCCCTACACGTTGTAGGGTCACCGCCCGTGGCCCTGCAGGTTGCCGGATCAGCTGCGGAAGGAGCGCGTCATGCACGACCAGCGGGAGCGGACCGGCCCCGCGCACGCCGAAGTGGCCGAGGTCTGGCCCCGCGACGGCCGCATCCGGGTCATCGGCCACGCCGTGGGCGCGCCCTCGGGGACCGGCACCCTGGTCGTCCGGCTGCGCGGCGCCGAGGACACGGAACTGCGGCTGCCGGCCGAGGGCCGGGACACCCGCTTCGAGGCCGCCGTCCCGCTGGCCGAACTGGCCGCCGCCACACCGGACGGCGAGCGGGTCTGGGACCTGTACCTCGCCCCCGACGGCCACGACGGCACCCTCCGGCTGGGCCGGCACCTGGACGACGTCCGCGGCAAGAAGAAGATCTTCACCTACCCCGCCCAGCGCGCCGCCGGCCGGGAGTTCGAGCCGTACTACACCGTCCAGGACAACCTCTCGATCGCCTGCGACCGGGGAGGCGGCCGATGACCATCCGCTTCCTGCTCCTCAACGCCTACGCGGTCGGCGGCACCGTCCGCACCGTCGTCAACCAGGCCAACGCGCTCGCCGCCGCCAGCCACGACGTCGAGGTCGTGAGCGTCCGCCGGCACCGCGCCGAACCCCGCTTCCCGCTGCACCCCGGCGTCCGGCTGCGCCCGCTGGTCGACGGCACGGCCCCGCCGTCCCGCTGGACGCACCCGCTGGCGTACTGGCGGCAGGACCGCCCCAGCCGGCTCGTCCCCGAGGCCGAGGTCCGGTACGACCGCTTCGACCGCCTCACCGACCGACGCCTCGTGCGGTACCTGCGCTCCCTGCGCGACGGCGTACTGATCACCACCCGGCCCGCGCTCAACCTCCTCTCCGCGCGCTTCACGCCGCCGTCCGTCGTCCGCGTCGGCCAGGAACACCTGCACTACTCCCACCACAAGCCGGAACTGGCCCGCGAGATCGACCGCTGGTACCGGCGGCTGGACGCGGTGACCGTACTGACCGCGGCCGACGAGGACGCCTACCGGCAGCGGCTCGGCAACGGCGGGGTCCGCGTCGTCTGCGTCCCCAACCCGCTCTCCGAACAGGGCACCCCGCGGCTCTCCACCCTCGACCGGCCCCTGATCGTCTCCGCCGGCCGGCTGGTCAAGGGCAAGCAGTTCGGCAAGCTCATCAAGGCCTTCGAACCCGTGGCGCAGGCACACCCCGAATGGCAGCTGCGCATCTACGGCGCGGGCCCCGAACACGACCGGCTGCGCAAGCTCATCCACGACCGCCACCTCTACAACCACGTCTATCTGATGGGCGCCACGCAGGAGTTCGACCGGGAACTGGCCAAGGCCGCCGTCTTCGCGCTCGCCTCCCGGCGCGAAGGGTTCGGCATGGTGCTCGCCGAGGCGATGAGCCACGGCGTCCCGCCCGTGAGCTTCGACTGCCCGCACGGCCCGCGCGAGATCATCACCGACGGACACGACGGCCTGCTCGTGCCGCCCGGCGACGTCGAGGGCATGACCGCGGCGCTCACCCGCCTCGTCCAGGACGAAGCGCTGCGCAGGAAGCTCGGCGGGCACGCGGCGGAGTCGGCCCGGCGCTACGCCCCCGACCGCATCCGCGCCCGGTGGGAGCAGCTGCTGGCGGAGCTGCTCGCGGCCAAGGACAAGCGGCTGACGGCCGCGGGGAACGGGAGCCGGCCGTCCGGTGCGGCTGCGCCCCACGGACAGTAGGGTGCCCCCATGGCAGCGAGCAGCCCGCGTGGCAGAGGGGAACGACGCGGCGCCGGGACGCTGGAGAGCGAGGTCCTCGCCGTCCTCTGGGCGACCGGGGAGCCGCTGACCCCCTCGGAGGTGCAGGCCGGGATCGGCGGCGGCCTCGCGTACAACACCGTCCACACGATCCTGAAGCGGCTGCACGACAAGGCCCTGGTCGTACGGGACGCCGGCGGCCGGCGCGGCGCCTACCGGCCGGCCAAGGACGCCGCCGAGCTGACCGCCGAGATGATGCACCAGGCCCTGGACAAGGGGCCCGACCCGATCGCGGCACTGGAACGCTTCGCCACCGGCCTCAGCGCGGAACAGGCGGCCGCGCTGCGCGGATTCCTGACGGCGGACGGCGGGGGCCGCTGAGCCCGCGGGCACGCCCCGGCCGCCGCGGCTCACCGTACGAAGCGCGCCGCCCGGCTGGTCACCCGGTGCAGCACCTGCTCCAGCGGCCCGCGCCGGAACAGCCGCAGCCAGCCGACGGCCAGCAGCATCACGCCCGCGGCGAAGCACAGCAGCACCAGCGGCTCGCTCGCGTCGGACATGTCGTCGGTGTCCAGCGCCCAGATGGCCACGATGTGCAGCACGTACGCCGACAGGGACATCGAGCCGACCGCGACGACCGGCGCGGCCACCCGCCGCAGCACCGGCAGCCGGTCCAGCGCGATGAGGCACCCGGCCACCACCAGGAGGGCCACCCCGGTGTTGCCCACGATCGACGGCGTCGTCTCGCTGTGCGGCGCGGCCACCAGCAGCCAGGACCGGAAGAGGTGCGTGGGGTCGCCGACCGTGTCGGACCACCAGGCCGAGCCGGGGGAGTCGCCGTCCGAGCCGGCGGCGACGGCGGCGTACGCGTTCGGGACCAGGTGCAGGGCCAGCCAGGAGCCGCCGTACCCGGCCACCGCCAGTGCCGCGCCCGTGTACGCGAGCCGCACCCGCACCACGGCGCGTGAGAGGTCCAGCCGGGCCACCGCCATGCCGGCGAGCAGGAACGGTATCCACGTCAGCACCGGATAGGAGCCGGTGAACAGCAGGTCCATCACCCCGTCGGAGCCGTTGACCGCGCGCAGCGGGTCGTGCGCGTTCACGGCGCCGGCCCAGCCGCTCCCGGCGATCCAGACCTTGAGCAGGAACAGGTCCTGGGGGAAGACCAGCGCGGTGGCGGTGGCGATCGTCGCGAGGGCGCCGGCGCGGAGCCGGTACAGGGGGAGCGCCACGACGAACGCCACCGCGTAGTAGGCGAGGATCACGTCGATCGAGGTGTCCAGCGCGGTCAGCGCCGTCCCGAGGGGCAGCAGGACCGCGGCCCGGACCAGGACCCGCACCATGGCCTGCCGGCCCGCGCGTCCCGTGCGGGGCACGGGCCGGCCCGTGATGAGCACGATCGAGAAGCCGGCGAGCACCGCGAAGAGGGCGGAGGAGCGGCCGCGCGTGAGCTCCATGAGGAAGCCCACCGGGCCGCCGTCCGAGGGGTCGGGACCCACGTGGGCCGCGAACATGCCCAGTACCGCGAGGCCACGGGCGAGGTCGACGCCGATCAGCCGGGCGGTTGCCGGGCCGGCGGCGGTTGCCGGGCCGGCGGTGGTTCCCGGCCCGGCGGCCGGTGGTGACGGGCGGTCGGGTGCGGCGGTTGCGGGCAGGCCGCCCGGGGGAGCGCCCCGCGTTGCGGTCGAAGTGTGCGGTGGCCGGGATAAGTTCCGTATCTTGGGCAAGTTCCGCGACATGGGACCAAGATGCCCGTCTCCGGCGCCACGGGGCAGGGTTCACAGGAATTGAGTGACGCATCCGTCACCGCGCGGTACGGTGCGCGATTCGCCCTGAGGGGCCGGCGTGCGCGGTGTGCGCCCCGTTCCGAGGGCCCGCGCGTGCGGCGCGCGACCCGCCGGGAGCGGCCGGCGAGTGGCCGGTTAGGCTGTTCAACAGCTGTTGATTTTCCCGAGTTCCAGCCGCGTACGCCCTGGTGGGCGCCGCGCGGCGCCAGAGGGAGCCGAGCGCCATGCGCATCCTTTTCACCGCCCAGGCCAGCTACTCGCACCTCGCGCCGCTGGTGCTGCCGGCCGCCGAGAGTGCCCGGCGGGCCGGTCACGAGGTGGCCGTCGCCACCGGTGCCGCCGTCGCGGACCACGTCGAGAAGCGCGGGCTGACCGCGCTGCGGCTGCCGAACGTGCGCGGGCTGGGCGAGGCGCTGCAGAACGGCGACCTGCGGCCGCCCGTCGACCTGAGCCGGTTCGGGAAGGTCACCATCGAGCTGGACCCGGAGTTCTTCGCGCGCGCCTTCGTGGGCCGGCTGGCCGGCCCGTCGGCGCGCGACCTGCTCGACGCGGCCCGCGACTGGCGCCCCGACCTGATCCTCCACGAGTCCACCGAGTTCGGCGGCTACCTCGCCGGCGAGCGCCTCGGCATCCCGCACGGCGCGCTGGACATCGCCCCGATGGCGCCCTACGCGCACCCGGCCGTGACCGCCGAACTCAACGCGCAGCGCGCGGAGTTGGGCCTCGACCCGGTCGCCGACCCCTGGCACGTCTTCCGCACCTTCCGGGCCGGCGTGGTACCGGAGGACTTCTACCCCGAGGCGAACCGGCTGCCCAGCGCGCACTACTACCGGGTGCCCGCGCCCGCCACCGACGAGGTCCTCGACCCGGAGATCGCCCGGCTGCCCGCCGACCGCCCGCTCGTCCTCGCCACGCTCGGCTCGAACGCCACCCACTTCCCCGGCGGCGGCGCCCTGCCCGTCCTCGACACCATCATCGAGACCCTCGGGGAGCTGCCGGTCACCGGCGTCGTCGCGCTCGGCGCCGGCACCGACCCGCGCGAGTGGCAGGGCGCCCGCGCCGGCAACGTCCACCTCACCTCGTTCGTCCAGCAGGAACTGCTGCTCCGGTCCAGCGACGCGTTCATCACGCACGCCGGGTTCAACGGGACCCGCGAGGCGCTGGCGGCCGGCGTCCCCATGGTGGCCCTGCCGCTCTTCGCCGAGCAGTCGGGCAACGCGGCCCGGCTCCAGGAGATCGGCGTCGGCCATCGGATCGACGTCCAGGACCTCACGCGCGCGTCGCTGGCCACGGCCGTCCGGTCCGTACTGGAGGACCGGGTCTGCCGCGCCCGCGCCCGCTCCCTGCAGCGCTGCTCGCATGCGCTGCCGGGCCTGGACCGCCTGGTCGCGGACGCGGCGGCCGCCACGGCAGAGGGGAACTGACGCACGGACGCGGGTCCGGCTCGTACCGTGGGGGCATGATCGTTCGTCATGATGCGGGCCGGCGCCCGGGATACCCGGCAGCGGCGGCCGTGTTCGCCGTGGGCATGGCGGGCACCACGCTGCCCACGCCGCTCTACGGCCTGTACCGCCAGGAGCTCGGCTTCTCGGAGCTGATGGTGACGGTGGTGTTCGCCGTCTACGCGGTCGGCGTCATCACCGTCCTGCTGCTCGCGGGGAACTACTCCGACCGCGTCGGCCGCCGCCCCGTCCTCCTCACGGGGCTGGCCTTCTCGGCGGTCAGCGCCGTGTGCTTCCTGGCCGAGGGCGGCCTGCCGCTGCTCTTCGCCGGGCGGCTGCTCTCCGGCTTCTCGGCCGGGCTGTTCAGCGGCGCGGCCACGGCCGCGGTCCTCGAACTGGCGCCCGCGGAACGGAAGACGCGCGCCGGATTCGCCGCAGCGGCCGCCAACATGGGCGGTCTCGGCTGCGGCCCGCTGCTCGCCGGCATCCTCGCCCAGTACGCTCCCCGGCCGCTCAGCCTGCCGTTCCTGGTCCATCTCGCGCTGCTCGTGGTGGCCTGCGTGCTGGTCCTGCTGCTGCCGGAGACCGTCGAGGACCCCGAGCGGTGGCCGCGGCTGTCGCCGCAGGGCGTGGTCGTACCGTCCGAGGCTCGCGCCGTGTTCGTGCCCTCGGCCCTCGCCGCCTTCGCCGGGTTCTCGCTGCTGGGCCTGTTCACGGCGGTGGCCCCGGCCTTCGTGTCCGGGCCGCTGGGCGTGACCAACCTCGCGGTGTCGGGCGCTGCCGTCTTCTCCGTCTTCCTCGGCTCGACCGCGGGCCAGTCGCTGACGGAGCGGCTGGGCGCGCGCCGGGCGCTGCCGTGCGGCTGCTTCGTCCTCGTGGCCGGCCTCGCGATGGTGGGGGCTTCCCTCGCCGTCGAGCTCCTGCCGCTGCTGGTCGCCGGCGCGGTGTGCGGCGGCCTCGGCCAGGGGCTCGCCTTCCGCGCTGCCCTCACGTCCGTCGCGGCCGCGGCGCCGGCCGAGCACCGCGGCGGCACGATCTCCACCTTCTTCGTCGTCGCCTACACCGGCATCTCGCTCCCGGTCGTCGGCGTCGGCGCCCTCACCGTCGCCCTCGGCCTCCGCGGCGCGGGCCTCACCTTCACGGCCTGCGTGGCAGTGGTGGCGGCCTGCACGGGCACGTACCTGCTGAGGAGGCCGCTGCCGGAGCGGAACCGGGAGTGACGGGCTGTCAGGTGTGTCCAGATTCGGCGCGCGCGACTCGAAGCTGCCCGTACGGGCCGTCGGGCCGGCTTCGTCGTGCGTCAGTGCTCGGCGGCCAGTGTGCCGAGGAGCAGGGCGCCCAGCTCGTCCGCCGGTACGCCGCCCAGTTCGTCGAAGGCGCCGGACTGCCGGCCCAGGGCGATGCCGATGACCGCGGCGACCGTCATCTCGGCCCGCAGCCGGGGCCGGTCCCGGCCCTCCGCCACGAAGCGCCGGTGCAGCGGCTCCACCAGCCGGTCGTGGAGCGCGGCGCGCGCCATCCCCTCCGCGGCCGGCTCGGCCAGGCGCTGGACCGCGACCTGGAAGACGGGGACCAGCCCCCGGCTGTCGGCCCGCTCCAGGACGTACCGCAGCCGTTCCGGATCGAGCAGGTCACCCGGGTCAGCGTCGCCGTGCTCCGCCTCGACCGTCGCCAGGTACAGCTGCGTCTTGCCGCCGAAGTAGCGGGCGATGAGCGCGGGGTCCACGCCCGCGTGCCGGCCGATGTCCCGGATGGTGGTGCGGTCGAAGCCGCGCTCGGCGAACAGCTCGCCCGCCGCGCGCAGCAGCGCCTCACGGCTGCGCGCCGAGTCCCTGCGGCGTGCCTCCCGCGTCTCGCTCACCGCTCCGCCTCCGTGTCCGCAGGCGCTCCGGTCCCGCGCCTCGTCACCAGCACCTTACGTGTCCCGGCGGGCGACGCCGTGCCGGGCGCCGCTGACGCCCGCTGCGCTGCCGTTCCGGACCTCCGGGCGCGGACCAGCAGGTATCCCACCAGCGCCGTGAGGACCCAGACCCCGCAGCCGGCGAGCCCGGCCACCCGGTAACCGGACTCGGCGGGCAGGCCCCGGACGCCGGGGTGCGCCGCGAGCACGGCCGCGCTGAACGCGCTGCCGCCGGAGTACCCGATGTACTTCACCACCTGGTTGAAGCTCATCGCGCTGCCCGTCTCGTGCGCCGGGACGGCGCCCACGATCAGCGCGGGCATCACCGACATGGTGACGCCGGCGCCCAGCCCGATCAGCCCCATGGCGACGAACGCCTCCCACAGCCCGCTCCGTGCGAACGTGAAGAGCGCCGTGCCGCACAGGCAGATCAGGCAGCCCACGGGCAGCAGCCGGCCGGGCGCGACGGTACGGGAGGCCAGCCGTACCAGACGCCCCGACACCATGCTGGCCACCGAGAACGGCGTGAGGATCAGACCGGCGACCACGACCGAGGCACCGAACCCGTAACCGGCCGACTCCGGCGTCTGGATGTACTGCGGGACCAGCGACAGCATCACGTACATGCCCACCCCGGAGAGCAGCGCCGTGAGGTCGGAGGCGAGCACCGACCGGTCCCGCACCAGCCGCACGTCGACCAGCGGGTGCGCGGTACGCAGCTCGTGCACCACCCACCAGGCCAGCAGCAGCACGGAGACGGCGACCAGTCCGAGCAGCCGCGCCGAGCCCCAGCCCCAGCGGCCGCCCACCGTGGTCGCGTAGAGCAGCCCGGCCAGGCCCGCGGCCAGCAGCAGCGCGCCGAGGACGTCCAGCGGATGCTTGGGCCGCCGCGGCGCCGGGGGCAGCACGACGGCGAGGGCGACGAGCGCCAGCGCCGCCGCGAGCGCCGCGAACCAGAAGCCCGCGTGCAGCCCCAGGAGGTCGGCGAGCACCCCGGTCAGCGGATAGCCCAGGCCCACACCGGCGGCGGAGGTGAGGGAGAGGGTGGCCACCGCGTGCCGGGCGCGCTCGGGCGGCAGGGCGTCCCGCGCGGTGGCCATGGCCAGCGGGGTGAGCCCGATGCCGATGCCCTGCAGCGCCCGGCCGGCGACCAGGCCGGCGAAGCCCGTCGGCAGGGCGGCCAGCAGGCTGCCCACGAGGGTCAGCACCAGCCCGCCGAGGATGACCCGCCGGCGCTGCGGCCCGTCCCCCAGCCGTCCCATCAGCGGGGTGACCACCGCGCCCACCAGCATCGTCACGGTCAGCGACCACTGGGCCACGTCCAGGGACACATGGTCCACCCGCGCGATCGTCGGGATCAGCGGCGCGCCCAGACTGCTGATGATCGCCACCAGCATTCCCACCGAGAGCAGCACCGGCACCAGTGCCCGCTCCCTCCGCGACGGGTTCGTACCTGCGTCCTGCACGAGTGGAGTCCTCCTGAGAAGCCGTGGCCCGCATGGGACAGACATGTCATCAAGCGATGTCATCATACGATGACAAAATCGCGGCCCGATGCGGATGGCCGTGGCGCCGACCTTCCCTTTACGCGTCCGTCATTGCCTGACTAAGGTCAGAGAATGAGCGCGGAGCAGGTGGAACAGGTACGGCGCTTCAACCGGGCGGTCGCCGAGCGGGTGGGCGTCCTGCACGACTCCTACCTGGGCGGCACGCGCCCCTACGGGCAGGCCCGGCTGCTCTGGGAGATCGGTGACGAGGGCACGCACGACGTCCGCAGTCTGCGGGACCGGCTCGGCCTGGACTCCGGGTACGTGAGCCGGCTGCTGCGGGCACTGGAACGCGACGGCCTCGTCGCCGTCGAGCCGCACCCCCGCGACCGGCGGGTGCGCACCGTACGGCTGACCGAAGCCGGGCGCACGGAGCGCGCGCTCCTCGACGACCGCAGCGACGCGCTCGCCGCTTCGCTCCTCGGCCCGCTCGACGCCCGCCAGCGGGACCGGCTCACCTCGGCGATGGCGGAGGTCGAGCGGCTGCTGACCGCCTCACTGGTTTCCGTGGAAGTACTCGACCCCGACCACCCGGACGCCGCGCACTGTCTGCGGTCCTACGCCGCCGAGCTGCAGGAACTCTTCGAGGGCGGCTTCGATCCCGCACACAGCCTGCTGCCCGACCCGGGCGAACTGCGCGCGCCCCGCGGCCTGTTCCTCGTCGCCCGGTTGCACGGCGAGCCGGTGGGCTGCGCCGGGCTCAAGCTGCCCGCCGGGGCGCCCGCCGAGATCAAACGGCTGTGGGTCTCGCCCCGCACCCGGGGCCTCGGCCTGGCCCGGCGCCTCCTGGCCGAACTGGAGGAACGCGCCGCGGGCCACGGCAGCGACCTGGTGCGGCTCGACACCAACAAGGCCCTGGCCGCCGCCACTTCGCTCTACCGCAACAGCGGATACACCGAGGTCCCCGCCTTCAACGACGAGCCCTACGCCGACCACTGGTTCGAGAAGCGGCTCACCCCTCGTACGCGGTAGGGGAGCGCGGGAGAGGGGCGGTCCGTCAACGGCCCCGGTCCGCGCGTACATCGAGGAGCTGATGCCCGGCATCCTCGACGGCGCCATCGAGCCGGGGAGGGTCTTCGACGCCACCACCGGCCTGGACGGCGTCCCGGCCGGCTACCAGGACATGGCCGACCGCAAGAGCCTCAAGGCCCTCATCCAGCGTGACCGGGGCCCGCGGGTGTGCGGCGTCGGCTCAGCCCGGCTCCGCCGGCCGGTCCAGCGCGTCGAGGTACGCGGCGAGCCGGCCGGCGGCGTGCAGCTGGGCCGTCCCGCGGGTCCTGAGGTCGCGCCGCCACCGCTCCAGCGTCCTGGCCAGCGCTTCCAGGCTGCCGGCCGCGCGGAGTTCGCCGAGGACGGTGGCGATGGTGCCCAGCGGCCGGCCTCCCCGGCGCAGCAGATGCGCCAGCTCGGCGTCGCGCACGTCGGACGCGAGGTACCGGCGGTGCCCGGTGCGCGGGTCACGCCGCGGGGTGAGGACGCCGGCGCGTTCCCAGGCACGCAGGGTGGCCGGGCCGAGCCCGAGGCGGCGCGCGAGTTCCCCGATGCTGTACGCCGTCCGCGTGCCGGTCGCCGTCTCCGGGGCGGCGCCCACGGCGGAGAGCGAGGCTTCGACGGCTCGCAGTGTGCTGCGGTCGCGGGCCAGGAGCGCGTGCCCGTCGTCGACGTACTCCAGTGCCTCGTCGATCCGGCCACCGGTGGCGGCCTGCATGATGCGGCGGCTCGCCGCGTGGCCGAAGGCGGGGACGAGCGCCAGGTAGGCCGCGAGGCCGGCGGCATGCACGGCGGTGTAGTCCCGGTACCCCGCCCGGCTGCGGCGGGCCGGCGGAACGATGCCGCCGTCCTCGTAGTTGCGGACCGCCTGCGTGGACAGCCCGTGCCGACGCGCCAGGTCCACCGGCCGCATGTGACCTCCGGTTGAGGGTTTCCGGGACGTTCTGCAGTAGACGAAGGGCAGTTCTGCCGCCGAGTCTCCACCGAGCGTTCAAGGATACGATTCAGGGGCATGGCAGACAGCACGCACACCGTGGCCGGGGACTTCACGCTGACGACGGACGAGCTGCGCGTCGTGGCGCGTTACGTGGTGCGGCACGCGGAGGACGTCCTGCCGGTCTTCGAGCAGGCCGTTCCGGACGATCCGCGTCCCCGCGCGGCGATCGACGCGGCCCGGGCGTTCATCGACGGCGCCAGGAGGACGAAACTGCAGCGCGTCACCTCTCTCGACGCCCACCGGGCCGCCCGGTCCGCGCCCACCGAAGCCGCACGACTGGCCGCGCGCTCCGCCGGTGACGCCGCATCGGCCGCCTATCTGCACCCCCTCGCCCGGGCGAGCCAGGTCGGCCACATCCTGCGGGCCGCGGCGAGTGCCGCGTACGTCGGGGAGCTGGCAGCGGGCGGTGACCCCGCTGTCGGGGACGCCCTGCTGGAACGGGCGCGGCAGCGCGCGACGCCGGTACTCGTCGACGTGCTCCGCCGCTACCCGCCCGCGACGGGCGGCAGCAGTCGTGTCGCCCGGCTGATGCGCACGCTGGACCAGGCCCTGCGCCAGTCGGCCGACCGGCCGCCGCAACACACCGCGAGGCGCAGCACCGAAGCGCGCGGAAGGGAGTACCCCGCATGATCCTCCCGAAGGTGCGGGACCCGCGCTTCGTGACGATCCGCCGTGGCGGGACCCTCACCGACGCGGACCACCGGCTGCTCGCGCTGTGGGCCGCCTCGTGTGCGGAGCACGTCCTCGGCCTCTTCGAATCGGTACGGCCGGCGGACCCGCGGCCGCGCCGGGCGATCGAGCACGCCAGGGCCTGGACGCGTGGCGAGGTGACGATGATGCAGGCCCGCGCGGCGGGCGGCCATGCGATGGGGGCGGCCCGGGATCTGCGCGGGGCGGCCCGCCATGCCGCGTACGCCGCGGGGCAGGCCGGGGCCGTCGCCCATGTCGCCGCGCACGAGCTCGGCGCGGCCGCCTACGCGATCAAGGCCGCACGTGCGGCGGCACCGGAGGGACGGGGCGAGGCCGCGGGACGGCTGGAGTGCCAGTGGCAGCGCGAGCAGCTCCCGGAGGCGATCCGGGAGCTGGTCCTCGACGACCAGCGGCTGCGCAACGACCTCTGCTGGTCGGTGTTCGACGCGGTGCCCGACGTGCCCGACGTGTCCGCCGAGCGGTAGCCGGCGGTCAGTGGCGTCCGGGACTGCGCGGGTTCTTGGTCTCGGCGCCGTGCGCGAAGCCGCCCGCGTCGTCCGCGTCGCGGTGCGGTTCGCCCTGCTTGTCCAGTCGGGGCAGCACCCGGCGCAGGTCCTCCAGGAGCAGGTCGGCCAGGTCGTGGCTGAAGCCGTTGCGTACCACGATGCGCAGGACGGCGAGGTCGGTCCGGTTCTTCGGGAAGGTGTAGGCGGGCACGAGCCAGCCGCGTTCGCGCAGCGCCGCCGACACGTCGAAGACGCTGAAGTGGTCGATGTTCTCGTGCATCCGGAAGGCGAAGACGGGGATCCGGCTGCCGTCGGTGAGCAGCTCGAACGGCCCGAGCTTCGCGATCTCCCGGGCCAGCCGGGTGGCGACGTCACGGCAGGACTGCTGGACGCGCCGGTAGCCCTCGAAGCCCAGCCGCAGGAAGTTGTAGTACTGGGCGACGACCTGGGCGCCGGGCCGGGAGAAGTTCAGCGCGAAGGTCGGCATGTCGCCGCCGAGGTAGTTCACATGGAAGACCAGGTCCTCGGGCAGCGCCTCCTTGTCGCGCCACAGTGCCCAGCCGACACCGGGCATGACCAGGCCGTACTTGTGCCCTGAGGTGTTGATCGAGGCGACCCGCGGCAGCCGGAAGTCCCACCGCAGCTCCGGGTCGAGGAAGGGGGCGATCATCGCCCCGGACGCGCCGTCGACATGCACAGGGATGTCCAGGCCGGTACGGGACTGCAGGTCGTCCAGGGCCGCCGCGATCTCCTCGACGGGCTCGTAGCTGCCGTCGAAGGTGGAGCCGAGCACGGCGACCACACCGATGGTGTTCTCGTCGCACAGCTCGACCGCCTTGTCGGCCGTGAGGTGGTAGCGGTCCCCCTCCATGGGCACGTACCGCGGCTCGACCTCGAAGTAGTCGGCGAACTTCTTCCAGCAGATCTGGACGTTGATGCCCATGACCAGGTTGGGCCGGTCGGCCGGCTTGTTCTCGGCACGACGGCGCCGCTGCCACCGCCGTTTGAGCGCCAGCCCGCCGAGCATGGCCGCCTCGCTCGACCCGGTGGTCGAGCAGCCCACCGCCTGCCGGGGCTGGGGCGCGTGCCAGAGCCGGGCGAGCATGTGCACGCACCGGCTTTCGAGCTCCGCTGTCTGCGGATACTCATCCTTGTCGATCATGTTCTTCTCGGCGCACTCGTCCATCAGCCGCCGGGCCTGGGGTTCCGCCCAGGTGGAGACGAACGTCGCGAGGTTCTGCCGGGCGTTGCCGTCGAGCATCAGCTCGTCGTGCACCACCTGGTAGGCGGTGTCGGGCTCCATCTCGCCGCGCGGCATCGCATACCGCGGCACCTTGACGGGTTCGCGGCTGAAGACCGGGTTGATCGGCAGGTCACGGCTCTCACCACGGTCGTCGTGCTGCACCACCATGCGCTCGATCCCCTCTATACGAGTTGTCATGTTTTGGGCGGCAATGCCCCTGGCGGGAATGCCCTCCGGTCCAGCTCTTGAATCCCATGGATCTCGCCGTACGGGGCAGGACCCGCCGCCAGGAGGTCATCGGCACCCGAACGGGTTCCCCCTCCCGGCCGTCACGGACACCCGGCCGTGCGGAAGCCTCCGCGAAAACCCGTTGGCGGACCGCGGCGACCACTGCTACGTTTCCGGCGGCCGTGCGAGAGAACGAGGAGGTGGTACCCGTGAACGCAGTATCGACATGGGTGCTCCCCTCAGGGGTCACGGTCGGGCGATAGGTCGTCCGGGAGCGCCGTTCACGAGCCCTCCCGAAAGGCACGACCATGCACTTCACTTCCGAACAACGCCTCGACGACGGCGTCCTCGCGCGCGAATTCACCCTCGGCGAGATCCCCGGCACCCTCTGGACGCCCGCATCTGCACCGTCCGCACCGGTCCCGCTGATCCTGATGGCCCACAACAACGGCCTGCCCCGGCGGGAGCCGCGGCTGGTGGCCCGCGCCCGGCACACCGCCGCGTCCGGCTACGCGGTGGCCACCATCGACGCCGCCGGGTGCGGTGACCGGCCCCGCTCCGCGGCCGACGAGCAGGCCCGCGCCGACCTCCGCCGCGCCATGCGGGCCGGCGAGCCGGTCGACGAGATCTTCGAGTCCTTCATCGGCCCGCTGGTCGACGAGGCGGTCCCGGAATGGCGGACCACCCTGGACGCCCTCCTCGGGCTGCCCGGAATCGGCGGCCCGGTCGGGTACTCGGGGTGGACCGCCCTCGGCATCCGCCTCGCGGTGGCCGAGCCGCGCATCCAGGCCGCCGGTTTCTTCGCCGGTGGCTATGTGCCCCGCGCCCAGCGCGAGGAGGCCCGGCAGGTCACCATTCCGCTGCTGTTCCTGCTGCAGTGGGACGACGAGGGGAACCCCAGGCAACGGGCCCTCGACCTGTTCGACGCCTTCGGTACCAAGGAGAAGACGCTGCACGCCAACCTCGGCGGCCACACCGGCACCCCGTGGTTCGAGGTCGAGGACGGGGTCCGGTTCTTCGACCGCCATCTGAGGTGAGGCCGGGCCCTCGGTACGGGGCTGTCTCCGGTGGCGCGGGCTCGACCACACCGCCGGAGACAGCCCCCGGGGCACCGGTCGGGTCACGTGGTCAGCCCGCGCCACAAGCCGCGCAGGTGTTGCGCCCGGGGCCGGGCCAGCCGCCGTACCGGGGCCAGCAGTGCCGCGGCCGGTGCCACCAGGCCCCGACGCTCCCACGACACCTGAAGGCGGCCGGCGCCCCGGGGTTCGGTGGCGAGCGTGACCCGGTGGGTGCCCGTACGGCGGTTCCGTACCCGCATGCCCAGGGGAGGGGAGCCGAGAGGCGCCAGCAGCCAGCCGCCGCAGCGTTGGCCGCGGTGGCCGACGCACAGCCGTGCGTGCCGGACCCCGTCGGGGCCGAGGAACGGGAGCCGGGCCGCCGACAGGTCGAGGCGGACCGTGCCCTCGTACAGCCCGGGACGGACCAGTTCCAGCCGGAAACTCGCCGACAAACCCTTGCCGGCGCCCAGTTGGACGGTGGCGGCGACGGGCCCGATGGGCAGCTGCCGGCCCGGGTCCCAGGTCCGTAGAGAGCTGAAGCATCTGCCCGTCGCTCCGCCGGACCAGATAAACGGGCTCGGTGTACCCGGAATTCTGATACTGGCCGTGTAATTCAAGGCCGGGCGCGCGGCGCGGCACCGAAGCGGCGGCGGGCCGGGGAGGGAAATACGGGATGGAATTTTCCGCGTCCACCGCCGACGCCTTTCTCCTGGCACTTCCGAAGCATTTCCAGAACCGATCCTGCGATAAAGAAAGCGAACGCAAGGAAAAGCGTGAGGCGATTCTGCTGTTTCACCACTGACGGCAAGCAACCCGTGGGGTTCTGGGGCTCCGTCGGCCGGCGCGGCAAGGGGTGACCGCGCCGGCCGGATCAGTGGGCCGTCACCGGATCAGCGCTGGTGCACCGGCGGCCGCTGCGGGTGGTGCGCCGGTGCGTGGTGATGCACGGGCGGGTGGCACAGGGACGCGTGGTGCCGTACCGGAGTCGGGCAATGGAAGCTGAGAATTCCCAGCGCCTCCCGGTTGGGCAGCAGCTGCACAACCTGGGCGTCGAGTTCCGCATTGTTGAGCACGTGTGCTCACTTTCGTTCGATGGTGCGGCAGACCGCCCGAAGGCCCTCCGGACGGCGCGCCGTTGCGATGTGATGAACCGTAGAGCCGCCGACGGAAAAGCAACAACCAGCACCAGGAATTCCATCTGTCAAAAGAATGCAAAACACCCCGAATGGGCGTCCGAATAAGAAAAGGGTAAGAAAAGCGTTACGGAATTCGCGGGTCGAATTCCGACGCCTCATCGCCGCCGGCTCGACTCCGGCGCCTGCCGCATCCGCGCGGCGCGGGCCGCAACCGGCCGCTTCCGGGGCCGGGGGAGCCCCGGGCCGGCGGATGCGGGGGAGCCGTGACGCGGGGGAGCCCGCTACTGGCTGAGGTAGTCGTGCACGGGCTGTGCCGGTGCGAGTGTGAGGTCGGTGAGGATGTGGCTGGCTGAGACGATCTCCAGTACGGGCAGGTCCGCCAGGGGTGCCATGACGTGGGCGAACAACTGCAGGCGGGCGGGGCCCGTCCAGGCCGCCTTGACGGTCACGTCGCTGATCTCGGTGCGGATCAGGTCGCACACCCGCTGGTCGCCGTTGTAGCCCGGGATGATTTTGACCGCATAGGTGGGCACGGTGATCTGGGCGCGGGCCTCGTCCTCGGCCAGGGGCTGCCACTTGTACGCCATGGTGGCCGTGGCGACGCGTTGGGTGGCGTAGTCCAAGGTGCCGACCAGGGCGCCGCTCTCGACGTGGAGGGCGGGCTCGCCGACGGTCTTGGGGTAGGCGCTCAGCTCGCGGCCCGCGGCGGTGGCGCCGAAGTGGTTGAGGTGCATCGCGTGCAGGTACTCGCCGCGCTCACTGCCGTAGCGGACGGGTATGACCTGGCCGCATTCCAGGTAGGGGCCGAACCCTTCGACGTCGCCCATCTTCATGACTTCGAAGCGCACCAGCGGCTCGTCGATCTCCAGCGGTTCGGGGACCGCGTCGCGGAGGGCGGCCGGGTCGGTGCGGTAGACGACGTTCAGGTACTCCCGGTCGGTGAAGCGCGTCGGCCGTAGCGGGTAGACGGGCGTCCTCAGCGGTGTGCCGGCGTGGTGGCGGAGTTCTTCGGCGCGCATCGTGGCTTCCTTCCTCGGCGGTGGCCACCGGCTCGGTGGCAGGCCACCGTTTGCATACACGGCGTATCCGATACACACTGTATCCGTTGGATGGTGGTCTGCAAGCCGGGGTCCGCCCGCGGCGCACCGGCACCGCAAACACCTGAGCGGTGGTCTGTGAACCGGGGCTCACCCGCGGCGGGTCGGCGCCACAAACCGCCACGAAATTGGAAGAAGACGGTCATGCCTTTCACTCTCCCCCTTGACGTCCGCACCCGCCCGGTGGCGGTCATCGGCGCCGGCACGCTCGGGCGGCGCATCGCGCTGATGTTTGCCACGTCCGGGCATGTACGGATCTACGACCCCGCCCGGAAGGCCGGTGAGGAGGCGGTCGCCTACGTCGCGCAGCACGTGAGCGAGGTCGCGGCCCGGGTCGGCAGTGACGTGCCGGGCGAGGCGACGGCCACGACGGATCTCGAGGAAGCCGTCGCCGGTGCGTGGCTGGTGGTGGAGGCGGTGCCGGAGCGTCTGGAGCTGAAGCGGCAGATCTTCGGCGACCTCGACCGGGTCGCGGCGGCCGACACGATCCTGACCAGCAACTCCTCGTCGTACCCCACCAGCCGGTTCATCGACGCCGTCGCCCGGCCCGAGCGGGTGCTGAACATGCACTTCTACATGCCGCCGCAGCAGGTGGCGGTCGACCTGATGTCCAGCGGTCACACCGACCGGGCCGTGCTCGACTTCCTGCTGCGGGAGCTGCCCCGCTACGGCGTCCACCCGTTCGAAGCGCGCCGGGAGAGCACCGGATTCATCTTCAACCGCATCTGGGCGGCCATCAAGCGCGAGTCGCTGGCCGTGGTCGCCGATGGGGTCTCCACCCCGCAGGAGATCGACCGGATGTGGGAGATCAACACCGGGCTCAAGGGCGGTCCGTTCCGCGCCATGGACAAGGTCGGTCTGGACGTCGTACTGGACATCGAGAACCACTACGCCGAGGAGAACCCCGCCCTGCCGGCCGGCCCGCGTGAACTGCTCCACCGCTATGTCGACGCCGGTCACCTGGGGGTGAAGAGCGGACGCGGCTTCTACGACGACTACCGCGCACGGGTGTGACCAGCGGCGATCAGGGGCGGCCGGTCGCATAACCTGTCTGTGGCCCTGCCCACGTGCGGCCCCGCCCACCCGCTCGGAACGAAAGGCCCCCGCCGTTGCCGAAGTCACCGACCAAGCGCCGCCCCATCACTCGCGCGGCCCTGACCGACAGCGCCCTGGCACTGTTCACCGAGAGGGGCTTCCACGCCACCTCGATCAGCGACATCGTCGAGCGCGCCGGTCTGACCCGGGGAGCCTTCTACTCCAACTACCGTGACAAGGAAGAGCTCTTCCTCGCCCTGTACGACGCGCACACCGACCGCCTGCTGAGCGAGCTGCGCGACGCGGCCACGAGCCCGGACCCCGGCGCGCACCCCATCGTTCGGCTGCAGGAGCGCATCACGGGCCGCACGCCGCAGGAACGTCAGTGGTTCATGGTCTCCATGGAGTTCACCCTGCACGCCGCCCGTCACCCGGAGATCGCCGAGGCCCTCGCCGGTCACGAGAACCGGCTGATCGAAGGGCTGGCCGAGGTCGTCGCCACCGCGCTAGCCCAGGCCGGGGCCCGGCCCACCATCGACGTGGAAGACCTGGCGCGCCTGCTCGTCGCCACGTTCGAGGGCCTCACCGCCCAGCAGCTCATCCACGGCACCACCGAATCGTCCCGGCGCATGGTGCCCCACCTCATCCACGCCCTCTCCGCCCCTGCCGTCACTCGGTAGCGCAGGCGCTCAGGGCGCCCGGCCCGGGGTGGTGTGTGACGGCGGTCTCGGTGTGCCGGGGGAGGAATGAACCCCGGCACGCGCCCGTTGTACGAGAAGCGTCGTAGTTCGGTATCGAGTCGAGGCGGGCGGTCGTCGGACGGCTGCTTAGTTCGATGGGTGCCGTACTACGATGTGTGTCGTATCAAGGCTTCGGGCGCGCTGTGCCCGGAGCCGAATCCGCCCTCGTTCACGCACAGGGAGCCCGTTGTGAGCGCACTGTTCGAGCCGATCACTCTCCGGCAGCTGACCATTCCGAACCGTCTCTGGATGGCTCCGATGTGCCAGTACTCGGCGGCGCCGGAGGGGCCCGAGCAGGGGGCGCCCAACGACTGGCACTTCCAGCATCTGGCCGCCCGTGCCGTCGGCGGCACCGGTCTGATCATCACCGAGGCCACCGCCGTCAGCCCCGAGGGCCGGATCAGCCCGTACGACCTGGGGCTGTGGAACGACACCCAGGTCGCGGCCTTCCGTCGCATCACCGACTTCATCAAGGCCCAGGGCTCCGTCGCCGGCATCCAGATAGCGCACGCCGGGCGCAAGGCGTCCACCGAGCGGACCTGGGTGGACAGGGGTGCACCGATTGCCCCTGGTCAGGGGTACGGCTGGCAGCCCGTGGCGCCCAGCGCTGTGGCGTTCGACGAGAAGTCGACCGAGCCGGACGAGCTGTCCGTGGCGCAGATCAAGGAGATCGTGGAGCAGTTCGCGGCGACCGCGCGGCGCGCGCTGGAGGCGGGCTTCCAGGTCGCCGAGATCCACGGTGCGCACGGCTACCTGATCAATGAGTTCCTGTCGCCGTTCACCAACCGGCGCACCGACGAGTACGGCGGCTCCTACGAGAACCGGGTGCGGTTCGCGCTGGAGGTCGTGGACGCGGTGCGGGCGGTGTGGCCCGAGGATCTGCCGGTGTTCTTCCGGATCTCGGCGACCGACTGGCTGAGCGAGAACGCCGAGGACGAGCGGACCGGCTGGACCGCCGAGGAGACCGTGCGGTTCGCCGCCGAGCTCAAGGCGCACGGCGTGGACCTGCTGGACACCTCCACGGGCGGCAACGCGCCGGACGCGAAGATCGAGGCGGTGCCGAACTACCAGGTGCCGTTCGCCGCGCAGGTGAAGAAGGAGACCGGGCTGCCGGTGGGCGCCGTGGGCCTGATCACCGAGGCGCAGCAGGCGGAGAAGATCGTCGCGGACGGGGAGGCGGACGCGGTGCTGCTCGGCCGCGAGCTGCTGCGTACGCCGTACTTCGCCCAGCAGGCCGCCCGCGAGCTGGGCGCCACCCCGCACGTGGCGCAGCCGTACCACCGCGCGGTCTGACACTCAGCCGCCAGCCCTGGACGGAGCGTTCGCAGGGGGGCCGACACCATGTACGGTGTCGGCCCCCTCGGTGTGTCCGGGGGCGAAGGGGCCCGGCTGGTGGAGAGGCGTCGTGCGGGGCCGTCGGTCAGAGATGAGGGGGCGCGTGGGCTGATGCGGGCCAGGATGGCACCGGTCCGGGCAAGTGCGGTCAGCGTCCCTCGGTGACCGCGCGCACGCCCTACGGTGTGGCTGCATGGACGCCAGCTCCGTGGCCAGGGCGGTATCGGTCACCTCCATGACCAGCGGCGATCACGCGTGTCTGGAGTACGACGACGATGCCTCCCGCTGGGAGATCCGGGCCGCGTACACCGCCATCGGACTCTGCCAGGGAGAGCAGGTCATGCTCTTCACCGATCCGGCGACCCGGCCCGGCGCCGCGGTCGAACAACTTCGGGCACACGGACTCCAGGACGAGGACGCGCTGGTGGACGGCCGGCTGATCGTGCTCGACGAAGTACCGGGGTTCGACGCGGCCGCCGGCTTCACGCCCGGGGCGCGGGTCCGGCTGTGGATGGAGCTGACCATGCGCGCCCGGCTGCAGGGCTACTCCGGCGTCCGGATCATGGGGGACATGGGCTGGGCGGCCGCCCCCGGCTTCGATCACGACCTGCTCGTGGAGTACGAGTGCGGGCTCTCGGCCCTCTTCGCTGACATCGGGTTCACCGCCGTCTGCGAGTACGACCGGCGGATGTTCGGCGACGGTCTGCTGCGCCGCATTCACGGTGCCCACCCCAAGAAGGTGCTTCCCCGGCTGGACGCGCTGGACGTCGCACGGCGCGGCCCGGAGCTGCGGATCGCCGGGGAGGCCGACCTCAACACGCGCGAGGAGTTCGCGGCGGCCCTCGTCGACGCGCTCCACGCCACCGACCGGCCGGCGGTGCTCGACCTCACCGAACTGTGCTTCATGGACGCACACAGCGCGACCACGGTGGTCCGGCTCGCGAGCCACCTCCCCGGCGACCGGTCCCTCGAAGTGCGCTGCCGTCCCGCGCAGGGCAGGCTGATCCGGTTGTGCGGCGCGTCGGAGGTTCCTCAACTCGTCGTGAAAGCGGGGTGTTTCGCTCAGTGAACCCTTCTCGTGACGCCGAAGGCCAGGACGGCGACGGCCGGCCGGCGCCCGTGGGGGAGCATCTCGGCGGCACCGCCGTGTCCCCGGCGGAGGGGCCCCTGCTGGACCGCGTCTTCGAGTCGGCGGACCTGGCACGCGTACGGCACCAGGTGGCCGACCGTGCGGCGCGTGCCGGGCTGCGCGATCCCCGGCTCGGTGACTTCGTCCTCGCGGTGAACGAGGTCGTGACCCATGTCGTCCTGCGCGGCGGCGGCAAGGGGCGCATCCGGCTGCACCACGGGGGGATCGCGCTGCGCTGTGTCATCACCCACGACGAGGTGGGGCAGGCGTATGCGACGCCTGACACCGACCTGTCGGACGGCCACGGCGGGGGCCACGCCGACCACGGTCTCGGACTGCGGGTGGCGCGGGCGGCAGTGGACTGGTTCGCCATGGTGACCTGCGGCGCGGTGACGACGGTGACGCTGGTGGCGGGGCTGGACTAGCCCGGCGGCGGCCGAAGGCGTACGGCCCCCTCTGCCGCTCGGAGCGGCAGGAAGCCGGACCGGCCCGGCCCGTACCGGCGGCGGCCGTTGCGTGCATACCCGTCCGCCTGCCGAAGGGGTCGGACGGCAGGCGGACGGGTGGCCTTGGCGGTGAGGTCAGCGGTCGGGAGGGCGCGCTCTTTCGCGTTCCGTCATGGGCAACCTCCCTCGTAATGCGCAACAGAATGAGGCGGCGGGATCAGGCTGTCAAGAGGCTGCCGGGACGCTTACGGCGCCGAGTCGGCGGGGGGACGGGCAAGTTGCGCGTGCTTCGACGGAGCGTCTTGACGACGGCGCGCCTTCAGGGTTTTGTTGCGTAGGCAGAAACAGCCCTCTCACAGCGCAACACCAGCGCACGACCCTTTTGAGCGTGAGTCCGCCCCGGTGGCGCCACCACCACGGCCCCCGGCCGGCTTCCCCGGCCCGGTGCCGCCGTGCCGTGGTGCTCTGCCGCGCCCCGGCGACGGCGGCCCCCCGCGGCGGCGCAGACGTGCGCCCGCCGCCGGTGGCGCGCCCCGTCGCAGGACCCACGCGGCCCGCAGTCCCTCAGCCAGGGAGGTCAGATGTCGATCCGTGCCATCGACGAGGCGCCACTGAACAAGTTCCACCGAAAACTCACCTGGGCCTGCGCCGGCGGCCCTTTCCTGGACGGCTACTTGCTCAGCATCATCGGCGTCGCGCTGATCGGCATGAGCGACGAGCTGCAGCTGACCACGGCGGACGAGAGCCTCATCGGCGCTGCCGCCCTGGTCGGCATCTTCGTCGGCGGGCTGTTCTTCGGAGCCGTCACCGACAGGCTCGGCCGTGAGGCGATGTACACCATCGACCTGGCGGTCCTGGTCGGCGCCTCCGTGCTGTCCGTGTTCGCCACCGAGACCTGGCAGTTCGTCGCGCTGCGCTTCATCCTCGGCGTGGCCATCGGAGCGGACTATCCGATCGCGACGTCCCTGCTGGCCGAGTGGGTGCCCAACAAACACCGCGGCCGGCTGCTCGGCATCCTCATCCTCGCCTGGTACATCGGTGCGGCGGCGGCCTACGTGGTCGGTTACGTGCTGGCCGAGATCGGCGGCGCGGGCACCTGGCGGTGGATGCTCGCCTCCGGCGCCGTGCTCAGCGCGCTCATCCTGCTGCTGCGCGTCGGCACGCCCGAGTCGCCACTGTGGCTGGTGAACAAGGGCCGCGCCGACGACGCGCAGAAAGCCATCGAACGGGCCCTCGGCCGCACCGTGCCGACGGACGAACTGCTCGCGGCGTCGGCGGTCGAGCAGTCCGTGGTGCACCGGCGGGTCCGCGACCTCTTTCAGGGCGCCTACCTGCGGCGCACGCTCTTCTGCGGGCTGTTCTACATGTGTCAGATCACGCCGATGTTCGCGCTGTACACCTTCGGCCCGACCATCCTGCGCTCCTTCGGCCTCGGCGAGGGCAACGCGGGCAACCTGGGCTCGGCGCTGATCAGCGTCGTCTTCACGCTGGGCTGCATCCCCGCGCTGCGCCTGGTGGACCAGGTCGGCCGCCGGCCCGTCATCGTCTGGTCGTTCGCCCTGATGGCGGTTCCGCTGGCGGTGCTGGGCGGCGGCACCGCGCTGCCCGTCGCGGTGGTCATCCTCTGCTTCTGCGCGTACGCGCTCTTCTCGGGCGGCCCCACCGTGCTGGAGTGGACGTACCCCAACGAGCTGTTCCCGACCAGCATCCGGGCGACCGCCGGCGGCGTGGCCACGTCCATCAGCCGCCTCGGCGCCGCCGCCGGCACCTACCTGCTGCCCATCTCGCTGAGCCGGCTGGGCATCGGCGCGACCATGCTGATCGGCGCCGGGATCACCATGGTGGGCTGGCTGGTGTCCGTGCTCTGGGCCGAGGAGACGCGGGGCCGCACACTGGCCGAGACCAGTGCCCTGCCCGGCGCGTCCTCCCGGCGCACTCCGCGGTCCGGCGTGCGGGAGGGGGACCTCGAACGCTCCTGACGAGGTAAGAGACGCCGCTTCGCGGCGAGGTGACACCGGCCGGCCCCTCCGGGGGCCGGCCGGTCGGCGTTCCCGGGCACTGCCGGGATGCCTGGCCGGGGCCGTGCGGGTCATCGTCAACGCTCCGCCGGGATGTCTGTCCGTATCGGGCTTCTGTTGCGCATGGAGATGTGCATTGCTCTATACGCAACAGGGAAGCGCGGTCGCCCGCCCGTGTCAAGGTCCGTTTTCCGGGGCGTGAGTCCGGCGTTCCGGGGCGCCGGATTCCGGTTGCGGGAACGGCGAACTCCCGCTTCCCGAACGGCATCTCACCTCTCCGGATCGCATGCCGGGTCGCTCCTTGACAACCCCTCGCCGCGAGAGGAACGATGTTGCGTAATGCGAGTCAGGTTGCGCACAGCGCGAACAACTCCATCTCGCTCGTTCGGCCGTGCCGACCCGAGGAAACCCCCTCCACGTCGACGGCCTTTCCCAGTCGGGCGCACTCACCCCGGAGGTATCCCCATGATCACGGTGTGCCGTATCGAAGACCTGCCCCCCGGCGAGTCCTTCCGCGTGACCGAGGGCGTGCCCGCTCCCGTCGCGGTGTTCCACACCGAGGACGGCGAGTTCTACGCCATCGACGACACGTGCACGCACCAGGACGCCTCGCTGGCCGACGGCTGGCTGGAGGGCTGCTACGTCGAATGCCCGCTGCACACGGCCCTCTTCGACCTGCGGACCGGGTTCCCGACCTGCCTGCCGGCGAAGACGCCGGTCCGCACCCACCAGGTCTCCGTGCAGAACGGCCAGGTCCTGCTGCACGTCTCGGTGGCGGAGCCGGCATGAGGCACCTCACCGTGGTCGGCGCCTCGCTGGCCGGGCTGAGCACCGTACGCGCCCTGCGCGCTGAAGGCTACGACGGCGGGATCACCGTCGTCGGGGAGGAACGCCACCTGCCCTACGACCGGCCGCCGCTGTCCAAGGAACTGCTCAAGGGCGACCTGGAAGCGGACGCGATCGCGCTCGGCGACACGGCGGAGTACGAGGAGCTGGCGGTGCGGTGGGCGCTGGGCCGGCGGGCCGTACGGCTCGACCCCGCGACCCGCACCGTCACCCTGGACGACGGCCGGGAGCTGCGTACCGACGGCGTGGTCATCGCCACCGGGACCAGTGCCAGGACCTTCCCCGGAACGGCCGGAATGGCCGGCATCCACACCCTGCGCACCCTCGACGACGCCCTGGCCCTGCGTGCCGAACTGCGCGGCGGCCTGCCCCGGGTCGTCGTCATCGGGGCCGGCTTCATCGGCGCCGAGGTGGCCTCCACGGCCCACCGGCTCGGCCTGCACGTCACCGTCGTGGAGGCACTCGACGTACCGCTGGAGCGCGTGCTCGGGCGCGAGATGGGCCTGGTCTGCTCCGCGCTCCACACCGACCACGGGGTCCGGCTGCTGACCGGCACCGGCGTGGCGGGCTTCACCGGCGACGACCGGGTCACCGGGGTGCGGCTGACGGACGGGCGCCAGATACCCGCCGACGTGGTGGTCGTCGGGGTGGGCGTCCGGCCCGCCACCGACTGGCTCGACGGCTCCGGCGTCGAGGTGGCCGACGGCGTGGTGTGCGACGAGGGCTGCGCGACGAACGTCCCGCAGGTGGTCGCCGTCGGCGACGTGGCCCGCTGCCCGCACCCCTTCACCGGCCGGCACGCCCGCATCGAACACTGGACCAGCGCCACCGAGCAGGCCAGGACCGCCGCCGCCACGCTGCTCTCCGGCACGTCGGCCCCCGGACCGGCCCGGGCCCCCTCTTTCTGGTCCGACCAGTACCAGGTACGCATTCAGCTCGCGGGCCACGTCGTCCCCGGCGCCCGGCCCGAGGTGGTCGACGGGGACCCGGACGACCGCTCCTTCGCGGCCGTCTACCGGTACGACGACCACCCCGTCGCGGTGCTCGCCATGAACCGGCCGAAGCCGTTCAACCGGCTCCGGCGCACGCTCGCCCCCGCCGCGGTGGCAGCGGCCCGGTAACGGAACCCGGCGCACGCCAGGACCGCGGCCCCCGCCCGGCCCCCGCACTCGCACCCGCCCCACCACCCGACCCGCCCGCACCGCACGCGCCGACAAGGGAGCCTTCGTGGCCATCTCCGTGTTCGACCTGTTCTCCATCGGCATCGGCCCGTCCTCGTCCCATACGGTCGGCCCGATGCGCGCGGCGCACCTCTTCGTCGGCCGCCTCAAGAACGACGGCCTGCTCGCCCACACCGCCGCGGTACGCGCCGAACTGTTCGGCTCGCTGGGCGCCACCGGGCACGGCCACGGCACTCCGAAGGCCGTCCTGCTCGGGCTGGAGGGCAACGAACCGCACACGGTCGACGTCGCCGAGGCCGAGGCCGACGTGGAGCGGATCATGTCGACCGGGCGGCTGCGACTGCTGGGCCGCGACCTCGGCGACGCGCACGAGATCGGCTTCGACACGGACCGGCAACTGGTCCTGCACCGGCGGCGCTCCCTGCCGTACCACGCCAACGGCATGACCCTCTTCGCGTACGACAGCGCGGGGGAGCCGCTTCTGGAGCGGACGTACTACTCGGTCGGCGGCGGCTTCGTGGTCGACGAGGACGCGATCGGCGCGGACCGGATCAAGCTGGACGACACGGTGCTGACGTACCCCTTCCGCACCGGCGACGAGCTGCTGCGGCTCGCCCGGGAGACCGGTCTGTCGATCTCGGCGCTGATGCTGGAGAACGAGAAGGCCTGGCGCACGGAAGCGGAGATCCGGGCCGGGCTGCTGGAGATCTGGCGGGTCATGGAGGAGTGCGTCGCAAGCGGTCTGGGCCGTGAGGGCATCCTGCCGGGAGGGCTGAAGGTGCGGCGGCGCGCCGCCGCCTCCGCCCGGCAACTGCGCGCCCGCGGCGACGCACCGGCGCACGCCATGGAGTGGGTGACGCTCTATGCGATGGCCGTCAATGAGGAGAACGCGGCCGGCGGCCGGGTGGTGACCGCGCCGACCAACGGCGCGGCCGGCATCATCCCCGCCGTCCTGCACTACTACATGAACTTCGCGGCCGGCGGTGCCTCCGAAGAAGAAAAGCAAGAGGGCGTGATCCGCTTCCTGCTGGCGGCCGGCGCCATCGGGATGCTGTTCAAGGAGAACGCCTCGATCTCCGGCGCCGAGGTGGGCTGCCAGGGCGAGGTGGGCTCGGCCTGCTCGATGGCCGCGGGCGGCCTGGCGGAGGTGCTGGGCGGCTCCCCGGAGCAGGTGGAGAACGCGGCCGAGATCGGCATGGAGCACAACCTCGGCCTGACCTGCGACCCGGTGGGCGGCCTGGTGCAGATCCCGTGCATCGAGCGCAACGGCATGGCCTCGGTCAAGGCCGTCACCGCCGCGCGCATGGCGCTGCGCGGCGACGGCCGCCACCACGTCTCCCTCGACAAGGTCATCAAGACCATGAAGGAGACGGGTGCGGACATGAAGGTCAAGTACAAGGAGACCGCGCGGGGCGGACTCGCGGTCAACGTCATCGAGTGCTGACGGGAGCGGCCGCCGGGCTGCCCTCCGGCGCGGCGGTGACGACCAGGTCGACGTCGACCGGGCGGCCCTCGCCGGGGTGCACGGCCGCCGAGGCGCGCGGGGCATGACCGGCGACCATGGCGGCCAGTACGTAGGCACCGCCGTCCGGGACGGCGACCGCGTACCGGCCTTCGTGGTCGGTGAGCGCGGTGCCGGCCCGGCGTCCGTACCGGTCGATCAGCGCCACCCTGGCGCGGGGCACCGGCTCCCCGGCCCGGTCCAGGACCCGCCCGCGGAACCCGGCGCCCGGCGCTCCGGCCTGCCGTACCGGACGGGCCGCCTGCCGCGGCACGCCCTCATGCGCCGGACGGTCCTCCCGCACCGGGCCGGCCTCCTGCGTCGCGCGGATCGCCAGGGCGGCCCGCTGGAGGTTGGCCTCCTCCTCGCTCGTGGTGACCAGCTGCGGCGCGGACGCCCGCCGGCCGCGCGGCAGGAACGCCGCGAGCAGCAGGCCGACGGCGACCGCCGCCGTGGCGATGAGGAACGAGACGCGGAAGCCGTGCAGGGTGGGCACCGCCACCGAACCCACCTGGTGAGCCGTGTTGGCGAGCACCATGCCGATCACGGCGCTCGACACCGACGTACCGATCGAACGCATCAGTGTGTTCAGCCCGTTGGCCGCGCCCGTCTCGGACGGGTCGACGGCACCGTTGATCAGCGCGGGCAGCGAGGAGTAGGCGAGGCCGATGCCCGCACCGACGATGACCGAGATGACGATGGTCTGCCAGGCGGCGCTCATCAGGCCGAGCCCCGCGCCGTAGCCGATCGCGATGATCAGCATGCCGAGCATGAGGGTGAGCTTCGGGCCGTACCGCGCCGACAGGCGGGCATAGACGGGCGCGGTGAACATCATCGTCAGGCCCAGCGGCGCCACGCACAGACCCGCGACCACCATCGACTGGCCCAGCCCGTAGCCGGTGGCGGCCGGCAGCTGGAGCAGCTGCGGGAGGACGAGCGAGATGGCGTAGAACGCGACACCGACCATGATCGAGGCGAGGTTGGTCAGCAGCACCTCGCGGCGCGCGGTGGTACGCAGGTCCACCAGCGGGGCGGTCATGCGCAGCTCCATCACGCCCCACAGGACGAGCACGACCAGCGCCGCGGCGAAGAGGCCGAGGGTGGTGGCCGAACCCCAGCCCCAGTCACTGCCCTTGGTGATCGGCAGCAGGAACAGCACGAGACCGAGGGAGAGGCCGAGCGCGCCCGCGAGGTCGAAGCGGCCCTCGGCCCGGACCCGGCTCTCCGGCACGACCGCCAGTGTGAGCAGGATCGAGACGACGCCGAGTCCGGCGGAGCCGAAGAACAGCGCGTGCCAGTCGGCGTGCTGGGCGACCAGGGCGGCGAGCGGCAGGGCCAGTCCGCCGCCCACGCCTATGGAGGAGCTCATCAGGGCCAGGGCCGAACCGAGCCGTTCGACGGGCAGTTCGTCCCGCATCAGGCCGATGCCGAGCGGGATGGCGCCCATGGCGAAGCCCTGGAGCGCGCGGCCGACGATCATCACGAGGAGGTCGCTGGTGGACGCGCAGACGAGCGAGCCGGCCACCATGACCGCGAGGCTGGTGACCAGCATGCGGCGCTTGCCGAAGAGGTCGCCGAGCCGGCCCATGATCGGCGTGGCGACGGCGCCGGCGAGCAGGGTGGCCGTCATGACCCAGGTGGCGTTCGACGGTGCGGTGTCCAGCAGGACCGGCAGATCCTTGATGACCGGCACCAGCAGTGTCTGCATCACGGCGACGACGATGCCGGCGAAGGCGAGGACGAGGACGACTGCGCGCGACCGTTGAGGGGCCGTCGTCTGGGGCATTGCCTGGGACCTCCGGAAGAAGCGGACGGGACGCACCGGGCGGGCGTCGCGAGCGGATGCCGTACGTGCAGCCTGAACTCACGCACGCACGGTGGGTATTCCGAAGAGCATCGTACGAAGAGAAGTCTTGACCTTTCCATTACGCCTTCGCGTGCGGCGGGACGCTCAAGGGGCGCCCGGGAAAGGGGAAATGCGCCGAGACGGGTGTTTTCAGGAGGTGGCGGAGGCGCCGCCCGGCGACGGGTCCTGCGGGCGCGGCCGCAGCACGAAGTCCTGGTGCGCCACCGGCCCGTCCTTGATGTACACCCGCTTGATGGACGGGACGCGGCGCGGCCCGCCGGCGATGACGTTGACGAAGCCCACCGGCAGCCCGGTCAGCCGGTACTCGCCGTGCTCGTCGGTCCGCGTACGCGTCAGCTGCCGCCCGTCGGTGGTGGTGACGGTGATCAGCACGCCGTGCAGCGGCTGCGAACCGGTGTCCAGGACCCGCCCGGCCAGCATCGGTTCGGAGGCCCCGATGTAGTGGGTGGACGCGCGCACCGGCATCGGCTGGGGCATTTCGAACGTCGGGTCCTGCACCGCTTCCTCCAGGTCGGACGGGGTCAGCTCCTCGTCCCCGCCGGAGCGCGCCACCTTCACCCGGTGCCGCTCCCAGAAGAACCCGGCACAGATCAGCACGATGCCGACGGCGATCCACACGCTCAGCGCCAGCAGCGGGCGGAACAGCTCGACGCCGTCGAAGTACATCTCGTTCCGCAGCGCGTCGACCAGGTTGCCCAGCGGCATGTACGGATGCAGATGGCGGAAGAAGGACGGCACCATCTCGACGGGGATCGCCCCGCCGCTGGCCGGCATGGAGAGCAGGACGAACACCACGATGGCCACGCCGGGGAAGAACTGCCGCACGAAGGGCACCAGCCCGTAGCACGTCAGCGAGACCGCCAGGCTCAGCATGAACATGTACAGCAGACAGATCGGCCGGTCCACGATGCAGTCCATCGCGAGGGAGATGTAGAAGGCGGCCACGGCCATCACCGCGCCGGAGACGACGAAGGTGGTGACCTTCTTCCAGCGGCCGAGCCCCGTGGCCCGCAGCATCATCATCACCATGATGTACGACGGGATGGTCAGCCCCAGGCACAGGTAGAACAGGCTCGTGCCCATGCCGTCCTTGGGCGCGGTCGGCGCCAGTTCGACCTGCTTCAGCGTGGCGCCGCCCCGCTCGGCGAGCGGCGTGAACACCTGCTGCAGTACCGCCTCGATCTCGAAGCCGCCGGCCTTCGCGGTGTACAGGACAGGATGGGCGGCGTCCGGCAGATAGCCGCCGGCGGCCCGCCGCTCCAGCACCGCGCGCCGCAGGGCCGCGTCACCGCCGGGCACCGGCCGTACCTCGAACCCGCCCGGCACGGCCTTGTCGAGGGCCCCCTGCACCTGCGAAGCGGCCGGTGCCGGAACGGCCACCCGGATGTCCTTCGGGGTGGGGTTGTGGAAGGCCAGCAGGTAGCAGAAGAGGAAGCCGAAGAAGAACAGCGCAGGGAACCACAGGCTGCTGACGAGCACCTTCGCCGTGTGCGTCCACCCCGGGCGCGGTTCGCCGTCGGCCGTCGCCGCGTCCTCGTCGTGCTGTGTTCCGGACATGCCGCGCCTTCCCTCAGCGGAATCCTGCCTCTCCGCTGCTGGGGCATCTCCGCCGGAACGCCCCGGCACACCCGTCTTGCTGCACTCGGCCCAGCAGGTTGGCCCGCCGGTGGTAGGGCGGCGCCGGGCGCGGGCAGCGCGTCTCCTATCCTCGCCGGGTGAGTACCAGCAGTCCCAGCCGGCACTTCCGGCACGTTGTACGTTCCTGGTGCGTGGTGCCGGTGAACCACCGGGCGGTGGTGCCGGGCCGGTCAGGACGGACGCCGCTGCGGTCGCCGGTCGTCGCCGACGTGCTCGTCACGGCCATCGTCCTCGGGCTGTCGGTGTGGAACAGCGTCAAGAACCCGTACCTCGGGCCGGCCGCGCCGTGGGCCAACCTGCTGCTCGCCGCCCTGGTCCCGCTGCCCCTGCTGGCGCGGCGCCGGGTGCCCGAGGCCGTGCTCGCGGTCGCGCTCGTCGCCAAGGTCCTCCAGATCTCGTACTTCGCGCTGCCCTTCGCGTTCTACGCCGAGGGCGCCTACCGCGGGCCGCACAGCCGCCGCACGGTGTGGGTGACGGCAGCGGCGGGCCTGCTGGCGGTGGTGCCGTGGACCGCCGGGCCCTGGACGCACCCGCGGATGCTGCTCGGCTCGATCCTCGTCAACTTCGTCCTCGCCATCCTCGTCCCCCTGCTCCTCGGCCTGTACCAGGGCGAGCGGCGCGCCGTCCTCGCCGGGCTGATGGAACGGGCCGAGCGCGCCGAACGCGAACAGCGGCTGCGGGCGGAGGCCGCGCGCGCCGAGGAGCGCCAGCGCATCGCGAGCGAGATGCACGACGTCGTCTCGCACCAGGTGAGCCTGATCGTGGTGCACGCGGGCGCGCTGGCCACCGTGGCCCACGACCCGAAGGTGACGGCCGAGGCCGCGCAGATCATCCAGACGGCGGGCCGGCAGGCGCTCACGGAGCTGCGCGAGATGCTGGGCCTGCTCAAGAGCGGCCCCGACACTGCGGCCGGAGCGGCGGACGGGGACGGGACGGCGGACGGGGACGGCGCCGCGCAGCCCGCCGCCGACGGTGCCGCCGTGGGCCGGATCGCCGCACTGGCCGACAGCTCGCGCGCCGCCGGACTGCCCGTCACGCTGCACAGCGAGGGCGAGCCGCGGGCACTCGCCGAGCAGGTCGAGCGGGCCGCGTACCGGGTCGTGCAGGAGGCCCTGACCAACGTGCACAAGCACGCGCCGGGCGCGGCCACGGACATCCGCGTCACCTACCGCCCCGACGCACTGTCCGTGAACGTGACCAACGGCCCGGCGGGCCGTCCCGCCGACCGGTCCCCGGACGGTGAGGGGCCGCTGCTGCCCAGCGGCGGTCACGGCCTGATCGGGCTGGCCGAGCGGGTGCGTCTGGCCGGCGGCGACCTGGACGCGGGGCCCCGGGACGACGGCGGATTCCACGTCAGCGCCACGCTGCCCGCACCGCCGCGTACTGCCGACTGACGGTACGGGCGGCCCGCCCGCGCGCCGACTCCGGGCCGCCGGCTCAGCGCACCGGCCCCGCACCGGCCTTCGGCTCAGCCCTCCAGCCCGTCGGCTCGGTCCTCCAGCCCGTCGAGGGTTCCGGACAGCTCCGCTGCGCCCGGTGCGGCGGTCAGCCGTGCGTCGGCGCCCGGCAGGAGCACGTGCCAGGGCCCCGGCGCGCCGGCCGCCTCGACGACGATGTGCCGGCCGTCCCTGCGGGTGCGGAACACCGCGTCGGGCGCGCCGTCCGGCGCGGGCACCCGTGTGGTCACCTCGTCGCCGTCGCCGAGCCGGTGCACCCGCAGCGTCACGTCGTGCCGCCAGTCGTACACGGCCCGGCCGGGCACACTGCCGAACGGGATGACAGAACCGGGGCGGGCCAGCAGCGGCAGGCTGTCGAAGCCGTACCGCTCGCGCCGCCAGCCCGGCCCCCGTACGCGCGCGCCGGAGAGCAGATGGGTCCACTCGCCGTCCGGCACGTAGTACTCCACCGTGTCGTCGGCGCTGAGGACCGGCGCCACCAGCAGGTCGTCGCCGAGCATGTACTGCCGGTCCAGGGTGTGGCAGGCCGGATCGCCGGGAAACTCCAGGAGCATCGCGCGCATGACGGGCGTGCCGTGCTCCGCTGCCTGGCGCGCGGCCCGGTACAGGTACGGCATCAGCCGGTGCTTGAGCCGGGCGAAGTCGCGGGTGACGGCGACGGCCTCGTCGTCGAAGTCCCACGGCACGCGGTACGACGTACTGCCGTGCAGGCGGCTGTGCGAGGACAGCAGCCCGAACTGCACCCAGCGCTTGAAGACCGCCGGGCTCGGCGTGCCCTCGAAACCGCCGATGTCATGGCTCCAGAAGCCGAACCCGGACAGCCCGAGGGAGAGCCCGCCGCGCAGCGACTCGGCCATCGCACCGAAGGTGGACTCGCAGTCCCCGCCCCAGTGGACGGGGAACTGCTGGCCGCCCGCGGTCGCGGAGCGCGCGAAGAGCACCGCCTCGTCCGCGCCGCGCGCGGCGGTGAGCGTCTCGAAGACCGTGCGGTTGTAGAGGTGCGTGTAGTAGTTGTGCATCCGCGCCGGATCGGAGCCGTCGTGCCAGACCACGTCGGTGGGGATGCGCTCGCCGAAGTCGGTCTTGAAGCAGTCGACGCCCTGGCCGAGCAGCCCGCGCAGCTTCTCCGCGTACCACTCGCGGGCCCCGGGATGGGTGAAGTCGACCAGGCCCATGCCGGCCTGCCACATGTCCCACTGCCACACACTGCCGTCCGGCCGGCGGACCAGGTACCCCAGGCGCGCGGCCTCCTCGAAGAGGGGAGACTTCTGCGCGATGTAGGGATTGATCCAGACACAGACCTTCAGCCCGTCCCCGTCCCCGTTGCCGTCCTCGCTCCCGCTGCCGTGCTCGCTCTTGAGGCGGCGCAGCATGCCCTCCGGGTCAGGGAAGACGTCCGGGTCCCAGGTGAAGTCGCACCACTGATAGGCGCGCATCCAGAAGCAGTCGAAGTGGAACACGCCGAGGGGGATGTCCCGCTCGGCCATGCCGCGTACGAAGCGGGTGACGGTCTCCTCGTCGTAGGAGGTGGTGAAGGACGTGGACAGCCACAGCCCGAAGGACCAGGCGGGCGGCAGCGCCGGGCGGCCGGTCAGCGCGGTGTAGCGGTCCAGCACCTCCTTCGGCGTCGGGCCGTGCACGACGTAGTACTCCAGGCTCTGGTCCTCGACGCTGAACTGGACCCGGCCGACCGCCTCGGACCCCACCTCGTAGGAGACCAGGCCCGGGTGGTTGACGAAGACGCCGTAGCCGCGGTTGGTGAGGTGGAACGGCACGTTCTTGTAAGCCTGTTCGCTGGCGGTGCCGCCGTCCGCCTGCCAGATGTCGACGCGCTGCCCGTTGCGGGTGAACGGGGTGAAGCGCTCGCCCAGCCCGTACACCAGCTCGCCGACGCCGAGCGAGAGCTGGGCGAGGGAGTGGTGCGCGCCGTCGGGCGTGGTGGCGAAGCCGGTACCGCGTGCCGCAACCGACGTCAGCGTGCGGCCGTCCGCGGCGAAGTCCAGCCGGTACGGCGCCGCGGTGTCGACCCGCAACGACAGCCCTCCGGCGGTGAGTTGGATGACCGTGCCGTCGCGGTGGACCGTCCCCGCGGAGGTGCCGTCCGGGCCGGTGTGCAGCGCGAAGTGCGGACCGCGGTCGACCGAGCCCGCGTGGTGGGTGGTGCGTACGCCGATCACGCCCTCGGCGGGCGAGAAGCACTCCACGGCCAGCAGGGGAGCGTTGAGGGTGTCGCCGCGGTGCCGGACGTGGCGTGTTGCGGCGTGGAGGGTGAACCGGCCGTCACCGACCCGGGTGTCGACGATCTCGGTGGCGTACGACGCCTGGACGCCGTCCCGCATCAGCCAGTAGCCGTCGGTGAACTTCATCGGACGATCCGCCTTCCCGTCGTGCGGTGGCTACTTGACGGAACCGCCGGTGATGCCGGCGGCGATGTACTTCTGGGCGACGACCAGCAGGACCGCGGCGGGCACCGCCGACAGCACGGCTGTCGCCATGACCGCGCCCCAGTCGCTGACGTGGGCGCCGACGAACTGGTAGATGCCGAGGGTGACCGGCCTGACGTCGTCGGTGGTGTTGAGCGTCAGCGCGAACATGAAGTCCGACCAGGCGAAGAGGAAGGTGAACAGCCCGGCCGTGATGAGCGCGTTGCGGCTCATCGGGAGCACGACGCGGACGAAGGCCGTGAAGCGGTTCGCGCCGTCCACCAGCGCCGCCTCGACCACCTCACCGGGGAGCGACACCATGAAGGCACGCAGCAGCACGATGGAGAACGGCAGCCCGAGCGAGGCGTCGGCCAGGATCAGCCCCAGATAGGAGTTGATCAGGCCCAGCTCCGCGTACGCGCTGTAGAGCGCGTTGGCGATGACGATGCCCGGCACCATCTGCGTGAGGAGCGTGGTGAAGACGACGCCGCGGCCGCCGCGCAGCGCGAACTGCGCCAGCCCGTACGCGGCGGGCGCCGCCAGCGCGAGACACACGGCGACGGCACCGAGCGCGACCACCAGGCTGGTGAGCATCGAGCGGCCCTGGCTCGCCAGCGCCAGACGGAAACTCCCCAGGCCCGGGTCGCCGGGGAACCAGTCCACCGCGATGCCCGAGGCGGGCTGGAGGGCGGTGTTCAGCATCCAGTAGACCGGGAAGAGCAGCACGGCGAGGATCAGCAGTGCGGCGGCGGTGTTCCGGGCGCCGCGCAGCCGACGGGCGGTTCTCGGGACCACGTGATCACTTCCCCTTGCCGAAGTCGGCGCGGTTCGCGCGCAGGTACAGCACGGCGAAGACCGCGCTGACCAGGATGAGGACGGTGCCGACGACGGCGCCCCGGCCGAAGTCGAGCCGCAGGAACGACATCTGGTAGGTGACGGTGCCCAGGGTCTGGGTCGCATCGGCGGGGCCGCCGGCGGTGAGCGCCAGGATCAGGTCCAGGATCTTGACCGTGGACATGAAGCCCAGCACGAGCACCACGGTGATCACCGGCCGCAGCAGCGGCAGGGTGACGCTGCGGAAGGCCCGCCAGGGACGCGCGCCGTCCAGCGCCGCCGCCTCGTACAGCTCCCGCGGTATCTCCTGGAGCCCGCCGTAGAGGATGACCATGTTGAACGGGATGCCGATCCAGATGTTGACCAGGACGGCCGAGAGCAGCGCGACGCTCGGGCTGCTCAGCCACGGCACCCCGCCGTCGGCCAGGCCGACCGCCCGCAGGAAGGTGTTGAGCACCCCGTGCTCCTGGTCGAGGATGCGCCGCCACACGACGGCGGACACCACCATGGGCACCAGCCAGGGCAGCAGCAGGACGGCCCGCACGAACCCGGCGAGCCGGAAGCGCCGCGAGAAGAAGACGGCCAGCGCCAGCCCGATGGTGAACTGGCCGAGCAGCGAACCGGCCGTGAACAGCGCCGTGTGCCACAGCGCATCGGTGAACAGCG
Organism: Streptomyces sp. Ru73; assembly: GCF_002920575.1. Taxonomy (GTDB): domain Bacteria; phylum Actinomycetota; class Actinomycetes; order Streptomycetales; family Streptomycetaceae; genus Streptomyces. Next base: position 8,720 of record NZ_PQSQ01000002.1, on the reverse strand, counting down.
GGTCGGTCAGCACGGCCCGCCAGTTGTCGAACCCGTTGAAGGGCGCCTCGCCGGTGAAGTACGTCGTCGGCGTGTAGTGCTGAAAACTCATCAGCAGATTGCGGACCAGCGGAGCGCCGAAGAAGAGGCCCATGTAGAGCAGCGCGGGAGCGACGAAAAGCCAGCGGAACAGCGCGGAGCGCCGGGTACGGGTGGTCATGACCGGTGCCTCACTTCTCCGCCGTCGCCTGCTGCTGCGCCCGTCTCAGCGCCTGCGCGGGGCTGCTCCGGCCGGTCAGTACGGACTGGAAAGCGCCCGCGAGCGCGTCGCCGACGGCGGGCCAGCGGGTGCCGACCCTGGCGGTGCGGGACCGGGCGGTGGTGACCAGGTCGGCGAACGGCGCGAGCTTCGGATTGCGCTGCGCGTAACGCCGCGCCGCCGCGGTGCGCGTGGGCACGTTGTTGGACGCCTGACCCCAAGCCAGCTGGTTGGCAGGGGAGTTGAGGCAGTCGAGGATCTTCGCGGCGTTCCGCTCCCGGTCCGGTGCGTCGCTCTTGGGTACGGTCATGACGGTGCCGCCGATGGGCGGCACCGCCGTGCCGCCCGCCTCCGGGACGGGAATCGTGGCGACCGCCCAGCGGGTCTTGCGCTGGGCGTCGAGCACCGGCACCTGCCACGGCCCGTTGATCATCATGGCGGCGCGGCCCGCGAGGAACTGGTCGTTGACGTCCTGCTGGTTCCAGTTGACGACGGCCTTGGACACGGACCCGTCCGCCACCAGCTGCCGCCACAGCTCCAGCGCCGCCTCCCCGCGGCCGTCGTCGAGCCGCGCCTCGTCGCCGCCCGCCGACCAGAAGAAGGGCAGGAACTGGTAGACCCCGTCGGCGTCCGGACTGGCGCTGAAGGCCAGCCCGTAGGTGCCGCCCCCGGTCAGCTTCCGCGCCGCCGTACGCAGCTCCGCCCAGGTGCGGGGCGGCTCGACGCCGGCCTTCGCCAACAGCTCGGGGTTGTAGTACAGGGCGAGGGAGTTGGCGGACCGCGCCACCCCGTACCGGGTGCCCTTGTACGAGCCGAGGGAGACGGCGCTGCGCGAGAACCCCGACGCGTCCACGCCGAGTTCGGCCAGCGGCCGCAGCCCGCCGGTCAGCGCGAACTGCGGCAGCTCCGAGCCGTCCAGCTCCAGGATGTCGGGCAGCGAGCGGGACGACGCCATCCGCAGCGCCTTGGAGGACACCTGGTCGGCGGGGACGCTGAGCTGTTCCACGCGCAGCCCCAGCGGCCGTGCGCAGCGGTCGAAGAACTTCTGGTTCTTGGTGTGTTCGGCGGTGTCGGTGGCCGAGTTCAGCACGGTGACCGTGCCGGGGTCCGGCGCCGCCGCGCACCCGGTGAGGCCGGGCGCGACCGCGGCGCACGCCGTGACCACGGCGAGCACGGCGGTACGTCGTCGGGACAGTCCTTGGGGCTTCACGGGACTCCTTCGAGTCGAAGCGCTTCGATGGACGGTGCGTGGTGCCCGTGCGCTGCCGGACCGGCGGCCGGCCGCGGCCAGGTGGTACGTGCGCGGTCAGGTCGTGCGTGCGCGCGGTGCGGTGCTCGCCCGTTCGGTCAGCCGCGGCGGCAGCAGCGTCGCGTCGGGTACGGTCCGGCCGTCCAGCTTCGCCATCAGCAGCTCGACGGAGCGTGCCCCCACCTCGGCGGCGGGGATGGTGACGGAGGTGAGCGGCACGGCGGCCGCCTCCGCCTGCTCGTCCGGGCACACCGCGACCACCGACAGATCCGCCGGCACCCGCAGCCCAGCGCCGCGGAACGCCTCCAGCAGCGGCCCGAGCGCCGGCTCGTTGTGCACCACGACCGCGGTCAGGTCCGGGTGGTCGCGCAGCAGCCGGTCGACCGTCTCGCGTGCGGCCTGCGTACCGGGCGCGACCGGCAGCACGGCCGAGGTCATGCCGTACCGGTGTGCCGCTGCCGTGAAGCCGGCCGCCGTCCGCCGCGCGAAGCCGGTACCGCGTACGTACACCTCCGGCGGCGAGCCCAGCAGCGCCACGGTGCGGTGGCCGAGCCGCGCCAGGTGCGCCACACACTCCTCGCCGGTCGCCGTGAAGTCCAGGTCGATGCAGGTCAGCCCGTCGGCCTCGGCGGGGAAGCCGATGAGGACCGAGGGCAGCCGGAGAGCGCGGAGCAGCGGTACCCGGGCGTCGTGCAGCTGGACGTCCATCACGACCAGCGCGTCCACCAGCGCGGTGTCCGCCACCCTGCGCAGCCCGTCCTCGCCCTCCTCCTGGGTGAGCAGCAGGACGTCGTGGTCGTGCGTCCGGGCGGTGGTGACCACTGACGCGGCGAACTGCATCTGCACCGGCACGTGGACACCGCTGCGCAGCGGCATCACGAGTGCCACCACGTTGGACCGGCTGCTGGCCAGCGCCCGGGCCCCGGCGTGTGGCCGGTACCCGAGCTGCCGGATGCTCGCCTCGACCCGGCACCGGGTGGCGGCCGAGATGGAGCGCTTGCCGCTGAGCACGTACGACACCGTGCTCGGCGACACACCGGCGTGCCGCGCCACATCCGTGATCTTGACCATCAGGCTCTCCTCGGACCGTCCCGGACCGCCTCGGCCGGCGTCCGCCGGACCGGTGAATCGAATCGTTTCGACAACGGGCGTCGAAGCGATTCGCCGGAACAGTAGGGAGGGGGGTGAGGGGTGTCAATGGAGTGAACAGCGAGTCCTTGGAGCCCACTTCGCCCCGCCGTGGTGCCGACCCGCGGCGGGCGGCCCGTAGGGTCGGCCGGTCGGCCGGTGCGCTGAGCGGCCCATGCGGCGGGCGGCCCGTGCGGTCAGCCGGCCGGCCGCTGTCGCCCGTTCGGCGCTGTGCCGGCCCGCTCCGATTGACGGCCGGTCATCCGCCTGCACACCGTCGGGGTGCGCGCGTCCGCGTCCGCGGGCGCGCGCCGCCGTTGCACCGACGAGCCGAGGACGCCATGACCGACAGACCGGCCTTTGTCTACGTCACCTACATCGAGGGGAGCGCGGAGCGCGTCTGGCACGCGCTGACCGACCCCGAGCTGACGGCCGCGTACTGGGGCCACGAGCAACGTCTCCGACTGGGTGACCGGCTCCCCGTGGGAGCACCGGCGCACCGACGGCTCGGGCATCGCCGACGTCGTCGGGCTGGTCGTCGAGAGCGACCCGCCGCGCCGGCTGGTCACCACCTGGGCCGAGCCGGGGGAGGAGCCGGCCGGCGGCCCGTCGAAGGTCACCTTCTCCATCGAGCCGTACGGCGGGATCGTCCGGCTCACCGTGACCCACGAGAACCTGGCGGACGAGGCCGAGCGCGCCGCGGCGGCCGGCGGCTGGGCCGCCGTGCTCTCCAACCTCAAGTCCCTTGTGGAGACCGGGAGTCCGCTCCCGGAGGAGCCCTGGCGCATGCCCGCCGGCTGATCCGCCGCCCCGGCCCGGCCATATGTAACCACCAAGCGTCTGTAATGATGGGGTAAAACGTAATGGCCAGGTAAAGGAGATCGCGTCCGGTCCGCGCCCCCGGCGCCCCCGGCGCGGCATCCAGGGAGGACATGATGGGGACGCGACGCACTTCGCTGCCGGGCGTCGGTACGCGCTACGACTTCACCACGCACGCCGGACAGCACCTCTCCGTGGTGGTGCACCACGACGGACGCCGCTTCATCGGCTTCTACTCGGCCGATGACCCCGATACCTGCCAGTCCTCGGTCCCCCTGGAACGGGAGGAGGCGACGGCGCTCGCGCACCTGATAGACCCGGCGCCGCTGGACGCCGTCCGCACCGACGGCATCGACCTGGTCACCGAGCACATCCAGATCGGCAGCCGCTCCCCGTACGGCGGCCGGCTGCTCGGTGACACCCAGGCGCGTACTCGTACCGGCGCGTCCATCGTCGCGGTGCTGCGCCGCACCAGCGCCCATCCGTCCCCCGGTCCCGACTTCCGGTTCGCCATCGGCGACACCCTCGTCGCGGTCGGCACCCGTGAGGGCGTCGACGCCCTCGCCGCGATCATCGCCGGAGGCTGAGCATGCACGAGACCACCGCACTGCTCGTCGAGTTCGGCGCCGTCATCCTCGCGCTCGGCCTCCTCGGCCGGTTCGCCGGCCGGATCGGGCTCTCGCCCATACCCCTCTACCTCCTCGCCGGCCTCGCCTTCGGGCACGGCGGACTGCTCCCGCTCAACGCCAGCGAGGAGTTCGTGGGCGTCGGCGCCGAGATCGGCGTCATCCTGCTGCTGCTCCTGCTCGGCCTCGAATACAGCGCCTCCGAACTGGTCACGAGCCTGAAGACGCAGTACCCGTCAGGGGCCGTCGACTGCCTGCTGAACGCCGTGCCGGGCGCCGTCGCCGCGCTGCTGCTGGGCTGGGGCCCGGTCGCCGCCGTCGCACTGGCCGGCGTCACCTGGATCTCCTCCTCCGGTGTCATCGCCAAGGTCCTCACCGACCTCGGCCGGCTCGGCAACCGCGAGACCCCGGTCATCCTCGGCGTCCTGGTCCTCGAAGACCTCTCCATGGCGGTCTACCTGCCGCTGCTCACCGCCCTGCTGGCCGGCGTCGGCCTCGCCGGCGGCAGCGTCACGCTGCTCATCGCCCTCGGCGCCGTCGGCCTCGTGCTCTACCTCGCGCTCCGGCACGGCCGCCTGATCAGCCGCTGGGTGTCCTCCGACAACCCCGAGATGCTGCTCCTCGTCGTCCTCGGCCTGACCGTGCTCGTCGCGGGCATCGCCCAGGAACTCCAGGTCTCCGCCGCGGTCGGCGCGTTCCTCGTCGGCATCGCGCTGTCCGGCGAGGTGGCGGAGGGCGCGCGCAAGCTCCTCACGCCGCTGCGCGACCTCTTCGCCGCGATCTTCTTCGTCTTCTTCGGCCTGTCCACCGACCCCACGGCCATTCCGCCGGTGCTGCTCCCGGCGCTGCTGCTCGCCGTCGTCACCACCGTGACCAAGGTCCTGACCGGCTGGTACGCGGCCCGCCGCGCCGGCATCGGCCCCAACGGCCGGCTGCGGGCCGGCGGCGCGCTGGTGGCACGCGGTGAGTTCTCCATCGTGATCGCCGGGCTCACCACGGCCGTCGAGCCGCGCATCGGCCCGATCGCCACCGCGTACGTCCTGATCATGGTCATCCTCGGGCCGCTGACCGCGCGCTGGGCGGCGCCCGTGGTCAACCGCGCCAGGTCCGGACTGCTGCCGCTCTTCGGGATCACCTCCCGCAAGCCGGCGGCCGGCCCGGCGACCGCTCCTGAGGCCGCCCCTGAGACCACTCGGGCAGAGAAGCCCGGTGCGGCCGAGGCGTCCGGTGCCCCGGAGGAGGAACCCGCGGCCCGCGAGGACGCGCATGCCCTGCCGCCCCAGGGGTAACCGCACCACCGGACAGGCCAACTCCACGTGACGTGAGGGGTCTTCATGGCGCGGTCACCCTGGCGCAGCGGCGCCACCAAGCGGTCACTCCGGCGCTCCGGCGCCGCCAGGAGGAAGCGCCACGGCCCGGCCACGGGCGGCGGGCCACCGCTCCCGCCGCCCGTACGGGTGCTGGTGATGGTGGTCGCGTTCGCCGTCATGGTGGCCTTCGGCGCGGTGCTCGCCCGGCTGACCCTCCAGCCGTCGGCCGCCTCCGAAGCGCTCACCCACAGCAACCTGCGGCCCGGCGACTCGATCCGCAACTACCTCGCACAGCCCGCGTTCGTCGACACCGTCAAGCAGCTCGGCGGAAACATCGTGCTCGGTGTGCCCTTCGGGCTGCTGCTGCCGGTGGTGGCACCCAGGGCCCGCGGGCCGCTGCGGGTGGTCGCGGTGACCGCCGTGGTGATGCTCCTGGTCGAGCTGGTGCAGGGCGCCCTGGTCACCGGGCGCGCCTTCGACATCGACGACGTCATCCTGAACACCACCGGCGCGCTGCTCGGCTACCTCCTCCTCGGCCGCCGGCTCGGCCGCGCCGTCCACCCCCGCCGCCGCCACTGGTGGCAGCGGCGCACCACTGCCGCCTAGCGCGGTCTTTCCTGGCGGTCCGGACGGCGCCGAACTACGATGGTTCTCGTACATCGGGCATTCACCCACCGGGAGCCCCGACCGACAGGAGCCGTCATGCAGGCCGCCGCGCTCACCACGCCCTCCGGGGGCGGTCCGCGCGTGCTCGCGCACCCGAGCCGGGACGAGATCCGGCTGGAGGACGTGCTGCACGCGCTCGCCGACCCGGTACGGCTCGGCATCGTGCGGGTGCTGGCCGACGCCGAGGGGGAGTGCTCCTGCTCGGTCTTCGACGCGCCGGTCAGCAAGTCCACGCTCACCCACCACTTCCGGGTGCTGCGCGAGCACGGCGTGATCACCCAGACCTACCGCGGCACGGCCAAGATGAACGCACTGCGCCGGGAGGACCTGGCGGACCGCTTCCCCGGCCTGCTCGACACGGTGCTGGCCGCCGCCCGCCGCCAGGCCGCGGCCGGCCCCGACGCCGGAGCGGGTACGGCCGCGGCGGCTGCGACCAGCGCGTCCTGAGGCGCCGGTAAGCCTCCCGCGGGTACTCCGTACGTCTTCCGCGCGTACTTCGCACGCCTTCGTGCTTACTCCGTACACCTCCGCGACTACTCGCACACCTCGCGAGAGCACTCCGCGCGCCCGCGCCCGCGTCCTCGGAGCGGCGGAGTGACGGAGCGGCGGGCCGTCCTGTCGTGTCCGCCACCCTTGCCGCCCGTGGTGCGCCGGTGGAACCCCCGCCGGGCTCCGGTGCGCCCCGCCGACCGGCGGGGGGTGCACGCCGCCGATCTCCTCTTCAAGTGCCGCGGCACCGCCCCTTACCTGCCGTAACCTCGATCACGGAGAGCGCCGCCAGGCCCGGCGGCGGGCAGCGCGCAGCCGGAACGAGGAGCTCGGGTGATCCGTGTCGTGGTCGTGGACGACGAGGAGCTGGTCCGCTCCGGGCTGCGGCTGATCCTCGGGTCGGCGCCGGACATCGAGGTGGTCGCGGACTGCGGCGGCGGCGAGGCACGCGCCACCCTGCTGGCCCACCGCCCGGACGTGCTGCTGCTGGACATCCGCATGCCCGACGTGGACGGCCTGACCGTCCTGCGCGGACTGCGCGAACTGCCCGAGCCGCCGCGCACCGCCATGCTCACCACCTTCGACGGCGAGGAGTACCTCGGCGCCGCCCTGCAGGAGGGCGCCGCCGGCTTCCTCCTGAAGGACACGGCGCCGGAACAACTCGTGCACTCCGTACGGGTACTGGCCGCCGGCGGCCATGTGCTCGCGCCCGGCGTCACCCCGGCCGTGATCGGCGGCTACCTCGGCGGCAAGCCGGACGCGGCCGCGGCGCGCAGCGTCAGCGGCCTCACCGACCGCGAACGCCAGGTGCTCGCGCTGGTCGGCGAGGGGCTCTCGAACGGCGAGATCGCGCTGCGCCTGCACCTGGCGCACGGCACGATAAAGGACCACGTCAGCGCGCTGCTCGCGAAACTGGGCGGACTCAACCGGGTACAGGCGGCGGTGATCGCCGACCGGGCCGGACTGGTCCGGCAGTTGATCGACGACGGAAACTGACCTCAACGGCCGCCGAATGAGGACGGGCGGAAGAGGACGGGCGGAGGAGGACGGGCGGAAGAGGACGGACGGAACCCCCCCTCAACGATCGCCGATTGAGGACGGAAGCTGACCGCAAGCGTTCGTAGCGTGGTCCTGACCGAGGGAACGCAAACCCCGAAGGGCGGAGACCATGACCAGCAACGAGCCGACGAATCCCGACCCGGCCGATGCCCCGGCCGAGACCCCGGCCGTCACCGGTGAGCGCGCCGAATGGCTGGAGGCGCTGGCCAAGCACCGGCACTTCCTGCGCTTCACCACGCGCGGTCTCACCGACGAGCAGGCCGGGCTGCGGACCACCGCCAGCGGCTTGTGCCTGGGCGGTCTGATCAAGCATGTCACCGAGGTCGAGCAGAGCTGGGTGGACTTCCTTCTGAAGGGCCCGTCGGCCATGCCGGACTTCACGACGATGACCGAGGCCGACGTGGCCCGCCGCGCTGACGGGTTCCGGCTGCTGCCCGGTGAGACGCTGGCCGGTGTACTGGCCGACTACGCGGACGTGGCCCGCCGGACCGACGACCTGGTGGCCACCCTGCCCGACCTGGACGCCGCATGGCCGCTGCCGAAGGCCCCGTGGTTCGAGCCCGGCGCACAGTGGTCGGCCCGCCGGGTGCTGATGCACATCATCGCCGAGACCGCCCAGCACGCCGGCCACGCCGACATCATCCGCGAGTCGCTGGACGGGGCGAAGAGCATGGGATAGCGGCGCCGGTCCGGGCAGCGCCCGCCCGGACCGGCGGCCGTACGGGGCCGTACGGGGCCGTACGGGGCCGTGCGGGGCCGTGCGGGGTCACGGGCCCGTGCCGCTGACCGGCCGGGGGCGGGGGCCCGGCCCGTGCCCGCTCACCGGCCGTTCCCTCCCCGCCGGCCCCTGGCCCGGCGCCCGTTCACCGTCCCGCTCGCGCCGCCGCCTCCAGCAGCCCGTCCCAGTCCGGGATCTTGACGGTCGTACGCCCCCAGCTCCTGGCCCAGCGCCGCCTCCGCCGCCTCGATGCCCAGCCAGCCCGGCCACGACACCGGCCGCTGACCGGCCCGCCGCAGCGCGGCCACCGGGTCCTCGGGCAGCTCCCGTCCGGCCAGCCCCGGTGCGTCGGCGAGCAGCGAGCCGGCGGTCTCCTTCGCACACGGCCGGTTCGTGCCGATCACGCCGGTCGGCCCGC
>NZ_PQSQ01000001.1 GCF_002920575.1 Streptomyces sp. Ru73 | reverse complement strand
CGAGCCGGCCGCGGGGCAGCCCGTGCGCCAGGAGGCGAGCCGGGCGGCGAGTGCGCGGTCGGCGGAGAGCCGGGCGGCGAGCTGCCGGATCTCCTCGTCGCGCGCCGTGGCCCGGGCACGCAGCGCCTGCCGCTCCTCGTCGGCGGCCGACTCGTCGTGCATCGCCGGGTTCGGCGGCACGAGGAAGACGCCGCTGTCCTCGGCCTCCGGAGGCGGGGTCGGCGCGAGCAGCGCAGCGGCCGTGCCGACGGCCACGGCGGACCGGGGCAGCAGCGCGGCCTGCGCCAGCACTTCGCGGGCGCGTGCGTGGGTGTCGGGGTCGGTGATGATGACGCCGTCGACCAGCTCGGGGCGGGCCGCGAGCACGCGGGCGTGGTCGGCGGGGTCGACGGCCTGCGCGAGGTAGCGCCAGCCGGGCAGGGCCGGTACGCCGTGCTCGCCCAGGTACTCGACGGCGGCCAGCACGTCAGGGCCGGGCGGCAGCAGACCGCCGTCGCCGAGCGCACCGAGGATGCGCGCGTCGTCGGCGGCGGCGGTCCGCATCTCGAACAGCTGCCGCTCGGCGGAGCTGACGCTCTCGTCGAGCAGCTCCTGCAGCGCGTCGGCGTTCCGGTCGACCTCTTCGGCGGAGAGGGGGCCGGGGGTGCCCTGGGCGCCGAAGGCACCGGTGGGCCAGGGGCGTGCGGAGGCCGTGCGGTGCGCGTCGGCCGACCGGTGCTGCACGTCGGCCGCACCGTCGTCGGCGTCGCCTTCGTCGTCGGGGCAGGCTTCGCCTTCGGCGGAGGCGGCGTCGGAGGGGGCCTCGGACGGGGCGTCGGAGGAGGCCGCAGGCGCATCGGCGGCCTCGCCCTGCGCGGCATCGGCACCCTCCGCGGGCGTCTCCGCCGCGTCGTACGCATCGTCCGCCGCGCCGTCGCTCCCCTCGGAGTCGATCCGCGCCGAGACCTCGTCCCGGGACCCGGACTCGGCGGCGTACGTGCCGCGTCCCCCGGCAGGCCGCTCGTCGGAAGCGGGCGCCCCGTCGTCGGAAGCGGGTGCCTCATCGTCGTGGGCGGATGCCCCGTCGTCGGCCGAGGCGCCGAGCCCCACGACGCCGGAGGCCCAGGAACCGCCGCCCACGGCCATCGCGTCCGCGGTGCCCGGCGTGCCGGCCGCGTCCGGGGCTGCGGCCGCGCGTACGCCAGAGCTCAGCTGTGCGCCACTGCTGCCCATGACGGGCCCGGCGAAGTACCCGTCGTCCGGCTCGGCGTCGTCCGCACCGGCCGCCACGTCCTCGGCATCGGTCTCCGTGTCGCCTGCCGCCTCGTCCAGCCGGACCGTCACCCGGAGCGGTGGCCGGGACTCGGCGGCGAGGGGGCGGCTGCCGCGCTGGCCCGGGAGGCCCGGCGCGGGTGCGTCCGGGGCCGAGGGCAGGCCCAGCAGCTCGGCGAGACGAGGCTCGGCGCCGATGGACTCGGCGGCGCGGCGCTCCGCGTCGTACGCGCGTTCCGCGGCGAGCGCCGCGTCCTCCGCGCGGGCCGCGGCCAGTTCGGCGCGGGACTGGCGCGCCGCTGCTTCCTTGGCGCGGTCAGCCGTCACCCGGGCGGCCTCGCGCGCGGTGTCCCAGGACTCGACCGCGGCCTTCTCCGCGTCCGTGGCGGCGAGCGCGGCGCGGGCCGGGTCGGCGTCCGGCGCCGAGTCGTCCAGCCAGCCCGCCCGTACGGCCTCGGCGGTCTCCTGCTCGACCTCGGCCAGCCGCTGCTTGAGGTGCTCGGTCTCGCTGCGGGCGCGCTGTGCCGCGGTCGCGGCGGCGGTGGCGTCCCGGTGCGCCGACTCGCCCGCCTCCTGAAGCGCAGCGGACCGCTCCTCCTCCTGGTTCGCCCAGGTCTCCGCCTCGGTGGCGGCGGCGTGCAGCGCCCGTACGAGGTCGGCGGCGGCCTTGCCGCGGGCGGCGAGCGCGGGCGCGGCGTCCCGCTCGGCCTCCTGGATCGCGGCGGCGACCCGTGCCGACCGGTCGGCCGCCGCACGGTGCCGCAGCACGGTTTCGGCGGCCTGCCAGGCGGAGTGCAGCGTACGGGCGTCGTTCAGCTCGCGGCGCTGCGCGGCGGCGCCCTTCTCGGCGGCGGCCAGCGCCAGCGAGGCGTGCCGGTAGGCGATCTCGGCGGAGATCAGGGCGCGGCGCTCGCGAGTGGCCTCGGCCTCCGTGACGGCGTGCGAGGCGGCGGCGACCTGCTCGGCCAGCTCGGCGGCGCGGCCGCGCTCCTCGGTGGCGCGGGCGTGCAGCCGCTGCGCGAGATGGCGCGTGCGGCGCTCGGCCCCGGCGTGCACCTCCCGGGCGCGCTCCCGGTGCTCGGCGTTCTCCGCGATCTTCGAGAGGAGTTCGAGGGAGCCCGCGGTGAAGTCCCGCTCGGCGGTCAGCTCGGCGCGCCGGCCGAGCTTGTGCGCGAAGCCGTGCACGAGGTCGGCGAGGCCGTCGGTGTCGCGGGTGTCCGTGACGGCGCGCAGCAGCAGGTCGGTGAAGTCCGAGTCGTTCTTGACCGCGAAGAGGCCCGCCGCCTCGCCCTCGTCGGCGTTCATCTCGCGCTGGTACCGGAAGAGTTCGGGGTCCAGGCCCAGCTCGCCCAGGTGCTCGTTCCAGCGCTCGTGGATCTCGACCCAGGCCACGTCGAGGTTGGGGTAGTTCTTGCCGGCCTCGGTGAGGGCGTCGCGGAAGCCCTTCATCGTGCGGCGGCGGCCCTGCGCGCCGGACGCGCCCTCGACGATCGGGCGGACGGCGGTGGACTCGGCGACGGGGAGCGAGTCCAGGCTCATGCCGGGTCCGGGCCGGAAGCTGTACCAGGCCTCGGCGAACTTCCGCGGGTCGTTGGAGACCTGACGGCCGCGCCACTCGCTGACCTTGCCGACCACGACCGTCTCGCCGGTCACCGTGTGCTGCCACTCCAGCGCCACGTGGCCGCAGTCGTCGGCCAGCAGGAACTTGCGGAGCACGCCGGAGCTGGCGCCGCCGAGGGTGTTGCGGTGGCCGGGCAGCATGACCGAGAAGATCAGCTTGAGCAGTACGGACTTGCCCCCGCCGTTCTCCAGGAAGAGCACGCCGGCGGGGGCCGGGCGGCGCGGCGGGCCGACCGGCTCCTCCTCGAAGAAGTCCGCCTGGGCCGGGGCCGGTCGGGGCACGGGCTCACCGACTCCGCGCAGGTCCAGGACGGTGTCGGCGTAGCGCGCACCGGCGGGCCCGATGGAGTAGAGGCGAACCCGGGACAGCTCGTACATAGAGGCGGACTCTCGTTGTCGTGACGGTGGTCGGTGGGTGGCCGGCCTGTCTGGCCGGTCTTCGGTCGGTCGTGGCCGCGGTCCTGCGGGGGAACCGCGGACCTGCGGGGCGGGTCAGCCCGAGTGGAAGGGCAGCCCCGCGTCGGCGACCAGCTCCAGGTCGTCGGTGTCCTCGGCGGGCAGCAGCGAGGCGCTGCCGTCCGCTATCGGGACGACGCCCAGCTCCAGCAGCTCGGCCATGGCGGCGGTGCCCGCCATGTCGCGCACCTGGAGCTGGTAGCGCGCCGTGGTGCGGTACGTGCCTCCGGAGTCGTCGCCGGTGCGCTGCAGGAAGCCGGAGTCGACGAGGAAGGAGACGGCCTTGGCGATGATGCCGGTGGTCGAACCGGCCAGCCGCCGCGCGTCCTTGGTGGCGCCCGTCGCGCTGCGCCGCGCGTAGACCCGCCAGGACGCCTCCAGGCCGGGCGCGCCGCTGGTCGGGTCGGTGTTCTCACCGGCCTCGGCGGCGCGCTCCTCCAGGCGGCGGCAGGCCTGGCGGACGAACGCGTCCACGCCGTTGACGGTGACCCGGCCGATGTAGCCGTCGTCGGCGAGGTCCTCGGGGCGCGGGAACGCCATCGCGGCGACGGCCAGGTGCGCGAGGCCGTGCAGGAAGCGGTCGCCCGCGTCGGTGGAGGCACGGCGGGCGTAGTCGCCCATGCGGACCGCGAAGACGGAGTCCTCGGCGGCGGTGACGGCCATGCCCGCGCGGGTGGAGACCTCCAGGACGACCAGGCCGAGCCCGGAGGCGACCGCGTCGGCGAGGCGCGCGAAGGCGGGGTCGTCGCGGTAGCGCCGCAGCAGCTCGCCGTACTCCACGTCGCGGGCCGGCAGCAGCTTGGGCTGGAGGCCGAAGGACACCAGGCGGGCGGCGTCGGCCGCGTCGGCGGGGGTGACCGGCGCGGGGCCCTTGGCGGGCTGCTCCGTCTCGGGTGCGGGCACACCCCAGCCGTCGCCCGCTGCGGCCGTCGGGTCCGGCCGCGCGGCGTCGTCGGCGTCGTACTCGGTCACGAATCTGGCTCCTCGCGGATCACGTCGTCGTCTCTTGTGCGCCCGGCCGCGTGCCCGGCTCCGGCGGCTGGTGTGCGCTCGGCCGCGGGCTCGGCACCGGCGGCTCGTGTGCGCGCCGCCGCGTGCCCGGCTCCGGCGGCCGTCGCTCTCCCGGGTCCGGGCATCACGCCACCTCCGACCGCTCGGCCGCCATGCCGGCCGCGTCCAGCAGGGCCGTGCCCACGATGAGGTCGGCACCGCCGAACTCGGGGTCCACCAGCTCCGTGCCGTCGTCGACCGCGAAGAGCAGCTGCTCCTCCCCCTGGCGGTAGGCCGTGCCGACCGGCGGGCTGGCGGCGTGCACGGCCATCAGCGCGACCAGGTACGGCAGTTCCGGGTCCTGGCGGCGGGCCTCGGCGAGCAGCCCGGAGAGCCGGCGCGGCGCGTCCGGGGGCAGCGTGAGCAGCGCGGTCGCGGCGTCCAGCTGCTCCTCGCTGAACCGGCTGTCGTCGGGCGTGGCGATCAGGTCGGGCTCCGGCATCTCCGCGCCGAGGTGCTCGCGCTCCTGGGGCGGGGTGAGCAGCATCTCGACCAGGTCGCCGACCCGTACGGCGGTGGGCGTGCGCAGCCCGGTGCCCTTGGCGAAGAAGGCGTCGGTGACCCGGGTGGACTGCTCGACGGGCAGCGGCAGTACGGGCGCGACGAGCTGGCCGTACAGGTCGAGCCCGGCGTGCGCTGCGGGCGGCGCGAACGCCTGCCGGTCCTGCTCGGCGCGGAAGAGGGGGCCGGCCTCCAGGAGGCGGGACTGCAGCTGGGTGTGGCGGCGGATGCAGTCCTTGACGATGTCGACCAGCTCGGCGGCGCGCCGCTTGTGCTCGGCGCCCTCGGCCTCGTCGCGGGCGCGGCGGATGTTGGTGAGGATGGCGTTCTCGTGGCGGTACCGGTCGGCGACGTGGTCGAGCGCCTCGGTGATCATGTCGGGGACGGCGCGCAGCCAGTCGACGGCGCGGACGTTGCGCCGGGTCGCGTCGAGGGTCTTGCGGAGCGTCTCGGCGTACTGCACGGTGCGGTACCGCGCCTGCTCGGCGGCGAGCTGGGCGTCGGCGAGACGGCCGCGGCTGATGAGCACCTCGAGCTTGACCTCGGCGGCGATCTGGGCGCTGGTGACGTCCGTGTCCAGCGCGCCGACCAGGACGTTGACCGCCTCGTCGGTGGTGCGGAGGTAGACCGTGCCGCCGGGGCCGGGGACCTCCTCGATGAGCTTGAAGTCGTAGTCCCTGCGGACGTAGTCGCCGTCGGCGGTGAACGTGCCGTAGACCGCGCGGAAGCCGCGGTCCACGCTGCCGACGTTGATCAGGTTCTCCAGGACCCAGCGGGCGACGCGCTCGTGCTCGGCCGCCGGGCGCTGCGGGGCCTGCGCCGCGATGCGGGGCTGCAGCCTGGCCACTATCTGCTCGTGGTCGGCTCCGGTGTCGAAGTCCATGTGCAGCGTGACGAGGTCGATCGCGGCGAGGGCGACCTCGGCCATGGCGTAGACGCCGTACTCCCCCGCGAGGTTGGCCTTGCGCGCGTCGAGGTCGTGCAGCGGGGCCGTGCACGCGAGCGCGCGCAGCCGCCGGGCCAGGCCCTCGTCGGCAGCCGGGCCCGGCGCGGGGCGCGTCACCCCGCTGAACTGCGGCGCAACGCTCTGGGGGGATGGAGAAGTCACGGTGAACAGATTAGGCCGTCGCACTGACAACGGACGAAACGGCGCGGCCCCGCGGATCAGTGTGTGGCGCCGCCCACAGCCTTGATGTCCTCGGTGCGGCCCGCCGCCGTGACCATGATCACGCGGAGCGCTTCGGCGGTGGCCGTGACCGGCAGCGACGGCGCGCTCTTGTCGGTGACCTGCGCGGGAGTGTACGGCACGTGCACGAAGCCGCCGCGTGCCGCGGGCCGTTCGGTGGCCAGCAGGTGCATCAGCCCGTAGAAGACATGGTTGCAGACGAAGGTGCCGGCGGTCTGCGAGACGGCGGCGGGCAGTCCGGCCTCACGGACCGCGGCGACCGCTGCCTTGATCGGGATGGTGGCGAAGTACGCGGCCGGGCCGTCCGCGACGATCGGCTCATCGACCGGCTGCGCACCCGAATTGTCGGGAATGCGAGCGTCGTCGACGTTGATGGCCACACGTTCGACGGTCACGTCGGGGCGCCCGCCGGCCTGGCCGACGCAGAGCACCACTTCGGGGTCGGCCGCCGCGACGGCCGTACGGAGCGCGTCGAGCGCGTCCCCGAAGACGCAGGGCAGCTCGGCCGTCGCGACCTCGACGCCGGGCGGCGGGTCGGCGGCGACGGCCTGCACGGCCTGCCAGGAGGGGTTGACGTCGCTGCCCTCGAAGGGGTCGAAGCCCGTCAGGAGTACCCGTGTCATGCGCTGTTCCTCGGAGTGGAGCGAGTGCGGTGCCAGGTCAGAAGGCGAAGGCGGACATGATGACGATGTTGCAGCCGAGCAGCACGACCGCGGTCGGCAGCTGGGCCTTGATCGGGCCGTACTGGTCCTTCAGCTCCAGCAGCGCGGCCGGTACGACGTTGAAGTTGGCGGCCATCGGCGTCACGAGGGTGCCGCAGAAGCCGCACAGCATGCCGATCGCGAGCACTGCCGGCGCGTTGCCGTGCGCCTGCTCGATGAGGACGGGCCAGCCGACGGCGGCGGTCATGACGGGGAAGGCGGCGAAGCCGTTGCCCATGATGACCGTGAACAGGAACATCCCGACGCAGTAGACGACGACCGCGGTGATGACGGAGCCGTGCGGCAGCACCGCCTCGGTGAGGATGCCGACCTGCTTGCCGACCCCGGAGACCGCGAAGATCGTGCCGAGCGTGGCCAGGAGCTGCGGCAGCAGCATCGCCCAGCCCATGGACTCCAGCATGGAGCGGCCCGAGTGCAGGGGCGCGGCGACGCTCTTCTCACGCAGCATCACCATGGCGAGGACGAGCGCCACGATGGCGCCGATGCCGAGGCCGAGGATGGTCTCGCTGCCCTCCTGGAGGAGCGGTGCGCCCCCGAAGGAGAGCTTCGGGACGAGGACCGCGCACACGAGGGCGACGGCCGGGATGGTGAGCGCGGGCACGAACAGCTTGCTGCCGTGCTTTCGGGCGCTCGCCCGCCGCTCTTCCGTAGAGGTCGTACGGGCGTTGCCGCGCCCGGTGAACCCGAAGGCGGCGAGGCAGATCATCACGAGTACGGCGGCGCCCAGCGGCTCGGCCGGCGCGGACTTGTCGACGACCCAGGAGCTGTACACGAAGCCGGCGCCGAGCAGCCCCCAGAAGGCGCCGGTGCCGAAGCGCTTCGGGTTGCTGCGGTCGGCCGCCATCTGGGCGGCCATCACCAGGAAGAGCGCGCCGACCAGCCAGTAGAACCACTCTGCCTTGATCACTTCACGGCCTCCTGGGGGGCGGGCGCCGCCTGGGCGCCGAGCAGTTCGCGCGCCATCGTGCGGTCCAGACGCAGCAGCCGGAATCCGTGCACCGCGAGCGCGCACAGCGCGGTCGGGATGGCCCAGAGCGCGAGCTGCAGGGGTTCGAGGTGGGTGTGGTACGTGGAGTTGGCGAAGCCGGTGATGAGCAGGATCGAGCCGACCGCGAGGAAGACGTCCTCACCGAAGAAGAGCCCGACGTTGTCGGCGCTGGCGGTGAAGGAGCGGATCCGCTCCCGGGTCTTGTCCGGCAGCGTCCCGTAGCGGCGCTCGGCCGCGCCCTCGGCCATCGGGGCCGCGAGCGGGCGCACGGTCTGCGCGGGCCCGAAGAGGTCCCGCAGGCCGAGCGCGGCGAAGCCCTGGCGCAGTACGAGGTACAGCGTGAGGAAGCGCCCGGTGGTCAGCTTCGAGAAGCGCGAGATGAGGTTGCGGGCCTGCTCCTGGAGGCCGTAGCGCTCCAGGAGGCCGATGACCGGCAGCGTGATGACGAAGATCGTCACGGCTCGGCTGGAGGCGAAGCCGTCCCCGAAGGCCGCGAGGACCTTCTGCGGGGACAGCCCGCCGAGGAAGCCGGTGGCGATGCCTGCCACCCCCACCACCAGCAGGGGGTTGCGCCGCGTGGCGAAGCCGATGATCACCACGAGAACGCCCAGAAGAACGATCACCGGGACCGCCTTTCGCACGCAGGGCCCCACGGACGTCGTGAGGATGTGCCAGGACGGTAGAGGATCGTTCTACGATCCGACAATAGGTTGAACGTTATGTTACTTGCCGGAAACTTGTTCGGCGACGCGCTGGGCGTACGCGCTCGACAGCTGGGCCCGGGAATCCTCCAGGTAGGACGCGAGCAGCCGTTCGGCCTGCACGGTGTCGCCCTCCTGCAGCGCCTCGAGGATCTGCCGGTTGCGCGTGAGGTACGGCTCGTGGAAGCGGCGCGGGTCGTCCATCACGTGGAACACCAGCCGCAGCTCCGCGAGGACGCCGCGCATCAGCTCGTCCGTGCGCGGGCTGCCGGCCAGCGCGACCAGCGCCTGGTGGAAGCGGATGTTGGCCGTCGAGAGGTCCTGCCAGGACCGCTCCAGCGCCGCCCGCTCGCCCGCCACCACGGCCGCCTCCACCTGCTCCAGGTCGTACGGCGGCAGGCCCAGGCCGCGGACGACGGCGCACTCGACCATCCCGCGCACCTGGTAGATGTCGTCGAGGTCGGCCGTCGCGACGACCCGCACGAAGACGCCGCGGTTCAGCTCGTGCACCAGCAGCCGCTCGTGCGTGAGCAGCCGGAACGCCTCCCGCAGGGTGTTGCGCGAGACCCCCAGCGCCCCGCCGATGGAGTCCTCCGACAGCCGTACGCCGGGCGGGAAGAAGCCCTCGGCGATGCGGTCGCGCAGGATGTCGGCGACCCGCTCGGCGGTGCTCGTCCGCCCCAGCAGCGCCCGGTCCACCGCCAGCCCGGCCGGCTCCGCGAACCCCCGGTCGATGCCCTTCGCCACGTCGTGCCTCACTTTCGTCCCCCGGTCACCGCGACCCAGTACGGCGGCCGCACGGCCGCTCGCGAGGGCACGCAGTCAATCCCAGATCGCCGCACAAGACAACAACCCTCTTGTCCTATCGTTCAACAATCCTCTAGCTTGAGGCGGTAACCGGTCGGCCCGAGCGCCCCAGGAGGACAGCCGCTACGGAACGGGCCGGCCGGCTCTGCCTTGCCCTGCCCGCGTCCGGCCCCGCCGGCCCAGTTGGAACGGACCCTCATGACGGACCCGGTGATCGACCTCAACGCCGACCTCGGTGAGGGGTTCGGGCGGTGGCACCTCACCGACGACGACAGTCTCCTCTCCGTCGTCACCAGTGCCAACGTCGCGTGCGGATTCCACGCGGGCGACCCCTCCACGATGCGCCGGGTGTGCGAGACGGCGGCCGAGCGCGGCGTCCGCATCGGCGCCCAGGTCTCCTACCGCGACCTGGCCGGCTTCGGCCGCCGCGCCATGGACGTGCCCCCGGACGAACTCGCCGACGAGATCGCCTACCAGATCGGCGCCCTGGAGGTCTTCGCGCGCGCCGCCGGGTCCCGGGTCTCGTACGTCAAGCCGCACGGCGCGCTGTACAACCGTGCCGTGCACGACGCCGAGCAGGCCGCCGCCATCGTGGCGGGCATCCGGCGCGCGGCCGGCCCGCTGCCCGTGCTCGGCCTTCCGGGCTCGGAGTTGCACGCGGAGGCGCGCGCCGCGGGACTGCCCGCCGTCGCCGAGGCGTTCGCCGACCGCGCCTACACCGCGGCCGGCACCCTGGTCCCGCGCCGCGAGCCCGGCGCCGTCGTCCACGACCCGGACGCCGTCGTCAAGCGCTCCCTGGGCCTCGCCCGCGACCACGCCGTCACCTCGATCGACGGGGAGCGCGTGGAGGTCGATCTGCAGTCGCTGTGCCTGCACGGGGACACCCCGGGCGCCGCGGCCCTCGCCCGGCGCGTACGGCACGAGCTGACGGCCGCCGGCGTCCGCGTGGCGGCGTTCGCATGAGCGCACCCCCGACCGCCTCCGCCTCGGCCGAGGACCGGAGCCTGCGTCTGCGCACCCTCCCCGTGGGCGACCACGGGCTGCTCGTCGAACTGGACAGCGGCGAAGCCGCCGAAGCGCTCCACGCCGAGCTGCTGCGCCGCGCCGCGGCCGGCCTGCTGCCC
Organism: Streptomyces sp. Ru73; assembly: GCF_002920575.1. Taxonomy (GTDB): domain Bacteria; phylum Actinomycetota; class Actinomycetes; order Streptomycetales; family Streptomycetaceae; genus Streptomyces. The sequence goes on along the minus strand of NZ_PQSQ01000001.1, from coordinate 228,661 downwards.
GCCACCCGTGAGATCGTGCCCGCTGCGCGCACCGTGCTGCTCGACGGGCTCGCCGACCCGGAGCGGTTCGCCGCCGAACTGGCCCGCTGGGACGTGCCGCCGGCCGCGCGCTCCGGTGCGCGGGCCATCGAGGTCCCCGTCCGCTACGACGGCCCCGACCTGGCCGACGTCGCCGCGCTGTGGGGCGTCACCCCGGACGAGGTCGTGCGGATCCACTCCGGCACCGAATTCCGCGTCGCCTTCTGTGGCTTCGCCCCCGGGTTCGGCTACCTCACCGGCCTTCCCGAGCGCTACCACGTGCCGCGCAGGGCCACCCCGAGGACCCGCCTCCCGGTCGGCTCCGTGGCCCTCGCGGGTCCGTACACGGGGGTGTACCCGCGTTCCTCCCCCGGTGGCTGGCAGTTGCTCGGCACTACGGACGCCGTGCTGTGGGACTCCTCCCGGGAGCCCGCGGCGCTGTTCACACCCGGCACCCTCGTCCGCTTCGTCCCCCAACCGCTCGACCCGCACCCGGAGGCGGCCCAGTGACCGACCGCGCCTTCGCCGTCGTACGCGCCGGGGCACTGACCACCGTCCAGGACCTCGGCCGCGCCGGCCACGCCCACCTGGGCGTCCCGCGCTCCGGCGCGCTCGATGCCGCCGCGCACCGGCTGGCCAACCGCCTCGTCGGCAACACCCCCGAAGCCGCGACCCTGGAAACCACCGTCACCGGCTGCGCGGTACGGGTGCGGTGCGCGGTCACCGTGGCCGTCACCGGAGCGCCGTGCCCGGTGACCGTCGACGGCCGCCCCGCCGCCTGGGGCGCCCCCGTGCACGTGCCGGCCGGCGCCGTACTGGAGCTGGGCACCGCCACCCACGGGCTGCGCAGCTACCTGGCCTTCGCGGGCGGCGTCGACGCCGAGCCGGTGCTCGGCAGCCGCGCCACCGACCTCCTCTCGGGGCTCGGCCCCGACCCGCTCACCGACGGCGCCGTGCTGCCGCTCGGCACACCGGGCGCCCCGGCCCCCGCCGCCGACGCGGTGCCGCACGCCGGGCCGGTGCGCGAGCTGGTCCTGCCGGTCCGGCTCGGGCCGCGCGACGACTGGTTCACGGCGGCGGGGCTGCGCACCCTCCTGACGGGCGTCTGGCAGGTGTCCTCCGCGAGCAACCGCATCGGGCTGCGCACCGAGGGCCCGGCCCTGGAGCGCGCCCGGGACGGCGAACTCCCCAGTGAGGGCATGGCGCTGGGCGCCGTCCAGGTGCCCCCGAACGGCCTCCCGGTGCTCTTCCTCGCCGACCATCCGACGACCGGCGGCTACCCGGTCATCGCGGTCGTGCAGGAGGCCGCGCTGCCGGCCGCCGCACAGGCCGCGCCCGGCACCCCGGTGCGCTTCGTACGCGCACATCGCAGCCCCCGGGTGCGCGGCGCCTGAGCCTCCTTCGGGGGCGGCGGCCGCGTCGCCCCCGAAGAGGCGTGGCGTCGCTACTCCTCGTGCCTCCGCGCGCTGCGCGCCAGGACGACGAGGGAGCAGACCAGCGACACCACGACCAGCACCATCTGGTAGACCGCGACGGGCACGATGGAGCCGCCGCCGGCGGTGAACAGCCACTCGCCCACCAGCGGCGCCGTGCCGCCGATCAGTGCGGAACACAGCTGGTAGGACAGGGAGATGCCGGTGTAGCGGACACGGGCGGGGAACGCCTGGGCGAGCAGGCCCGCCAGGATCGCGTAGTTCATCGCGCCGGTGACGCCCACCAGCGAGATGCCGAACCCGGCGGCGACAGCGTCCCCTGTGGCCACGAGCGCGTACATGACCGGCACCAGCAGGAAGTTGAGCGTCAGCAGCACGCCGACCGTGCGGGCGGTGCCGAACCGCTCCGCGAGGACCACGCCCAGCGGCTGCACGAGGAACTGCGCGACGCTGTAGCACAGCAGCACGTTCAGCATGGTGGAGCGGTCGAGGCCGAGGTCCCCGGTGGCCCAGGAGAGGATGAACGTGGTGATGAAGTAGGTCGCCGCGATGCCGATGGAGCTGGCCAGCACGCCGAGCACGAGGGTGCCCGGGTGGCGCCGCAGCACCTCGCCGAGCGGCACCCGCGCCACCTCGCGTTCCGCGCGCAGCCGGGTGAACTCCGGTGACTCCGCCACCCGCAGCCGGATCACCAGCCCGACGACCACCAGCACGGCCGAGGAGACGAACGGCAGCCGCCAGCCCCAGGCGTCGAACGACGCGTCCGGCAGCTGGGAGAGCAGCGCGAAGCTGAGCGTGGCGAGGATCGAGCCGGCCGGCGAGCCCTGCTGCGCGAAGGCCCCGAAGGACAGCCCGCGGCCCCTGGGCGCGTGCTCGGACGCGATGAGCACCGCACCGCCCCACTCGCCGCCCACAGCGACGCCCTGCACCATGCGCAGCACGATCAGCAGCACGGGTGCCAGCAGTCCCGCACTGCTGTACGTGGGCAGCAGCCCTATGAGAGTCGTCGCGACGCCCATCATCAGGAGCGTCGTCACGAGCGTCTTCTTGCGGCCGATGCGGTCCCCGAGGTGCCCGAAGACGATGCCCCCGAGGGGGCGGGCGAGGAAGCCCAGCCACAGGGTGCCGAAGGAGGCCAGCGTCCCGGTGCCCGAGGAGGTGGCGGGGAAGAACAGCTTGCCCAGGACCAGCGCGGACGCGGTGCTGTAGATGTAGAAGTCGTACCACTCGATGGTGGTGCCGATGAACGAGGCGAGCCCCGCCCGGCGTGCGGTGCGGCTGTCGCCGCCTTCGTGCGCCGCTGTTCTGCCCGCGGGCTCCGTGGTGGCGTCCATGTCAGCGCCCCGAGATGCGGTCGGCGACCTTCGCGATCGGTGCTGTGGTGGTGCGGCGCGCCGCCTCGCTGCGGTCCGCCGCCCGGTAGGCGGCGTACATGCCGTGCACGCCGAGCCAGCGGGCGGGCTCCGGCTCCCAGGACCGGGCCCGGTGGCCGGTCCACGGCAGCCGCGTCAGCGCGGTGTCCCGCTCCAGGACGAGATCGCGCAGGGTGCGGCCCGCCAGGTTGGTGGCCGCGACGCCGTGCCCGACGTAGCCGCCGGCCCAGCCCAGCCCCGTGGCCCGCTCGAAGGAGACGGAAGCGCACCAGTCGCGCGGCACGGCCAGCACCCCGGACCAGGCGTGGTCGATCCGCGCGCCGGCGGTCGGCGGCAGCAGCCGGTTCAGGGTGTCGCGCAGCGCCCGCACGGTCCTGGGGCTGGTGTGCCCGTCCCGGTCCACGCGGGACCCGAAGCGGTACGGGACGCCGCGCCCGCCGATCGCGATCCGGCCGTCCGCGGTGCGCTGCGCGTACATGTAGGCGTGCGTGAGGTCGCTGAGCAGTTCGTGGCCGTCCCAGCCGATGGCCTTCCAGACGGCGTCGGGCAGCGGCTCCGTGACGACCATGGAGGAGTTCATGGGCAGCCAGGTGCGGCGCTCACCGTGGAGGTCACCGGTGAAGCCCTCGGTGGCCCGCAGGACACGCCGGGCGCGCACCGTCCCGAAGGGCGTCTCGGCGCGTCCGGGGGCGATGCGGGTCACCGGCGTCGATTCGTGGATGGTCACCCCGAGGGCGGAGACCGCGCGGGCCAGTCCCTGGACGAGCTTGGCCGGGTGGACACGAGCGCAGTGCGGGTTGTGCACGCCGCCCAGTGCGCCGGCCACATCGATGCGGTCGCGCACCTCGCGCCCCGAGAGCAGCACCTCGTCCTCGTTGCCCCAGTAACGCGACTTCTCATGGGCGGCGCGCAGCCGCGGCAACTGGGCGGGCCGGTGCGCCACGCTCAGGTAGCCGCTCTTGACCACGTCGGCGTCGATGCCCTCGGCCGCGGCCACCGCGATCACCTCGTCCACCGTCGCGTGCATGGCCCGCTGCAGCTCCACCACGGCCTGCCGGCCGCGCTTCCGTGCGTACGCCTCGGGCGAGCCGGCGATCTTCGCGCTGAGCCAGCCGGCGTTCCGCCCCGAGGCGCCGAAGCCGGCGAACTCCCGCTCCAGGACGACGATGTCCAGCCCCGGCTCGGCCTTCTTGAGGTAGTACGCGGTCCACAGCCCGGTGAAGCCGGCGCCGACGATGCACACGTCGGCGCTCACCGGACCGGTCAGCGGGTCGCGCCGGCTGGGCACGCCGGTCTGGCGGTACCAGAAGGAGATGTTGCCGTTCCACGTCATCGCGTCCTCCGTCGCTCAGTAGCTGGGCGGGCTGATCACCCACAGGACCCTGGCGCCGGCGCCGCCGGTCTCCAGGAGCCGGTGCGGGACGGCGCTGCTGTGCCGGATGCTGTCGCCGGGCCCGAGGGCGAAGCGCTCCTCCCCGAGGTGCAGTGCGACCTCCCCCTCCAGCACATAGAGGAACTCCTCGGAGTCGCCGTGCGTGTAGGGCCGGTCGCCGGTGGACCCACCGGGCTCGAACTCGCCGAGGAACGCCTCCAGATGGTGCTGTGGCCCCGGTGTGAGCCGGAACTTGCGGCCCAGGACGCCGAACGTCAGGCTCGGCGCCGCAGCCGCCCTCAGGACCCGCGGACCGGTGGTGTAGTCGGCGGCGAACAGGTCGCCCATCTTCAGGCCGAGCGCCCCGGCGATCTGCCGGAGCGTGGCGATGCTCGGGTTGGCGATGCCGCGCTCGACCTGGCTGAGGTACCCCTCGCTGATGCCGGCCGCTTCGGCGACCGCCCGCAGGGTCAGCCGCCGGGCGCGGCGCAGTACACGCAGCCGGTCGCCCACGGGGACGTCCCCGGCCCCCTCGTCGCGCGACGCGTCGGGCTCGTGTGCCATGACCGGGAAGGTAAAGAACTCCTGCCCCGCGGACAAGAGTTCTTGCACAGCACCTCAGAAATCTTTACCGGCACCGGGCGCCGTCACTGCCGGCCCCGGGCGCCGGTCACGAGGTCGGCCGCCCGTACCCGCCGCCGCCCGGCGTGCGGAGCACCAGCACGTCCCCGGCGGCCACCTCGGCCGCGTCACAGCCCGCCAGCCGCTCCGTACGGCCGTCAGCGCGCTCCACGACGTTCTCGCCCGGTGCGCCCGGCTCGCCGCCCGCCATGCCGTACGGCGGCACCCTGCGGTGCCCGGTCAGCAGCGCGACCGTCATCGGCTCAAGGAAGCGGATCCGGCGGACGACGCCGCAGCCGCCGTGCCATTGCCCGCGGCCGCCGCTGCCCTCCCGTACCGAGAAGTCCTCCACATGCACGGGATAGCGCCACTCCAGCACTTCGGGGTCGGTGAGCCGGGAGTTGGTCATATGGGTCTGCACGGCGTCGGCGCCGTCGAAGCCGTCGCCCGCGCCCGATCCGCTCGCGACCGTCTCGTAGTACTGCACCCGGTCGTTCCCGAAGGTGACGTTGTTCATCGTGCCGGAGCCCTCGGCCTGGACGCCCAGCGCCCCGTAGAGCGCGCCGGTGACCGCCTGGGAGGTCTCCACGTTCCCCGCGACGGTGGCGGCCGGGAAGACCGGCGCGAGCATCGAGCCCTCCGGGATGCGCACGTCGAGGGGCTTCAGGCAGCCGCTGTTGAGCGGGATGTCGTCGGCGACCAGGGTGCGGAACACGTAGAGCACCGCGGCCATCACCACCGAGCTGGGCGCGTTGGCGTTGCCGGGCTGCTGCGGCGAGGTCCCCTCGAAGTCGAGCACCGCGCTGCGGGAGGCCCGGTCCACGGTCAGCGCGGCCCTGATCTCCGCGCCGCTGTCGGTCTCGTACCGGAAGGATCCGTCGGACAGCCCGGCGATGATCCGGCGCACCGACTCCTCGGCGTTGCCCTGCACGTGCCCCATGTAGGCGCGCACCACGTCCAGGCCGAACTGCCCGATCATCTTGTGCAGTTCCCTGATGCCCTTCTCGTTGGCGGCGATCTGCGCCCGGAGGTCGGCGATGTTGGCATCCGGGGAGCGCGAGGGGTACGGCCCTTCGGTGAGCAGCCGCCGCGTCTCCTCCTCGCGCAGCCTGCCGTCGCGCACGAGGAGCCAGTTGTCGAAGAGCACGCCCTCCTCCTCGACCGTGCGGCTGAAGGCGGGCATGGAGCCCGGCGTGATGCCGCCGATCTCGGCGTGGTGGCCGCGGGACGCCACCAGGAAGAGCAGCTCCTCGCCCCGCTCGTCGAAGACGGGGGTGACGACCGTGACATCGGGGAGGTGCGTGCCGCCGTGGTACGGGTCGTTGATCGCGTACACGTCCCCGGGGCGCATGTCGTCCGTGCGCCGCCGCAGCACCTCCTTGATGGACTCGCCCATCGAGCCCAGATGGACGGGGATGTGCGGCGCGTTGGCGATGAGGTTGCCGTCGGCGTCGAAGAGCGCGCACGAGAAGTCGAGCCGCTCCTTGATGTTGACGGAGTGCGCGGTGTGTTCGAGGCGCACGCCCATCTGCTCGGCGATGGCCATGAAGAGACTGTTGAAGACCTCCAGCATGACCGGGTCGGCGGCGGTACCGACGGCGGTGCGCTCGGGGCGCGCCTCGACGCGGGTGAGCAGCAGGTGCCCCCGGTCACCCGCGGCCGCCTGCCAGCCCGGGTCGACGACCGTGGTGGCGTCGTCCTCCACGACGATCGCGGGCCCGGTGACGGTGTCGCCCGGCCGCAGGTCCGTACGCCGGTACAGGCGGGTCTCCCGCCACTCCCCGGCCACGAACGTCCGGACCGTGTCCAGCGGCCGCAGCGGGCCCTCCCGGTCGGCCGCGAGGCTGCGGTGGCCGGACGTGCCGCCGGCCGCGCCGACCGCCTCCACGGAGACCGCCTCGGCGATCAGCGGCTTGTCCATGGTGAAGGCGTACCGGGTGCGGTGCACACGGGCGAACTCGGCGGCCATCTCGTCGGCACCGGCGAGCGGTACGGGGATGCCGGCGTCGGTGCCCGCGTACCGGAGGACGACGCGGGCGCGGGTGGTGATGCTCTCCTCGGGCACGCCGTCGGCGCGGAGTTCGTCGCGGGTACGGTCGGCGAGCTCGTCACAGGTGGCGCGTACGCGGTCCATGGCGCCGGGCGTCAGCTCGGTCTCGATGGCCTGCTCGCGCATCGCGGTGGCGTCGGCGACCCCGATGCCGTACGCGGAGAGCACGCCGGCCAGCGGCGGCACGACGACCGTGCCGATGCCGAGCGCGTCGGCGACCGCGCAGGCGTGCTGGCCGCCCGCGCCGCCGAAACTGGTGAGCGCGTACCGGGTCACGTCGTGGCCGCGCTGCACGGAGATCTTCTTCACCGCGTTGGCCATGTTGAGCACGGCGATGTCCAGGAAGCCGGCGGCGACCTCCTCGGGACCGCGCCGGTCCCCCACCGCCTTCTCCGCCTCCCGGGCCAGCTCTTCGAAGCGCTGCCGTACCACGTCCGCGTCCAGCGGCTCGTCACCGTGCGGCCCGAACACGGCCGGGAAGTGCGCGGGCTGGATACGGCCCAGCATGACGTTGGCGTCGGTGACGGTGAGCGGGCCGCCGCGGCGGTAGCAGGCGGGCCCCGGGACGGCGCCGGCCGAGTCGGGCCCCACCCGGTAGCGGCGCCCGTCGAAGTGCAGGACGGAACCGCCGCCCGCCGCGACCGTATGGATGTTCATCATGGGCGCGCGCATCCGTACGCCCGCGACCTCGCTGCCGAAGACCCGCTCGAACTCCCCCGCATAGTGCGACACATCCGTGGACGTGCCGCCCATGTCGAAGCCGATCACCTTGTCGTGCCCGGCCTCGGCGGCGGAGCGGACCATGCCCACCACACCGCCGGCCGGCCCGGAGAGCACGGCGTCCTTGCCCCTGAAGTGCTCGGCCTGCCGCAGCCCCCCGTTGGACTGCATGAACATCAGCCGGATGCCGGGGAGCTGTGCGGCGACCTCCTCCACGTAGCGCCGCAGGATGGGAGACAGGTAGGCGTCCACCACGGTGGTGTCGCCGCGCGGGACGAGCTTCATCAGCGGGCTCACCTCGTGCGAGCAGCTGATCTGGGTGAAGCCCGCCTCCGTGGCCAGCGCGGCGAGCGCCTTCTCGTGCGCCGGGTGGCGGTACCCGTGGAGCAGGACGACGGCGGCGCTGCGGAAGCCCGCTTCGTACGCGGCGGCCAGCGCGTCCCGGGCGGCACCGGCATCGAGGGGCGTGACCGTCGCACCGTGCGCGTCCACGCGCTCCGGTACCTCGATCACCCGGTCGTACAGCGCGTCCGGCAGCACGATGTGCCGGTCGAACAGCCGGGGCCGGTTCTGGTAGGCGATCCGCAGCGCGTCCCGGAAGCCGCGGGTGGTGACGAGCACCGTGGGCTCGCCCTTGCGTTCCAGGAGGGCGTTGGTGGCCACGGTGGTGCCCATCTTGACGACGGCCACCCGGTCGGCGGGCACCGGCTCCCCCGGCGCGATCCCCAGCACCTCACGGATGCCGGCGACGGCCGCGTCGTCGTACCGCTCGGGGTGGTGCGAGAGCAGCTTCCGGGTGAGCAGCGTGCCGTCCGGCCGCCGCGCCACCACGTCCGTGAAGGTCCCGCCCCGGTCGATCCAGAACTCCCAGCGTCCCGTCATGCGCCCATTGTGACGGCGGAGTCCCGAAGGCGGACCGGCACGGGCGGACGGCGCGTTGCCCACCGGGCGCCCGGGCGCGCGGCCTCCGGCGCCCCGCACTCCGCGCCTTCGGGACCGGCCGATGCTCAGGCAGCCCCCTCGAGTGCCGACGCACGGGACGGCGTGAGCGGGGCCGCGTCGTGGGCGGCCAGGAAGGCGTTGACCGCGGCGTGCCAGCCGAAGTCCTCGGCGCGGCGACGGGCGGCGGCGCGGCGCTGCTCCTCGGGGCGGGCCAGGACGCGGCGGACGGCGGCGGCGATGCTGTGCCCGTCGTCGAGGGCCGTGTCCCCCGCGGAACCGATGAGCCCGGCGAGCGCGGAGCCGGCGTTGGCCACGACCGGCGTGCCGCAGGCCATCGCCTCCAGTGCGGCGAGCCCGAAGGTCTCGGCGGGGCCAGGCGCCAGGAGGACGTCGGCACTGGCCTGGAGGGCGGCGAGCGTGTCCGCGCCGGCGACGTGGCCGAGGAAGGCGACCGGCAGCCGCTCGGCGCGGGCGCGGGCCTCCAGGCGGGCGCGGAGCGGCCCGTCACCGGCCACGGCCAGCGCCGCGTCCACCCCGTCGGCGCGGAGCCGGGAGAGGGCGTCCAGGGCCCTTCCCGGGCGCTTCTCCACCGACAGCCGGGAGCACAGCAGCAGCACGGCGGACGCACCGCCGCCGGTCCGCCGGCGCAGCTCCTCGCTGCGGCAGCCGGGGTGCGCACGGGCCAGGTCGACGCCGAGCGGCGCGGTGACCACGTTGCGCGCGCCGGTCCTGGCGAACTCGGCCGCCGCCCACTCCGTCGTGCACACGATGCGGCTGTAGGCGTGTGCCGTACGGGAGTTGAGCCGGTCGGCGACCGACCGCGCGGCGTACCGGGGCACGCCCCACGTGTGCAGCACCCCGTCCACGCTCTCGTGCGAGACCATCACCGCGGGCACCCGGGCGCGCCGGGCCCACTCACCGGTCCAGCGCAGCGTCGTGCGGTCGGAGACCTCCAGACGGTCCGGGGCCAGCGTACGCAGCAGTTGCTCCAGGCGCGCGCGTCCCGTGAGAACGCGGTAGCCGCCCGTGCCGGGCAGCACCGGCCCCGGGAGCGTGATCACCCGGCCCTGCGGGGTGCGTTCGTCGCTCGCGGCCGGGCCCGGCACGACGAGCACCGGATCGTGCCCTGCGGCCCGGTAGCCCTCGCCCAGTTCGCGCAGGGCCGTGCGCAGCCCGCCCGACGCCGGGGTGACGAAGTTCGCCAGCCGCACGATGCGCAGCCCCTCGCGCCGCATGCTTCCGCGCCGGGCCGCGCCCGCGCCCGGCTGCCTCCCGATGTGGTCCGTACCGTCGCGCCTCATGCCGGCACCGCCTCCCGTTGTCCCAGTACGTCCTCGTAGTGCGCCAGCAGCCGGTCGCCGACGGCCTCCCAGGTACGGTCCGCCACCGCCGCCCGGCCCGCCGCCCCGTAAGCGGCACGCAGCCGCGGTGCGGCGGCCAGCACCTGCACCGCGTCCCGTACCGCAGCGGCGTCCCCCGGTGGCACGAGCAGCCCCGTGCTCCCGTGCGCCACCAGGTCCAGCGGGCCGCCCGCCGCCGGCGCCACCACCGGCACCCCGCTGGCCATCGCCTCCTGCACGGTCTGCCCGAAGGTCTCGTGCGCCCCCGTGTGCACGAAGACGTCGAGGCTGGCGAAGAGCCGGGCCAGCTCGTCACCGGTACGGCGGCCGAGGAAGCGCGCCTCGGGGAGCGCCGCGCGCAGCCCCGGGGCGCTCGGCCCGTCGCCGATCACGACGGTCCGCACGCCCGGCAGCCGGGCCGTCTCGCGCAGCAGCCCGACCTCCTTCTCCGGCGCGAGCCGCCCGATGTACCCCACCAGCACCTCGCGCCCGGCCGCCAGCGAGCTGCGCAGCACCTCGTCGCGGCGGTCCGGGTGGAACCGCATGGAGTCCACGCCGCGCGGCCACAGGCTGACCCGGGGCACGCCGTGCTCGGCCAGCTCCCGGGCCGCGGCGGTGGAGGGCGCCAGGGTGCGGTCGGCGGCGCTGTGCACCGCGCGCAGCCGCCGCCAGGCCGCCGCGCTGCCCGTGCCCAGGTAGGTCCGGGCGTAGCGGCCCAGGTCGGTCTGGTAGACCGCGACGGCGGGCACCCCGAGGCGGGCCGCCGCGGCCATGCCGCGCACGCCGAGCACGAAGGGGCCGGCGAGGTGGACGAGGTCGGGCCGGTGCGCGGTGAGCGCGGCGGCCAGCCGGCGGCCCGGCAGGGCGATCCGCACCTGCGGGTAGCCGGGCAGCGGCAGGGACGGCACCCGGACGACCGGGCACGGCGGGGTGCGCCCGGCCGCCGGGTCCTGGGCCGTGGCCGGGGCGACGACCAGCGGCTCGTGGCCGCGCCGCACCAGGTGGCGGGCGGTTTCCAGGGTGCAGTGTGCGACGCCGTTGACGTCGGGCGGGAAGGATTCGGTGACGATGGCGACACGCATACCCGTGTTGTCGGCGGGCCGGGCGTGGACGGGGCCAAGGGGATCTTTCCAACGGGGGAACGTCCCATGAGCGTTGCGTCGTCGCCGGAGTGGGCGGCGGGGACCGGCTGCCCCGCGGGGCCCGAGTGTCGTGACAGGACGGTGGCGCGCGGCGCGCCCGTCGCCGCTTCCGCTACGCCCTGCCCAGTAGGCGCGTCCACGCTCCTGCAGGCGGCGCCCCGGCCTGCCACGACCGGGTGGCGGGCGCCATGCGTCGTACGGAGGCCGAGGACGCGCCACAGAGGTGCCGCGGGCGGGGGTCACTCACCGCACGAAGCGGGCGTCACGCGCCATAGGAGGCGAGCGTTGCGCGCCATACGAAGCGGGCGTCACGCGCCGCACGAGGCGGGCCGCGACGGGGCGCACGGGGGCAGCGCGTACCGGGCCGCTTCAGGGTGAGCAGGCGCGCGGCCCCCCCCCGGAGCGCGGCTCGGATTTCGGCTCAGACCTCCGCGGCGTCCGGGCCGATCCGGCCCCGTACCGCCGTCTGGACCTCGGTCTCCTCGGCCGGGTCGGCGGCCAGCCGGCGGAGCTGTTCGACGACGCGCGCGTCGCCGGTCGCCGCGGTACGGGCGGCGAGTTCCCGGGTGGTCTCCTCGCAGTCCCACAGGCACTCGACGGCGAAGCCCGCTGCGAAGCCGGGGTCGGTGGCCGCGAGCGCGGCGGCTGCACGGCCGCGCAGGTGGGAGGAGGAGGTCTCGCGGTAGATGTGGCGCAGTACCGGCGCCGCGCACTCGACGCCGAGCCGTCCGACGCCGTCGGCCAGCTCCCACAGCCCGGCCGCGTCCGGGCCCTCCGACTGCACGGTCCTGCGGAGCGCGGCCAGCACGGTGTCGGCGTCCCCGGCGGCGCCGCGGCGGGCCAGCAGCCCGGCGGCCACGGCGCTCAGCCGGTCCGTGCGGTGGGCCCAGATCCGGGCGCGCTCGATGGCTGCGACGGCGCGCATGCGGACGAACGCGCTGGTCGCCGCTTCCGTGAGCTCCGCCGAACCGAGCGGGTCGGACACGGCGGCCTCGATCAGGTCGAGCGCTTCGGGGTCGCCGCGCTCGGCGAGGTGACGCAGGGCCGCGGCGCGCGCGGCGTCCGGGCCACTGCGCGCGGCGGCCAGCAGCTCGGGGCGGTCCTCGGGGCCGGCCACCGCTGCCAGGCAGCGGGCCGCGGCTCCGGTCCGCCACTCGGCGGGCCCGGCGGCCCGGCCGTCCTCGGCCCACTGCAGGATCTCCCGGACGCTCCAGCCGGGGCGCGGGCCGCTCGGCGTCAGCTGGCGCTGCCAGCGGTCGAAACTGCCCTGCTCATGGGCGGCGCGGACCCGCGCGCCGTACCGGGCGTCCTCGGCCCACAGCCGCCAGGGGCGGGGCTCGAACGCGTCCCGTACGGCAGCGGCCAGCTCGGCCTCGCCCTCGGGGGTCTCCGGGAAACGGGCCAGCACGGCGGGCGCCAGGGAGCGCAGGCCGTCGTCGTCGTCGCGCAGCGCGAGCTCGTCCAGGGCCCAGCGCCAGTTGCCGCCGACCGCGGCGTAGCTGCGCAACAGGAACAGCGCGGCGTCACGCCCGTAGGAGGCGAGGTGGCCCAGTACGGAAAGGGCGAGACCGGTGCGCTCCTCGCGGGTGTCGGTGCGGTCGTCGGGGTGGAAGAGGTGCCGTTCGATCTCTTCGAGTCCGCCGTCGAGCTGCAGGTAGAGGCGTGCGTAGTACAGCGAGCGGTTCTCCAGCTGCCAGTCGCGCCGGGGGTCGCGCAGCACGCAGTCGTCGAGGGCGGCCAGGGCCTCGGCCCGGGGCGCCGCCAAGGCATGCAGGGTCCCGTCGCCGCGGCCTCGCTGGAGGAGGCCGAGCAGGGTGCCACTGGGCGCTATGTCTGGATCGAACATGAGGTCAGCATCCGGTGCGGGGGACTGGCTGGCAACGGGATTTCCGCTGACCGGCATTCTTGCCGGTGTCCGCGGGCCGTATGCGTCGTTGCCACAGTGGATCGGCGGAACGACTGCCGTACGGCGGCCGAAGCCTAGCCCGGAGCGACGGATTCCGCAGCGCTCGGTAGGGTTGCGGAGGCGCAGCCGGTGGCATATGCCGTGTGCACCACCGTATCGGGTCATGCCAAATCCCTTACGCGGCGTCGCGGCCTGTGCAACAGTCGTAACCGGCCCTTCCGTCAGACATGGCCGACAAGGCCGGAGACATGGCCGAGCGCCGCCTGATATCGGAGTACGTCATGCCGTCCCATCTCTTCGCGGACCACCCTCACGCGCAGCCGCCGGAGCGCGGCGCGGTCGACGCACTCATTTCGCAGGCCCGTCGGCTCCGCGGCGGTCTGGACGCCGTGCGGCGCGAGGCCGCGGCCGGCGGATTCCCCGACGAGGACGCCCGGCTGCGCTGGCAGCGGGCCCTGTGCGACCTCGCGGTCCACCACCTCGACGACCTCGGCGGCCATCTGGACCAGCTCAGAGAGGGCCTGCCGGGCGGCCCGGCGGACGGCTCCGACGACTCCCTGCAGCTGCCCGCCGCCCCGCCCGACCCGGACCCCGAGGCCCGCGCCCGCGGCTCGCTGCTGAGCCGTGTGGGCAGCGCCGAGTGGAATCTGCTCACCGACGAGGTGAGCTGGTCCGACGAGCTGTACGGGATCTTCGGCCGGGACCCGGCCGACGGGCCCCTGACCCTGGACGAGCTGCCGTCCCTGATCTTCTGCGACGACCAGCCCCAGCTGACCGCGATGGTCACGGACTGCCTGGTGGACGGCAAGCCGATCGACGGCGAATTCCGCATCGTGCGCCCCGACACGAGCGTGCGCACGGTGCACATGGTGGGCGAGCCGGTGCTCGACGCCGACGGCAGCACGGCCTGCATGTGGGCGGTGCTGCGGGACGTCAGCGAGCTGCGCCGCAGCCAGCGGGCGGTGCGCGAGACCCGTGACTCGCTGCAGCGCCAGCGGCACATCGCGCAGACCGAACACCGGCTTGCGGTCGAGCTGCAGGAAGCCGTGCTGCCGCCGTGGCGCGGCTCCCTGCGGTTCCCGCACGGCGGCCCGGCCGCCCTGGACCTGGCCGCCCATTACCTCCCCTCCGGATCCAGCGCCCTGATCGGCGGCGACTGGTACGACGCGCTCCAGCTGCCCGACGGGCGCACCCTGCTCAGCGCCGGCGACCTCACCGGCCACGGCGTCGCGGCCACCGGCGGCATGGCGATGCTGCTCGGCGCGCTGCGCGGCATGGCCGTCTCCGGCCAGGAGCCGGGCCCCCTGATGGGCTTCCTGAACCAGCTCCTGGACGCCTCGGCACAGCCCGCGCTGGGCAGCGCCGTGTGCTGCCGCTTCGACCCGGCCACCCGCCGGCTGGACTGGGCGCAGGCCGGACACCCCGCCCCGCTGCTGTTCCGGGACGGGCACGGCCGGGAGCTGCAGCCGCCCGAGGGCGTGCTGCTCGGCGCGACCTCGGGGGCCACGTACGCGCAGCGCAGCGAGCAGCTGGCCCCGGGCGACCTCCTCGTGCTGTACACCGACGGCCTGGTGCCCTGCCGCCGTACGGCCGAGGCGGACGGCGCGCACGAAGGCACCGAGCGGCTGCTCGCCCTGGCCCCGCGGTTCGCGGGGGCACGGAGCGCGCAGGACAGCGTCCGTATCGTCGTCGAGGAGTTCGGCAGCGCCGAACGGGAGGACGACGCGTGCGTACTGATCGCCAAGGTCTGTGACGGAAACAGGCCCAGCTGAAACTGGCCCAGCGCTGAACAAGCCCGGTTGAACAAGCCCAGCTGAAACGACCGCCGGGCTGAATCGACCGCCGTAAGCCGGCGAAGAAGGGCGTGCGGAAAGGGAAAAGCGCCCCGAGGTCTTGGGGGCGTCTTCCGCGCTCTCCCGGCACCGTCCGCCCGCCCCGAGGGGCGATGGGGGCGCCGAAGCCGGCAGGCGGCCGCTCAGGCCCGGCCGGTGCCTTCCCTGGGCTTCTTCTGCTTGGGCAGCGCCAGTTCGATCTCCTCGCGGAGCGCCTGCACCTTGGGGTAGTCGGCGTACTGCCCCGTCAGGCGGTACATCTCGCGCAGCCGGTCCCAGGTGCGGTGCGAGGAGTTCTCCCCGATCGACATCAGCGCCAGGCGGGCGTACCGGTCGGCCTGTTCGGGGTCGTTGGCGATGAACAGGGCCGAGGCCATCGACAGGTAGTCGAAGATCTGCGAGCGCTGGTAGCCGTCCCGGCGCAGTGCCAGTGCCTGCTGGGCGTGCCCCTGGGCGATCTTGGCCGCCTTGGGGTCGTGCTCGGCGAGCGTGCGGTACGCCAGCGCCTGCATGCCGTGCAGGTCGGCCTCGTCGAAGTTCTGCATCCAACTGGGCGGCGGCACGTCGCGCTTGTCCGAGACGAACAGCTCCTCGGCCTCCCCGAGGGTGCGCCGCATCGCCTGCCCCTGGCCCTTGGACGCCTGCGCCCATGCCTCGATCGTGTGCAGCATCGCACGCGTGCGCGGCAGGGTCTGGTCGCCGGAGCCGGACTGGGCGAGCTTCATCAGGTCCAGCGCGTCGTCGGGCCGGCCGAGGTGCACCATCTGCCGGGCGGCCCGGGACAGCGCCTCCCCCGCCCGCGGCCGGTCGCCGCCCTCGCGGGCCGCGTGCGCGGCGATCACGAAGTACTTCTGCGCCGTGGGTTCCAGGCCCACGTCGTGCGACATCCAGCCGGCCAGGACGGCGAGGTTGGCCGCCACACCCCACAGCCGCCGCTGGAGGTGATCGGGGTGGCGGTAGGAGAGCATGCCGCCCACCTCGTTGAGCTGGCCCACCACGGCCTTGCGCTGCAGCCCGCCGCCGCGGGCCGCGTCCCAGGCGCGGAAGACCTCCACCGAGCGCTCCAGGGCGTCGATCTCCTGGGAGCCGACGGGGGCCGCTTCGTAGCGGTCCAGGCCGGCCTGGTCGGCGGTGTGGGGGGACAGGGGGTTGTCGGTACGGGGGGCGTCGGCTGCCAGGGCCGGGTCGGCGTGCAGCCAGTCGTACATGGCGCTGCTGAGCGCGGAGCCCGCGGCGAGCGCCGCGCCCGCGCCCACCAAGCCGCGTCGGTTGAGCATGAGGTCCATTCCCGTGAATTCCGTGAGGACCGCGGCCGTACGGTCGGGCGGCCACGGCAGGCCGTCGGCGGCCTGCCGCTTCCCCGCGCGCCCGGAGCGTGCGAAGCCGAGGTCCTCGATGGTTACGACACGGCCGAGGCGCTCGGTGAAAAGGGACGCCAGTACCTTCGGTACGGGATCGCGCGGGGTCTCCCCCATGTCGATCCAGCGCCGTACTCGGGACGTGTCGGTCGCCAGCTGCGGATGGCCCATGGCCGCCGCCTGCCGGTTGACCAACCTCGCCAGCTCGCCCTTCGACCAGCCGGCGAGCTGGAAAAGGTCCGCGAGACGGGTGTTCGGCTCCCTGTTCACGTCAAGCCCCCAGGTTCCTCGACTGAGTTGACAGTAACCGGCCGTCATGTGCCGGGCGAGCATTCGCCAGGGTTCGCCAGGGTGCGCCAGATGGTCTGCCACCCGTAGCCGCGTGTTCTGTAGAGATGCAGCCCCCGGCCCGGTGGCGGAAACGCATTCCCCAGGGTGTCGCAACCCTCACCGGGCCGGAGGCGCACCGCCACTCGTCGGCGCACGAAGGGACCTCATCCACCCATGTACGCAGCATCGTCCGCCGCGACCGCCCCGCCCCGGCCGTACCGTCCGCAGCCCACGGGCAGCGGTCCGTACCTCGATCCCGCCCACTCCGCGGGAATGGCCGCGGGGCCCCCGGGCGGCCGCATCAGGCGGGCGCAGGGGCCCGGGCCGCAACCGCTGAGCGGAAGACTCGACTTGTCCGGACCCCAGGGCGCGCAGCTGCGCGCGGCGGTCACCTCGGTGCAGCGCATCTGCCCGGAGTTCAACCCGGTCCAGGTGCTGCGGCGGGGCGGGAAGTCCGTGCTCCTCGTCGGCACGACGGGGCGCACGACCGCGGTCGCGAAGGTTTTACTGGACCACTCGCCGGCCTGGGTCGAGCGGTTCCGGCACGAAATAGCTGCGTACCGCGCCTTCGTACGCCACCGGCCACCGGTGCGCGTGCCGAGGTTGGTCGCCGCGGATCCCGACAACTGCACCCTCGTCATCGAGCGCATGCCCGGCCGGGTCGCGGCCGTGCAGCGCCACCCCACGGAGGCGCCGCCGCGTGCGGACATCCGTGCGGCCCTCGGCGCCGTCTGCCGGATCAACCTCTGGCGTCCGCCGGCCGGCATGTTCGACGCGCCGCTGGACTACGCGAACCGCATCGGGCGGTACCACGACCTCGGGCTGCTGACCGACCGTGACCTGGGCGACCTGCAGAAGCTGATGCACGGCCTCGCGCACTCCACGGGCCAGTTCTGCCACGGTGACGCGCTGCTGAACAACGTTCTGCTCTCCCCGGCCGGCCCGGTGCTGCTGGACTGGGAGCACGCCGGCTGGTACCTGCCGGGTTACGACCTGGCGACCCTGTGGTCGGTGCTCGGTGACGCACCGGTCGCGCGCCGCCAGATCAGCCAGCTCGCGCAGGCCGCGGGTCCCGCCGCCCGGGACGCCTTCCTGGTCAATCTGATGCTGGTACTGACCCGGGAGATCCGGCGCTACGAGACCGCGGTGCAGCGGACGATGCGGGAGGAGGCGCCGCCCGGCTCCTCCGGTACGGGACAGCCGGGAGCGCCCGCCGCGGGTGAGGAGCAGCGCCTGCTGCTGCGGCGGCTGCACGACGACGCCCAGATGGCGCGGCGTGCGGTGAGGGCGGCGGTCGGCACCCGCTGATCCGCTGACGGGGGGACGGAGCGGCGCGCCTGTGCTGGGGCGCGCCGCTTACGTATGTGCGCATCCGGTCAGGGGTGGCGTGCGGCGGGGTGGCGTACGGTCGCGGCCATCGGGGCATCACCCAGTCGCACCATGCGGCGGTGTGGTTCCCGAGTGTGTTACGGACCGGCGTTTCGCCCCGGCATTGGTCTACTCGACTGACGCGTCCCAGGCCCGGGGCCCGGTACCCGAGAAGCCGCCCCGGACCCCGCGCCGACCTGCGGAATCGACCGGTTGCGGGGTGATTGACGGATCGTCGGCGAACCGATACCTCTTGTCGGGTTCCCGCACGCCCAACGGCGCACCATCCGCCACACCGCCCGGTACGGGCCGGCCCGAGGAGGCTGCATTGCGAGGATCCGCTTCCTACGGCGTCGCCAGACGCGACGCCCTCCGCACCCGCAGAACGACCAGGAGGGCGGCGACGGCCGCGGCGGCGACCGCCCTCCTGCTGCCACTGGTCTCGGCCGCGCCGGTCGCCACCGCCGGCGCGGACGCCGGCTCCCTCCAGCGCGCCTTCGCCGACGCCGCCGCCAAGTACGACGTGCCGCAGAGCGTCCTGCTGGGCGTCTCGTACCTGGAGTCCCGCTGGGACGGCCACCGGGGCGCGCCCAGCGTGGCCGGCGGCTACGGCCCGATGCACCTCACCGACGCGCGCGCCGCGCTCGCCAAGGAGGCGCCGCACCACAGCGAGGGCACCGAGGACGCGCGCGGGGACTCCTCGCGCGCCCGCAAGACCGCCGAGGCGAAGCTGCCCGACGCGTCCGAGGTACCGGCGCGCCTCAAGACCCTGTCGAAGGCCGCGCGGCTCACCGGTCTGCCGGCGCGCGAGCTGCGGGAGAACGCCGCGGCGAACATCGCCGGCGGCGCGGCCCTCCTCGCCGACCAGCAGCGCCGGCTCGGCCTCGAGGCGAGCGCCGACCCCGCCGACTGGTACGCCGCCGTGGCCCGCTACTCCGGCGCGAGCGACGCCAAGAGCGCCACCGTCTTCGCCGACCAGGTCTACGACACGCTGCGCAGCGGCGCTTCCCGGACGACGGACGCGGGCCAGCGGGTCACCCTCGCCAAGTCCCCCGGCCTCTCCCCCGACCGCGCCCAGACCCGCGCGCTGGGCCTGCGCAAGGCGCCCTCGGAGGGGACCGAGTGCCCGTCGAGCGTGTCGTGCGAGTCGGTGCCGGCGCCGTACCAGGAGTTCGGCGACGGCGACTACGGCAACCACGACCTGGCGGACCGCCCCGAGGACCAGAGCGTCGACTACATCGTCATCCACGACACCGAGGCGACGTGGGAGACGACGCTGAAGCTGGTCCAGG
This sequence comes from Streptomyces sp. Ru73, assembly GCF_002920575.1. Lineage (GTDB taxonomy): Bacteria > Actinomycetota > Actinomycetes > Streptomycetales > Streptomycetaceae > Streptomyces. Next base: position 209,564 of record NZ_PQSQ01000001.1, on the reverse strand, counting down.
ACCCGACCTACGTGTCCTGGCACTACAGCCTCCGCTCCTCCGACGGGCTGATCGCCCAGCACGTCCGGACCAAGGACGTCGGCTGGCACGCGGGCAACTGGTACATCAATTCCCGCTCCATCGGCCTGGAGCACGAGGGCTTCCTGGTCGCGCCGGACGCCTGGTACACGGAGGCGATGTACCGGACCTCCGCGCGGCTGGTGCGGTATCTGGCGCACAAGTACGACATCCCGCTGGACCGGCAGCACATCCTCGGTCACGACAACGTCCCCGGCACCACCACCGCGTCGATCAAGGGCATGCACACCGACCCGGGCCCCTACTGGGACTGGGACCACTACTTCGCGCTGCTGGGCCGGCCGCTGACGCCCACCGGCGGGCCGCGCGGCGGCCTCGTCACCATCGACCCCGAGTACGACACCAACCAGCCGCAGTACACCGGCTGCGAGAAGGCGGGCCAGCCGTGCGCCGCGCACGGTTCGGGTGCCGTACGCCTGTACTCCGCGCCCAGCGAGGACGCGCCGCTGGTGAAGGACGAGGGGCTGCACCCGGGTGGCGCGGCGTCCACCACCGGGGTGAACGACACCGGCGCCCGCGCCAGCACCGGCCAGCAGTTCGCGGTCGCGGACCGCAAGGGCGACTGGACGGCGATCTGGTACCTCGGCCAGAAGGCGTGGTTCCACAACCCCGGTGACGAGCCGACGGCGCTCAACGCCAGGGGCTGGGTCGCCACCCCGAAGGAGGGCAGGGCCGAAATCCCGGTCTACGGCCGGGCGTACCCGGAGAAGGAGGCCTACCCGGCGGGCGTCCCGGTCCAGGCGGTCTCGCCGCTGCCGTACGCGCTCAAGGCGGGCCAGCGCTACGCCGTCGGCGACCGGACGCGTGGCGAGTACTTCTACGCACCGACGTTCGACACCAGCAAGCACGCCGTCGTGCGCGGCAAGGACGTGTACTACGAGATCCAGGTCGGCCACCGGGTCGGCTACGTCCGGGCGGCGGACGTGGACATCCGCTGGTCGGGCCGCTAGCGGCACAACGGCGGCCGGCGGGTCCTCTTACGGGCCCGCCGGCCGCCGTTCCGTGTCCGCGGTTCAGCGCCCGCCGGCCACGTCCCGGCTGCGCTGCTCGATGCCCGGGCCGCCGTACGGGTAGTCGGCGGCGCCGGGGTCGCTCACCTTGTCCAGCCGGGCCCGCTCCTCCTCCGACAGCCGGAGGCCGGTGACCGCGAGGTTGTCGTCCAGCTGCGCCAGGGTGCGGGCCCCGAGGATCACCGAGGAGACGGCCGGCCGGTCGCGCACCCAGGCGAGCGCGACCTGCGCCATGGAGACGCCGCGCTCCTCGGCCACCGCGCGCACCTCGTCGACGACCGCCCAGGTGCGCTCGACGCGGCCGCGCCGGTCGTACGCCTCGACCCCGCGCTCGGGATTCTCGCCGAGCCGGGTCGCGCCGGCCGGCCGGGCGTCCCGCCGGTACTTCCCGGTCAGCCAGCCGCCGCCGAGCGGGCTCCACGGGAGCAGGCCGAGCCCTTCGGAGACGCAGGCGGGGACGATCTCCCATTCGATCTCGCGGGCGAGCAGGCTGTACTGCGGCTGGAGGGTGACGGGGCGGGCCAGGCCGCGGAAGTCCGCGACGTCCACCGCCTTCTGGACCTGCCAGCCGGTGAAGTTCGACAGCCCTACGTAGTGGACCTTGCCCTGGCGGACGGCGTCGTCCAGGAAGCGCAGGGTCTCCTCGACCGGCGTCAGCGGGTCCCAGGAGTGCACCTGGTAGAGGTCGACCGTCTCCACGCCGAGCCGGCGCAGCGAGGCGTCGAGCGCACGGCGCAGGTGGCGGCGGGAGAGGCCGGCGCCGTTCGGGTCGGCGGCCATGGGGAAGCGGCCCTTGGTGGCGAGGACGACGCGGTCGGTGACGTCGGCGGGCCGGGACGCGAGCCAGCGGCCGATGATCTCTTCGGACGCGCCGGCGGTGTAGACGTCGGCGGTGTCCACGAGGGTGCCGCCGGCCTCGACGAACCGGTCGAGCTGGGCGTGCGCGCCCGCCTCGTCGGTCTCGTGCCCGAAGGTCATGGTGCCGAGCGCCAGTTCGGAGACGGCGCAGCCGGTGGACCCGAGGGTGCGGTACTCCATGTCAGGTGTTCCTTCCGTGCGGCCGGTGGTCACAGGGCGAGCCAGACCGCGTGGTCCGGCGCCAGCCGGCCGTCCGCGAGCGGTCCGCTGGCCAGCAGGATCTCCTTGTGCTCCGGGAGGGGGTACGGCTCGGCCGAGAGGTTGACGACGCACACGAAACCCGGCTCGCGGCGGAAGGCGAGGACGCCGGCGGGCGCTTCGAGCCAGGTCATCGTCCCGTCGCCGAGGGCCGGGTGCTCCCGGCGGACGCGCAGCGCAGTGCGGTACAGCGCCAGCATCGAGTCCTCGTCGCCCTCTTGCGCGGCGACGCTCAGCTCGCGCCACAGCGGGGGCTGGGGCAGCCAGGGCGCGCCGGTCGCGCCGTCCGGGCTGAAGCCGTACGGTGCGTGCTCCCCGGACCACGGGATCGGCACCCGGCAGCCGTCGCGGCCGCGGTCGGTGTGACCCGACCGCTCCCAGGTCGGGTCCTGGAGCACCTCGTCGGGCAGGTCCTCGACCTCGGGCAGCCCCAGTTCCTCGCCCTGGTAGACGTACGCGCCGCCGGGCAGGGCCAGCATGAGGAGCGCGGCCGCGCGGGCGCGGCGGGTGCCGAGCGCGAGGTCGAGCGGGCCTTCGGGGCGGTAGGACTCGTTGGCGCCCCACTTCTTGACGACCTCGCGGCCGTAGCGGCTGGGGTGGCGCACCACGTCGTGGTTGGAGAGGACCCAGGTGGCGGGGGCGCCGACGGCGCCGAGCATGGCGAGGGAGTCGTCGATGACCTGGCGCAGCTCCTTGGCGTCCCAGCTCGCCATGAGGAAGTCGAAGTTGAAGGCGGTGTGCAGGCCGTCGCGGCGTACGTAGGCGGCGAGCCGTTCGGGGGTGTCGGCCCACGCCTCGGCCACGAAGGCACGGTCGCCGGGGAACTCGTCGGCGACCCGGCGCCAGGCGCGGTAGATCTCGTGCACCTCGTCGCGGTCCCAGTGCGGGTGGTCCAGGTGCTGGCCCGGGACGCGGTCGGCGGGTGCCGGGAGGTCCGGCAGGTCGGGCAGTTCGGGGTGCTTGACCAGGCCGTGTGCGACGTCGATGCGGAAGCCGTCCACGCCGCGCCGGAACCAGAACCGGAGGATGTCCTCGAACTCGGCGAGCACGTCCGGGTGGTCCCAGTTGAGGTCGGGCTGCTCGGGCGCGAAGAGGTGGAGGTACCACTGGCCGTCGGGCACCCGGGTCCAGGCGCGGCCGCCGAAGCAGGACTTCCAGTCGTTGGGCGGCTCGGCGCCGTCGGGGCCGCGGCCGTCCCGGAAGACGTACCGGGCGCGCTCGGGACTGCCGGGCCCGGCGGCCAGCGCGGCGCGGAACCACTCGTGCTGGTCGGAGGTGTGGTTGGGCACGATGTCGGGGATGACGCGGAGTCCTGCCGCGTGAGCCTCCTCGATGAGCGCCTCGGCCTCCTCGACCGTGCCGAAGCGCGGGTCGATGGCGCGGAAGTCGGCCACGTCGTAACCGTGGTCGGCCTGCGGGGACTTGTACCAGGGATTGATCCAGATGGCGTCCACGCCGAGCGACTTCAGGTACGGCAGGCGGGAGCGGATGCCGGCGATGTCACCGATGCCGTCGCCGTTCCCGTCGGCGAAGCTGCGGATGTAGACCTGGTAGATGACGGCGTCGCGCCACCAGGGTGCGGTGCGGGTCATGTGCGGTGCGCTCCTTGTCTGACCGCGTGACTGCGCTGTCAGCCGCTTTCTGAGCAGGCGGGAGGGAAGACGTTCATGTCAGAGACCTGAGGAAGGGCGAGGGATGCGCGAGCGGGCAGACGGCAGCGGTCACTCCGTAACAACGCTTGCACGCTAGGAGTGCAGGCAAGCGAAGTCAACGCATTACACGGGGGTAAGTTGATGACAGCGCTGTCCTACTCCTGTTGCCCGTGGGCCGGCGGCTGCTAACTTGCCGCCATGCCACCAGCCCAGCGGCACCACCCCACGCTGGCCGACGTCGCCCAGCGGGCCGGGGTCTCCGCCTCCACCGTCTCGCGCACCATGCGCGGCCTCCCGACCGTCTCGCCCGAGGTGCGCGCCCGCGTCGAACAGGCCGCGCGCGAACTGAACTTCGTGATCTCCCGGCAGGCGTCCAGCCTGGTGACCGGCCGTACGGGCGTGGTCGCCGTGCTCGCGCCCACGCTCAACTCCTGGTTCATCGGCTCGGCGCTCTCCAGCCTGGGCCCCGTGCTGCGCGCCGCGGGGCTGGAACTGCTCGTCTACGTCATCCCCGACATGACGGAGCGGACCGACTTCTTCGAGCGGCTGCCCGCGCGGCGCAACGCGGACGCGCTCCTGGTGTTCTCCTTCGACCTCTCCGAGGCGGAGAGCGCGCGCCTGGACGAGCTGCAGATGCCGGTGGTCTACCTCAGCCAGCACGCCGAGGGCCGGCCCAGTGTGTACGTGGACGACGTGGCCGGGGCCCGCGCCGGGACCCGGCATCTGCTCGGCCTCGGGCACCGCCGGATCGCCTTCGTGCAGACCACCGGGGCCAGCGGCTTCAGCTTCAGCTCGCACGAGCGGCTGCTCGGCTACCAGCAGGCGCTCGCCGAGGCGGGGGTGGAGCCGGCCGGCGAGCTGGTGGTGGCCACGCCGCCCGGGCACAAGCGGCGCACCGCCGAGGCGGTCGGGCGGCTGCTGAGCCTGCGCGAGCCGCCCACCGCGATCTTCGCCGAGCAGGACGAGGTCGCCGTCTCGGTGCTGTGGACGCTGCGCAGGGCCCATATCGACGTGCCCAGACGGATGTCCGTACTCGGCTTCGACGACCACCAGATGGCGGAGTGGTCGGACCTCACCACGATCGCGCAGTCCCCGGAGGACATCGGCCGGTCGGCCGGCGAGCTGGCCCGCGCTCTGATCAACGACCCGGAGGCGGACCTGGCCCGGCACATCGTGCTGCCCACCCGGCTGATCCCGCGGGCCACCACGGCACCGCCGCCGCAGGCGTCGCAGACCCCGGCGGAGTGAACGCGTACGGGGTGACCACAACGCGTACGGGTGACCGCAACGCATGGGTGACCCCAATGCGTGGGTGACCGCCGCGCGCCGCCCGAGGGTCGTTCACTCCTCCGTGCGCGGCACGCGGTGGCCGGGGCTCAGCCCTGCTGGAACATCTCCGCCGGCAGCGGCTTGAGCAGCGCGTACAGATCGTCGGTGATCGGCCGGTCCCAGCTGGCGATGGTGACCAGGACGTTGTCGCTGCGGTCGAACTGCACGCAGGAGATCCGGCCCTCGGAGCACTTGATCCGCTTGACGATCAGCAGGTTGTTGTCGTGCATGACCGGGATGTCCTCGGTCTCCACGACGGTGACGTCCTCGTCGTTCCCCAGCGCGTCCAGCAGCTGCGCGACCTCGAAGGGCACCTCGCCCTCGCCGAGCTCGCGCGCCGGGGAGCCCTCGGGGAGGTTGCCGATGATCATCGCGGGGCCGCGGCCGCCGAACAGGTCGTACCGCAGGAAGACGCCCTGGCAGGTGCCGTCGGGCGCGGGCAGCAGCCCGGCACCGAGGTTGCCGGGCCAGTCCCCGGGGTCCATGGCAAGCACATCGAAATCTGGCCCGGCAGGCACGGCGCTACGGCGACGGAGGAACGACATACAGCCATCGTACGTGGCGCGCCGGGGCGGCATCCCGCGGTACCGGGCGGCCGTCGTCCTCCGGAGCGCCGGGCGGCGGCACCACGGCCGTCCCGTCCCCGGCGGCCGTCACCCCTCCGGCGCGGCCGGCGGCGACACGGCGGCCACCCCCGTGCTCTCCAGCAGCCGGGAGAGGCCGCTGCGGTCCGTGCCCATCTTGCGGTAGACCCCGGAGAGCAGCCGGCTGACGGCGGGCACCTGGGTGCCCAGCTCGACGGCGATCCGGTCCTTGGTCCAGCCCTGCACGACCCACTCGGCCACCGCCCGCTCCTGCGTGGTGAGCGTGTCCGTGCCGGAGCTGCGCAGCTGGAGCGGGCGCAGCCCGGCGGCGGACAGCTCGTCACGGGCGCGGGCCGCCAGCGCCTCGGCGCCGCAGTGCAGCGCGCCGTCCAGGCCGCGGTAGAGGCGGTCGGCCGCGTCCTGCGGCAGGCCCGCCCGGCGCAGCGCGGCGCCGTGCTCCACCAGCGCCTGGGCCAGCTCGAAGGCGGACGGGGACCGCTCGAAGTGGCGTACCGCCTCGGCCAGCAGCTTCATGCCCTCCGCGCCGCCGACCACGCCGGCCTTGCAGAACAGCGCCTGCCCGATGGCCGACTCGGTGCCGAAGTCCTGGGCCCGCTGCAGCGCCTCGTCGGCCAGGGTGAGGGCCCTGGCCCGGTCGGTGAGGGCGATCGCGCGGGCGAGGTGCAGCTGCCAGGGGCACCAGGCGGGGTTGCGCATGCCGCGCGGCTCCAGGCGCCGGCCGACGGCCGTGAGCTGGTGTTCCGCGTCGCGGTGCAGGCCGCGCGCGAGCAGCAGCTCGCTGTAGACGGTCTGCGAGTCGGGGTAGACGACGGCGTTGGGGACGACCTCGCCGTAGCTGTAGGTGTCGGCCAGCTCCTGGGCCTCGGCGACGCGGCCGCGGGCGAGCAGGATCTCGATGAGGATGCCGATGGCGAACCACTGGGCCGGCACCCGCTGCCCCACCCGGTGCGCGATCCGCAGGCCGCCGTGGACCAGGTCCTCGGCCTCGGCGAGCCGGCCGCGGCGGTAGCGGATGTAGCCGAGCAGGGTGTACCCGAAGGAGAGGTGGGCGCCGCGCCAGCCCTTGCGCTCGCACTCGGCGATGCCCTTGTGGAACAGCTCCTCGGCGCGGCCCGGCTGGTCGCAGTACATGAAGGTGAGGGCGACCAGGACCGGTACCTCGAAGCCCCACTCCTCGTCCGTCCACGGCAGCCCGTCGCCGAGCGCCTCCTCGGCGTAGTGCAGTGCCGTCTTGGCGCTCTCGCCGCGCACCATGGCGTCCCAGGCGCGCAGCCCGAGGATGTACCGCTCGGCCATGCCGCGCCCGGTGAGGTGGTCGGCGAGCTTGGCCAGCAGCCGGGAGCGGGCGGGCGAGTCCTGCTCGTCGGCCCGGAAGGCGTTCCACATGAACTGCTCGGCCTGCATGCGCAGCCGCGTCCGCGCGTTCGTCGCCCGCTGCGCCTCGGCGGCGACGACCTGTGCCGCCTCCTCCATGCGGTCGGCGTGCCCGAGCGCCTGCGCCAGCTTGTACGTGATCGTCTCGCGCAGGTCCGCGTCCAGCTCGTGCTCCTCCAGCGCCGCACGGAGGTGGTTCACCGTGGTCGCCGGCTCGCTGAGCAGGGAGGAGCAGCCCAGCTCGAAGAGGACCCTGGCGCGGTCCTGGAGGGCGGGCGGTTCGCGCAGCGCGCGGGCCAGGCAGCGGCGGGCCGCGTCCGGCGCGCCCGCGCGGAAGTACTCGCTCGCGGCCTCCCGCAGCCGCTGCACGACCCAGTCGTCGTGCTCGGGGTGCATCTCCAGCAGGTGCCGGGCGGCGGCCGTGGCGCCGAGGCCCGCGTCCACCACGGCGGCGGCCGCCTGGCCGTGCAGGGCGACCCGGAGCGCGCCGGGGATGGCCTGGTAGACGGCGCTGGCGACGAGGGGGTGGAAGAAGCGGAGGTTGCCGTTGTCGGAGGAGCGGGCCGGGGCGAGGATGCGGGCGTCGCGCAGCTTGTCCACGACGTCGGCGGCCTGGACGGCGCCGAGGCCCGCGACGTTGGCGGCGAGCGTCGGGGAGACCTCGGTGCCGAGCACGGCGGCGGCCCAGGCGAAGCGCACTGCGGCGGTGCCGAGCCGCTCCAGGCGCTCGATGAGGCCGCTGTCCTTGATGGCCATGACCAGCTCGCGCAGCTGGGAGACGTTGGCCTGCTGCGGCTTGATGCCGCGCTCGCGGATCTTGGCGCTCAGCTCGACGACCTCGTACGGATTGCCGCCGGTGACGGCCCAGCACTCGCGGCAGAACGCCTCGTCGGCGCCGTCGCCGACCATGTGGGTCACCACGCGCCGGACGGCGTTGGGGGTGAGCGGGGTGAGCTCGAAGGGGCGGGAGCCGCCGCGCTCGGCGATCCGGCGCAGCGGCCCGGCGCCGGCGGGCAGTTCGTCGGGGCGGTACCCGACGATGATCAGTATGGGGAGCTCCTCGGCGCGCGCCGCGAACGCGGTGAGCCAGGCCAGGGACTCGGGGTCCGCCCAGTGCGCGTCGTCGAGGATCAGCACGACGGGCGAGAAGTGCACGGCGAAGCGGGTGACGACCCAGTCCAGGCCGTCCCGCACGCCCTGCGGGTCGGGCGAGGCGCCGCCCTCCGCCGCCACCAGGCCGACGGCGGGCGCCACGATGTCGTACCACGTGCCGAGGATGCGGCGGTGCTCCTCGGGCGACTCCGCCGCGAACACCGGCTGCACCAGCTGCCGTACGACGTGGAAGGCCACTTCCTGCTCCTGCTCACCGCCCCGGGCGAGCAGGACGGTGCAGCCGCGGGCGATGGCGCGCCGGCGGGCCTCGGTGATCAGCGCGGTCTTGCCCATGCCCGGCGGTCCCGCGAAGGCGAGCAGGCCGCCCGTGCGCATGCCGCCGTCGCCCTCCCCCGCACCGCAGAGGTCGGTCAACATGCCGTCCAGCGCACTGAGTTCGGTCTCCCGCTCGAGCACCGGCCGGCGCATGCGGCCGGACCGCCCGATCATCTCCGCCATGTTCTGGTCCTTACCCCTCCGCATATAACGATGAGACTAGCGCCGTGGGACGTCGCGCGGACCGGCCTCGTCAACTTCCGACCATGAACCCGCGGGGCGCATCAGCAGCCTCTGCGCCGCCCGGTTCATCACGCGGCGCGCGTTCCCCTTCCTGCGCGGGTGGCGCGAGCGGGCGTCGCGCACAAATTCATTGACCGATAAACCTGCTCCCTTCTTGACTGGTCATCGCAGGAGCCTCAGGCTCCCCTGGCTGCGCCACGGGGCGCAGCGCGAAGGAGGCGGACCATGAACGACCCGACCACCGCGGCGGCGGTACCGCTGCCCCCCGTCGTCCGGCGTACCTCGCCCCTGGCCATCCCCTTTCCCGCGCGGCTCAATCCCGGGGTGGAGGCGGCCCGGCGGCACACGCTCGGCTGGCTCCACGGGCACGGCATGCTGTGCGGTGAGGCGGCCACGGAGGAGTACGACGCGCTGCGACTGGACCGGCTCATGGCCTACTTCTATCCGGACGCCGGGCCCGACGAGCTGGCGCTGGCAACGGACTTCAACGCCTGGTTCTTCCTCTTCGACGACCAGTTCGACGGCGAGCTGGGCCAGTGCCCGGAGGCGGTGGCGCACTTCGTGGACCGGGTGGTGCGCACGATGGACGACGCGCCGGAGCTGCTGCCCGAGGAGCCCGACAGCCCGCTGGTCTCCGGGTACCGCGACATCTGGCGGCGCATCACAGCGGGCGCGCCCCGTGCCTGGCAGCTGCGCTTCCGCGACCACTGGGAGCGGTATCTCGGCGCGTACCACTGGGAGGCGCAGAACCGTACCCGAAAGGGGGTGCTGCCACTGGAGCAGTACCTCAAGGGGCGCCGGGACTCCATAGGGGTGCAGCCGTGCCTGGACTTCACCGAGCGCTGCGGCGGTTATGTGCTCCCGAGAGAGCTGCACGGCCGGCCGCCGCTGGCGGAGCTGCGCCGGCTCACCGCCGAAGTGGTCATCTTCGTCAACGACGTCGTGTCGGTGGACAAGGAGCTGGCGGCCGGGGACGTCAACAACAGCGTGATCATCCTCCAGCGGTCCACGGGCTGCACGCCGGACCAGGCCGTGCGCCGGATCATCCGTACGGCCAACGCGCGGGTGGACCAGTTCCAGCAGATCGCCGCGACGCTGCCGGCGACGCTCAGGGAGCTGGGCGTGCCGGCCGAGGTGCACGATCATGTGGCGCACTACGTCACGGGCATGCGGCATCTGATGACCGGCAACCTCGTGTGGTCGCAGGAAACGCCGCGCTACGACGCCACGGGCACCGCCTCCGTGAGCAGCCGCCCGTGGGCCGGGCTGTTCGCGGCCGCCGATCCCGGGGTCCGGGAGGCGTAGGACGGCCGCGGGGCCCCGGTGCCGCCGGGGCCCCCGGGCCTCACGTCAGGTCGAACTCGCCGTCCCGGGCGCGCAGCATGAAGCCGCGCCATTCGCCGGGCGAGAAGACGACGGCCGGGCCGTCCGGACTGCGGCGGTCCCGCATCGCGATGAAGCCGTCGACGAAGGCGATCTGGACGTCTCCCACGGCCTGCCCGCTGGGCTGCCACTGGGCCCGCGTGAGATCGAGGTCGGGCCGCTGTTCGCCGGTGGTCCGCTGCTCGGTGGTGGTGCTTTCGGCCACGTTTTCCGCTCCTCCCCAAGGGGGTGTCCGCCGTCCGGGCCAGCGTAGCCACCGCGCCCGGCGACCGACAGGCCGCGACGGGCTGCGCGGCCCGGTACCGTACGGCATCGGTCAGCTCGCGGGCGGTGCGGCGCCGACCAGCCACATCGCGAAGAACTGCGAGCCGCCGCCGTACGCGTGCCCCAACGCGCGCCGGGCGCCCGGCACTTGGTGCTCGCCGGCCCGGCCGCGCACCTGGAGTGCCGCTTCGGCGAAGCGGAGCATGCCCGAGGCGCCGATCGGATTGGTGGAGAGGACCCCGCCCGAAGGATTCACCGGGAGGTCACCGTCCAGTTCCGTCGCGCCGGACTCGGTGAGCTTCCAGCCCTCGCCCTCCTCCGCGAAGCCCAGGTTCTCCAGCCACATCGGCTCGTACCAGCTGAACGGCACGTACATCTCCACCGCGTCGATCTGGCGGCGCGGGTCGGTGATGCCGGCCTGCCGGTAGACGTCGGCGGCGCAGTCCCGTCCGGCGCGCGGCGAGACGGCGTCCTTGCCCGCGAAGAGCGTCGGTTCGCTGCGCATCGCCCCGCCGTGCACCCAGGCCGGCGGGTGCGGCGCGCGGTGTGCGCCCGCCCGTCCCGTGAAGACCATCGCGCACGCGCCGTCCGAAGAAGGGCAGGTCTCGGAGTACCGGACGGGGTCCCAGAGCATCGGGGACGCCTGGACCTTCTCCAGCGTGATGTCGTGCTCGTGCAGGTGCGCGTACGGGTTCTTGAGCGCGTTCCGTCGGTCCTTGTAGGCGACGAGGGAGCCGATGGTGCCGGGCGCGCCGGTGCGCCGCATGTAGGCGCGCACGTGGGGCGCGAAGAAGCCGCCGGCGCCGGCCAGCAGGGGCTGCTGGAAGGGCACGGGCAGGGACAGGCCCCACATCGCGTTGGACTCGGACTGCTTCTCGAAGGCGAGGGTGAGGACGGTGCCGTGCACGCGTGCGGCGACGAGGCTGGCGGCCACCAGGGCGGTGGAGCCGCCCACGGAGCCCGCGGTGTGCACTCGGAGCATGGGTTTGCCGACGGCGCCGAGCGCGTCGGCGAGGTACAGCTCCGGCATCATCACGCCCTCGAAGAAGTCGGGGGCCTTGCCGATCACGACGGCGTCGATGTCGGCCCAGGTCAACTCGGCGTCCTTCAGGGCGCGCAGGGCGGCCTCGCGGACGAGTCCGGCGAGCGAGACGTCCTTGCGTGCGGCGGCGTGCCGGGTCTGGCCGATGCCGACGACGGCCACGGGCTCCTTGCTCATGACGGCCTCACTCCCCTTCCAGGACGGCGACCAGGTTCTGCTGCAGGCACGGGCCGGAGGTGGCGTGTGCGAGGGCGCGTCGGGACTCACCGCGCTGGATGCGGGCCGCCGCCTCGCCGAGCCGGATCAGCCCCGCGGCCATCATCGGGTTGGCGGCGAGGGCGCCGCCCGAGGGGTTCACGGCCACGTCGTCGGTGAGCCGCAGGGCGCGGCGCAGCACGATCTCCTGCGAGGTGAAGGGGGCGTGCAGTTCGGCGGTGTCCACGGGCCGGTCGAAGGCCCCGGCGCGTTCGGCGGCGAGCCGGGTGGAGGGCGAGTCGGTGAGGTCGCGCACGCCGAGTGCGTGCGCCTCGATGCGGTGGTCGATGCCGCGTATCCAGGCGGGCCGGTCGCACAGCTCTCGTGCGGTGTCCCCGGCGGCCAGGACGACGGCTGCGGCGCCGTCCCCGATGGGCGCGCAGTCGCCGCGCCTCAGGGGGGCGACGACGTGGTCCCCCATGGGGACGTCGCCGCGCAGCTGGGCGTGCGGGTTGGTGGCCGCATCCGTACGGCTGCGCGCGGCGACCCCGGCCAGGGCGTGCTCGTCGGCGGCGCCGGTGTCGAACAGGGCCTGTGCCTGGAGTGCGGCGAGCGCCACGGGGTCGGGCCAGAGCGGCGCCAGGTAGTACGGGTCGAGTTGGCGTGTCAGCACCTCACGGAGGTCGCCGGGCGAGGACTTGCCGTAGGAGTAGACGAGGGCGGTGTCGGCCTCGCCGGTCAGCAGCTTCACCCACGCCTCGTACAGCGCCCAGGCGCCGTCCATCTCGACGTGCGACTCGGCGACCGGTGGCCAGGCGCCGACGCCGTCCAGCGCCATGGTGAACGAGAAGGCCCGCCCGGCGAGGTAGTCGCAGGACCCTGAGCAGACGAAGCCGAGGTCGCCGGTCTTCAGGGAGACCGCGCCGAGGACGTCCTTCAGCACCGGCATCAGCATCTCCACCTCGGAGACCTCGGTGCTGTCCGGTACGTGGTCGGACTGTCCGAACGCGACGATCGCCACGTCCCGCATCACACCAGCTCCTTGTACGTGTCGTAGTCGGCGTCCGGTTCGCCCGTTGGCCGGTAGTGGTCGGGCCAGCGCTGCCCTTCCTTCCAGACCGGCTCGACCCGCATGCCCATCCGGACCTGGTCGTACGGGATGCCGGCGATGCGGCCGTGGAGGGCGAGCCCCGCGCCGTCGAGGGCGATGTGGCCGTAGACGTAGGGCACGTCGATGTCCAGACCCTTGGCCTTGATGTTGACGATGCAGAAGGTGGTGACGGTGCCCTTCGGGCCGACCTCGACGCGTTCGCCGGTGGGGACGCCGCAGGTGGGGCAGGCGCCGCGGGGCGGTACGTACACCTTGGCGCACTCGGGGCAGCGCTCGCCCACGGTGCGCCGCTCGGCGAGGGCCTTGAGGTACGCGGTCTGGGCGCGGCCGGGGCTGTAGGTGTAGTCGAGGCGGGCCGGGAGGGTGACGACGGAGACGGCGTCGGCGAAGTCACCGGCGTGGTCCCGGGGCGCGGGTCCGGCCGCTCCCTCGTACGGCTCGAAGCAGGCGATGTCCGTGATGGCGCCGGTCCGCGTCTCCGCCCACCGGATGCGCACCCGCATCCCGGTGCTGACGGCGTCGGGCGAGGGGGCGTCGAGGACGTGCAGCAGCGCGCTGTCGGTGCCGTCGAGCCGGACCAGCACCCAGGCGAAGGGCCGGGCGAGGGGGTGCTTGCCGGTGGGGTGCGGGTTCCAGGCCCAGGTGGTGACGGTGCCGGTCTCCGCGACCTGGACGAGGTCCCGCAGCTCGTCGGCGGTGACCGGGTCGTACTCGACGGGCGGCACCAGCACCGTGCCGGCGGTGGTGCGGACGCCGAGGACGGTGCGTTCGCGGAGGCCGGTGAGGAAGGCGCTCTGGACCGGGCCGAGGGAGCGGGTGAAGGGGAATGCGACGACGAGCGGGGCGGCGAGGCTGTCGGTGGTCACGGGCTGCTCCTCAGGTGCGCCGGTAGACGGGCGGACGCTTCTCGGCGAAGGCCCTGGTGCCTTCCTTGGCGTCTGCGGTGGCGAAGACGGGCCAGCCGACGGCGAGTTCATGGGCGAGCCCGTCGGCCTCGGTCATCCCGGCCGTGTCGTACACCGAGGCCTTGACCGCCTCGACGGCGAGCGGGCCGCAGGCGTTGATCTGCTCGGCGATCTCCAGGGCCTTGGCGCGGGCCGTGCCGTCGGGCACGACGTGGCCGATCAGGCCGGTCCGTTCCGCTTCGTGCGCGGTGTACGGGCGGCCGGTGAGCAGCATCTCCAGGGCGTGCGTGCGCGGGATCTGGCGCTGGAGGCGGACGGTCGAGCCGCCTATGGGGAACAGCCCCCGCCGCACCTCGAAGAGGCCGAAGGTCGCGCTCTCCCCTGCCACGCGGATGTCGGTGCCCTGAAGGATCTCGGTGCCGCCCGCCACACAGGGGCCCTCGACGGCGGCGATCACCGGCTTGCGCGGCCGGTGGTGCCGGAGCATGGCCTTCCAGTGCAGGTCGGGGTCGGCCTTCATCCGGTCGCGGTACGCGCTGTCGGCCATGCCGTCGCCGGCCAGCGCCTTGAGGTCCATGCCGGCGCAGAAGACGCCGCCCGCGCCGGTGAGGACGACGGACCGGATCTCGTCGTCCTCGTCGGCGGCCAGCCAGCCGTCGTACAGGCCGACGAGCATCGGTGGCGAGAGGGCGTTCTTCGCCGCCGGGCGGTCGAGGGTGAGTACGAGTGTCGCGCCGACGCGTTCCACGGTGAGGTGTTCGGTGCCGGTGCCGGTGCCGCCGGGTGTGCCGCCCATGCCGTTCTCCCGTCCTGCCCGTGTGAAGAATGCAGAACAGGTTGCAGGAGCAGCACGGCGACTTCAAGGGTTTTCTGACACTCAGTCAGATTTATTGGCCTCGGCTCTTCCCCCTTGCCGCCCCGGAAGCTCTAATGAGCGCCGGACCAGCGGCCCGCGCGATCAGGAGGAGACGTGGAGTACAACCTTGCCGACCTCTTCGAGTCGATCGTCGACGCGGTGCCGGACCGCGAGGCGCTGGTGTACGTCGACCATCCAGGAAGCGGCGCCGAACGCCGCCTCGGCTACGCGGAGCTGGACCGCGCGGCCAACCGTCTCGCGCACCACCTGAAGGACTCCGGGATACGCCCCGGCGACCACGTCGGCCTGCACCTCTACAACGGCGTCGAGTACCTCCAGACGCTGTACGCCTGCCTGAAGATCCGCGCCGTGCCCGTCAACGTCAACTACCGCTACGTCGCGGAGGAGCTGGCCTACCTCTACCGCGACGCGGACCTGGCGGCCCTGGTCTTCGACGCGGAGTTCACCGGCCGGGTGGCCGCCGCCGCACCCGAAGCGCCGCGCCTGCGCCACCTCGTACGCGTCGGCACGCCGCCCCCGGAGGCCCGCGAACCCGCGCTCCCCGTAGTGCCGTTCACGGAGGCGGAGGCCGCGGGCTCCCCCGGCCGCGGCTTCGGCCCGCGCAGCGCCGACGACCGCATCATCATCTACACGGGCGGCACCACCGGCATGCCCAAGGGCGTGGTCTGGCGCCACGAGGACCTGTTCTTCTCGGGGACGGGCGGCGGCGCGCCCACCGGCGAGCCGGTCACCCGCCCCGAGGAGCTGGCCGAACGGGCCGCGGCGAGCGGTGAGGGGCTGGTCTTCTTCCCCACTCCCCCGCTCATGCACGGCACCTCCACGCTCACCGCCCTCATCGGCTTCCACTTCGGACAGAAGGTGGTCCTGCACCGGAAGTTCGTGCCCGAAGAAGTACTGCGGACGATCGAACGCGAACGGGTCACCAGCGTCTCCCTCGTCGGCGACGCCATGCTGCGCCCGCTGACGGACGCGCTCGGCGGCCCGCTCAAGGGCACCGACTGCTCCTCCCTCTTCGCCGTCTCCAGCTCCGGCGCGATCCTCTCCGAGACCGTACGCGCCCAGTTCACCGCCCTGCTCCCGCAGGCGATGCTGCTGAACAACTTCGGCTCCTCGGAGTCCGGCTTCAACGGCACGGCGACCGCCGACGCGGGCCCGGACACCGGCTTCCGGCTGCACGTCAACGGGCGTACCGCGGTGGTCGACCCGGTGACGCACGCGCCCGTGCCGCCCGGTGAGCCGGGCCGGCTGGCGCAGCGCGGCCACGTACCGCTGGGCTACTACAACGACCCGGCCAAGACCGCCGAGACGTTCTTCGAGGCGGACGGCGAGCGCTGGGTCCTGCTGGGCGACATGGCGACGGTCGACGAGGACGGCGTGGTCACGGTCCTCGGGCGCGGCTCGCAGTGCATCAACTCCGGCGGCGAGAAGATCTACCCGGAGGAGGTCGAGCAGGCGCTCAAGGCCCATCCGGACGTGTACGACGCGCTGGTCGCGGGGGTGCCGGACGACCGCTGGGGCAACCGGGTCGCGGCGGTGCTGCAACTGCGGCCGGGTGCGGGCCCTGTGGACCTGGCCACCGTCCAGGCCCACTGCCGCACCCGCCTCGCCGGCTACAAGATCCCCCGCACGGTCGTGCTCACCGACCGCATCCAGCGCTCGCCCAGCGGCAAGGCGGACTACCGCTGGGCGAAACGGGTGGCTGCGGAAGGCTGATCCGCTCCGGGGCGCGCCCGCCTCTCCGGGGGCGCGGCGTGCCTCCGGGAGGCGGCGTGGCTCCGGGAGGCAGCGTGCCTCCGGGGCCCGCCTCCTGGCGTACGCCCCGTCTCTGGGGCACGCTGTGCCTTCGGGTGCGGCCCCGGGGCCATCGACCGAGGCCGCACCCGAGGGGAGCGAGCGGCCCCGGTGACGGTGTTCACCCTTCGTCCGCCTCCCCCGCGGCACCGGCTTCCGGCTCGGACCGCGCCACCGCCACCACGACCAGGGCCCCGGCCGCCAGCGCGCCGCCGGTCCACAGCACCGCCGCAAGGCCCGCACCGTCCGCGACGCGCCCGCCCACCGCCGCGCCCAGAGCGATCGAGGCGTTGAACACGCCGACGAAGAGGGCGGCGGCCGCCTCCCGCGCATGGGGGACGGCGGCCTGCAACCAGGTCTGCGCCGCCACCGAGACGCCCCCGTAGGCCAGCCCCCACACCACCAGCAGCGCCCCGCCGGCCGGCGGCGAGCCGCCCAGCTCGGGCACCAGCAGCACGGCAGCGGCGAGCACCGCGCTGATGACCAGCAGCGCGCGGCGCGGCGAGCGTGCCGCGCCGGCCGCACCGGCGAAGTTCCCCACGACGCCCGCGATCCCGTAGGCCAGCAGCAGCGCACCGATCAGCCCGGGACCGGCGCCGGAGACGTCCTCCAGGACCGGACGCACGTACGTGTACGCGGTGAAGTGCCCGGTGACGAGCAGCGCGATGGCCAGCAGTCCGATGCGTACGGTGCGCTCCCCCGCCAGTCGGAAGAGCCCGCCCAGCCGGGCCGCCCGCGCCACCGGCAGCCGCGGCAGCAGTACCGCAAGCGCCACCGCGACGGCGGCGCCCAGCGCTCCGACCGCGATGAACGCCGTACGCCAGCCCGCGGCTTCCCCGAGGTACGTGCCGGCCGGCACACCGAGCACGGAGGCCACGGCGATGCCGCTGAAGATCAGTGAGGTCGCGGCACCCGCCGGCCTCCCGGGCACCAGACGCGCGGCGAGGGAAGCGGCCACCGTCCACACCCCGCCCATGCCCACGCCGACCAGCACGCGCCCGGCCATCAGCACCCCGAAGTGCGGCGCCCAGGCGGCCAGCAGGTTCCCGGCGGTCAGCAACAGCATCAGCGCGCACAGGACGGCCCGGCGGTCCCGGCGTCCCAGTAGCGGCGTCAGGAGCGGCGCGGACGCCGCCGCGACGAGCCCGGTGACCGTCAGGGCCAGCCCGGCCGCGCCCTCGCTCACCCCCAGCGAGCGGCCCATCGGGGTCAGCAGCCCCACCGGCAGCATCTCGGAGGTCACGACCGTGAAGGTGGCGGCGGCGACCGCACCGACGGCCGCCCAGCCGCGCCGCGTCGGCCTCTCCGGCACCGCTTCCTGTTCCGGCCGGGGGTGCGCCGGACGCGTCGTGTGCACTGTCTCTTCCATGCCTTCAGGCAACCCTTGTCCCGCACCGGGAACAACGGCGGTTCTCTCATCCTTCGATGAGTCACACTCATCGATCGCCGATGAGGCACACTCGTCCCGACCGCCAGGACAGGTGCGCGGACAGCGCGTACCGGGAGAGGTGCGCGGGCACCGCACAGGAGGGAAAGCGGCTGATGAGCGGCCTGGACGTACGTGAGCTGGAGTGCTTCCTCGTGCTCGCTGAGGAGTTGCACTTCGGGCGGGCCGGGGAACGGCTGTACGTCTCCCAGAGCCGGGTCAGTCAGCTGCTGGGTTCGCTGGAGAGCCGCATCGGTGCCCGGCTGTTCGCACGTACCAGCCGTCGCGTGCGGTTGACGCCGCTGGGGGAACGCTTCCTCGCCGGGCTCCGGCCGGCCTACGACGACCTGCGCGCGGTCGTCGACGAGGCGCGCTCCGCGGCACGCGGCGTCACGGGGGTCCTGCGCCTCGGCTTCCAGGGTGCCGCCAACGATCAGCTGATGAGCGCGGTGGCCCGGTTCCAGGAGCGGTACCCCGGCTGTACGACGGAGATGGTCGAGGTGCCGCTGAGCGATCCGTTCGGTGCCGTGCGGTGCGGCGCGGCGGACCTGGCCGCCGTACTGATGCCGGTGGCGGAGGACGACCTGGTCGTGGGCACGGTCTTCTCACGGCAGCCGCAGCACCTTGCGGTGTCGGTGCGCCACCCCTTCGCCGGCCGGCCCTCGGTGTCCGCCGAGGACCTCGCCGACTGCACGCTGATCGGGGTGAGCGGTCCCGCTCCCGCGTACTGGCGCGCCGTCGCCGCACCGCCCGTCACGCCGGCGGGGCGGCCGATCCCGGCGGGCCCGGCGATCGGCACGCTGCAGGAAGGACTCACGCTGGCCGCGGCGGGCCGGGGCGCGATGCTGCTCTGCGCGCCGACCGCCGAGTACCACGCCCGCAGCGCGCTCGCCTACGTACCGGTGACCGGCTTCCCGGCCTCCGCGCTGGCGCTCGTCTGGCACCGCGACCACGAAACCGCCCGCGTACGCGCCTTCGCGGAGGCACTGGCGGAGACGGGCACGGCGGCCCGGCACGCCGCCCGGGACACCGCCCGGGACGCCGCCCGGGAGGCCCCCGCCTCGGGCGGCCGCCGAACCGTCTCCGGCTAGCCGCAGACCGACCGGAGGGCGCGGGCCAGTGCCACCGTGTGGAGCGGGTCCAGGTGCCCGTCGCGTACGACGCCGGCCGAGGCAGCCGTCAGGACGGGGCCGCAGGACGGCGCCCGGCGCGCGGCCGCCGAGTCGGCGAGCGCGCGCACCAGGCCCTCGTTGATCCGGTTGATCTCCGCGCGGACCTCGGTGAGGTCGGGGCGGGTGGTGGGCGCCTGAGACGGGTCGGCGGTCCAGCGGCGGTGCAGCTCCCGCTGCACGATCTTGTTCGCCTCGATCTGGTCGCGGAAGACCGCGACCGTGCGCACGGGGTCCGCGCCCAGTTCGCGGGCCCGCTGGGCCACCGCGTCGAGGACCTGCCGCTCGCGCGCCGGGTCGTCGATCGGGCTGTCCGTACCCCACTTGGCCGCCGCGACCAGGTCGGCGGTGGCCAGCCGCTCGGCGGACAGCTGGGCGATCGGCCGCAGCGCGGCGTACGGGCCCGCGTGCGCGGCGGGGCGCACGGCGGACGGAGCCGCTGACGGCGCGGCGTGGGCAGCGGGCGCGGCGACCGCGCCGGGGGCTGCGGTGCAGAGGACGGTCGCGGCGGCGGCCGCGACGAGCGCACGGCGGACGAGGACGCGCCGCGGCGAACCACGGCGGACGGAGGCGGTGAGCGGCACGGATTGCCCTTCCCGGACGGTCTCACGGGGAGACGCACAACTGGCGGCGGCCCGCATGCCGTGGGCGGCTCGCGGGACGGTCCTGTTGTACTTGATCAACAGTCGGCCCGGCTACCGGTCCGGAGGCGGTTCCCGCGTCGCCACGCGCGCCCGATCGGCCCCCGCCCCGCCGGCCGCGCGCCGGCCGCTCCACCGGCGCGGACGACGCCCCCACTGGCACGGGCGACACACGCGCGGCCGGCCGGGACGAGCGGCAGCTCCGGCGACGCCCCCACTGGCGCGGGCAACACCCTCGCCGACGTGAGCGAGCCCCTCCGACCCGGGCGAGGCCCTCCGACCTGGGCGAGGTGCCTCCGACCCGGGCGAGGCCCCCTGCCGCGCGGGCGCCGGCGCCCGCGCTACGGCTCCCGTGCCAGGAACGTCTGTACCGCGTCGAGGAATTCGCGCGGCCGCTCCTCGTGCACGAGGTGTCCGGCACCGTCGATCGTGACCAGCTCGGCGTGCGGGATCAGCTCCGCCATGCGGGCCAGGTGCTCCTGCGGGATGTGGCTGTCGCCGCCGCCCCCGATCACCAGCGTGGGCGCGGTGATGCGCGTAAGGCCGTCCCACCACTCCGGGTCCGGCGCGTTCCGCTGCGCCACCACCGCCGCCTTGGCCGCCCAGTCGAACAGCTGCGGCCCCGGCGGTGCTTCCGGCACCTCCTGCGGCGGGTCGGCAGGCAGCGGCGGGGCCGCCTCCTCCAGGACCAGCCGCGCCACCAGCTCCGGCCGCTCGGCGGCCAGCAGGAACGCGGTCACCGCGCCCAGCGAGTGGCCGATGAGCGTGACGTCCTCGAGCTCCAGCGCGCCGAGGAAGCCGATCGCGTCGTCCCGCCACCGCTCGAAGCCGTACTCGCCGGGCCAGTCGCTCTTGCCGTGTCCCCGCTGGTCCAGCGCGTACACCCGGTGGGTGGTGGCCAGCTGGCCCACCACCCCGCGCCAGTCCTCGCCGTCCTCGCCGAGACAGTGCAGCAGCACGGCCGGGGGCGCGTCCGCCTCGCCCCACGTCCGGTACGCCAGCTCGACACCGTCCACCTGCACCTTCTGTACGTCCGCCATGGGGCCGAAGGTACCCACGGCGGGCCGTTCCAAGACTCCGTGACGCGAGGCGTTCGCGGTGCGCTGACTGTCCGCGTGCCGGCGTCAGGTCCCTTCGCTCAGCTCGTCGGCGGCTCCCCCTTGATGATGGCGAAGGCCGCGCCGTACGGATCGCGGAACATCGCCAGACGGCCGACGCCCTCCGCGTCGACCGGCGGGATGAGGGTCGTCGCGCCGCGCTCCGTGGCCGCTGCCGCCGTCGCGTCGCAGTCGTCCACGCCGAAGTACGGGTGCCACTCGGACGTCGACCCGCGCTCCAGGTGCTCCTGGGGCAGCTGCATGATGCCGCCCTGGCCGAACGCGGGGGACGCCGCGACGCCCGCCGGGACCACGATGGTGTACGCGCCCGCCTCGCCCATCGGCAGGTCCTGGTACTGCCAGGAGAACACCGCGCCGTAGAAGTCCTTCGCCCGCGCGCTGTCGGTGGTGTACAGCTCGGTCCAGCACAGGGCGTTGGACTCCATCACCGCCTCCAGCCCCTTGATCTCGCCGGGCTGCCAGACGGCGAAGCGCGCACCCGTGGGATCGGTGAAGGCGGCCAGCCGGCCGGCGGTGAAGACGTCCATCGGCTCGGCGCGCACCGTGCCGCCGGCCGCCTGCACCGCCTTGGCCGTGCCGTCCGCGTCGGTGGTGTGGAAGTACAGCGTCCAGGACGGGTCGGCGCCCTCCTCCACGAGCGGGCCGATGGCGGCGACGGTCCGGCCGTCCAGCCGGAAGAAGCCGTACCCTCCGGCGTCCGGCCCCAGGGACTCGAAGGTCCAGCCGAACACCTCGCTGTAGAAGGCGACGGCCGCGTCCACGTCGGGGACGCCGAGGTCCAGCCAGTTCGGCGCGCCCGGTACGTACTGGGTCGAGAGCATGAGCAGATCCTTCGGTGTGAGGCGAAGCGGGTGAACTGCCGTGGTGGCGGTGTCCGGCCGCCGGCCGATCACGGCCCGCACCGCCCTTTTCCGATCGGTCCTCAGCATGGCAGGCACCACTGACAGTCACCCCGCAGCGACACGTCACCGCAGGTCGGACGGGACGCCGAAGCCACCCGGCGGGCCCCGCGCCCAGTTTCCGTCGGCCCCGCGCCCAGCCCCGGCCGGGTCCGTGCTCAGCCCCGTCCCGGCCCCTGCTCCCGTCCCAGCCGCTGCCGCAGTTCACGCTTGAGGATCTTGCCGCTGGCGTTGCGCGGCAGCTCGGGGACGAAGACGACCCGCTTGGGCGCCTTGAAGGCGGGCAGCCGGCTGCGCGCCGCGGCGATCAGCTCCTCCTCGCCGACGTCGCCCGCGTCCGGCTTCACCACGACCACCGCGGTGACCGCCTCGATCCACCGGTCGTCCGGCAGTCCGACGACCGCGACCTCGGCGACCTTCGGGTGCTCGTACAGCACGTCCTCGACCTGCCGCGAGGCGACCAGTACGCCGCCGGAGTTGATGACGTCCTTCACCCGGTCGACGACCGTGAGGTAGCCCTCGGGGTCGCGCACGGCCAGGTCACCGGAGTGGAACCAGCCGTCCCTGAAGACCTCGGCGGTCTCCTCCGGCTTCTCCCAGTAGCCCTCGCACAGCTGCGGCGAGCGGTAGACGACCTCGCCCGGCGTCCCGTCGGGCACGTCCCGGCCCGCCTCGTCGACGACCCGTGCCTCCACGAAGAGGACGGGCCGGCCGCAGGAGTCCATCCGCCCCTCGTGCTCGTCGGGCCCGAGCACGGTGGCCAGCGGGCCGATCTCGCTCTGCCCGAAGCAGTTGTAGAAGGCGAGGCCGGGGAGCCGGCCGCGGAGCCGCTCCAGTACGGGTACCGGCATGATCGAGGCCCCGTAGTACGCCTTGCGCAGCCCGGAGAGGTCGCGCGCCGCGAAGTCGGGGTGGTGGGAGAGGGCGATCCACACGGTGGGCGGCGCGAAGAGGCTGTCCGCGCGGCCGGCGCCCACCAGTTCGAAGATGGTCTCGGCGGCGGGCGCGTCCAGGATGGTGTTCTCCGCGCCCACGGCCAGGTAGGGCAGCAGGAAGACGTGCATCTGGGCGGAGTGGTAGAGCGGCAGGGAGTGCAGCGGCCGGTCGTTCTCCGTGAGGTCGAGCGCCGTGATGGCGCTGACGTATTCGTGCACGAGGGCGCGGTGGGTCATCATCGCGCCCTTGGGGAGCGCGGTGGTGCCCGAGGTGTAGAGCAGCTGGACGAGGGACTCGCCGTCGACGGCGCCGGGCAGCGGGAGCGCTTCGAGGGCCGCGGGGTCCGCGCGCAGCCTGTCCAGCCGGGCGAGCAGCCCGTCGGCGGCGTCGCGCAGCGGCAGGACGCGCACGCCGTCGGGGAGTTCGCGCGCGGGGCCGGGGTCGGCGAGCACCAGGGAGCTGCCGGACTGTTCGACGATGTACCGGAGGTCGTCGCCGGTGAGGTGGTGGTTGACGGGGACGTGGACGAGGCCGGCGCGGGCGCAGGCGAGGAAGCCGATCAGGTAGGCGTCGGAGTTGTGCCCGTAGGAGCCGACCCGGTCGCCGGGGCGCAGCCCCTCGCCGAGGAGCAGCCGGGCCGCGGCGGTGACCGCCTCGTCCAGCTCCCGGTAGGTCCAGGAGCGTTCGGCGTACCGCACCGCCGTGCGCTCGGGCACGCGCCGGGCGCTCCGCCGCAGCATTCCGTCGACCGTACTGCTCCGTACTCCAGCCATGGCGCGATCCTGTGCCCAGCCACCGCCCGGGTCAAGGGAGGCGGCACCGGGGCGCGGCGGCCCCCGGTGCCACGGCTGCCGCGCGGTACCTCACAGTGCGCGTTCCCTGCCCTCCCAGTAGGGCGCGCGCAGCCGCCTCTTGTAGAGCTTGCCGTTGGGGTCGCGCGGCATGGCGGTGATGAAGTCGACGCTCTTGGGGCGCTTGTACCCGGCCAGCCGGGTGGCGCAGTGGGCCAGGATGTCGGCGGCCAGATCGGGGCCGGGCGTGTGGCCGTCCGCCGGTTCGACGACGGCCTTGACCTCCTCGCCCCAGTCGTCGTGCGGGATGCCGAAGGCGGCGGCGTCGGCGACGGCGGGGTGGGCGAGGAGCGCGGCCTCGATCTCGGCGGGGTAGATGTTGACGCCGCCGGAGATGATCATGTCGATCTTGCGGTCGCGGAGGAAGAGGTAGCCGTCCTCGTCGAGGTGGCCCAGGTCGCCGACGGTGAAGAAGTCGCCGATGCGGTTCTTCTCGGTCTTGCCGTCGTCCTTGTGGTACCTGAAGCCGCCGGTGGTCATCTTCATGTAGACGGTGCCGAGCTCACCGGCCGGCAGGCGGTTGCCGTCGTCGTCGAAGACCGCAAGTTCGCTGATGGGCCAGGCCTTGCCGACCGTGCCGGGCTTCTTGAGCCAGTCCTCGGCGGTGGCGAAGGCGCCGCCGCCCTCGCTGGCCGCGTAGTACTCCTCGACGCAGCTCCCCCACCAGTCGATCATGGCGCGTTTGACGTGGTCGGGGCAGGGTGCGGCGCCGTGGATGGCGTGCCGCATCGAGGACACGTCGTACCGGTTCCTGGTCTCCTCCGGGAGGGCGAGCAGCCGGTGGAACTGGGTGGGCACCATGTGCGTGTGCGTGCACCGGTAGGTGTCGATGAGGCGCAGCATCTCTTCGGGCGTCCACCGGTCCATCAGGACGAGCCGGTGGCCGATGTGCAGGGCGGCGCCGGAGAACTGCAGGACGGCCGTGTGGTAGAGCGGCGAGCACACGAGGTGCACGTTGCCGTCGAAGGGCCGGATGCCGAAGATCCCGAGGAAGCCGCCGAGATGGGTCTCCTCGGGGGGCTTGCCGGGCAGCGGCCTCCGGATGCCGCGCGGGCGTCCGGTGGTGCCCGAGGTGTAGTTCATGACCCAGCCGAGCGTGCGGTCCTCAGGGGCCGTCTCCGGCTGTCCTGCGAGGAGTTCGGGGTAGGGCCGGAAGCCGTCGACCGTGCCGACCGCGTAGCGGCTCTCCGGGGGCATTCCGGCCTCGTCGGCGGCGGCCCGGGCGGCCTCGCCGTACCGCTCGTGGGCAATGAGCGCCTTGGCGCCGGAGTCGGCGACGATCCAGGCGATCTCCGGGCCGACGAGGTGGTGGTTGACGGGTACGAGGTAGAACCCGGCCTGGCTGGCGGCGAGGTAGGCCGTGAAGAACTCCGCCCCGTTGGGCAGCACGACGGCGAAGGCGTCGCCGCGGCGCAGTCCGGCGGCGCGCAGTCCGTGGACGAGGCGGTTGCAGGCGGCGTGCAGCCGGCCCGCCGTCCACTCCTCGCCGTCCGGGGCGATCAGGACGGTGCGGTCCGGCGCTGCGGCTGCCTGGGCCCAGAAGCCGCTGGGGGCCGGTGCTCCGGGTTGCGGCACTGCTGTCATGGCGTAACCCTCCTCACGCCCGGCCGGCGATGCGGTTGATGCGGTCGATGGCGCGTTCGAACCCGCGGGTGAGGTCGTCGAAGACGGCCTGCACGCTCCGGGTGCTGTTCATCTGCCCGACGATCTGGCCCACGGGGGTGCCGAGCAGCGGCTCGGCCTCGTACTTCTGGATGCGCGTCAGGGCGTCGGCGACCAGCAGGCCCTGCAGCGGCATGGGCAGCGGACCGGGCCCCTCGGGGTCGTCCCAGGCGTCGGTCCACTCCGTACGCAGCTGCCGTGCGGGCTTGCCCGTGAGGGCGCGCGAGCGGACGGTGTCCCCGGGGCCCGCGGCGAGCAGCTTCCGGGTGAGCAGCGGCGAGTGCATGTCGGCCTCCTCGGTGGTCAGCCAGACCGAACCGAGCCAGACGCCCTGCGCCCCGAGGGCGAGGCCCGCCGCGACCTGCTCCCCGGTGCCGATGCCGCCCGCGGCCAGCACGGGGAGCGGATCGACGGCGCGCACCACTTCGGGGGTGAGCACCATCGTGGCGATCTCGCCGGTGTGCCCGCCCGCCTCGTAGCCCTGCGCGACGACGATGTCGATGCCGGCTTCCTGGTGGTGCCGCGCGTGCCGGGGGCTGCCGGCCAGCGCGGCGACGAGGATGCCGTGGTCGTGCGCGCGCCGCACCACGTCGGGCGGTGGTGAGCCGAGCGCGTTGGCGAGCAGCTTGATCGGGTAGTCGAAGGCGACGTCCAGCTGGGAGCGCGCCACCTGCTCCATCCAGCCGGTGATCCGCCAGCCGGACGCCTCGCCCTCGGGGAGCGGCGGCACGCCGTGCTTGGCGAGCGTCTCCTCGACGTACGCGCGGTGCGTCCCGGGGATCATCGCCTCGATGTCGGCCTCGGTGACGCCCTCGACCTTCTTCGCGGGCATCACGACGTCCAGGCCGTACGGGAGGCCGTCGGTGTGCTCCTGCATCCAGTCCAGGTCGCGCGCGAGCTCGTCGGCCGCGCCGTACCGCACGGCGCCGAGCACCCCGAACCCACCGGCCCGGCTGATGGCCGCGGCCACGGCGGGGAACGGGGTGAACCCGAAGACGGCGTGCTCGGCCCCCAGTGTCCTGCTCAACTCCGTCTGCATGCGCGCAGGATGCCGCAGCACACCGCACGAGGGAAGAGTTTTCCTGACACAACGTCAGATCCCGGCGGCGCCCGCCGGTCCGGCGGAAGATCCTGGCATGGCTTCTCTTCCCGTCTGCGGCCCCGAAGGCCCGCTGCGCGCACCCGAGGGTGCGCCGCACCCGCCTCCCGTACGTGCCGTGCTCTTCGACTTCTCGGGCACGCTGTTCCAGATCGCCTCGTACGCCGACCGCATCCGCGCGGCCCTGGACTCCCCCGTGGGCGAGGCGGCGATGGACGCAATGCTGGCGGGGCTGGAGGCCGGACTGGCGCAGCCCGCCGTCGTCGCGGCCCAGCGCGGCCGGGACGTCTCGGCCACCGCCCACCGGCACGCCTTCACCACCTGGTACGCGTCCGTGCCGGCCCTGGCACCGGTCGCCGACGCGCTGTACGAGCAGCTGCGCTCGCCGGACCACTGGCGCCCGTACGCGGACGCGGCGGCGACGCTGGACGAACTCACCCGACGGGGCGTCGCGCTCGGCGTGGTCAGCGACGTGGGCTGGGACCTGCGGCCGACCTTCGCCCGGCACGGGCTCGACCGGTACTTCTCCGTGTGGGTGCACTCCTTCGAGCACGGCACGGAGAAGCCCGATCCGGCGCTCTTCGGGTACGCCTGCCGGCAGTTGGCCGTGGCGCCCGCCGAGACGCTGATGGTCGGCGACCACCCGGCCAAGGACGGCGGCGCGGCGGGCAGCGGCCTGCGGTCGTACGTACTGCCCGCCGGTGCAGCGCCGGGTTCGGTGCGGGGGCTGGACGCGGTGCTGCGGCTGGTCCTGCCGCCGGGGGCGTAGGCGCGGCTGGTCCTGCCGCGCCCGGCTGCCGCCTCGTCGTGGTGTCCGCGGCCCCTGATCGGCCGTGGAGCGGCGGGCGGGCGCCGCCCCGACCCGGAAGGCCGGGGCGGGGTGTTCAGTCCGCCAGGAGCGCCATGGCGGCGTTGTGTCCTGGGATTCCGCTGACGCCGCCGCCCCGGGGAGCGCCGGCACCGCACAGCAGGACGTTGGCATGGCCGGTGGCGACACCCCAGCGGGCGGCGGGGGTGTCGTCCTCCCGGCCGTCGGCGTACGGGAACGACAGGTCGCCGTGGAAGATGTTGCCGCCCGGCAGCCGGAGGTCGCGTTCCAGGTCCAGCGGGGTCTTCGCCTCGATGCAGGGGCGCCCGTCGGCGTCGTGCGCCAGGCAGTCGGCCAGCGGCTCGGCGAGGTGCGCGTCGAGCTGTTCGACGGTGGCCCGCAGGAGGCGTTCCCGCTGGGCGTCGTTGTCGCCCGCGAAGAGGCGCGCGGGGGTGTGCAGCCCGAAGAGGGTGAGGGTCTGGTAGCCCTGGCGCACGAGGCCGGGGGCGAGGATGGACGGGTCGGTGAGCGAGTGGCAGTAGATCTCGCTGGGCGGCGCTGCGGGCAGCTCACCGGCCGCCGCCTGCTGGTAGGCCGTCTCCAGCTGCTCGTACCCCTCGGCGACGTGGAAGGTGCCCGAGAACGCCTCCCGGGGGTCGACGCTCGTGTCCCGGAGGCGCGGCAGCCGCGTCAGCAGCATGTTGACCTTCAGCTGGGCGCCTTCGGCCGGCTCCGGCCGCGGTTGGCCGAGGAGCCCGGCCAGCGCCTCCGGGGAGGCGTTCACCAGGACGTGACGGGCGGCGAACGTGCCCTGCGCACACGTGACTTCGGCCGTCGTCCCGTCCGTGGCCAGCCCCGTCACCTCGTGCCCCGTGGCGATCTCGGCGCCGGCCTGCCGGGCGGCGCGGGCCAGCGCGTCGGTGAGCGCGCCCATGCCGCCCAGGGGGACGTCCCAGTCGCCGGTGCCGCCGCCGATGACGTGGTACAGGAAGCAGCGGTTCTGCCGCAGCGTCTCGTCGTGCGCGGAGGCGAAGGTCCCGATCAGGCCGTCGGTGAGCACCACGCCGCGCACGAGGTCGTCGGCGAAGGTCTTCTCGATGGTCTCGCCGATCGGCCGCTCGAAGAGGGCCTGCCAGGCGTCCTCGTCGTCGATGCGGGCGCGCAGCTCCGCACGGGAGGGCAGCGGTTCGGTGAGCGTGGGGAAGACGCGCTCGGCGACCCGTGACGTCATCCCGTAGAAGCGTTCCCACGCCTCGTACTCGCGGTCCGTGCCGGTCAGTGCCTCGAACGCGGCACGGGTACGCGCGGGACCGCCGCCCACGAGGAGCCCGGTGGGGCGGCCCGCACGGTCGGCGGGCGTGTAGGAGGAGACGGTGCGCTTCCGGACGGCGAAGCGGAGGCCGAGGTCCTGGACGATCTTCGGGGGCAGCAGGCTGACGAGGTAGGAGTAGCGGGAGAGCCGGGCGTCGATCCCGGCGAAGGCCCTCGTGGAGACGGCTGCGCCACCGGTGTGGCCGAGCCGCTCCAGTACGAGCACGGTGCGCCCGGCGCGGGCGAGGTAGGCGGCGGCGACGAGGCCGTTGTGCCCGCCGCCGACAATGATCACGTCGTAGGACGTCCGTTCCGGCATGCCTCTTGGTAGCACGGTGCGATCACTACCGGCCAGAGGTCGGCCTCCCTCCGGTCGGCAAACACTCAGCAACGATCCCGTTCGAAAACTTCCGGAGACTCGGCGGTCTCGCGCGCCTCACTGCGCGTGCGGCTCCCGGCGCTGGCGCAGCGCGGCCACCCGGCGGTACAGGCCGACCGCCTCCTCCGCACGGCCCACCTGTTCCAGGCAGTGCGCCTCGTCCGTGCGGCTGGCCAGCGCGTCGGGGTGGTCGGGCCCGAGCACCCGCTCCCGGGCCTCGGCGACCTGCCGGTAGACCGACAGCGCCTCGCTCCAGCGCTTCAGCCAGCCCAGCGCCACGGCGACCTCGCGGCGGCTGACGAGGGTGTCCGGGTGGTCGGGGCCGAGCACCTTCTCGCGCAGCGCGCACACCTCCCGCGCCTCGGCCAGCGCCTCCTCCCAGCGCCCGAGCCGCCCGAGGTTGACGCCGAGACCGTGCCGCGCGCGCAGCGTCTCGGGGTCCTCCGGGCCCTGCCCCTCCGTACGGGCCGCGACCAGCTCCCGGTAGAGCTGCAGGGCCTCCGCGCTCCGGCCCAGCCGGCCGAGGCTTATGCCGACCTCGTACGTCGCGGCGAGCGTATCGGGGTGCCGCGGGCCGAGCGCCTGAGAGCGCGCCGCGGCCACCTCCCGGTAGGTGCGCAGCGCTTCGGGCCAGCGGCCCAGCCGGCCGAGGGCGTACGCGACCTCGTGGCGCGTGACGAGCGTGTCGGGGTGGCGGTCGCCGAGCACCCGGGCGCGCGCGGCGGCGACCTCGCACGCCACCTTGTAGGAGTCCTCCAGACGGCCCAGCCGGCCGAGGTTGTTGGCGAGGTTGTGGCGGCAGCGCAGGGTGTCGGGGTGGTCGGCGCCCATCGTGCGGTCCCGGGCCGCGGCCACCGAGGTGTAGATCTGGTGCGCCTCGAAGTGGCGCCCGAGGCGGCCGAGTACGTAGGCGGTCTCCTGGCGCGCCGCGAGCGTGTCGGCGTGCTCGGGGCCGAGCGTCCGCTCGCGGCCCGCCGCCACCGCCTCGTACTCGCGCAGCGCGTCGGCGAACCGGCCCGAGCGCGCCAGGGTGAAGGCCACCTCGAAGCGGCTGGCGAGGGTGTCGGCGTGGTCGGGCCCGAGCAGGTGCTCCCGTTCGGCGGCGACCGCGCGGTGCACCTCGCCCGCCTCCTCCCAGCGCCCGAGCCGGCCCAGGCTCAGCCCGGCCTTGTGCCGCCCGGCGAGGGCCGTGAGCGTGGCGGGCGAGGGCGCGGGGCGCTCCTGGGCCGACGGGACGCCGTCGGCGCCCGGGGGCTCGAAGCCGGCCGTCCAGGAGCCGGTCAGCTCGCCGACGGCACCGCGGGGCGGCGTGCGCGGCGCGCGGACCGGCCGGGCCCCGGCGCCGATCCGCATGCCGGCCGTCCAGGCGGGCAGCCCCGGGCCGGTGTGCTGCGGGGCGCGCGCCGTGGCGATGCGCTTGCCCAGCTCGGCGGCGTCGCGCGGACGGTCGTCGGGGTCCTTGGCGAGCAGGTCCAGGACGATGCGCTCGTAGGGTTCGGGCAGGTCGGGGCGGCGCTTGCGGAGCGGTTCGGGCTCGGTGTCCCGGTGGCCGACGAGCACCGCCCAGGCGTCGTCGAACTCGAACGGCGGTACCCCTGTGGCCAGTTCGTAGAGCACGCAGCCCAGGGAGTACAGGTCGCTGCGGTGGTCGATGGTGCCGCCCGCGATCTGTTCGGGCGACATGTAGTGCGGGGTGCCCATGGCGATGCCGGTGCCGGTGAGGCGGGCGGTGAAGCCGATGTCGTGGCCGAGCCGGGCGATGCCGAAGTCGCAGATCTTCACCGTGCCGTCCGCTATCCGGACGATGTTGGCGGGCTTCAGGTCCCGGTGCACGACCGCCTGCTCGTGCGTGTACGCGAGCGCCGCCGACACCTGGTCGGCGATGTCCACGAAGTCCGGTACGGGCAGCGGGTCCCGGCGGTTGTCCTCCAGAAGCTGGCTGAGATTGCGCCCGTCCAGCAGCTCCATGACGATGTACAGGATGCCGTCGTCCTCGCCGAAGTCGTGCACGACGGTGATGCCGCGGTGCTGCAGGCCGGCGGCCACCCGCGCCTCACGGCGGAACCGCTCGCGCAGCACCCGCATGAACGACGGGTCCTGCTGCTGCCCCAGTGGCTTGAGGCACTTGACCGCGACCCGGCGGCCCAGCGACTCGTCCCGGGCCCGCCAGACCTCGCCCATCCCCCCGCGCCCGATCCGCTCGATCAGCCGGTAACGGCCGTGGATCAGCCTGCTCTCCCCCATCGCCTGCCGCCGCCCCCGTCCGCGTAATCAGTCCTGTGGCTCCCCCTGAGCACCGTGAGCCCTCAGTATGGCGGCCGGGCGGCACAGCTTGTAGGCCGACGGGCGGGTGCCGGGTCCGAGTCTGGCCACCGCGCGCAGGATGTGTTTCGGGGGCAGTTGCCAGCGCACGGTCGCGGGGACGGACCGCAGTACCCGCCCCGCCGCGCGCAGCCGCCGGTCCACGGTGTCCGGAGGCGGTGCCGGCCTGCCGTACAACGCGTGCGCATACGGCGGGAGCGCCGCGTACGCCAGCGAGGCCACCCGCCGCCACAGCAGGTCCCGTACGGGGAGCAGCGGCAGCGGGGCGGGCGGCCTCCGAAGGAAGTCGTCCACGGCCGCCGCCTCAGGGGTCGCCGCCAGTTCGGGCCTCACCTCTTCGAAGTACGCGGCGAGCCGGGCGCGGTCCCCCGGTACGGCGGCGGGGTCGAGACCCACGAGACGGGCGGCGGTGCGGTTCTCCCGTATGTACGCGTCCCCCGCCGCCCCGCGAAGGGCAGCGCTCGCGGGGTGTCCGGAGCGGCGCACGACCTCCAGGTAGGAGTCGATCTCGGCGCAGTGCACCCACAGGAGCAGCGCCGGCTCGTCCACGGGGTAGCGCTCCCCCGTGGCGGGGTCGGTGGCGGTCAGCCTGCGGTGGATGCCGCGTACCGCCGCGCCGGCCCGCTCGGCGGCCTCGGTGGTGCCGTACGTGGTGGTGCCGACGAACCCGGCGGTGCGCATCAGCCGCCCCCAGGCGTCCCGCCGGAAGTCGGAGTTCTGCAGGACGCCGCGCACGGCACGCGGGTGCAGCGCCTGGAGGTAGAGCGCGCGGACGCCCGCTATCCACATCATCGGGTCGCCGTGCAGCTGCCAGGTCACCGAGTCCGGCCCGTAGAGGCCGGGGTCCGCCTTCGGGGCACGGCCGCCGCCCGCCTCTGGGGCACGGCCTTCGCTCGCCCTGGAGGCACGGCCCCCGCCGCCCTTCGTGGCCCGCCGTCCGGCCCGTCCGAAGTCCTCGTCCGCCACCGCGGCACCCCCTTCGCCCGTACGGATTCATCTGCGCACGCGGGGCATCCCCAGGCCGATCCAGGAGATGATCTCCCGCTGGATCTCATTGTTCCCGCCGCCGAAGGTGAAGATGACGGCGGACCGGTAGCCGCGTTCCAGCTCGCCGTGGAGCACCGCGCCCGCCGAGCCCTCCTTCAGCGGTCCGGCGGCGCCGACCACCTCCAGCAGCCAGGCGTAGGCGTCCCGGCGGGCCTCGGAGCCGTACACCTTGACGGCCGAGGCGTCCTGGGGGGTGAGGGTGTCGCGCTGGAGGGCGTCGACCATGCGCCAGTTCAGCAGCCGCAGCGCCTCCAGCCTCGTGTGGGTACGCGCGAGCCGGGTGCGCACCCAGCCCAGGTCGACGACGCGCCGGCCGTCGGCGAGCTTGGTCTCCATGGCCCAGCGCTGGACGTCGTGCAGGGCGCGGATCGCCATGGTGCCGTGTGCGGCCAGGGTGACGCGCTCGTGGTTGAGCTGGTTGGTGATGATCCGCCAGCCCGCGTTCTCCGCGCCGACCCGGTTGCGCACCGGGACGCGTACGTTCTCGTAGTAGCTGGCGGTGGTGTCGTGGGAGGCCAGGGTGTTGATGAGGGTGCAGGAGTAGCCGGGGTCGCTGGTGGGGACGAGGAGCATGCTGATGCCCTTGTGGGGCGGCGCCTCGGGGTCGGTGCGCACCGCGAGCCACACCCAGTCGGCGGTGTCGCCGTTGGTGGTCCAGATCTTCTGCCCGTTGACGACGTAGTCGTCGCCTTCTCGTACGGCGCGCGTCCGCAGGGCCGCGAGGTCGGTGCCGGCGTCCGGTTCGCTGTAGCCGATGGCGAAGTCCAGCTCGCCGGAGAGGATCTTCGGCAGGAAGTACGCCTTCTGCTCGCCGGTGCCGTACTTCATGATCGTGGGGCCGACGGTGTTCAGCGCCATCAGGGGCAGCGGCACGCCCGCCTGTGCCGCCTCGTCGAAGAAGACGAACTGTTCGACGGGCGTGAGGCCGCGGCCCCCGTACTCCCGCGGCCAGCCGACGCCGAGCCAGCCGTCGCGGCCCAGCCGGCGGATCGTGTCCCGGTAGAAGCGTTTCTGTTCGGCGGGTGCCGCGTACCGGGCGTACGCGTGGTCCGGCACCAGCTCGGCGAAGTAGGTCCTCAGCTCGGCGCGCAGCCGCTGCTGTTCGGGCGTGTATGCGAGGTGCACGGCCCCTCCCTGTCCCGGTCCCGCGGTCCGTAGGGTCGCCCGCACGGTAGAACGTGTTCCAGTAATACGGAAGGGGCAGCGCGGCGTTCTTCCGCGCGCAGGCCGCCGGGTCTTCTGAGAAGGTCGAGCCATGTCGCGTACCGTGCGGGCGGTCGCCGGCCGCTGGACCACCGCCCTCCCCGTCCTCGCCGTCGTCCTGCTCGCGCTCACCTGGGGCCGTTCGCTGCCCGGCCCGGTCGTGGCCCTCGTGGCCTGCTTCCTGGCCGGCGCCGTGCTGGCGGCGGTGCACCACGCCGAGGTGGTGGCCCACCGGGTGGGCGAGCCGTTCGGGTCCCTCGTACTGGCGGTGGCGGTGACCATCATCGAGGTGGCGCTGATCGTCACTCTGATGACCGACGGCGGGGACAAGGCCGCCTCGCTCGCCCGGGACACCGTCTTCGCGGCCGTGATGATCACCTGTAACGGCATCGTCGGGCTGTCCCTGCTGATCGCCGCGGTGCGGCGGCGGGTCGCCGTGTTCAACGCCGAGGGCACCTCGGCGGCGTTCGGGACGGTGGCCACGCTGGCCGGGCTGAGCCTCGTCCTGCCCACGTTCACCACGAGCAAGCCGGGTCCGGAGTTCGCCCCGGCCCAGCTGGGCTTCGCGGCGCTCGCCGCCATCGTGCTCTACGGGCTCTTCGTGACCACCCAGACCGTGCGGCACCGCGACTACTTCCTGCCGGTCACCTCGTCCGGCGAGGTGGTGGACGAGGACGACCACGCCGACCCGCCCACCCGCCGGGTGGCCCTGACCAGCCTGGGACTCCTGGCCCTGGCCCTGGTCGGCGTGGTGGGGCTCGCCAAGGGCGTCTCGCCCACCATCGAGGCCGGCGTCGCCGCGGTCGGGCTGCCGGCCGCGGTGGTCGGCATCGTGATCGCGCTGCTGGTGCTGCTGCCGGAGACCATCGCGGCGGTACGGGCGGCCACCCGCGACCGGGTGCAGACCAGCCTCAACCTCGGCCTCGGCTCCGCGATGGCGAGCATCGGCCTCACCATCCCCGCGGTGGCCGCGGCCTCCATCTGGCTGGACGGCCCGCTCATCCTCGGCCTCGGTCCGACCCACATGGTGCTGCTCGCCCTCACGATGATCGTCGGCACCCTGACGGTCATCCCCGGCCGCGCCACGCTCCTCCAGGGCGCCCTCCACCTGGCCCTGCTCGCGGCGTACCTGGAACTGGCCGTGACCCCCTGAGTCAGCTGCGGGCGCGCTGGGTGGCCACGATGCAACCGAGGACGATCAGGGCCGCGACGGGGGCGAGCGCGGAGGGCCGCTCCCCGAGCAGCAGGACCGCCCACGCGAGGGTCAGCAGGGGCTGCGCGAGCTGGATCTGACTGGCCCTGGGCACGCCGATGGCGGCCATGCCGCGGTACCACATGACGAAGCCGCCGAACTGGGACATGGCCGCGATGTACGCCATGCCGAGGACCGCCCGGCTCGTCAGGTGCACCGGCTCGACCGGCAGGGACACGGCGGTGACCAGCGCGGACACCGGCAGCGCCGCGACGACGCCCCAGCCGATGACCTGCCAGCCGGGCATGTGGGAGGCGAGCCGGCCGCCCTGCGCGTACCCGGCGGCGCACACCAGCACGGCACCGAAGAGGTAGGCGTCGCCGAGCGTCGGCAGGCCGTGGCTCTGCAGGAGCGTGAAGGCGGCCACGGTGAGCGCGCCGAGGCCGGCGGCCGTCCAGAACGCGGCCGAGGGGCGCCGGCCGGTCAGGACGGCGGAGACGGCGGCGGTGGCCAGCGGCAGCAGGCCGATGACCACGGCCGAGTGGGCCGTGGTGGACGTCTGCAGGGCGAGCGTGGACAGCAGCGGGAAGCCGATGGCGCAGCCGGCGGCCACCGTCAGCAGGCCCGGCCAGTGCTGCCGGGCGGGCACCGGCACGCGGGCCCCGAAGAGGCAGGCCGCGGCGATCAGGCCGGCCAGCAGGCCGCGTACGCCGGTCGCCGTCCACGGGCCGAAGCCGTCCAGGGCCCATGCGGTGGCGGGCAGGCTGAAGGAGAAGGAGGCCACGCCGAGCGCGGCGAGGAGAGTACCGCTGCGGACCGTTATCGCCAGGGGCTGAGTAGCGCTATTCTGTGTTGTCATGAAACACAGTAGCAGTGTGGCTCAACTCGCCGCGAACCTGCGAAAGGAGCTGGACCGCTACTCGGACGGAGAGAAGCTGCCGTCCAGCAGGGCACTGGTCACCCGGTACCAGGTGAGTCCCGTGACGGTCTCCCGGGCGATCGCAGCGCTGGCCGCCGAAGGGCTCGTCACCTCCCGCCCGGGCGCCGGCGTCTTCAAGGCCGCCGCACGCGCCACCACGGGCGTCCTCGGCGACGTGTCGTGGCAGGAGGTGGCCCTCAGCGCCGATCCGCCGCACACCGCCGTCACCGGCGCCCGCGGCACGGACGCGGCCGCCGTCCTGGCCACCCTCACCACCTCGCCGCCCGAGGTCATCGACCTCAACGGCGGCTATCTGCACCCCACGCTGCAGCCCGAACGCGCCCTCGCCGCCGCGCTCGCCCGGGCGGGCCGCAGGCCCGGCACCTGGTCCCGTCCCCCGGTGGAGGGCCTGGCCGAGCTGCGGGAGTGGTTCGCGCGCGACATCGGCGGCCCGGCCGGGCCGCTCGACGCCTCCGACGTCCTCATCACCGGCGGCGGCCAGGGCGCGCTCACCACCGCCCTGCGGGCCCTGGCCGCGCCCGGCTCCCCGGTCCTCGTCGAGTCGCCCACGTACCCCGGCATGCTCGCCGTCGCGCGCGCCGCCGGGCTGCGCCCCGTGCCGGTACCGGTCGACGCCGACGGCGTGCGCACCGACCTGCTCGCCGAGGCGTTCGCGGCCACCCGGGCCCGGGTGTTCGTCTGCCAGCCGCTCTTCCACAACCCCACCGGCACGGTGCTGTCCCCGGAGCGGCGCGCCGAGGTGGTCCGCATCGCCCGGGCGGCGGGCGCCTTCGTCGTGGAGGACGACTTCGCGCGCCGGCTGGCGCACGCCGGCTCCCCGCCGCTGCCGGCCCCGCTGGCCGCCGACGATCCGGACGGGGTCGTCGTCCACGTGCGGTCACTGACCAAGGCCGCCTCCCCCAGCATGCGGCTCGGGGCCCTGACGGCCCGCGGCCCGGCGCTGGAGCGGCTGCGCGCCGTCCAGGTCGTCGACAGCTTCTTCGTCCCCCGGCCCCTGCAGGAGACCGCCCTCGAACTGGTCGGCTCGCCCGCCTGGACCCGCCATCTGCGGATGCTCGCCGAGGCGCTGCGCGACCGCCGGAACGCCCTCCTCGCCGCGCTGCGCGGCGTCCTGCCGGGGCTCGTGCCGGACCGGCCGCCGCTCGGCGGGTACCACCTGTGGCTGCGGCTGCCCGACGGCACCGACGAGCGCGCCGTCGTCGCGGCCGCCCTGCGCCGCGGCGTCGCGGTCACCGCCGGAGGCCCGTACTTCACCGCCGAGGCGCCCGCGCCCCACCTGCGGCTGAGCTACGTCGGCGCACCGGGCACGACGCAACTGGAGGAGGGCGTCCAGCGGCTCCACGGGGCGCTCGCCGAAAACAACGCGCTCGCCGAAAACGCGGCCCTTGCCAGGCACGCCGCGCTCCCGGCGGACCGTGCCCCCGGGGAGCCGGGCGCGCGGCACGGCAGCTGACCCGTTTCCGGGCGGCGGCCCCTCCCGCGGGCGGCCCCGGCGCGCGTCACCGTTCCGGCGGCTCGCCCTTCACGTCGGATCCGTCCTGCAGGGGACGGTCCCGTACGGGCGCGGCCTCCTGCGCGCCCGTACGGTGCGAACGGCGGCGCAGGTGCAGATGGGGGCCGTGCGGCTGGTGCGGTGTGTGCCCGGCGCGTTCGGCGCGGGACACCGCCGCCGTCTCCGCCGCCAGGGCCCGGTCGGCCAGCCCGACCGGCACCGCGTGCACCCGCCGGCTCTCGCAGTGCGGGCAGACGGGCGAGGTGAGCGGGGAGGGCACCGTGCGCCCGTCGAGGCGGTACGTCTGCGAGCGGCGGCCGTCGGGGCCGGTGACGAGCACGATGTCGTAGCTCTGCTTCCAGGCGTGGCCGCATCCGGTGCAGCTGAACGCGTACGTCTGCCGCAGGTCGGGTTCGCTCATGGCTCGCTCCCTCGTGACCGGCGCGCCGCGTCCGGCGTGCCGCTCCCGCAGCCATCATCACGCGCCCGGAAGGGGCCCGCAACGCCCCCGCCCTGCGGCCCCGCGGGGGCCGTGCGCGGCCCCCGCGGCGGACGCGCCGGCCCGTCCGGCTCAGCACATCTTGTAGTCGTACCGGGTGGAGTTGTACGAGCAGGTGTCCTGGGTCCGGCCGGTGGACGTGCGCAGCGTCGCGGTGTCCTTGTCGTTGTTCCAGACGTAGGCGGCACGGCCCTGGTAGCGGGTGGCCTGGGTGTTGGTGCCCTTGCCGGTCCGCACGGTCACGGTCTTGCCGGAGCCGAGGGTGTAGGTGCCGAAGGTGTACTTGTGCCGCGAGGCGTCCGTCAGGGTCCAGCCCTTCAGGCTGACGCTGCGGCCGGTGGTGTTGCGGATCTGGACGTACTCGGCGTTCAGGCTGGAGTTGGAGCGGGTGTCCTTGCCCGGGCTGTCGTAGTAGATCTTGTACAGGTGCACCGAGCCGGCCGCCTCGGCCTGGGCGGGCAGTGCAAGGACCCCGGCACACGCGGCGGCGGTCGCCGCGGCGGCGAGCGTACGTATACGAAGCAACGCGCATCCTCAGATGTCGGGCCGAGTCCCGACGGACTCAGCAGGGCACCAGAATACCGAACTACTCGAACATTAAACGTAATTCCTGTGAAAAAAGTGAAGATCGTGTGACCTGGCGCCATGGCGCGTACCTTCTTCTCGACCGAAGGAGACGAGGACACACGATGCGTTATGCCGACGGCCCCACGGCCGAGTGCGAGATACGGATCGCGGCAGCCCCGCCGCGCGTCTGGGAGCTGATCAGCGACATCGGCCTGCCGGCCCGCACGAGCCCCGAACTGCAGCGGGTGGAGTGGCTCGACGGCGCCACCGCGCCCGTGGTGGGCGCGCGCTTCGCCGGGCACAACCACCACCCGAAGATCGGCGAGTGGCGGACCGTCTCGGAGCTCGTCGCGGTCGACCCGGGACGGGAATTCGGCTGGGCGGTACTGGACACCGCCGGCCGGTTCGGCACGCCCGCGACCGGGCCCGAGCAGTCCCTGGCCACCTGGCGCTTCGTCCTGGACGCCGCGCCCGGGGGCGTGCTGCTGCGGCACTCCGTACGCATCGGCCCCGGCGCCTCCGGGCTCAGCACGGTCATCGCCCGGATGCCCGACCGGGAGGAGCAGCTGATCGAGGCACGCCTCGCGGAGCTGCGCAAGGGGATGACCGCGGTACTGGAGGGCGTCAAGGCGCTCGCGGAGGCGTGAGCGGCATCCGTGCCCTATCCAGGTATTTGCACCGGTTTGCACCGGAGGCCACCGGGTACTCGTTGATCGTTCCGGCATCCGTGCCGGAACGTGCACGGACCGGCGAGACCGGGAGGCGGAGATGCACGACGCAGATCCCATGAACGAACCGACGCCCTCGCAGGCCGAGGGCGAACGCCAGGGGCCGCAGGACAACCGCGGCCGGCAGGACGACTCCGGACGCGGCCGCGACGTCCCCCACACCACGCCGTCGCAGGCGGAGGGCGAGGACGAGGACCGCGAAGCGGGGCGGCACCGCGACCGGTGATCCGGCCCGGAGAGCCGGCGCGGCACCGCACCGGCCTCCCCGGTGCTCCGGACTAACGCAGCCCGGACGCCTTGAAGACCAGACGCGCGGTCTCTTTGTCGACATGACGCGTCAGCTGCCGCAGCGTGGTGGCGCCGCAGAGCAGCAGCCCCCGCTCGGCCGAGCTCCGGGCACCCTCCTCGACCAGCCGCCACAGCGCGGGGTCCCCCGTGAGCACCGCCGGATCGATCTCGACCCGGCCTCCGTACCAGTCACGCAGCACCAGTCGCTGCGCGACACCCGCCGGCCGGCCGACAGAGACCAGCAGGTCGGTACGGACCCGCTGCTCCCGCAGCAGGCCACGGACGGCCAGCCGGCCGGGAGCCGCCGTGACCCGGGCCGGCAGCAGCACCGTGAACAGCAGCGCCGCGAGCACCGCCCACAGCGCCGCACGCGCCGGGGTGAGCCGCCCCGATACGCCGTCGAGCAGCAGCAGGAGCCCCAGCAGGGCGGCGGCGTACAGGCAGGCATCCCGGAGCCCGGCGGCCCACCGGCAGTCGCGGACGAGGACGCCGGACGGCTGCCGGCACTCGTCGTGGCGGCCCTCCATGCCTTCGACGGTAGGGACACAGCGGGCCGGCGGACCCCGCCTTGACGCCGTACTGACGCGCCGCAGGACCGGCCTTGACGGCGTACTGACGCTCCGCCACCGAGGTGGTGATATTCCGACTCCCGTGCTGACGCCCCGGTCACGGGGCCGCCGGCGCGCGGCACGCAGGACACGCCCCGCGTCAACGTCCCGTCAGGAGCGCCCCCTTCCCCATCAGCGTCCCGTCATGGACGACCGGGCCGCCCGTTGCCCCGGGCATACCGTCGGCAGCGGTCCCGGCTCGCCCTCACCGCGCCGGGGCCGCTGCCTTCCACCCGTACCACCTGGGAGAACACCATGGCGGACACCGTGTTCAGCGAAGACCCCGAACCCCTCGAACAGCCCCCGGCCGGACCGCCGTTGTACGTGCCGGTCCGGCCGGGACCCCTGGGCTGTGCGACCCGCCTGTGCCGTACGCCCCTCGGCTGCCGGACGGCCGTCGGCTTCACGACGGCGGACCGGCTCGTGGCCGCGCTCGGCCCCGGAGTGGACTGGATCCGGCTGGCCGAACCGGCGCTGCGCGCCCTCGTCGCCCCGCTGGGCGTCACCCGCGTCACCGTCGACCCCCGCTTCGCGGCCCCGAACCCGCACGCCGCGCGGCCCCGCCCCGCCCCCGTACCGGACCGCTTCCCCGCCGCCGCGACGCCGTTCCTCCTCCGGGGGCGCGCCGCATGACCACCGTGGACCTGACGCCCGCGGCGGCCGCCGCCGTGGACCCGGCCGGGCTGTCCGTCTGGCCCGCCTCCACCCTCCCGCTGCCCACCGGCGACCTCGCGGTGGGCGGCGTACCGCTCGCCGAGGCCGCCGAGCGCTTCGGCACACCGCTCTACCTGCTGGACGAGACCGAGGTGCGGACCCGCTGCCGTACGTACGCGCACGCCTTCCCCGACGCCGACGTCCGGTACGCCGCCAAGGCGTTCCTGTGCCGGACCATGGCGCGCTGGGTGACCGAGGAAGGGCTCGGGCTGGACGTGTGCTCGGCGGGCGAGCTGGAGCTCGCCGTCGCGGCCGGCGTGCCGCCCGAGCGCATCGTGCTGCACGGCAACGCCAAGAGCCCGCAGGACCTGGAGACGGCGCTGCGGCTCGGCGTGGGCCGCATCGTCATCGACAGCCCGGCGGAGATCGCCCGCCTCGCGGCGGCGGCCGGCGCCGGCCGGGTCCGCCCGAAGGTGATGGTCCGGGTGGTGCCCGGCATCGCCGCCGGGGCGCACGAGAAGATCCGTACCGGTACCGGCGACCAGAAGTTCGGGCTGTCGGTCGCGGACGGCAGCGCACAGCACGCCGTCGCCCGGGTGCTCGCCCAGCCCGACCTGGAACTGGCCGGGCTGCACTGCCACTTGGGCTCGCAGATCACCAGCGCCAAGCCCTACCTCGCGGCGGTGCGCCGGATGGTGGGGCTGATGGCCCGCATCCGGGACGCACACGGCACGGTGCCGCCCGAGCTGGATCTCGGCGGCGGGCACGGCATCGCCTACCGGCCGGGCGAACCCGCGTTGGACGTCCCCGCGCTCGCCAGGAAGGTGCGTACCGAGCTGATCGAGAGCTGTGCGGCGGCCGGGCTCACCGTGCCCCGGCTCGTCATCGAACCGGGCCGGGCCATCGCGGGGCCCGCGGGCGTCGCCCTCTACCGGGTGCTCGCCGTCAAGCGCACGGAGGCGCACACGTTCGTCGCCGTGGACGGCGGGATGAGCGACAATCCGCGGCCCGCGCTCTACGGGGTGCGGTACGCGCCGCGCCTCGTGGGACGGCGCTCGGACGCCGCGCCGGCCCCGGTGACCGTGGTCGGCCGGCACTGCGAGGCGGGCGACGTCCTCGCGGCCGGCGTGCCGCTGCCCGGTGACGTACGGCCCGGCGACCTGCTGGCCGTACCGGCGGCGGGTGCGTACCACCTGTCCATGGCCTCCGCCTACAACCTCGTGGGCCGCCCGCCGGTGGCCGCCGTGGCGGACGGTGCTGCACGGCTCCTGGTACGCCGCGAGACCCTGGACGACCTCAGCAGCCGCGACGTCGGCCGCTGACCCGCACGCCCTCAGGGGCGCGCTTTACCCGCCCCCTGAGGGCAGCCGTCGCGCCTCCCCCTGAGGGCAGCCGTCACGGCGTCCCCGAAGGCCCGCACCACCTCCCCGGTGCGGGCCTTCGGCGATTCTTCTTCGCAGCTCAGCGCGGGTTCCGGCGTGCGCTGCCGCCCGTCGGCGTATGGGAGGCGTCAAGGGCGCACGCGCGGCCGTAAGGGAGCCGTCAACGGCGGCCGCCGTGGCCGGAAAAGGCGGTTTGCTCTCACCGTCCGTTCAGTTCCACCTCTCATCCAGGAGCTCTCGATGGCCGACGTGGCCTTCGTCGTCACCACGCTCGCGGTCTTCGCGCTGGTGGCCCTTGTCGCCAAGGGGGTCGCCAAGCTGTGACCACCGAAAACATCGTCGGCCTGATCGTGGCCGCGGCCCTCCTGGGCTATCTCGTCCTCGCCCTGATCTACCCGGAGAGGTTCTGAGAACGACATGAGCCCCGTCCTTGCCGGTGTGCTGCAGCTGCTGGCGCTCATAGCGGCGCTCGCCCTGGCATACCGTCCCCTCGGCGATCACATGGCCCGCGTCTACTCCTCGCCCCGCCATCTGCGCGTGGAGAAGTGGCTCTACAAGGCCATCGGCGCGCACCCCGACACCGAGATGCGCTGGCCCGCCTACCTGCGCGGCGTGCTCGCCTTCTCGGCCGCCGGCGTCCTCTTCCTCTACCTGCTCCAGC
The DNA here is from genome assembly GCF_002920575.1 of Streptomyces sp. Ru73. Lineage (GTDB taxonomy): Bacteria > Actinomycetota > Actinomycetes > Streptomycetales > Streptomycetaceae > Streptomyces. The sequence continues at coordinate 167,279 of NZ_PQSQ01000001.1, read as the reverse complement.
GGCTCCAGGGCGTACTGCCCGGCTCGCTCGGCTTCGCCTCGATCTCACCGGACCAGGCGTTCAACACCGCCGCCTCCTTCGTGGCCAACACCAACTGGCAGTCCTACGCGGGCGAACAGGCCATGGGCCACGTCGTGCAGACCGGCGGCCTGGCGGTGCAGAACTTCGTCTCGGCCGCGGTCGGCATGGCCGTCGCCGTCGCCCTCGTCCGCGGTTTCGCGCGGTCACGCACCGGCGAACTGGGCAACTTCTGGACCGACCTGGTCCGCGGCACCCTCCGCGTCCTGCTGCCGATCTCCGTCGCCGGCGCGCTGGTCCTGGTCGCCTGCGGTGCGATCCAGAACTTCGCCGGCATCCACGAGGTCGGCCAGTTCCTGGGCGCCCCGCAGCAGTGGCAGGGCGGCGCCTACGCCTCCCAGGAGGTCATCAAGGAGCTGGGCACCAACGGCGGCGGCCTGGCCAACGCAAACAGCGCCCACCCCTTCGAGAACCCCGACGGCTTCACCAACCTCTTCGAGGTCTTCCTCATCCTGCTGATCCCCGTGGCCCTCACCCGGACCTTCGGCCGCATGGTGGGCTCCCTCCGGCAGGGCTACGCGCTCCTGGCCACCATGGCCGCCATCTGGCTGGGCTTCACGGCGCTGATGATGTGGACCGAGTTCCACCACGGCGGCCCCGCCCTGCAGGCCGCGGGCGGCGCGATGGAGGGCAAGGAGACCCGCTTCGGCATCGGCGGCTCCTCGATCTTCGCGGTGGCCACGACGCTGACCTCGACGGGCGCCGTGGACGCCTTCCACTCCTCGCTCACCGGCTTCGGCGGCGGCATCACCCTGCTGGGCATGCAGCTGGGCGAGATCGCGCCCGGCGGTGTCGGCTCCGGCCTCTACGGCATCCTCGTCATGGCCGTCATCGCCGTCTTCCTCGCCGGCCTGATGGTCGGCCGCACCCCGGAGTACCTGGGCAAGAAGATCGGCTCCCGCGAGATCAAGCTGGCCGCCTGCTACATCCTCATCACCCCGGCCCTGGTCCTGTGCTTCACCGCCGCGGCCATGGCCCTGCCGACCCCGCCGCACTCGATCCTCAACCCCGGCGCGCACGGCTTCTCGGAGGTGCTGTACGCCTACACCTCCGGCGCCAACAACAACGGATCGGCCTTCGCCGGGCTCAGCGCCGACACCCCCTGGTACAACACCACCCTCGGACTCGCCATGCTGCTCGGCCGGTTCCTGCCCATGGTGTTCGTCCTGGCGCTGGCCGGCTCGCTCGCCGGGCAGCGGCCCGTCCCCGAGACCGCGGGCACCCTGCGTACGGAGAAGCCGCTGTTCAGCGGCCTCCTGGTCGGCACCCTGCTGATCGTCACCGGGCTGACCTACTTCCCCGCGCTGGCCCTGGGCCCCCTCGCCGAAGGGCTCGCGGCATGACCACCACCGACACACCGCAGCTGAGGACCGAAGAGCAGGACGACATGACCACAGCAACCCCGCCCCGGGCGCCCCACCAGGACCTGCCGACGGGCCACGAACCCGGCGACGGCCGGGTCGGCACCGGGCTGTTCGACCCGAGCCAGCTGCTGACCTCGCTTCCCGACGCGGTACGGAAGCTGCACCCGCGCGTGATGATCAAGTCGCCGGTGATGTTCGTCGTACTGATCGGCTCGGTCCTCACCACGGCGCTCGCGCTCGCCCGCCCCGGCGACTGGTTCGGCTGGACGATCACCGCCTGGCTGTGGCTGACCGTCCTCTTCGCCAACCTCGCCGAGGCCGTGGCCGAGGGCCGCGGCAAGGCCCAGGCCGACACCCTGCGCAAGGCCAAGACCGACACCGTCGCGCGCCGCCTCACCGGCGGCACCGAGGAGCGCGTGCCCGGCACCGAACTCCGCGTCGGCGACCGGGTGGTGTGCGAGGCGGGCGACATCATCCCCGGCGACGGCGATGTCGTCGAAGGGGTCGCGTCCGTCGACGAGTCCGCCATCACCGGCGAATCGGCCCCGGTCATCCGGGAGTCGGGCGGTGACCGGTCGGCGGTCACCGGCGGTACGAAGGTCCTCTCCGACCGCATCGTCGTCACGATCACGACGAAGCCGGGCGAGACGTTCATCGACCGGATGATCAACCTGGTCGAGGGCGCGGCCCGGCAGAAGACGCCCAACGAGATCGCGCTGAACATCCTGCTCGCCTCGCTGACCATCGTCTTCCTGCTCGCCGTGGTCACGCTGAAGCCCTTCGCCGCCCACGCCGGCGCCGACGGGCAGACCTCGCTCATCGTGCTGACCGCACTGCTGGTCTGCCTGATCCCGACCACGATCGGCGCGCTGCTCTCCGCCATCGGCATCGCCGGCATGGACCGCCTGGTGCAGCGCAACGTCCTGGCGATGTCCGGCCGCGCGGTCGAGGCGGCGGGCGACGTCTCCACCCTGCTGCTGGACAAGACCGGCACCATCACCCTCGGGAACCGGCAGGCCGCCGAGTTCGTGCCCGTACGCGGCAGCACCGCCGCCGAGGTCGCCGACGCGGCCCAGCTCTCCTCGCTCGCCGACGAGACTCCCGAAGGCCGCTCCGTCGTGGTCCTGGCCAAGGAGGAGTACGGCCTGCGCGAGCGCGCCCGGGGCGAACTGGGCCACGCCGAGTGGATCGCCTTCACCGCGCAGACCCGCATGTCGGGCGTGGACGTGGACGGCCGCAGCATCCGCAAGGGCGCCTCGGGCTCGGTACTCGCCTGGGTACGGGAGCGCGGCGGCACCGTGGCCGAGGACGCCGACGACCTGGTCCGAGGCATCTCCGAGGCGGGCGGCACGCCGCTGCTGGTGGCCGTCGAGGACGCCCGCGGCGCCCGCGTCCTGGGCGTCATCCACCTCAAGGACGTGGTCAAGGAGGGCATGCGCGAGCGGTTCACCGAGCTGCGCCGGATGGGCATCAAGACCGTCATGATCACGGGCGACAACCCGCTCACCGCCAAGGCCATCGCGGACGAGGCAGGCGTGGACGACTTCCTCGCCGAGGCCACCCCCGAGGACAAGATGGCCCTGATCAAGCGTGAGCAGGCGGGCGGCAAGCTGGTCGCGATGACCGGCGACGGCACCAACGACGCGCCCGCCCTCGCCCAGGCCGACGTCGGCGTGGCCATGAACACCGGCACCTCCGCCGCCAAGGAGGCCGGGAACATGGTCGACCTGGACTCCAACCCGACCAAGCTCATCGAGATCGTCGAAATCGGCAAGCAACTGCTCATCACTCGGGGCGCGTTGACGACGTTCTCCATCGCCAACGACGTCGCCAAGTACTTCGCGATCATTCCGGCGCTGTTCGCCGCGGTCTATCCCGGCCTGGACAAGCTCAACATCATGCGGCTGTCCTCCCCCGACTCCGCGATCCTCTCCGCCGTCGTCTTCAACGCGCTGATCATCGTGGCGCTCGTCCCGCTGGCCCTGAAGGGCGTGCGGTACCGGCCCACCAGCGCCGACAAGATGCTCCGCCGCAACCTCGGCATCTACGGGCTCGGCGGCCTGATCGCCCCCTTCCTCGGCATCAAACTCATCGACCTGCTCCTCTCCCTCCTTCCAGGCATCGGGTGACCGCCATGAACACTGCCGTCAAGAACACCGCACGCCTGTGCGCGGCGGGCCTGCGTGCCCTGCTCGTCCTGACCGTCGTGTGCGGCGTGCTCTACCCGCTCGCCGTCACCGGCGTCGCCCAGGGCCTCTTTCCCCACCAGGCCAACGGCTCGGAGGTGAGGGCGGAGGGCAAGGCCGTCGGCTCCGCACTCATCGGCCAGCGCTACGACCTGCCGCTGAAGAAGGGGCAGCAGAAGCCCGCGCCGGACCTGCGCTGGTTCCAGCCCCGCCCCTCCGACGGCCTGACCACCAACACCGTCAACACCCAGTACAAGCTGCTGGTCTCCGGCGCCACCAACCTCGCCGCCGACAACCCCGAGCTGGTCGCGTCCGTGAAGGCGGCGCGGGCCGCCGTCGTCAGGGACAACTCCGTACCCGGCCACCGGATCGCGCCGTCCCGGGTACCGCCCGACGCGGTCACCTCCTCCGGCTCGGGCCTGGACCCCGACATCTCCCCCGCCTACGCCCAGCTCCAGACCCGCCGCGTCGCCGACCGCAACCACCTCCCCGTCGCACGCGTGAAGAAGCTGGTCGCGGACCACACCGAGGGCCGCGTCGCCGGCTTCCTGGGCGAACCCCGCGTCAACGTCCTCCGGCTCAACCTCGCCCTCAAGGAGCTGACACGGGGCTGAGCGGCAGCGGCCCGTCAGCCGGGCCGGCCGGCGTTGAGCCGGGCGGCCTGGCGTGTGAGGTAGTCGCGCTCGGCGAGGTTGGCCGCCTTGCCGGCCGCCTCCGCGTACAGCCGGGCCGCCGTCGCCGGGTCGCCGTCGCGCTCGTGGAGGTACGCGGCCACCGCGGCGTGACGGGGCAGCGAGTCGTCCAGTTCGGCGAGCGCCGCCAGGCCGGCCCGCGGACCGTCCGCCTCGCCGACGGCGACCGCGCGGTTGAGCCGTACGACCGGGCTGTCGGTCAGCCGCGCCAGCTCGTCGTACCACTCGACGATCTGCACCCAGTCGGTCTCCCCGGCGGTGGGCGCGTCGGCGTGCAGCGCCGCGATGGCGGCCTGGGCCTGGAACTCGCCCAGCCGGTCGCGCGCGAGTGCCGCCTGCAGGATGCGGACGCCCTCGGCGATCGCCGTGGTGTCCCACCGGCCGCGGTCCTGCTCGGCGAGCGGCACCAGGCTGCCGTCGGGCGCGGTCCTGGCGGCCCGCCGGGCGTGGTGGAGCAGCATGAGGGCGAGCAGCCCCGCCACCTCGGGATGGTCGATGACGGCCGCGAGCTGCCGGGTGAGCCGGATGGCCTCGGCGGCGAGGTCGACGTCACCGGAGTAGCCCTCGTTGAAGACCAGGTACAGCACGCGCAGCACGGTGGCGACGTCACCTGGCCGGTCGAAACGGACGGCGGAGACGGTGCGCTTGGCGCGGCTGATGCGCTGCGCCATCGTCGCCTCCGGCACCAGGTACGCCTGGGCGATCTGGCGGGTGGTGAGCCCGCCGACGGCGCGCAGGGTGAGCGCGACGGCGGACGACGGTGTCAGCGAGGGGTGGGCGCACAGGAAGTACAGCTGCAGCGTGTCGTCCACGCCGGACACGGGCCCTGGCTCCGGCTGTTCCTCGGCCAGGTCCTCGCGGCGCCGGCGGGCGGCGTCCGCGCGGGTCGCGTCGAGGAACCGGCGCCAGGCCACGGTGACCAGCCACCCCTTCGCATCGCGCGGAGGGTCGGCCGGCCAGACGCGGAGCGCTTCGACCAGCGCGTCCTGTACGGCGTCCTCGGCCGCCGCGAAGTCTGCTCCGCGGCGGACGAGGATGCCGAGCACACTCGGCGTGAGGCTCCTGAGCAGGGCCTCGTTCAGCTGCGACACCGGGGAGGTCACTCCGTGATGGTGGGGGGCGCGGTGAGGAACGGGCGCAGCTCCAGCCACTCGTGGATCGGCTGCCCGCCCGCGCCGGGGGCGGCCGACAGCTCCCCGGCCAGCTCGACGGCGCGCTCGTAGCTGTCGACGTCGATCACCATCCAGCCGGCGATGAGGTCCTTGGTCTCGGCGAACGGCCCGTCGGTGACCGGCGGACGCCCCTCGCCGTCGTACCGGACCCACGTCCCCTCGGGGGCGAGCGCCTGCCCGTCGACGAACTCCCCGCTCTTCTCCAGCCGGGCCGCGAAGTCCTGCATGTACTGCATATGCGCCGAGATCTCCTCGGGCTTCCACTGGTCCATGGGAATGTTGTTCACCGCGTCCGGAGCGCCGCGGTAGTGCTTCAGCAGCAGGTACTTGGCCATGGTCGGTCTCCTCGATGCCGGTGCGACCCATTGTCGTCGCGTTCACCCCGGGGACGGAGCCACTCGCCGGTTCTCGACATCATCGCCGGAAAAAATTTCCGGTTCCCTGCCCGCACCTCGCTGACCAGCACTTCTTCCCCGAAATTTCCACGAGAGCGACGCGGTCGCCGAGCCTCGGGGCCGCCGGACCACGTCACCGTACGCCGCCAGCCGATGCGGTCGCCCCGCCCGGCCGTCGGTGAAGCCACGGTCGGTGAGGGCCAGTCCTCCGGGGCGCTTGCTGCGTGAGGGGCCGTGGCTGCTGGTTCAGGAGCGGCGCCGCTGTCGGGCAGGGCGGCTGCGCCGCGACTGCCGCACGGTGCCGGTGCGCTCGGGGGGCTGGGTGTCCGCTGCGGTCAGGGCGATGCCCGAAGGCGCCTGGGCCCCGGTGATACGGCTCAGGTCGGCTTCGCCCGGGTGGATCCTGGTTTCCTGCGCGGTGATGTCGGCGTCCGACATCAGGCGGTTCATGCTGCGGCGCTGTCCGGGCAGGACGAGGGTGACGACGGTTCCGGACTCGCCGGCGCGGGCAGTACGCCCACCGCGGTGCAGGTAATCCTTGTGGTCGCTCGGCGGGTCGACGTTGACGACGAGGTCGAGGTTGTCGACGTGGATGCCGCGGGCCGCGACATTGGTGGCCACCAGGACGTTCGCGTGGCCCGACTTGAAACCGGCGAGGGTGCGGGTGCGCTGCGACTGCGACTTGCCGCCGTGCAGGGCCGAGGCGCGTACCCCGACCGCCAGAAGGTCCCTGGTCAGCCGGTCCACTGCGTGCTTGGTGTCCAGGAACATGATCACTCGCCCGTCACGTGCGGCGATCCGAGTGGTCGTCGCGTGCTTGTCGGCCCCCTGGACGTGCAGCAGATGGTGCTCCATGGAGGTGACCGCGCCTGCGGACGGATCGACGGAGTGGACCACCGGATCGGTCAGATAGCGGCGGACCAGGAGGTCGACGTTGCGGTCCAGGGTGGCGGAGAACAGCAGACGCTGCCCCTCGGGCCGTACCTGGTCGAGCAGGTGGGTCACCTGGGGCATGAAGCCCATGTCGGCCATCTGGTCGGCTTCGTCCAGGACCGTGACGGCCACCCGGTCCAGCCGGCAGTCACCGCGTTCGATGAGGTCCTTGAGCCGGCCCGGCGTGGCCACCACCACCTCGCTGCCGCTCTGCAGATCGCGTGCCTGACGGCCGATCGACATGCCGCCGACCACCGTGGTGAGCCGCAGCCGCAGCGCACGGGCATAGGGGGTGAGCGCGGCCGTTACCTGCTGTGCCAGCTCCCGGGTGGGGACGAGGACCAGCGCCAGCGGGCTCCGCGGCTCGGCACGCTGCCCCGCGGTGCGGGCCAGCAGGGCGAGACCGAAGGCCAGGGTCTTGCCCGAGCCCGTACGGCCCCGGCCCAGCACGTCCCGGCCGGCCAGCGCGTTGGGCAGCGTGGCGGCCTGGATCGGGAACGGGGCGCTCATGCCGTGGGCGCGGAGCGTGGTCTTCAGACGCTCGGGCATGTCGAGACCGGCGAACGTCTCGACGGCCGGCAGGGGCGGAGTGTGGGTGACCGGCAGGGCGAACTCCCGCGGGGCGCCTGTGGCGCGTCCCTGACGGGGGTGCCCGGTCTTGGCCGAGCGCGACGGTCCGCCCCGGCGGGCGATGCCCTGCGAGCGTCGGCCGTCGCGGCCGGAGCCGAGCGCGCCGCTGCGCGAGGGAGAGGGAGCGGCGGTGGTGCGAGCAGTGCGGTTCATGCAGAACCTTCCTCGATGCGGCACGTATCGAGGAATTCGCCGCAGCGCTGTTGAACCACGTACGGATTCGCAAGATCGAGCCGAAGAAAAGACGAAATAAACGCGGCCTTAAATGGCCGTCGAATCGTCGTGAAGAGGCACCGGGACCCGGCCCGTGACGAACGTGACCGGTATACGGGTGCGAGGGAGCCGCGGGCTTCCGGCCCCGACTCGGGGATGCGGCGGACCGTGCCGCCGCTCGCTCGCCGCCGCGGGCGGAAGTCCGTCCCCGCGGGCGAGCGCGAATAACGCAACGAGCCGGGGCCGCACGCAGGTGCGTGCCCCAGCTCGTTGTGCGCGTCAGCGTCAGGCGGGAACGATGTTCTCCGCCTGCGGGCCCTTCTGGCCCTGCGTGACGTCGAAGCTTACCTTCTGGCCTTCGAGCAGCTCACGGAAGCCGGTGGCGTTGATGTTCGAGTAGTGGGCGAACACGTCAGCGCCGCCACCGTCCTGCTCGATGAAGCCGAAACCCTTTTCCGCGTTGAACCACTTCACGGTGCCAGTAGCCAAAATACTTCTCCTTCTGGGCGATACCCGGAGCCCGCACTGCGCAGGAACCGGAGCTGCCGCAATGATCGCCCTTCCGGGAGACCGGAACACACAAGGACTCCCCCAGAAATCCGGGAGGAGCACTCGAAGTTTCGGGGAACCACAACTGCAACTGACGTAACCGTAGCACGGTCACTCCGGGAGAAGGCAACACTTTCTCGCCCCGGATCCGCCGAACCACGAATTCTCGCCACGCATACCCGCATTTCTGCAACGGCGAGACCAGATATTTGCCTCCGGGGGGCTGTCGAAATTTCCGGCTGCGCCGCCGGCAGGCCCGAGGGCACGGCCGGATTGCCCAGTCCGTTCGTTGCCCGGCTGGGCCTCTCCGAGTCATTCGCAGCAGCAGCGCCTCGAGGAATCGATGGACGGCCGTCGAACCAGTGCGCTGCGGCCACTCACCCGGATGGGTGCGCTTGGGCGGAGCGAGGGCGGACAGGCGCCGGGGATGAACATGATCGGACGATTCGAACGGGCCATGGAACGCTGGACGAGTGCCGCATGGGCCTCGGTGCGCAAGCCCGGGAAGAAGCCGATGGACGTGGTGGCCAGGCTGCGCCGGGAGTGCGACGACAACGCCCTGATCATGGGCCGTGGCCGCACCGTGGTACCCAACTGCTTCTCGATCGAGCTGCCCGCGGCCAGCCACCGGCGGCTGGCCGGCCACCGGGAGCGGCTCGGGCCGGAACTGGCCGCTGAGATCCGGCGGTACGCGGCCGAGCGGTCCTACAGCTTCGCCGGCCCGGTGACGGTGGGCGTCGTGGCGCATCCGGACGGCGGGCGCGCCCGCTACCGGGTGCGCAGCCGTCTGGTCCCCTGCCACCCGCCGACGCACAAGGACGCGCCGACCATGGCCCTGCCGCAGGTGGCCGTGCCTCCGTACAAGGGGGACTGACCGGGTCGGCCGACGCCTCGGAGAGCTTCGCCGCAGGAGGGCGGGCGCCGCACCACTCAGGCCGTGCCGCTCTCGCCCTGCATATGAGCCTGCACAGGAACCCCGCATCGGGCTCAGCGTCCGAGCAGAGGTACTCGGTCGCAGATCCGGGTGGTGCGGGGCAGGCCGCCGGTGTCAGGCGTCGCTCGTGCGCCGGCGCTGTGCGGCGGAGTGGCGCAGTTCCTCGTTGATGCGCTTGGCCTCTTCGAGCTGGTCTTCGAGGATGACGATGCGGCAGGCCGCCTCGATGGGGGTGCCCTGGTCGACCAGTTCGCGGGCACGGGCCGCGATGCGCAGCTGGTAGCGGGAGTAGCGGCGGTGGCCGCCCTCGGAGCGCAGCGGGGTGATCAGACGGGCTTCGCCTATGGCGCGCAGGAAGGCCGGGGTGGTGCCGAGCATCTCGGCGGCGCGGCCCATGGTGTAGGCGGGGTAGTCGTCGTCATCGAGACGGTCGAGCGGGGTGTCTGCCGTCATCTGCACCTCGTTCACGGTCATGCGTCGAGGGGCCCTGGTGCCGTACAGCACCAGGGCCCCGAGGATTTCAACACCATCTGCCGGCGGTTGGTTGCGCCGGCCTTCTCATTCCGCGTCTCTCCGCCTGGGAGGCCGGAGGCGCGGGGATCGCGGTTGCGTGACCGGGGACCACCTTCCAATCCGGGGTCTTGCGGTACCCGGGCGGTGACGTTTCCTCGCCCGGGCGATCCTGATGGCGTCTTCCTCCTTCTCTCCGGACTGCTGGTTCGTACTGCTGAACATGCGGAACTGCGCGCGGCCCCTCAGTGGGCCGCCCGGCCCGGCAGCCAGCGACGGAACCCTTACACCTTCCGGCTCCCTCGCTCCGCTGCCGTGCCGTTGCTACTTGCGTTCTGCTCCACGGCAGTTCGTCCTCTGCCGCGCTTCACTCGATCTCTCGGTTACAGGCAAAACAGTAACCCTGTGACCCGCGCATGTCTACAGCCGTCTCGATAGATTTCCTGCATTGGGGTGACTCGCCTTCCTGTCGGCGAACAGTGCCGGAAATCTGTACCAGCAGCGCACGGGTGCCCGGACCCGGGTGGAGCGGGACGGACGGGCCCTGCGAAGCCGTGCAACCGATCCGGGTGGGGTGTTGACGCAGATGCCGAGCACGAAGGTCACCGCCGGACCCGACGCCCTGGACGTGGCCGTCAGCGCCCCCGTCATGGCAATGCGCCTTCTGGGGAGAAGCCTCGACTGATCAACCACTGCGGGTCCGGACCGCCCGAGCCGTTCGGACTGGTCGTTCGGGCTGGTGAGGACAGGTGGAGTCACCGCTACGTTCCCCGCTGTCTCGTGGCGCGGCACGGTCCCCAGCGGAGATTCCCGCACGCCCACGGCAGCACTGCGGAGGCCGTGCTCGACGGTGGCGGCGGCGTCCCGCGCAGAGCCTCCCGCCTGATCCGTGACCTCGATCGCCACGGGGTCGATACTGGGGACCGAGCGGCTCCGGGCAAAGGCGCTGACGGAGCCGGGCATGACCCGCATGACCTGCGGCAACACTGCTCAGTGGCCCTACTGCCGGACTCACCTGGAGGTACCCCGTGAAGATGCTGATGAATGTGCCGGAGAGTGTGGTCGCGGACGCTTTGCGGGGGATGGCGGCGGCGCATCCGGAGTTGGTGGTGGATGTCGAGGGGCGCGTCGTAGTGCGGCGGGACGCGCCGGTGTCCGGGAAGGTCGCGCTGGTGTCGGGCGGTGGCAGTGGGCACGAGCCGCTGCACGGCGGGTTCGTCGGGCCCGGGATGCTGGACGCGGCGTGTCCTGGCGAGGTGTTCACCTCGCCGGTGCCGGATCAGATGGTGCGGGCCGCGGCCGCCGTGGACAGCGGCAAGGGCGTGCTGTTCGTCGTGAAGAACTACACCGGTGACGTACTGAACTTCCAGATGGCGGCGGAGCTGGCCGAGGACGAGGGCGTGCAGGTCGCCAGCGTGCTGGTCGACGACGACGTGGCGGTGACGGACTCGACGTTCACGGCGGGGCGGCGCGGGACCGGGGCGACGCTGTTCGTGGAGAAGCTGGCCGGCGCCGCGGCCGAGGAGGGGCAGCCCCTGGAGCGGGTCGAGGCGCTCGCCCGCCGGGTCGTCGCGTCCTCGCGGAGCCTCGGGGTGGCGCTGAGCGCCTGCACGACGCCGTCGAAGGGCACCCCGACGTTCGATCTGCCCGCCGGGGAGCTGGAGTTCGGCGTCGGGATCCACGGCGAGCCGGGGCGCGAACGGCGGCCGATGATGACCTCCCACGAGATCGCCGACGCGTCGGTGGGCGCGATCCTGGACGACTGGCAGCCCAGGGGCCCGGTGCTGGTACTGGTCAACGGGATGGGCGCGACGCCGCTGCTGGAGCTGTACGGCTTCAACGCTGAGGTGCAACGGGTGCTCGCCGAGCGCGGCGTGGCGGTGGCCCGTACGCTCGTCGGCAACTACGTCACCTCGCTGGACATGGCGGGCTGCTCGGTGACGCTGTGCCAGGCGGACGAGGAGCTGCTGCGGCTGTGGGACGCGCCGGTGCAGACCGCCGGGCTGCGGTGGGGGCGCTGACCTGCCAGGATCGTCCGCGACAGCGCCGTTGCCGTGCTCCCTGCCGGACCGGCCGCGAAAGCACCGATCCGTTTGTCCGTACCGACTTCCCAGCCGTTCCCGTACTCGTATCCGTACCCGTACCTGTCCCCCTCGTCCGTTCCGTACGCGCCGTCGTTGCGCGTACCGCAGATCTCAGGAGCAGCACGTGACCGAAACGGCCCTTGACGCCGCGCTCTTCGTCCGCTGGATGCAGGCTGCCGCCGCCCTGGTGGACCGGGAGGCCGACCGCCTCACCGAGCTGGACTCCCCCATCGGCGACGCCGACCACGGCGGCAACCTGCAGCGCGGCTTCGCGTCCGTCGCCAAGGCCCTGGAGTCGGACCCGCCGGTGACCCCCGGTGCCGTACTCACCACGGCGGGACGGCAGTTGATCTCGACCGTGGGCGGCGCCTCGGGGCCGCTGTACGGGACGCTGCTGCGCCGCGCGGGCAAGGCACTGGGAGACGCGCCGGGCGTCACCGCCGAGGAACTGCGGGCCGCGCTGCGCGGCGGGGTCGACGCGGTGGCCCAACTGGGCGGCTCTGCGGTGGGCGACAAGACGATGCTGGACGCGCTGGGCCCGGCGGTCGAGGCGCTGGGTACGTCCTTCGCCGCCGCCGCCGAGGCCGCGGAGAAGGGCGCCGTGGACACCACGCCGCTGCAGGCCCGCAAGGGCCGGGCCAGCTACCTGGGCGAGCGCAGCAAGGGGCACCAGGACCCGGGGGCGACCTCGGCGGCGTTGTTGTTCGCCGCCCTCGCGGAGGTGACCGCATGAGCACGGAGACAACGGCCGACGGCGGCGACGCGCTGGTCGGCATCGTGCTGGTGTCGCACAGCGGCGCGGTGGCCGACTCGGTCGCGGAGCTGGCCGTGGGACTCGCGGGCGGCAGCGCGAAGGCACCGGTCGCGGCGGCGGGCGGTACGCCCGACGGCGGGCTCGGGACCAGCGCCGAGCTGATCACCGAGGCGGCCCGCACGGTCGACCGCGGCGCGGGCGTCGCCGTACTGGTGGACCTGGGCAGCGCCGTCCTCACGGTGAAGGCCCTGCTCGCCGAGGGCGACGAACTCCCGGACGGGACACGCCTGGTGGACGCCCCGTTCCTGGAGGGCGCGGTGGCCGCCGTGGTCACCGCCTCCACCGGCGCCGACCTCGACGCGGTCGCCACGGCGGCCGGAGAGGCGTACTCGTACCGGAAGGAATGAGGGAGACGGGGAACGGGAGGACGGGGACGGGAAGCCGGGGGATGGAGGGCAGGGGGCGGTCGGGTCGGTGCCGGGGCGCGGCGCCGACCCGGCGGCCCACCGGCCCGCCGACCGGGCGGTGTCCGGGGGCTCCGGGTGCGGTCGGCCGTCGGTCCGGTGCCTGCCCGGGTGTCCCGCCGCCCCGGCCGGGCCCTGAGCGCGCCTCACAGCACCACCGGTAGCGCCTCCAGGCCGCGCATCAGGCGGGTGTGGCGGTAGCGGAGCTGCGTGGTGGGGGCGGCGAGGCGGAGGGCGGGGAAGCGGGTGAGGAGGGCGGTCAGCGCGGTGGCCGCCTCGGCGCGGGCGAGCGGGGCGCCCAGGCAGCGGTGGATGCCGTGGCCGAAGGCGAGATGTCCGGCCGCGTCCCGGTCCAGGTCGAGCGTGTCGGGGTCGGCGAACCGCACCGGGTCGCGGTTGGCGGCGCCTGGCGCGACGAGCACCGGTGATCCGGCCGGTACGTCCGTACCCGCGAGCGTCAGCGGCTCGGTGGCGTACCGGAACGTGGCGATGCCCACCGGCGAGTCGTACCGCAGCAGTTCGTCCAGCGCGCCGGGGATCAGCTCGGGGCGGGCGCGCAGCCGGGCGGCGGCGTCCGGGTGGGCGAGCAGCGCGAGCGTCGCGTTGCCGATGAGGTTTGTGGTGGTCTCGTGCCCGGCGACCAGGATCAGGACGGCCAGCGAGACCAGTTCGTCCTCGCCGAGCCGGTCGGTGCCGTCCCGCGCGGCGATCAGCGCGGACAGCAGGCCGTCGTCCGGCGCCGCGCGCTTCGCGGCGACGAGCCGGCCGAAGTACGCCGCCACCTCGTGCGACGCGGCATCGATACGGTCCGGGGCGCCCGCCTCGAACAGCTGGTCCGACCAGGCCCGCAGCTGCGCGCGGTCCGCCTCGGGCACGCCGAGGAGGTGGCAGATGACGGTGACCGGCAGCGGCACGGCGAGCCCGGCGACGAGGTCGACGGTGTCCCCCGGCCGCCAGTCACGCGTCAGGCCGGCGGTCAGCTCGTCGAGGTACGGGCGCAGTCGGGCGACGGCGCCCGCGGTGAAGGCGGGGGCCACCAGGCGGCGCAGCCGGGTGTGGTCCGGCGGGTCGGTGGCGAGCATGGTGTGCGCGAGCGCGGGATGCAGCCGGCGGCCGGTGGGCCGGTCGGCGAAGTAGCGCGCGGTGTCCTTGGACAGCCGGGGGTCGGCGAGCGCCGCGCGGGCGGCGGCGTGGCCGGTGACGAGGTAACTCACCGGGCCACCGGCGCGCGGTGGCGGCAGGGCATGGACGGGGGCGGCGGACCGCAGCCGGGCGTAGGTGGCGTAGGGGTCCTGGAAGAAGACCGGACCGTACAGGGGCGCGCTCATGGTGTCTGTACCGTAGTGCGCTCCGGAGCGGTGTGGCGGAGTAGCGCTGTGACGTTGTTGGTGCAGGACAATGATGCGCTCTCGCACAGCACTGGCAGCACTGTGGCGCTGTTGGTGTCAGAGCCGCTGTCATGCGCTTCCGCAGCGCTGTGGTGCTGTCGACTTCAGTACCGCAGCGCCTCTCCAGTGTCAGTACCGTAATACCGTGCCCGCATGACGACGACGGCAGCGGGCTCCGGCGACTTCGCGGCGCCCATCACCGAGCGGTACTTCGAGGACTACGTCCCGGGTTCGGTCTACACCTACGGCAGCATCACGCTCACCGAGGAGGAGATCCTCGACTTCGCGCGCCGCTTCGACCCGCAGAGCTTCCACACGGACCCGGCTGCGGCGGAGAACGGACCGTTCAAGGGGCTGATCGCGAGCGGCTGGCACACCAGCGCGGTGATGATGCGGCTCTACGCCGACCACTACGTCAGCAAGGTGGCGAGCCTGGCGTCACCCGGCGTCGACGAGCTGCGCTGGGTGCAGCCGGTCCGGCCGGGCGACGCCCTGTCGATCCGCACCACGGTCCTGGACGCACGGGTCTCCCGGTCCAAGCCGGACCGGGGCATCGTGCGCACCGCGATCGAGGTGCTCAACCAGCGGGACGAGCCGGTGCTGACGGTGACGGCCCTGAACTTCTTCGCCCGCAGGCCGGCACGCCCCTAGCGGCTCTCCAGGCGCAGGGAGACCTCCTCCTCCTGGTCGCCCGCCGCCGTGCCGGCGACCGAGACCACGAAGGCGGGCAGCAGCGCCTTCCGGAGCTGGTCGACCGCCTGGTATCCGCCCTGCAGCGTGACGGTGCAGGGCGCGGAGAGCCGGGTGGGCTCGGGCGTGTCACGGGGCTGGTTGACGTCGAAGGTCGCCGTCCACACGCTCGGCCCCGCTCCGGCCGTCTCACGGGGCGCGTCGTCCGCGTCGCGGTCGGAGGCGAAGCACGTCCGCAGCACGGTGAAGATGGCCGCGGCGTCCTCCGCCTTGCATCCGGTGCACTCGACCGTGACCTCCGCCGCGTGCTCGACCTGCGTTTCCTGGTGCGCGCTGTCCACTGTGCAACCTTCCTGTTCGAGCCGTACGCGGATACCGTCCCCTTCCAGGCTCACCCCGCGGCATCGCGTGTGCGACCGGAAGGGGCGGGTGTGTTCCGCTTTGTCACTCGCCCAGCGGTACGAGTGAGAACAGCCGGGTGCCCGAGGGCGCCGCAGGGGAAACCGGTCGCGGACCGGTCCCTGGCTGGTCACGGGCCGGTCCCGGACCGGACGCGGGCCGAGGCCGCGCTGGTCGCCGTCCGGTTCCCGTCCGCTCGCGGGCCGGTCGCGGGTGTCATGGAGGCGGGGCGCACAGGCCCGCCGGGAAGTGTGGTGCGCGGCCACATACGCGCCATGGCACCGGCTTCCTACCGTGTGGCGACATCGCATCGTCCCCCCTTCCCGGTCCGGAGTGAACCCATGGCCGCCACCGCGCACGTCCCACCAACCCCCGCCGGGCTGCGGCGCATCGTCGCCGCGAGCCTCATCGGCACCACCGTCGAGTGGTACGACTTCTTCCTCTACGGGTCGGCCGCCGCGCTGGTCTTCAACAAGCTGTTCTTCCCGGACTCCGATCCGCTGGTGGGCACGCTGCTGTCGTTCCTCACGTACGCGGTCGGATTCGCGGCCCGGCCCGTCGGGGCGCTCGTCTTCGGGCACTACGGCGACCGGCTCGGCCGCAAGAAGCTGCTGGTGCTGAGCCTGCTGATGATGGGCGGCGCGACCTTCGCGATCGGCCTGCTGCCCACCCACGCCACGGTCGGCTCGGCCGCCCCGCTGCTGCTGACGCTGCTCAGGCTCGTCCAGGGCTTCGCGCTGGGCGGCGAGTGGGGCGGCGCCGTACTGCTGGTGAGCGAGCACGGGGACGCGCGGCGGCGCGGCTTCTGGGCGTCCTGGCCGCAGACCGGCGCGCCGGCCGGGCAGCTGCTGGCGACCGGGGTGCTGGCGGTGCTGACCGCGGTGCTGCCGGAGGGCGCGTTCGTGTCGTGGGGCTGGCGGGTCCCCTTCCTGCTGTCCGGTGTGCTGGTACTGCTCGGACTGTGGATCCGGCTGACGGTGGACGAGTCGCCGGTGTTCAAGGCGGCGCTGGCCCAGGCGGAGGCGCGGAAGGGCGAGGAGCGGGCGACGGAGAAGCTGCCGCTCGTGGCGGTGCTGCGGCACCACTGGCGGGACGTGCTGATCGCGATGGGCGCGCGGATGGCCGAGAACATCTCGTACTACGTGCTCACGGCGTTCGTCCTGGTCTACGCGACGGAGCACAGCGGACTGTCGCAGCAGACCGCGCTCAACGCCGTACTGATCGCCTCCGCGCTGCACTTCGCGGTCATCCCGGCGTGGGGCGCGCTGTCGGACCGGGTGGGACGGCGGCCGGTGTACCTCATAGGGGCGCTGGGCGTGGCGGCCTGGGCGTTCCCCTTCTTCGCGCTGGTCGACAGCAAGAACTTCGGGCTGCTGCTGCTCGCGGTGACCGTCGGGCTGGTCTTCCACGGGGCGATGTACGCGCCGCAGGCCGCATTCTTCGCGGAGATGTTCGCGACGCGGATGCGGTACTCGGGCGCGTCGATCGGCGCGCAGTTCTCCTCGGTCGCGGCGGGTGCGCCGGCGCCGCTGATCGCCACGGCGCTGCTGGCGGACTACGACAGCCCGACGCCGATCGCGCTGTACGTCATCGCTGCCGCGGTGCTGACGCTGATCGCGCTGTACGCGGCCAAGGAGACCCGGCACCGGGACCTGGCGGCGGTGGGTGCGGAGTCGGCCGCGGGTGCGGAAGGTCCTCGCGGAGCGGAGGCCGGGGCGGTCTGAGAGTGGCGCGGGGAGGTACCCGGCCGGGTGCCTCCCCGCGCCGGCACACAGTGTGGGGTTGGCGTTGTCCACAGGCGCCCCCGGCTGTCGATGGGGGGCGCTACCTTCACGGTATGTGCGGTGGAGGCGGGGGAGGGGGTCTTGGCCGCGGGGGTGGGGCGGCTCTCCCGTTGGATGGGGAGAGGGAGGGGCCCTGCCAGGGAAACGGGGGCGGGCCGAAAAAACCCGGCCCACCCCGTACTCCCCCAAAGCCGCCGACAACTGGTGCAGCCGCAGCGCCAGTTGCAGCTCCAGTGCCCGGGACGGGGACTGCCAGTCGGGGCCGAGCAGGCGGCCGATGCGGTCCAGGCGCTGAGCGACCGTGTTGACGTGTACGTGCAGGGCGTCCTTCGTACGGGCCGGGCTCATGCCGCTGGCGAAGTACGCGTTCAGGGTGCCCAGCAGGTCCGTGCCGCGGCGCGCGTCGTAGTCCAGTACCGCGCCGAGCGTGCGGCGTACGAAGCCGTCCACGTCCCGGCCGTCGGCCAGCAGCAGGCCGAGGAAGCCGAAGTCCTCGGCCGCCGCGCCCTGGCCGCAGCGGCCGAGCACGCGCAGCGCTTCCCGGCAGCGGCGGGCCTGTGCGTAGGCGCCGGCGACGGCGGCGGGCGTGGCGGCCGGTGCGGCGACGGGTGCGGAGGCGCCGACGGTGACCGGTGCGTGGACGGCGGCGCCGAGCTGGCGGGCGACCCGACGGGCCGCTTCGCCGGGTTCTGCGCCCTGGTCGCCGGTGTCGCCGTCGCCGCCCAGCGGCAGCAGCAGGACGACGCCGGCGTCCCGGGCCGCGGCCAGTCCGTGGCGGGTGGCGGCGAGGTGGGAGGCGGCGGACCACAGGCGCTGCCGTCCGGTGGCGCCCGCACCGTCCGGGCCGGGTGACGTGCCGGCCGGGTCCTCGATGCGGGCCGCGAGGACGACGTGCGGGACGTCCAGGTCGGCGGCGACCCGGGCGGCGCGTTCACGGAGCAGCCGCGGGTCGCGGTCGGGGGCTTCGAGCAGGTCGTCCAGGAGTTCGCCGCGTACCCGCTGCTCCGCCTCGCCCGCGGTGCGCCGGGCGAGCAGCAGCAGGGAGGTGACCATGGCGGCGCGTTCGAGGGTGCGCTGGTCGACGGGGTCCAGGCGGGGGTGGCCGCGCAGGACGAGCGCGCCGAGCACTTCGCTGCCGGAGCGGACGGCGGCGACCCAGTCGTCCCCGTCGGGCACGGCGTGGCCGTCGGCGCTGGAGCGGTCCAGCGCCTCGGCGGGTGCCCGGTCGGCCTCGGTGAACTCCACTGTGCCGTCGAGCACTTCGGCGACGGCGGCGGCCACGTCCTGGACGCCGCCGCCGCGCAGGACGAGTTCGGCGAGCCGGTCGTGGACGTCGGAGGCGCGCTCGATGACGCCGCTGCGGTCGCGGATGATCTCGTTGGCGGCCTCCAGCTCGGTCATCGCCTTGCGGGTCTCGGCGAGCAGGTTGGCGGTGTCGATGGCGACGGCCGCGTGGGCCGCGTGTGCGGACAGCAGGGCGATCTCGGCGTGGTCGAAGACCCGGACCCGGCGGTCGGCGGCGAAGAGTACGCCGATGACGCCGCTGCCCAGCTTCAGCGGTACACCGAGGATGGCGACGAGTCCTTCGTCCCGTACGCCCGTGTCGATGGTGCGGGTGTGCTGGAAGCGGGGGTCGTCGAAGTAGCTGTCGGTGACGTAGGGGCGGGCGGTCTGGGCGACCAGGCCGCCGAGCCCCTCCCCCATGCCGAGCCGGAGCTGCTGGAAGCGGGCGGAGACCGAGCCGTCGGTGACCCGCATGTACGTGTCGCCGGCGACGGGGTCGTTGAGGGTCATGTACGCGGTCTCGGTGCCGAGCAGGGAGCGGGCGCGCTGGACGATGGCCCGCAGGAC
Source organism: Streptomyces sp. Ru73 (assembly GCF_002920575.1). Classification (GTDB taxonomy): domain Bacteria; phylum Actinomycetota; class Actinomycetes; order Streptomycetales; family Streptomycetaceae; genus Streptomyces. The sequence goes on along the minus strand of NZ_PQSQ01000001.1, from coordinate 148,209 downwards.
GGCGTCCAGGTCGCGCAGGCCCGCGAGGTCGTGCGCGGTTTCGTACAGCGCGGACAGTTCGGCCTCGCGGCGGCGCCGTCCTTCCAGCTCGGTGCGGACGCGCAGGGCGAGCAGCTTGGCGCGTTCGAGGGCGGCCAGCCGTTCGGCGGAGGCGCCGTCGGCCCGGGCGCGCAGCACCGCGCGTTCGAAGTCCTCGGCGGGCGCGCCGGTGGCGAGGAGGTCGAGGAAGGGGGTCTCGGCCGGTTCGGCGGGGGTTCGAGCGGGCTGCTGGGGTGGCATGGACACAGGGATACCGCCGGTGCGCCGGGGCGCGCCAGCGGGGGCGCGGCGCGGGGTACCGGGCGCCGGGGCCGCGGCGGGCGTGCCGGTGCCGGACGGGTCGTTCCCGGAGGTCAGTGCGCCGTCCATCCGCCGTCCATGGCCAGCGAGGTGCCGGTGATGAAGGAGGCGTGGGGGCCGCAGAGGTAGGCCACGGCGTCGGCGACCTCGTCGGGTTCGACGAGGCGCTTGACGGCGGTGTCCTTGAGCAGGACTTCGGTGAGTACCCGCTCGGCGGGGATGCCGTGTGCTTCGGCCTGGTCGGCGAGCTGCTTCTCGACGAGGGGGGTGCGGACGTAGCCGGGGTTGACGCAGTTGGAGGTGACGCCGTGCTCGGCGCCTTCGAGCGCGGCGACCTTGGAGAGGCCCTCCAGGCCGTGCTTGGCGGCGACGTAGGCGGACTTGTACGGCGAGGCGCGCAGGCCGTGCACGGAGGAGATGTTGACGATGCGGCCCCAGCCCTGTGCGTACATGTGGGGCAGTGCGCCGCGTACGAGGCGGAAGGGTGCCTCCAGCATGACCTTGAGGACGGTCGCGAAGACGTCGGGCGGGAAGTCCTCGAGGGGCCGGACGAGCTGGATGCCGGCGTTGTTGACGAGGATGTCGGCGCCGGCGGCGGTCTCCTCGGCGGCGTCGAGGTCGGTGAGGTCGAGGGTGATCCGCTGGAGGGCGCCGGGCAGGCCGTCGGCCCGTTCCGCGAGCCGGGTGAGGCCGTCGTCGTCCCGGTCGACCGCGCGGACGGTGGCGCCGGCGGCCGCGAGGCGCAGCGCGACGGCGGCGCCGATGCCGCCGGCGGCGCCGGTGACGAGGGCGGTGCGGCCGTGGAGGTCGGCCGGGGGGACGGGGCCGGGTGTGGAGGTGGCGCTCATGGGCGCCACCTTAGGCAGCGCGGGGTCCGGTACCGATGTGGGGCGGGACCACAAGGCGCGGTCCGGTCATGTGGCCGGGGCCCTCACAGTACGCCCCGGGGCCGGAACTGGATGCTGATGCGGGGGCCGACGGGGCGGGCGGTCTTGGGGATGGCGTGGTCCCAGGTGCGCTGGCAGGAGCCGCCCATGACGATCAGGTCGCCGTGGCCGAGGGAGCGGCGGATGCTCGGGCCGCCGCCGTCGCGCGGCCGGAGGGCGAGGGTCCGGGGTTCGCCGACGGAGAGGATGGCGACCATGGTGTCCTGGCTGCGGCCGCGTCCGATGCGGTCGCCGTGCCAGGCGACGCTGTCCTCGCCGTCGCGGTAGTAGCAGAGGCCGGCGGTGCGGAAGGGTTCGCCGAGTTCGGCGGCGTAGTGGGCGCTGAGCGCGTCCCGGGCCTCGGCCAGGACGGGGTGCGGCAGCTCGGTGCCTTCCCGGTAGTGGCAGAGCAGCCGGGGTACGTCGACGGTCCGCTCGTACATCTGCCGCCGTTCGGCGTGCCAGGGGACGGTGCCGGCCAGCACGTCGAAGACGGTGTCGGCGCCGGTCAGCCAGCCGGGCAGGACGTCGATCCAGGCGCCGAGCCCGAGGTCGGTGCGGGCGATGCCGGTGAGCGGGCGGAGTGCGGGCTCTTCGGCGGCGCCGAAGAGGGAGCCCTGGAGGTGTGCGGCGTGTGTGGCGTGCGTGGCCATGGTGCCAGCGTACGCCGTGTTCGAATTTTTGTACGAATGTGTGCGGTGGGGCTACTCCGGCGCGTCCTCGCCCGTCTCACGGAAGACCGCCGCCAGCTCGCCCCGGGAGCGCACGCCGAACTTCGCGTAGACGTGAGTGAGGTGGTACTGCACGGTCTTCACCGACAGGAACAGCTCGCCCGCGACCTGGCCGTTGCTCATCCCGCGTGCGACGAGGCGGGCCACAGCGCGCTCCTGCGCGGTCAGCCGGGCGAACTCCGGGGCGCCACCGCCGGCCTCCCCCGCGCCCCGCTTGCTCAGGCCGCCCGCCTGCAGCTCCCGCTCGCAGCGCTCGACGTAGGTGCGGGCGCCGAGGAGTACGTACGCGTCCCGGGCGTTCTGGAGCAGCGCGTCCGCCTCCCGGCGCTTGCCGGCGCGGCGGAGGGTCTGCCCGTAGGCGTAGCTCACCCGGGCGCGGTCGTAGGGCAGCGGCAGGTGTGCCAGGTGGGCCAGCGCGCCTTCGAAGTGGGCGCGGGCGGCGTCGAGGTCGCCCTCGGTGCCGGCGATGCGGCCGCGTACGTAGCCGAGCCGGGCCATCGTGGAGCGGTGGCCGCGGTCGGCGGCCAGCTCCTCGTGGGGCTTGAGGAAGGCGTCGGCCTCGGCCGCCCGGTTGGTCATGACGAGGGCGTTGGCGTAGACGTCCTGCCAGGGCCAGAAGCCGGGCTCGTCGATGCCTTCGCGGTGCCGGAGCCGCAGCACGGGCTCCAGCGCAGCGGTCACCCGCTCGTACTGGCCGCGGGCCTCGGCGACCTGGGCGCGGGCCAGGCAGGCGGGGACGACCATCGCCTCGTAGTGCTGCATGTCGGCCGAGGCGTGCCGGGCGTGGTGGTGTGCGGCGGTCCAGTCGCCGCGCAGGGCGTGGATCTGGGCGCCGGTCCAGTGCACGAGGGGCCGCAGGAGTTCCATGCGGACCTCGGCGAGCTGGGCTGCGGCCCGGTCGACGGTGCGTACGGCGTCCTGCCAGGCGCCGAGCGCGAACTGGGTGCGGGCCAGCCAGGCCTGTGCCCACAGGGAGATGCGGGCCGAGCCCATGCGGAAGCCGGTGGGCACGGCGCCCTCCAGCTCGCGGCGGGCCGCCTCCGGCTCGTCCATGGCCAGGTCCATCCAGCCGCGGCCCATCTGGACGCGTTGGGACTGGGCGCCGCTTTCGATGCGGGCGAGTACGTCGTCGTAGGCGCGCGCGGCCTCGTCGGCGCGGCCCATCGCGGCGAGTCCGAGGCCGAGGATCGCCTCCGACTCGACCGCGGAGGGTTCCATGGGGCCGACGAGGTCGACGGCCTTGCGGGCCCAGTGGACGAGGTCGGCGGCGCGGCAGCGGCCGAGGGAGTGCAGGACCCAGCGGTGGCAGATGGCGGCGGCCAGTTCGGGGCGGCGGGCCGGGTCGCAGCGCTCCCATGCCTGGCCGAGGCGGACCTCGGCCTCTTCGGGGCGGCCGCGGGTGATGGCGAGGTAGCCGAGGACGGAGTCGCGGAGCGCGCCGGGCGGGAAGCTCTCCAGTTCGGCGGCGAAGGTCTCGGCCTGTGGCCGGTCGCCCGCGCCGACGAGGGCGTCCACGGCGCGCAGGAGGCGGTCCCGGCGGGTGGCGGGGGCCGGGGTGAGCCGACCGGCGGCGACGAGGGCGCCCGCCGCCTGGGACCAGGCGCCTTCGGCTGCCCGGTCGGCGGCGAACCGGTCGAGGTCGTCCGCGAGCTCGGCGTCGGCGGCGGGGGTGGCGGCGACCCGGTGCATCAGGCGGCGGCCGTGGTCCTCGACGATCTTCGCGGCCCTGCGGTGCAGGTCGCCGCGTTCGACGAGGCCGAGGGCGCCGTGCACGGCGGCGCGTAGGAGCGGGTGCGGGAAGGTGAGCAGGGTCAGCCCCGGGCCGTCGGTGGTGGTGAGCAGCCCGGCGCTGCGGGCCTCGTCGACGGCGGCGAGCGGGTCGGGGACGCCGGACAGCTCGGCGGCCTCGGCGAACGGCACGGACTCGCCCAGTGCCGAGCAGGCTTCGATCAGGGTGCGGGCCTGGGGTCCGCAGGCGTCGAGGCGGCGGTGGACGGCGGAGGCGTAGCGGCGGGGTGCGGGCAGTGCGGGCTGCCAGTCCCGCCAGATGTTGGCGGGCACCTCCTGCAGCAGGTCGGTGATGTGGCGGGGGTTGCCGCGGGTGTGGCGGCAGAGGATGCGCGCGGCGGGCAGCGAGAGGTCGGTACGGCCGGCGCTCCAGGCGAGCTGCTGGACGTCCTCGGGGGTGAGCGGGCCCAGGCGCAGGGCGCCGTCGCGGTGGGCGGTGAGGAAGTCCAGTACGTCGACGGGGAGCCGGTGCAGCTGGTCGTCGGCGGCGGCCAGCACGACGAGGACCTTCTCGGCGGTCATCCGGCGGACGGCGGAGGCGACGGCGCGCAGGGAGGCGGCGTCGGCCCAGTGGGCGTCGTCGATGACGACGACGGTGGTGTCCTCGCGGTGCGTGCTCCACAGCTCGTGGAGGCGGCGTGCGGCGGCGAGCGGGTCCGGCGGCTCGTCGGGGGCGCCCCCGTCCGGGAGGAGGGCGGTGCCGGCGGTCTTGGCGAGCTGGTCGGCGACGCCGAGGGCGAGCTCGTTCTCCCAGCGCACGCCGTTGGCGCGGTGCACGCGGACGGCCCGCGGCGCGGCGGTGTCCGGCGCGGCCCCGGCGGGGCCGGCCGGTGCGAGTTCGGCGAGGAAGTGGTGGATCAGGGCGGTCTTGCCCATGCCGGACTCGCCCTCGACCAGCACGATCGAGGGGTGTCCCGCGCGGGCTGCGGCCAGCCGGCGGTGCAGGGCCGTCAGCTCGGCCTGCCGTCCGGCGGGGCCGCGCCGGGCCTTCTCGCGGGCGCCGTCCCGGCCGGTGCCCGCGCCGTCGTGATCGTCCACGGTTGTCACCTTAGCCGCGCGGCGCCGCGCCCTCCCGGGGTCCGGTCATCCTTGGTCACCGCCGGCGACGGGGAGGACGGAGGCGGTGATGTACGACGCCTCGTCGGAGGCGAGGAAGCAGATGGCGGCGGCCTGCTCGTCGAGGGTGCCGTACCGCTTGAGCAGCGAGGACTCCGTCGTCTGGTCGACGATCTGCTGGTACCAGGCGCGTTCCCTGTCGTCGGCGGCGGCCGGGCCGCGGGCGACCCGGCGGGGCGGTGCCTCGGTGCCGCCGGGGGCCGTGGCGACGACGCGGATGCCGTACGGGGCGGCCTCCAGGGCGAGCGCGGAGGTGATGCCGTTGACGCCGCCCTTGGCCGCGGCGTAGGGGACGCGGTTGACGCCGCGCGTGGCGACGGAGGAGACGTTCACGACGGTGCCGGAGCGCCGCGCGATGAGATGCGGGAGCGCCGCGCGGCAGGTCCACAGGGTCGGGAAGAGGGAGCGCTGCACCTCGGCCCGGATCTGCTCGGGGGTGTAGTGCTCGTAGGGCTTGGCCCAGATGGTGCCGCCGACGTTGTTGACGAGGATGTCGATGCGGCCGCCGAGTGCCCGGTGGGCCTCGGTCACGGCCTGCTCGGCGCCGTCGTACTGTTCGAGGTCGGCGGTGACGGCGTGTGCGGGGGCGCCGTCCTTGCCCAGCTCGGTGGCGAGTTCGCGGACCAGTTCGGCGCGGTCGACGAGGACGACCTCGGCGCCTTCGGCGGCCATCCGGCGGGCCACGGCCTCGCCGATGCCCTGGGCCGCGCCGGTGATCACGGCCTTCTTCCCGGCGAACCGGCCGGGGAAGTACGCGGCGCTCACCGTGCGGCCCCCGCGAGCGCGGCGGTGCCGGTCGGCGCGAACTTCTCGGTGTGGAAGTGGGCGGGGGTGACGCCCTGCTCGGCCAGGTGCGCGCGGACGGCCTCGACCATGGGCGGCGGCCCGCAGACGTACACGTCCACGTCGCCGTCGTTGAGGTGGCGCGGCTCCAGGCGGCCGGTGACGTACTCCTTCACGCAGTGGTCGTAGGTGAAGCCGGGGATGACGGCCGCGTAGTCGGCGAGGGCTTCGAGGCGGACCAGGTCGCGGTCGGCGGAGACGCCGTAGACCAGGTGGACCGGGTGGGCCGGGGGTTCGGTGGCGAGCTTCTCCAGCATGGAGAGCAGGGGTGCGAGGCCGGTGCCGCCGGCCAGCAGCAGTGCGGGGCGCTCGATCGCGCGGAGGTAGAAGCTGCCCATCGGGCCGGTGAAGTCGATGCGGTCGCCGGGCTGTGCGCGGTCGCGCAGATAGCCGGACATCGCGCCGTCCTCGGTGAGGCGGACGAGGAAGGAGACCTGGCCCTCGGCGGGTCCGGAGCTGAAGGAGTAGGAGCGGGTGACGTCGGTGCCGGGCACGGCGACGTTGACGTACTGGCCGGGGAGGAAGGCCAGCGCGGCGCGGTCGTCGGGCTCCAGGGTGAAGGCGACGGTGGTCTCCGACAGCTTCTCCAGCGCGACCAGCGTCGAGCTGTGGGTGGCGGCGGCGGTCTTGGCGGCTTCGGAGGTGGCGGGGATGCGGAGCACCAGGTCGCTCTGCGGGGTCATCTGGCAGGGCAGTGCGTATCCCTGTGCGGCCTCCTCGTCGCTCAGTGCCTCCTCGATGTAGTCGCCGCCGTCGTAACGGCCGCTCTCGCAGAGGGACTTGCAGGTGCCGCAGGCGCCGTCGCGGCAGTCGAGGGGGATGTTGATGCGGGCCTTGTAGGACGCGTCGGCGACGGTTTCATCGGGTCCGCAGGTGACGAACCGGGTGATGCCGTCCTCGAAGGTCAGGGCGACCTGGTAGCTCATGGTGAACTCGATTCGGGGGAAGGGCGAATGATCAGATGTGGTAGACGTCGACCACGTGGTGGATGTAGTCGTTCTTCAGAACGACCTTCTTCTTCCTGATCAGTGGGGTCTCGCCCGAGAAGTCGATGGTGTAGAACGAGGTGCCGAAGTAGGTGTCCACGCTCTGGTAGCGGTAGTAGAGCGTGAACCAGTTGAAGCGCACGTCCAGTTCGGCGCCGCGCCGCCCGGTGATCTCCACGTTGGTGATGTTGTGCCCGGTGCGCGGCTCGGGGAGGCTGGTGGCGCTGGAGCGGTCGGTGCGGATACGGAAGACCCGGTCCTCCAGGCCGCCGCGGTTGGCGTAGTAGATCAGTGAGATCTCGGTCTGCGGGTCGCGGGTCAGCTCGTCGTCGTCCGCCCAGGCCGGCATCCAGAACTCGGCGTCCGGGTGGTAGCACTCCAGCCACTTCTCGAACTCGCGGTCGTCGAGGTGGCGGGCCTCGCGGTAGAGGAACTGCCGGACGTCCTCCAGGGTGACGGCCGGGGCTGCGGTCTCGGTGCTCACGGTCATGTCCTCGCTCCGTCCTTACCGGTCCCGGCCCGCGGCCGCGGCGTCCTCGGCGGCCACGGCCCTGCGCATGGTGTCCAGCCAGTAGCCGTGCTGGATCGAGTAGAGGGTTTCGTCCTCGGTGCGGACGCCGCTCGCGATGGGGTGGATGCCGAGCTTCTTCGCGTCCTCGTCGGGGCCGGTGATGCGGTGGGCCACGCCGCGGCTGAGGTCGTTCCAGGGGGCCGCGCCGGCCAGGTAGGTCTTCTGGCAGGAGCGGAACTCCTCCAGGTCGTCCGGGGTGGCCATGCCGGAGGCGTTGAAGAAGTCCTCGTACTGGCGGATGCGGTTGGCGCGGGCCGCGGCGCTCTCGCCCTTGGGGGCGATGCAGTAGATGGTGACCTCGGTTCTGTCCACGGCGATCGGGCGGAAGTGCCGGATCTGGGAGCTGAACTGGTCCATCAGATAGACATTGGGGTACAGGCACAGGTTGCGCGAGTACTCGATCATCCAGTCGGCCTTGTCCTCGCCGAACTCGGCGACCAGCTCGGCGCGGCGCTCGTTGAGCGAGCGGTTGGAGGGGTCCTCCCAGCGGGTCCACAGCAGCAGGTGGCCGTGGTCGAAGGAGTAGTAGCCGCCCTTCTGGCGGGCCCAGCTGCCGGCGTCCATGTTCTTGGTGTCGTTGGCGGACTCGCCGGAGGTGCGGCGTGCGGTGGTGGCGGCGTAGTTCCAGTGGGTGGCGGAGACGTGGTAGCCGTCGGCGCCGTTCTCCGCCTGCACCTTCCAGTTGCCGTCGTAGGTGTAGGTGGAGGAGCCGCGGAGCACCTCCAGGCCCTCCGGGGACTGGTCCACGATCATGTCGATGATCTTGGTGGCCTCGCCGAGGTGCTCGGTGAGCGGCAGCACGTCGGGGTTGAGGCTGCCGAAGAGGAAGCCGCGGTAGTTCTCGAAGCGGGCGACCTTCGTCAGGTCGTGCGAGCCGTCCTTGTTGAACTGCTCGGGGTAGCCGGCGCCGCGGCCGTCCTTGACCTTCAGCAGCTTGCCGGAGTTGTTGAACGTCCAGCCGTGGAACGGACAGGTGAAGGTGGTGCGGTTGTCCGTCTTGCGGCGGCAGAGCATCGCGCCGCGGTGGCTGCACGCGTTGATCAGGCAGTGCAGCGCGCCGTCCTTGCTCCGCGAGATCACCACGGGCTGGCGGCCGATGTACGTCGTGAAGTAGTCGCCGATCTCCGGGATCTGCGTCTCGTGCGCGAGATAGACCCAGTTGCCCTCGAAGATGTACTTCATCTCCAGCTCGAAGATCTCCTCATCGGTGAAGATCTTCCGCCGGGCCCGGTAGATGCCGTGCTCCTCGTCCTCCACCAGGGCGTCGTCCAGGATCGCCCGGGTGGTGACCGACGTCTGCGTCATGGTCCCTCCAAACCTGCGCCGGGCCCCCGTCGTCCCGTCGGGGGTTCTCACGGCCGCTTTTCAGCACCATGGCAGCGGGGTGCCGACACCACCCCGGGCATTTGCCCAGGGTTGACCCAGGGCCTCATTGAGATTCCTTGCATATCAATCGGCGGGAAAAGAGTATTTCTCTCGTCTGAGAACCGCTGCCTACGATGAGCCGCATTCCGGCGGCAAGGAAGCCAAGGAGGCCCCATGGAACTGCGCCACCTGCGCTATTTCGTCGCCGTCGCCGAGACCCGGCACTTCGGCCGGGCCGCGGAGAACCTGCACATGGCACAGCCCCCGCTGTCCCAGGCGATCCGCCAGCTGGAGGCGGACCTCGGGGTCGAGCTGTTCACCCGGACCACCCGCCAGGTGGCGCTCACCGGGGCCGGCGAGGTCTTCCGTACCGACGCGGTACGCATCCTGCAGTCGGTCGACGAGGCGACCACCCGCGTGCGCCGCTTCGCCAAGGGCGCCGAGGGCATCCTCCGGCTCGGCCTCACCGGGACCGCCTGCTACCGGCAGCTCCCCGAGATCGCCCGGCTGGTCAAGGAGGAGATGCCGGGGGTGGCGCTGGAGATCCAGACCGAGCTGCTGACCCCGGCGCAGGAGCTGGCCCTCACCGAGAACCGTCTCGACGTGGGCATGCTCCGGCCGCCGGTCCGGCAGGAGGGCATCGTCTGCCGGGAGGTCGCCCGCGAACCGCTGGTGCTGGCGGTCCCCGAGGACCACTGGCTGAGCGATGCGGAGGCCGCCGAGGTCGCCCAGCTGCGCCACGAGAACTTCATCATGTACGCGGTCAACTCCCGCTCCGTCGTCAACGACGCGGTCACCAGGAGCTGCCTCGCGGCGGGCTACTACCCGCACTGCGCACACGATGTCACCGAGACCTCGACCGCGCTGGCGCTCGTCGCCGCCGGTCTGGGGATCGCCCTGCTGCCCGACTCCGTCCGCTCGGTGTCCCGGGAGGGCGTCGTCTTCAAGCCCGTCCGGGACGCCGAGACCGTCGGCCTCGCCCTGGCCTGGCGCGAGCACGACACCTCTCCCCTGCTGGAGACGCTGATCGGCGTCCTGGAGACGCACGGCGTGTTCGTCGCGGACTCCGAGGACCGCTGAAGACCACCGCAAACGAGGACCGATGAAGATCACCGAGATCGAGGCGATTCCGTTCGCCATCCCCTACAAGAAGCCGCTGAAGTTCGCCAGCGGCGAGGTCCACACGGCCGAGCACGTCCTCGTACGCGTCCACACCGACGACGGCCTGACGGGCATCGCCGAGGCACCGCCCCGGCCCTTCACCTACGGCGAGACCCAGGAATCCATCGTCGCGGTCATCAGCAAGGTCTTCGCGCCGCAGCTCACCGGCCTCGCCCCGACCGCGCGCGAGGCGGTGCACCACCGCCTGAACCGCACCGTCGGCAACCCCACCGCCAAGTCCGCCGTGGACATGGCCCTGTGGGACATCATCGGGCAGTCCGTCGGACTGCCCGTCACCGAACTGCTCGGCGGCTTCACCGACCGGATGCGGGTCTCGCACATGGTGGGCTTCGCGCCGCCGGAGCAGATGGTCGACGAGGCACGGCGCATCCGCGACACGTACGGCATCACCACCTTCAAGGTGAAGGTCGGCCGCCGCCCCTTCCGGCTCGACGTCGAGGCCTGCCGGGCGCTGCGCGAAGGGCTGGGCGACGAGGCGGAGCTGTACATCGACGGCAACCGCGGCTGGACCGCCTCCGAATCGGCCCGCGCGCTGCGGGCGATGGAGGGGCTGGACCTGACGCTGGCCGAGGAGCTGTGCCCGGCCGACGACGTCATGGGCCGCCGCTGGCTGGTGGCGCGCACCGGCATCCCGTTCGTCGCCGACGAGAGCGCCACCCGCCCCGGCGAGGTGACCCGTGAGCTGCTGGGCGGTTCCGCGACCGCCATCAGCATCAAGACGGCCCGCACCGGCTTCACGTACTCCCAGCGCGTCCACCACCTGTGCGAGGGGCTGGGCGTGGAAGCCGTGATGGGCAATCAGATCGACGGCCAGATCGGCACGTTGTGCACCGCGGTCTTCGGATCCGCCTACGAGCTGACCGCGCGCCGGGCCGGCGAGCTGTCCAACTTCCTCGACATGAGCGACGACCTGCTCGCCGAGCCGCTGCGCATCGAGGACGGCACACTGCGCGTCCGCGAGGGCGCGGGCCTGGGCATCGCGCTCGACCCCGACAAGCTGGCCCGTTACCGGCAGGACACCTGACCGGCGGCGGCGCCGTACACCGCACGAGCCGCACCACTTCCCCTCTTCCCCCGTGAGGACAGGAGCACCACCATGAGCGAGAACGTCCAGGAGCAGGCCACCGCCGCCGCGTCCGGCGCCTCCGCCACCGAGGCCTTCCGCGCCAAGCAGCGGGCCGAGGCCGCCAGCAGCAAGGAGCGCGTCTCCACCCTGGCCACCGAGGTCATCACCGCGGTGCACGACGTGATCCGCCGCCACAAGGTGACGTACGCGGAGTACGACGCGCTGAAGGCGTGGCTGATCGGCGTCGGCCAGGACGGCGAGTGGCCGCTCTTCCTCGACGTGTGGATCGAGCACGTCGTCGAGGAGGTCGCCAACGAGAACCGCGAGGGCAGCAAGGGCACCATCGAGGGCCCGTACTACGTCCCCGACTCGCCGGAGTTCCAGGCCGAGGCGACCCTGCCGATGCGCCCGGACGAGGCCGGCACCCCGCTGCTCTTCCAGGGCCAGGTGCGCGGCGTGGACGGCACGCCGCTGGCGGGCGCCCGTGTGGAGATGTGGCACGCGGACGACGACGGGCTGTACTCGCAGTACGCGCCGAACCTGCCGGAGTGGAACCTGCGCGGCACCGTCGTCGCCGACGAGCAGGGCAACTTTAAGATCCACACGATCCAGCCGGCGCCGTACCAGATCCCCACCGACGGCTCCTGCGGCAAGCTGATCGCCGCGGCCGGCTGGCACGCCTGGCGCCCCGCGCACCTGCACCTGAAGGTGTCGGCCCCCGGTCACCGGCTCATCACCACCCAGCTGTACTTCCGGGGCGGCAGCCACGTCGAGGACGACATCGCCTCGGCCGTGAAGCCCGAGCTGATCCTGGACCCGAAGCCCGCCACCAGCGGCCGGGGCAACGAGGTCACGTACGACTTCGTCATGGACCGGGCGGAGGCCTGAGCATGCTGTTCGCCGTGAAGATGGACGTGCGCCTCCCCACCGACCTGGACCCCGAGGTCAAGGCCGACACCCTTGCCCGTGAGAAGGCGTACTCCCAGGAGTTGCAGAAGGCCGGGAAGTGGCCGCACATCTGGCGGTGCGTCGGCCAGTACTCCAACCTCAGCGTCTTCGACGTGGAGTCCAACGACGAGCTGCACGGCATCCTGTGGAACCTGCCGCTCTTCCCTTACATGTCCATCGAGGTCACGCCGCTGGCGGTGCACCCCTCCGACATCAACGCCTGAGGAGGGGAGCATGGACAAGGTCGTGGCCACCGCCGCCGAGGCGGTGGCGGACGTGACGGACGGCGCCTCCTTCGCCGTCGGCGGCTTCGGGCTCAGCGGCGTCCCCGACGTGCTGATCCGGGCCGTGTACGAGACCGGCGCGAGCGGGCTGCGGGTGGTCTCCAACAACTGCGGGGTGGACGGCGGCGGCCTCGGCATCTGGCTCGGCGCCGGCCGGATCTCCCACGTCACCGGCTCCTACGTCGGCGCCAACAAGGAGTTCGCGCGGCAGTACCTGGCCGGCGAGCTGGAGCTGGAACTCACCCCGCAAGGCACGCTCGCCGAGCGGCTGCGGGCCGGCGGCTGCGGCATCCCGGCCTTCTACACCCCGGCCGGGGTGGGCACGGACGTCGCGGACGGCGGGATGGTGCTGCGGTACGGGCCGGACGGAGGAGTGGCCAAGGCGTCGCCGCCCAAGGAGGTGCGCGAGTTCGACGGCGAGAGCTACGTCCTGGAGCGCGGCATCACCACCGACTTCGCGCTCGTCCGGGCCGCGAAGGGCGACCGGCACGGCAACCTCGTGTTCCACAAGGCCGCGCGCAACTTCAACCCGCTCGCGGCGATGGCCGGCCGGGTCACGGTCGCCGAGGTCGAGGAGCTGGTCGAGCCCGGCGCGCTGGATCCGGACGAGGTGCACCTGCCGGGCGTGTTCGTCCAGCGGGTGGTCGAGCTGACGCCCGCTCAGGCGGCGGACAAGAAGGTCGAGCGGCGCACGGTCGCCGCGCCGCCGAAGGGCGAAGGGACGGTGCGCGGCTGATGGCCTGGACCAGGGAAGAAATGGCCGCGCGGGCCGCGGGCGAGCTGCGCGACGGCGACTATGTGAACCTCGGCATCGGGCTGCCCACGCTGGTGCCCAGCTATCTGCCCGAGGGCGTCGACGTGGTGCTCCAGTCGGAGAACGGCCTGCTCGGCGTCGGCCCGTACCCCACCGAGGAGGAGGTCGACCCCGACCTGATCAACGCGGGCAAGGAGACCGTCACCGTGCTGCCGGGCGCGGCGTTCTTCGACTCCGCGCTCTCCTTCGGCATGATCCGCGGCGGCCACATCGACACCGCGATCCTCGGCGCCATGCAGGTCTCCGCCCGCGGCGACCTGGCCAACTGGATGATCCCCGGGAAGATGGTCAAGGGCATGGGCGGCGCGATGGACCTCGTGCACGGCGCCCGCCGGGTGGTCGTGGTGATGGACCACACCGCCAAGGACGGCAGCCCGAAGATCGTCGAGTCCTGCTCGCTGCCGCTGACCGGCAAGCGCTGCGTGCACCGGATCATCACCGACCTCGGCGTCCTGGACGTCACCGGGGACGGGCTGGCGCTGGTCGAGACGGCACCCGGCGTGAGCGCCGAGGAGCTCACCGCCCGCACCGCGGCCCCGGTCCGGGTCCCGGCCGGCCTCGGCTGACCCGGTCCCGCCCGGCATCCCGTACGTCCCGCCGGCCGACGCACCCGGACAGCCGTCCGGCCGGCGGGAGTGCCACCTGGCCCGGCGGGCATCCGGGCCCGGGCCGGCTTCTCGCAGGTGCCCGACTCAGGAGAAGCGCGGCCCGGGTCCCCGCCGCGGTCCGGGCGGCGGTGGCGCGGGGAGCCGTTCCGCGCTCCCCGTGCCCCGTCCGCCACCCGTTCCCGAACAGTTCCGCAGTTCCGCAGGAGAGTCCGTGACCAGCCCCGCCACCCCACTGCTCCACCACCGCCTGGACGGCCCGGCGGACGCGCCGCCGCTCGTGCTCGGCCCGTCCCTGGGCACCTCGCTCGCCGTGTGGGAGCCGCAGCTGGCCGAACTGACCCGTACCCACCGGGTGCTCCGCTTCGACCTGCCCGGCCACGGCGGCACGCCCACGGACGTCCTGCCCTCCCCCGGCGCCGGCGGCACCACGGTCGCCGCTCTCGCGCGGCTCGTCCTGGACCTGGCCGGCCACCACGGCTGGAGCACCTTCCACTACGCCGGGATCTCGCTCGGCGGCGCGATCGGCGCCCACCTGGCCGTGCACCACGCCGACCGGATCGCCTCGCTCGCGATGATCTGCTCCTCCGCGCGCTTCGGCGAACCGGCCGGCTGGCGGGAGCGCGCCGCCACGGTGCGCGCACACGGCACGGCGGCGATGGCGCAGGCGACGCCGGGGCGCTGGTTCGCCGATCCCGGCACCGCGGCCGGGCCGCGCGGCAGCGGTCTGCTCGCCGATCTCGCCGCCGCCGACCGGGCCGGGTACGCCGCCTGCTGCGACGCGCTGGCCGGCTACGACGTACGGTCCGATCTGTGGTCCGTCGCGGCCCGCACGCTCGTGGTGGCCGGCCGCCAGGATTCGGCGACGCCGCCCGCGCACGCCCGGGAGATCGCCGACGGCATACCGGGCGCGGCCCTCGTCGAGGTCGCGGGCGCGGCCCATCTGGCCGGTGTGGAGCGCCCCGACGCGGTGAACGCGGCGCTGCGGGTGCACCTGGACGCGGCGACGGCGGGCCGCTGATCCGGCGTACGACGCGAGGGCCGAGGAGGCGTCAGGCGGGTTCCCCCGGCGCCGGGACCGGCGCCTTCGCTCGCTGTTCCGCGCGGGGCAGCGGCAGGCCGCCGGGCGGGCCCGCCAGCAGCCGGCCCAGGCGCTGCCCGGGGAGTTCGACCAGGCGGTGCGCGAGCATGCAGAGCGGCAGCAGCAGCGCGAGGTAGGCGGCCATCAGCAGTGGTGTGTCGTGCCGCTGCCACGGCACGGCCAGGTCGCAGACCTCAAGTACGAGCGGGTGCAGGAGGTAGACCGAGTAGCTGATGACGCCGCAGTGGGCGAGCCAGCGCGGTACGCGGTGCCGCCGCAGGGCCATCGCCGCGCCGAACGTGAGCACCGCCAGTCCCGCGCTGACCGACCAGATGCGTACGGCGGAGCGCTGGCCGTCGCCGCCGGTGACCGCGTCGGCGGCACTGAGGTGCAGCGCCGCCGAGAGGACGCAGGCCGCGAGGACCGCGCCCACCACGGCCGTGCCGGCGGCCCTGCCGAGCTGCCCGCGCTCCATCCGGTACAGCACGGTCCCGGCGAACATCAGGGACAGCAGCGCGAGCCCCTGCCAGGGCGGGACGCGGCCGTTGCCGAGGACCAGGACGGCCGCCAGCCCGCCGCCGAGCAGCGCCCCGGCCCGGGTCCACGGCGCGCGGCCCGAGGCCACGGCGCACAGTGCGACGGCCGCCCCGAGCGCGGTCGCCGCGATCACCGGGGCGCTGCCGAGACCGCGGGTCAGGGCAGCGGCCGGCAGCGCCCCGCCGGCCACCACGCCGAGCGCGGCAACGCCGAGCGCCGCGGGCGCGGAGCGGCGGTGCTGCCGCAGTGCGAAGAGGGCCGAGACGAGGAGGTAGAACGCCATCTCGTAGGAAAGGGTCCACAGCACGTTGAGCGCGTTGGGCACGCCCAGGAGGTCCTGGAGCATCGTGGCGTGCGCGAGCACGGCGCTCAGCGGGTCGCGCTCCCCGAGCCCTTCGCGCAGCTGCCCGGGGCCCCAGCGGGCGAGCAGTGCGGTGCCCGCGAGCGCCACGAGGAGCAGCGGGTAGAGGCGGCAGACACGGCCGGTCCAGAACCGGCGCAGGGAGCCGCGCCGTTCCAGGGACGCCGGGATGATGTACCCGCTGACCAGGAAGAAGACGATGACGCCGTAGGTGCCGGGGTTGACGTGGCGCTGCACGGCGGCGGACAGGTCGGGGAGGTAGCGCGGCGCCGCGTGGTGGAGCGCGACCATCAGCGCGCCGATCCCCCGCAGCGCGTCCAGCCACGCCAGCCGCCGGTCCGGGTCCGGTCCGCCGCCCGCGCCCGGCAGGTCGGGCACGTGCGCCGGGCGGGCCGCCTGGGTCGACATCAGCCACACCGCATCACTCATCGTCACACCGTACGTACGTTGCGTGAGGACTGCACGCCGGGCTGACGCCACATCAGTCGTACGGGTCACCCGCGGCCGTCCGGGGCCCTCGCCAGGCGCCCGCCGGGTCTGCCTAGACTGGGCCGACCAGTGGACCATCGCGAGGAGCCAGCCGTATGACCGCCGTTCACCCGTCGGCCCGCACCGCAGGCCGGCAGCGCGACGCGGCGCGGACGAAGGCGGAGATCCTGAAGGTCGCGACGGAGGAGTTCGCGCGGCAGGGGTACACCGGTGCCCGGGTGGACGAGATCGCGGCGCGCATCCACACCACCAAGCGGATGATCTACTACTACTTCGGCAGCAAGGAGCAGCTGTTCACGGCCGTGCTGGAGCACGCGTACGCGGGCATCCGGCAGCAGGAGCAGCAGCTGGACGTCGAGCACCTGGATCCCGCCGCCGCCATCCGGCGGCTGGCCGAGCTGACCTTCGACCACCACGAGGCGCACCCCGACTTCATCCGCCTGGTGAGCATCGAGAACATCCACGAGGCGGAGCACATCGCGGCCTCGGAGACGATCGGCCGGCTCAACTCGCCGGCCATCGAGGTGATCGGGCGCATCCTCGAACAGGGCCGTGCGCAGGGGGTGTTCACCATGGAGGTGGACGCGGTGGACCTGCACGCGATGATCAGTTCGTTCTGCTTCTTCCGGGTCGCCAACCGGCACACCTTCGGCGCGCTCTTCGCGCGGGACCTGACGGCGGCGGACCGGCGGGAGCACTACCGCACGATGCTGGGTGACATGGTGCTGGGCTATCTGACGGGGTCGGCGGCGAGCTGAGCGGCGGGGCCGCACGGGCGGGAATTGTTTCCGCGAGATGTCTTGACAGTGACCTGTGGGCGGTTCACGATCGCTGCACCCCCACAACTAACTATCTAGTACGTTAACTCGCCGCCACCCGCCCCTCACGCCGGTGGCCCTCCCCCGTGGAGCAGGCATGTCCGCTCTCCCGTCCGAGGCCGGGGCCCCGCCCCCCGCCCGGCCACGCAAAGCCGCCGTCGCCGCCTGGATCGGCAGCGCGCTGGAGTACTACGACTTCTTCATCTACGGCAGCGCCGCCGCGCTCGTCTTCCCCAAGGTCTTCTTCGATCCGTCCGACCCGGCGACCGCCACCCTCATCTCGCTGGCGACCTTCGGCGTGGCCTACGCGGCGCGCCCGGTCGGCGCGCTCTTCCTCGGCCACTTCGGCGACCGGCTCGGCCGCCGCAAGATCATGGTCTTCACGCTGATGCTGATGGGCCTGTCGACCTTCCTGATCGGCTGCCTGCCGACGTACGCGCAGGTCGGCACGGCAGCGCCGGTCCTGCTGGTACTGATGCGCATCCTGCAGGGCCTCTCCGCCGCCGGCGAGCAGGCCAGTGCCAACTCGATGACGCTGGAGCACGCGCCCGAGGATCGCCGCGGGTACTACACGAGCTTCGCGCTCAATGGCACCCAGGCGGGGCAGATCATCGCCACCCTGGTCTTCATCCCCGTCGCAGCCCTGCCCGAGGAGCAGCTCTACACCTGGGGCTGGCGGCTTCCGTTCCTGGTCAGCGTGGTCGTCACGGCCGCCGGGTACCTCATCCGGCGCAAGCTCTCGGAGACCCCGGTCTTCGAGCGGGCGGCGGCCGAGGACGCGGTGGCCCGGCTGCCGCTCGCGGACCTGCTCCGCAACCACTGGACCGGTGTGCTGCGGGTGATCGCGGCCGCCCTGATCGCCACCGTCAGCACGATCTTCTCGGTCTGGGCCCTGGCGTACGCGACGAGCGACGCGGCCGGCCTGGACAAGTCGGCGATGCTCTGGGTCGGGGTGCTCTCCAACGTGGTCGCGCTGTTCGCGATCCCGCTGTGGGCGAAGCTGTCGGACCGGATCGGCCGCAAGCCCGTCTTCCTGACCGGCTCGCTGGGCTCGGCCGTGATGGTCTTCGTGTACCTGTGGGCGGTCTCGACCGGCAGCTACCCGCTGGTCTTCGTCACCGGCATCCTCTTCTTCGGCGTGGTCTACAGCGCCGCCAACGGCATCTGGCCGTCCTTCTACGGCGAGATGTTCCCGACCCGGGTGCGGCTGTCCGGCATGGCGATCGGCACGCAGATCGGCTTCGCGGTCGCGGGCTTCGCGGTGAGCATCGCCGAGCGGATCGCGGGCGCGGGCGGCGACAACTGGGTCGGCGTGGCGACATTCACCGCCGCGACCTGCGTGGTCTGCTCGCTCGCCGTGCTGACCGGCCGGGAGACGCACCGGGTGCCGACCGCCCTGCTCGGCGAGAAGCCGGACCCGGCGCGCGAGCGCGGCGATCTGGCCGGCGCGGCCTCCGCCTGACCGCGACTCCACCGCCGCCGCGGCAGAGGGCCGCGGGCCTCCCCTTCCGTCCGCGGTCCTCTGCCAGCATAATTAACTAACCAGTTCGTACATTGCGCACCACCAGGGAGTCGTGTTGTCCACGCCCTCGTATCTCACCGGTCTCATCGGCTCCGGCATCGGCCCCTCGCTGAGCCCGGCCCTGCACGAGCGGGAGGCCGACCGGCACGGCCTGCGGCTGCTCTACCGGACCCTCGACCTCGACACGCTGGGCGTGCCCGCCGGGTCCGTCGGCGATCTGGTCGCCGCCGCCCGTACCCTCGGCTTCGATGGGCTCAACATCACGCACCCCTGCAAGCAGCTGGTGATCCCGCACCTGGACGAGCTGTCGCCCGGCGCCGCCGAGCTGGGCGCCGTCAACACCGTCGTCTTCAGCGGCGGCCGGGCGACCGGCCACAACACCGACGTCACCGGCTTCACCCAGTCCTTCGCGCGCGGCCTGCCCGGCGCCGCGACCCGGCAGGTCGTCCAGCTCGGCGCGGGCGGCGCCGGCTCCGCCGTCGCGCACGCCATGCTCTCCCTCGGCACCGACCGCCTCACCCTCGTCGACACCGACCCGGTGCGATCCGGCGCGCTGGCCGACGCGCTGAACGCCCGCTTCGGTGCCGGGCGCGCCGGCACCGCCGCGCCCGACGAGCTGGCCGCCGCACTGTCCGGCGCCGACGGCCTGGTGCACGCCACGCCCACCGGCATGGCGGCCCACCCCGGCCTGCCGCTGCCCGCCGGCCTGCTCCGCCCCGAGCTGTGGGTCGCCGAGGTGGTCTACCGCCCGCTGGAGACCGAACTGCTGCGTACGGCACGGGAGTTGGGCTGCCGGACGCTGGACGGCGGCGGCATGGCCGTCTTCCAGGCCGCCGACGCCTTCCGGCTCTTCACCGGCCGGGAACCGCACGCCGAAGAGATGCTCGCCGACCTCGCCGGCCTGGTCGGCGCTGCCGCGGTCTGAGGAGGCCCCGATGCGTAAATCGATCGCCACGGTGTCGCTGAGCGGCTCGCTCTCCGAGAAGCTCAGCGCCGTCGCAGCAGCCGGGTTCGACGGTGTCGAGATCTTCGAGAACGACCTGGTGGCCAGCCCGCTGAGCCCGGAGGAGGTCCGGCTGCGCGCCGCCGACCTCGGCCTGTCCATCGACCTCTACCAGCCCTTCCGGGACGCCGAGGCGGTGCCGGACGAGGTCTTCGCGCGGAACCTGCGGCGCGCCGAGCGGAAGTTCGCCGTCATGGAGCGGCTCGGCGCCGACACGATGCTGGTGTGCTCCAGCGTCTCCCCCGACGCCGTCGACGACGACGCGCTGGCCGCACGGCAGCTGCGCACCCTCGCGGAGCGCGCCGCCGACCACGGCATCCGCCTCGCGTACGAGGCGCTGGCCTGGGGCCGGCACGTCAACACCTACGACCACGCCTGGCGCATCGTCGAGCAGGCCGACCACCCGGCGCTCGGCACCTGTCTGGACAGCTTCCACATCCTCTCGCGCGGCTCCGACCCCAAGGGCATCGAGGACATCCCCGGCGAGAAGATCTTCTTCCTCCAGCTGGCCGACGCGCCGAAGCTCGCGATGGACGTGCTGCAGTGGAGCAGGCACTACCGCTGCTTCCCCGGCCAGGGCGGCTTCGACCTCGCCGGGCTGCTCGGCCACGTGCTGCGCGCCGGCTACGCGGGACCGCTGTCGCTGGAGGTCTTCAACGACGTCTTCCGGCAGGCCGACGCGGGCCGTACGGCGGTGGACGCGATGCGCTCGCTGATCGCGCTGGAGGAGGCGGCCGGGCTGAGCAGCCTGCCCGCGCCCGTCGTCCCGGACGGCTTCGCCTTCGCCGAACTCGCCGCCGCCGACACCGAACCGCTGCGCTCCCTGCTCGGCGCGCTCGGCTTCGCGCGCACGGGGCGGCACACCGGCGGCAAGCCCGTGGAGCTGTGGCAGCAGGGCACGGCCCGGGTGCTGCTGAACACCGTGAGCGGTGCGCGCCGCGAGGGTCCGGGGCTGGTCGCGCTCGGTCTGGAGAGCCCGGAGCCGGCCGCCGCCGTGCGCCGCGCCGAGGCACTGCGGGCCCCGGTCGTGCCGCGCCGCCGCGCTCCCGGGGACGTACCGCTGGACGCGGTCGCGGCGCCGGACGACACCGAGCTGTTCTTCTGCCGTACCGACCGTGAGGACCACCCCAGCTGGACGGCGGACTTCGGCTCCCCGGCCGCGCCGGACGGCGGCGGCGCAGGGATCACCCGTATCGACCACGTCGCGCTCACCCAGCCCTGGCACCACTTCGACGAGGCGGCCCTGTTCTACGCGAGCGTGCTCGGGCTGCGGCCGAACGAGAGCCTGGACCTCGCCGACCCCTACGGCCTGTTCCGCAGCCGCGCCGTCGCCAACGCGGCCGGCACCCTGCGGGTCGCGCTGAACGTCGCGCCCGTACCCGGCGAGCAGGAGGTCAGGCCGCAGCACATCGCGCTGGCCACCGACGACCTGCTCGCCACCGCGCGCCGGGTGCGCGCCAACGGCGCGGGCCTGCTGCCGATCCCCGACAACTACTACGACGACCTCGACGCGCGGTACGGCCTCGACCGCGAGACCCTGGACGCCTTCCGCGAACTGGGCGTGCTCTACGAACGGGACGCGGACGGCGGGGAGTTCCTGCACTGCTACACCGTCACCGTCGGCCGGGTCTTCTTCGAGCTGGTGGAGCGGCGCGGCGGCTACCAGGGCTACGGCGCGGCCAATGCCACGGTGCGGCTGGCGGCGCAGCACACGGCCGACGCGGGAAGCCGCCCGGTGCGCTAGCAGGCACCTTTCAACAGCCGTGCCTCACAAGGGAGTTCACAGCGCATTCCCAGCTTTCCCCGGTACCGTGCGCCGCATGAGAGAAGAGAGCACACCTCGTCTCAGCCGCCGCCGGTTACTGGCAGCGGGCGGTGCCGGCATCGCCGTGGCGGGCCTCGGCGGAGCGGCGCTGTCCGGCAGCGCGTCCGCCGAGGAGCCGGCCGCGGCCGGCTGCCTCCGCCTCACCAAGGAGTCCATCGAGGGCCCGTACTACCTCGACTACGACAAGTACCGCTCCGACGTCACCGAGGGGAAGCCGGGCGTCCCGCTGACCCTCCGCATCCGCGTCGTCGACGCCGTGCACTGCCGCCCGCTGTCCCGGGTGGCCGTCGACATCTGGCACTGCGACGCGCTCGGCATCTACTCCAGCTACGAGAAGGCGTCCTCCGGCGACGGTTCCGCACCACCCACCGGCACCCCGACGGCCCCGCCCACCGGGCCGCCGCCGGGCGGCGGCGGGGGCCACGCCGAGCCGGACAGCGACACCACCTACCTGCGCGGCTTCCAGCTGACCGACCCGGCCGGGTGGGTCACCTTCCGGACCGTCTTCCCCGGCTGGTACCGCGGCCGGGCCGTGCACATCCACACCAAGGTGCACGTCGACGGCGTGTTCACGCACGGCCGCTACGAGGGCGGCACCGACTGCCACACCGGCCAGCTCTACTTCCCGGAGCGGGCCATCGAGGCCGTCGCGCGGACGAAGCCGTACGCCACCAACACCACCGAGCGCACCACCAACGCCGAGGACATGCTGCACACCGGCGACACCCCGGCCGACGGCATGCTCGCGCTGCGGTACGACGCACGGCGGGTGGACCGCGGCGTGCACGCGGCGATCACCCTCGGCGTCGACCCGGACGCCGTCAACGACGGCCGGGACGGCTTCCCCGGCGGGGCAGCGTCTGGGTGACGCGCCACAGCCGGCGGGGCAGGTCACCCTCCTCGAAGGCGTGGACCTCGTCGAGGGACCAGCCCTCGGCGAGGTCGTCGACCAGCGCGCGGGGGAAGAAGTGCACGGCGAAGCCGCCGTGCTCGTAGATGTCGTCGCCGTGTGCGGTGCCGGCACCGTAGTGCGCGTCACCGGTGTGCCGGACGGTGTACACGAAGACGCCGCCGGGCCGCAGCACCCGCCGCACCTCGGCGGCCAGCGCCTTGATCTCCTCGGTGGACAGGGCCATGCACAGCAGCATGTGCGCGAAGACCGCGTCGGCCGAGCCGTCCGGCTGCGGCAGCGGCTCGCGCACGTCGTGCACGGCGGTGGTCACCCGGTCCGCCACGCCCTGCTCTCCGGCGGCGGCCCGCAGCTGCTCCAGCCCGGTCGCGGAGAAGTCGGTGGCCCGCACGGTGAAGCCCTCCCGCGCGAAGTACAGCGCGTCCCGGCCGTGCCCGGCGCCCAGCTCCAGCACGTCGCGGGCCCCGGCGGCGCGGAAGACGGCCGCGGCGTGCCGCGCGGGCGCTGAGGGCTCCTGCCCGTACATCTCCGGATGCGCGTCGTAGGTGCGCTGCCAGTGCGCGTGCTGTGCGGCGGCCAGGCCGGGGCTGTCGTCGGTCATGAGCGGGCTCCTTGGGTCTCGTCCACCTCGACCGCCGTGGAGCGGCGGTTCCAGGCGCGGGGGGCGCGCCAGTGGTAGCGCAGGGCGAGCAGCCGGACGGCGAAGGCGACGAGGGCCGCCGCCGCGCTGGTGCCGGGGTTGAGGGTCTGGAAGCGGATGCAGAGCGCGACGATGGCCGCGCCGACGATGGCGGGCACGGCGTAGAGGTCACGGTCCCAGCGGACCAGCGAGGGCACCTCGTTCGCGACGATGTCCCGCATGACGCCGCCGCCGACCGCGGTGGCCATGCCCAGGGTGGCGGAGGCGGTGAGGCCCAGCCCGTACTCGTACGCCTTGGTGGTGCCGGCGACGCAGAAGAGGCCGAGCCCGGCCGCGTCGAAGACGTTCACGCCGGTCTGGATCCGCTGGACCTGCGGGTGGAGGAAGAAGACGAGGACCGCAGCGATCAGCGGGGTGACGAAGTAGCCGAGGTCGGTGAAGGCGGCCGGCGGCACGGCCCCGATGATCAGGTCGCGGAACAGCCCGCCGCCCAGCGCGGTCACCTCGGCGAGCACGGCGATGCCGAAGATGTCGAAGTTCTTGCGCACGGCGAGCAGCGCGCCGGAGATCGCGAAGACGAAGATGCCGATGAGGTCGAGCGTGTGCTGGACGGTGGGCGTGAACAGTTGCTGGAGCACACGGCATTCTTACGTGCGGACGGCCGGGCGGACCGTGACGTTCCACACTGCGGGCCGGCCGCGCCCCCGGGGACCCGGCCGGCGGGCGGTCAGCTGATCTGCCGGCGGACCAGCTCGTGGAAGAGGCCGCCGGTGTCGGCGAGCAGGTCGGCGGGGGTGCCCTGCTGGGCGACCCGGCCGTCCGCCATGACGATCACCCGGTCGGCGTCCATGATCGTGGAGAGCCGGTGGGCGATGACGACGCGGGTGGCGTTCAGCTTGCGGGTGCTCTCGGTGACCACCCGCTGGGTCTCGTTGTCCAGCGCGCTGGTGGCCTCGTCGAAGAAGAGGATGCGCGGCCGCCGGATCAGCGCCTGCGCGATCATCAGCCGCTGCCGCTGGCCGCCGGAGATCGAACCGCCGCCGTCGGAGAGCATGGTGTGCATGCCCATCGGCATCCGCTTGATGTCCTCGGCCAGGCCCGCCATCTCCGCGGCCGCCCACGCCTCCTCCTGCGTGAACATCTCGGCGCCGCAGATGCAGTCCAGGATGGAGCCGTTGAAGGGCTGGGCGTTCTGCAGCACCACGCCGCACTGCCG
Source organism: Streptomyces sp. Ru73 (assembly GCF_002920575.1). Taxonomy (GTDB): domain Bacteria; phylum Actinomycetota; class Actinomycetes; order Streptomycetales; family Streptomycetaceae; genus Streptomyces. Next base: position 124,243 of record NZ_PQSQ01000001.1, on the reverse strand, counting down.
GCGCACCGCCGCCTGGTCCAGCGCCGCCAGGTCCTGGCCGTCGTACAGGACGCTGCCGGCGGCCGGCCGGTCGAAGCCGATGAGGAGACGCAGCAGGGTGGACTTGCCGCAGCCGCTCGCGCCGACCACGGCGACGAACTCACCGGGCCGCACCTGGAAGGACACGTCGTCCAGGACCAGCGGCCCGTCGTCGGAGTACCGGAAGGACAGGCCGCGGGCCTCCAGCGCGCCGGTGAGGACGCCGGGCTGGGTGGAGCCGCCGCGCACCTCGGGCCGCTCGTCGAGCACCGGCTTGATCTGCTCGAACATCGGGAGCACCGCGGCGGCCTGCAGGAACGCGCCGGTCAGCTGGGTCACCGCGGACAGCATCATGGTCACGGCGGTGTTGAAGGTGAGGAACGCGCCGGCGGAGAGCACGCCGCGGGCCGGGCCCGCGAGCAGCATGAACATCACCAGGGTGCACAGCGGCAGATAGATCGCGTTGAGCACGGTGGTGAGGTTCTTGATCCGGCCGACCTTCTGCTGGAGCTCCCGGCTGCGCGCGAACTCCCCGGCCCACGCGCTGTACGCGAAGGACTCGGCGGCCGCGACGCGCAGCTTCGGCAGTCCGCGCAGGGTCTGGAACGCCTGGTTGTTGAGCTTGTTGGTCAGCTCGATGAGGCGGCGCTGGTAGCGCAGCTGCCACAGGCCGAGGAGCAGGAAGACCGCCGCGATGCAGACCAGCATGGCGATCGCGACGACGGCCAGCTTCGGGCTGTAGACCAGCAGCAGCACCAGGTTCATGCTGCCGACCGTGCTGGCCTGCACGGCGATCGAGCCGATGCCGGACAGGATGCGGCGGATGCCGCTGATGCCCATCGCGGCGCTGGCCAGCTCGCCGGTGGAGCGCGCGCTGAAGAACCGGGTGGGCAGCCGCAGCAGCCGGTCCCAGACGGCCGGCTGCAGGGTGGACTCGATGCGTCCCTCGACGCGCAGGATGGAGGTGTTCTCCAGCAGCATGAAGACGGCGGAGACCACGCTGGTGACGATCAGCGCGACGGCCGTCTGGACGATGAGGCCGCGCTCGGCGTTGGGCACGTACTCGCCCAGCACCTTGCCGGTGGCGATGGGCACCAGCGCGCCCAGCACCACGGCGACCAGCCCGCCGATGGCGAGGTTGCGCAGGTCCAGGCGGGTGCCGCGCATGCTGAAGCGGACCAGCCGCAGGGCGCCCATGGGGCGGTCGGGCAGCGGCGGGTAGAGCATGACGCCGCGCGGTTCCAGCTCGGCGGCGGTCTCGGGTCCGAGACGGGTGCGGGTGCCGTCGGCGTCGACCGCTTCGTAGCGGCCGCGGCGCCACAGCAGCGCGACGGGATCGCCGCTCTCGGTGCGGTGACCGACCAGCGGGCCACTGTTCTCGCGCCACCACCGGCCGTCGAGCTTGACGACGCGGGTACGGATGCGGGAGCTGACGGCGATCCGCTCGACCGGGCTGAGCCGGTCGTCCGCCGTGCCGCCCTCCTTGGGCGAGGTGAGCGCGATGCCGGCGGCGTCGGCGACCCGGCGGCAGACGGCGAGCGTGGCGTCGTCGGCCGCGCCGGTCCGTTCGCCTCCGCGGCCCCGCGTGCCGATGGAGGAGATGAGGGTCCGGTCGGCCTGGGAGCGGGCCGCCTCGCCCGCCTTGATGCCGGCCGCCGTGCGGTCCTCGTGGGCACGCTCCAGCCGCTCGATCCAGCGGTCGAGGGCGGACAGCAGCCGGTACTGCTGGTCGACCATCCGCTGCCACATCGTGCCGTCGATGAGCAGGTCGGCGGCGGCCTCGGCGCTGTAGTGGGCGCCGTACTGGAGGCTGCCGGGCTCGACGGGCATCCAGAGGATGTTCTCGTCGGCGGTGCCCTGCGGGTCGGGCGCGGTGTCCGCCCCGGGGGTCTCGTACTCGCCGTCGAGGGGCGCCTCGAACAGCACCCGCTGGCTGCGTCCGACGCCGCGTGCGAAGGCGTCCTCCAGCGGGCTGAGCGTGCCGTCGTACGCGGGGTCGCCCGGGTACGGGGCCTGCCCGACGTACCGGCCGTACGCGTCGTACTCCGCGTAGCCGCCGTACTCGGGCCGGAACAGCTCGCGCAGCTGGATGCGGCGGACGGCGCAGCCCTGCAGGGGCCGGCCGACGAGGGTGTGCTGCGGGCCCTCGACGGGGCCGAGGAGCAGGGTGCCGGGGGCGAGCCGGCCGAGGAAGTACCAGTGGCCCTCCTGGGCGGCGTCGACCGCGAAGAGGTCCATGGCCCCGGCGGTGACCAGCCACAGGACGTGCGGGCCTTCGAGCGGGAGGTTGCGCAGGCCGGTGAGGTCGGCCTCGGTGCCGAGCCCGCCGAGGGCGTGCAGCACGCTGTCGTCGGCGGCCGTACCGGCGGCCGCGGGATGAGGGGTCGTCACCTCAGGACTCCTTGACCAGCTCTGCGTAGGCGCCGCCGGCGGCGACCAGCTCCTCGTGCCGCCCGCGCTCGACGACCGTGCCGTGGTCCAGGACCACGATCTCGTCGCTGTCGCGCACGGTGCTCAGGCGGTGCGCGATGACGACGCAGGCACAGCCCAGGCGCCGCAGGTTGTCCATGATGAGCTGTTCGGTCTCCGCGTCCAGGGCGCTGGTGACCTCGTCCAGGACGAGGATGGAGGGGCGCCGGACCAGGGCGCGGGCGATCTCCAGGCGCTGCCGCTGGCCGCCGGAGAAGTTGCGGCCGTCCTGCTCGACGCGGCTGTGGATGCCGCCGGGGCGGCGGGCGACCACGTCGTGAGCGGCGGCGTTCTTCAGGGCCTCGATGACGGCCTCGTCGGGGATCGAGGGGTCCCAGAGCGCGACGTTGTCGCGGACGGTGCCCTCGAAGAGGAAGACGTCCTGGTCGACGAAGGAGACCGAGGAGGCCAGCGCGCCGCGGGAGATGTCCTCCAGCCGCTGCCCGTCGATGCGGATGGTGCCCTCCCAGGGGCGGTACAGGCCGGAGATCAGCCGGGAGACGGTGGACTTGCCGCTGCCGGAGCCGCCGACCAGGGCGACCTGCTGCCCGGGCCCGACGGTGAGCGAGAAGTCGGTGAGCAGCGGCTTGTCCAGCGGGCTGTAGCCGAAGGTGATGCCGCTCAGCTCCACGTGGCCCTTGAGCCGCCGGGTGCTGGCGACCGGCTCGGGCCGGGTGTAGAGGGAGTCGACGGGGAAGGACTCGACGTCCTTCAGCCGGGCCACGTCGGCGGCGAAGTCCTGGATGCGGCCCGCCATGCCGTTGAGCCGGGTGATGGGCTGGGTGAAGTTGGTGACCAGCGCCTGGAAGGCGACGAGCAGACCCACCGACATGTGGCCCTCGACGGCGCGCAGCCCGCCGATGAGCAGGATGCAGGCGCTGTTGAGGGCGGCGAGGGTGGGCGCGACGACGGCGAGCCAGGCGGTGGGCACGCCGAGGCGCTGCTGCCCGTCCAGGGTGGTGGCGTGCTGCCCGGCCCAGCGGCGGAAGTAGCCGTTCTCGCCGCCGGTGGCCTTCATGGTCTCGATGAGCTGGAGACCGCTGTAGGAGGTGTTGGTGAGCCGGGCGGTGTCGGCGCGCAGCTTCTGCGTGCCGGTGGCGCGCAGCCGTACGACGATGCGCATCGCGGCGACGTTGAGCAGCGCCACGGCCACACCGATGAGGGTGAGCTGCGGGTCGTAGGACCACAGCAGGAACGCGTAGAGGATGACGACGACCGCGTCCACGGCCGCCGACGCGAGGTCGCGGGCCAGGGTCTCGGCGACGGTGTCGTTGGTCTGCAGGCGCTGGACGAGGTCGGCCGGGTTGCGCTGGGCGAAAAAGGTGACCGGCAGCCTGAGCAGGTGGCGCAGGAAGCGGGCGCTGCTCAGAGTGGAGGAGATGATGCGGCCGCGCAGCAGGTTCGCCTGTTGCAGCGCGGTGAGCGCGGCGGTGAGCACGAGCGTGGTGCCCATCGACGCGAAGAGCACCCCGAGCAGCGACGTCTGGTCGCCGATCAGGAACATGTCGATGTACGTGCGGCTCAGCGCGGGCACCGTCGCACCGACCACGACCAGCAGGAAGCTGGCGAGGACGGCGGCGAGCATGGTGCCGGAGGTGCCGCGCAGCCGGGGCGGCAGGGCGCCGAGCACGCCCGGCTTGCGGCCGCCCTTGCGGAAGTCCTCGCCCGGCTCGAAGGTCAGCACGACGCCGGTGAAGCTGGTGTCGAAGTCCTCGGCGGGCACGAAGCGGCGGCCCCGGTCGGGGTCATTGATGAACGCGCCCCGGCGGCCGAAGCGGCGGCCCATGCCGTCGAAGACGACGTAGTGGTTGAACTCCCAGAAGAGGATGGCCGGGGCCCTGACCTCGGCGAGCGCCGCGGGCTCCATCTGCATGCCCTTGGCCTTCAGGCCGTAGGACCGGGCCGCCTTGAGGAGGTTGGAGGCGCGGGAGCCGTCGCGGGAGACGCCGCAGGCGATGCGCAGCTCCTCCAGCGGGACGTGCCGGCCGTAGTGGCCGAGGACCATCGCGAGCGAGGCGGCGCCGCACTCCACGGCCTCCATCTGGAGGACGGTGGGGGTGCGCACGGTGCGGCCCGTGCCCTTGGCGGGTCCGGGCCCCGAGCGGTCGGCGCGGCGCCGGGCGGGCTTGGCGTTCGGGCGGTGCCGGCCGCGGCCGCCGGGCGGCAGCGGGGGCGGTGCCGGTGCTTCGGGCTGCGCGGTCACGGGAGGAGCCAATCGATCGGGCGCTGCGCGGTGAGGTGGATCGCACCGGTGACGGGTGTCATGGAGCCGATGGCGTTCGGCGGGCCGCCGGCGGTGGACCACTTGTAGCCGGACTTGGTGTCCGCGCGGTCCAGCTGGACCAGGACGGCGACGGGCTGGCCGTCTGCGGTGAACTGCTTGCCGAGTTCGCGGTCGCCGAGGAAGGCGGCGATCTGCCGGCTGTTCTGCGGTGCCCGGCCGACCGCCTTCACCTTGCCGCGCAGCACGCCGTACTGCTGTGTGGGCACGGACTGGACGGTGAGGTCGACGGTGGCGCCGACGGGAACGGTGGCGGCGCTGCGGCTGGGCACGTACGCCATGGCCACCAGCGGCTCACGGGTGCTGCTGACGCGTTCGACGCTCGCGACGTCGGCGCCGACGGTGACCACCGAGCCGATCTTGCCGACCAGGCTGGTGACGCGGCCGGGGGCGACGGCGCGTACGGCGCGGTCGCCCTGCGCGGTGCGGACCTTGAGGACCGGGGCCCCGGCGCGGAGCGTCTGGCCTTCCTTGGCGAAGACCTGGGTGACCTGGCCCGCGACCGGGCTCTGCAGGACGTAGCTGCCCTGGGGGTGGGTGAGGATGCCGGGTGCGGTCAGCTTGGAGGACACGGACCCGGTGAACGCCCAGAAGGCGGCGGCTGCCATCACGACGACGGTGACGGCGAGGACGAGGCCGCCCTGCGGCCGGGCGTAGCGCACGGGCAGGTCGAGCTCTTCAGGCGACTGGAGCTTGGCCAGCGCCTTTTGCCGGAACTGCACGGAACTTTTCCCTCGACTGCTTTTGTCTCATTCGGCGCCGGCGCGCTGCCGAAGGTCGGCACAACGTAAAGGCGACCCAAGGGGACACGCGCGACATGGCGCACCAATAAGGCATGAAAATGCCCGCCGTTCGGGCATGCCGAAGCATGACCGTAACACAGGCGGAAAAGCCCGCACTTGACGGGAGAAGACATATCCGCCGAAGGCGTCCGTGAGCCCCGGAACAAATGCTCCGGGGCTCACGGGAAACCTATGGATACGGACATGTACCCATAGGTCGAGTCAAGCCTGCGGCGGTGAAACCGACAGCGACTGCCTGGCTCAGAGGCCGGCGACGACGCCGTTCACGTTGACGCCGGTGGTCTGCTGCACGGTGCCGGTCACGGTGCCGAGCACGTTGCCGACGGTGCCGCCGGTCACGCCGTCGACGGTGCCGACGACCTCGTTGGCGACCGGACCGACGACGCCGAGGCCACCGGCGATGTTGTCCAGCTCGGCGTCGGCGATCTCAGCGGTCTCGACCTGGGGGGTGAAGTCCATGAGGGGGATCCCTTCAATTACTGTCGGTAATACTCGAATGACACGGGGGTCGGTGGTCGAACATAACGGGGTCGCCAAACCGGTCGATTAACCGAGCGGAAACCCCGGACTTTCGCCGGACCCTCGCGTCGAAATGATCCAAGCACGCCAACTGGCAGCGCGGCCAACCCGCTTGCCCGGGCCACTCGGCATATTTCACCGACACCGGACGATCACGTGCAGCTTCGTGCACGCCTTGGTGACGACTCCTTCACAAGATCGATTGCCCGCGACGAGAAGACGGTGCGCACACGCCGGACCCATTCGGACATACCCGTTTCATGCCGCGGGCGGCCGCGCACGGCACGGCGCCGGGCGGCACACGCTGTGTCGCTGATGCGCGGACGATGTGCAGATTCCTTGAAACCCGCCTGCGCGACGCAACCTCGGACGGCTGACGGCGTTCGAGGCGGTGCGTACGGGCGTTCGTACGAGGGGTGTCAGGACACCGAAACCCCGCCGGGCAGCGCGGCGCGCCAGCCGCGCAGGGTCTCCAGCACCCGCTCCAGCTCGCCGATGATCCGGTCCAGCTCGCCGGCGGTCCGCGCGTCGCAGGAGTACGGCAGCCGCCCCTCCGCCTCGATCACGCCCACCTCGACGACCGGGGACGTCCGGCCCGACGTGCCGTCCTCGCACATGATGTGAAAGAGGAGCTGCGGGAAGCTCCGCTCCGGCTGCGCCGAAATGTTCCAGCTGACCGGTTCCGCCAGATGCATGATCCCCTCCCGGCCACCGGCCTCGGCCGCGGTGTGGACACGGTGGCACCAGACCGGGCACACCACAGGCCGTACGGCCAATGTCACGGGATCCAGCATGTCATCCGTCATGTGCACATTATCGGGCGAGATGCCGGAATCCGCCCTCATGCGCGTCGTACTGACGGCCGTTCGGGTTGCCCCGCCGCCGCGGGAGGAAGCGGGGTACGGATCAGCCGGAGGCGCGGACGACCAGCTGCGGGCTGAGGCGGACGGCGCGACTCGGGGGCGCCTCCGCCGGCGTCCGGTCCGCCGACCGGCCGGCGAGCAACCGCGCTGCCTCCGCCGCCAGTTCGGCGACCGGCTGACGGACCGTCGTGAGCGCCGGGTCGGCCAGCCCCGCGAAGGGCACGTCGTCGAAGCCGGTGACCGCGACCTCGCCCGGCACGTCGGCGCCCAGCTGGCGCAGCCGCTGCAGCGCGCCGACGGCGATGAGGTCATTGGCGCAGACGATGGCGTCGGGGCGGGACGGCCAGATCCGGTCGACCGCTTCGCGCCCCCAGGCGACCGAGAAGTCGCCCAGCTCGACCCGGCCGGGGGCCGCCGGGTCCAGGGCGGCGGCCCCCGCCTCGTACGCCGCGCGCCGCTCGGCCGCCGTCGAGGTGGTGCCGGCCGCGCCCACGAACCACGGGCGGCGGCGGCCCGCCGCGGCCAGATGGTCCAGGACGAGCGCCATGCCGGCCGCGTTGTCCACCGCGACCGAGTCGGCGACGCCCGGTCCGCAGCCGCGGTCCAGCAGCACCACCGGCACCCGCAGCGCGGCGTCGGCCACCGCCTCCCGGCTGCGCCGTTCGTCGACGGGTATCAGCAGCAGCGCGTCCACCTGGCGGTCCAGGAACTCCCCGATCCTGGCCGCCTCGGTCACCGGGTCGTCGTCGCAGTCGGCGAGCAGGACGGCCCGGCCCGCCGCGTGCAGCGCGTGCTCCAGCTCGCGCACGAGCGCGGGGAAGAAGGGGTTGGTGATCTGCGGCAGGACCAGGCCGACGGTGCCGGTGGCGCGGCGGCGCAGCGCGCGGGCGACATGGTTGGGGCGGTAGCCCAGACGCTCGGCCGCCTCCTTGACGGTGCGTGCGGTCTCGGCGCCGACGGGCCGGGTGCCGGCGAGCACGCGGGAGACGGTGGCCACGGAACAGCCCGAGGCGCGGGCGACGTCCTTGAGGGTGACTTCGGCCACGGTCGTGCCCTTCGCTCGGCTCGGCTGGGCCGCCCGCGCGGGCGCAAGGTGCGGAAACACGGCGTACGCTGCGGAAACGGCGGGCAAACGTTATCACCGGGAAGCCGCCGGACTCTGTGGGATGAATCATTGACAACCGCCCCGGTATGCGGGTGAACTCTTCGCGGCATGTCGGAGAACGATTTCCCATCCTTGCTCCGGCCGTCACCGCACCACCGTTCAACAGGGCAAAGGGGCTCACCGTTGGCCAGAAAGATCATCCTCGACTGCGACCCGGGGCACGACGACGCGATCGCCATGCTGCTGGCCCACGGCAACCCCGACATCGAGCTGGTCGCCGTGACCACCGTCGTCGGCAACCAGACGCTGGAGAAGGTCACCCGCAACGCGCTGTCCGTTGCGCGCATCGCGGGCATCACCGACGTCCCCTTCGCCGCCGGCTGCCCGCGTCCCCTCGTACGGAACATCGAGACCGCCGGTGACATCCATGGCGAGACCGGCCTGGACGGCCCCGTGCTGCCGGACCCGACGTGCGTCCTGGACGAGCGGCACGCCGTCGACCTCATCATCGACACCGTGATGTCCCACGAGCCGGGCGAGATCACCATCGTGCCGACCGCGGGCCTCACCAACATCGCGCTGGCCGCGCGCAAGGAGCCGCGCATCGTCGAGCGGGTCCGCGAGGTCGTGCTGATGGGCGGCGGCTACCACGAGGGCAACTGGAGCGCGGTCGCCGAGTTCAACATCGTCATCGACCCCGAGGCCGCGCACATCGTCTTCAACGCGGGCTGGCCGGTGACCATGGTCGGCCTCGACCTCACCCACCAGGCGCTCGCCACTCCCGAGGTCGTCGAGCGGATCGCCGCACTCGGCACCAAGCCCGGCAAGTTCGTCGAGGAGCTGCTGGAGTTCTTCGGCACCACCTACCGCGACCACCAGGGCTTCGAGTCCCCGCCGGTGCACGACCCGTGCGCGGTCGCGTACGTCATCGACCCGGACGTGATGACCGTGCGCCGCGCCCCGGTCGACATCGAGCTGACCGGCACCCTCACCAAGGGCATGACCGTCACCGACTTCCGCGCGCCCGCACCGGCCGACTGCAAGACCCAGGTCGCGGTGAAGCTGGACCACGGCCGCTTCTGGGACCTCGTCGTGGACGCGCTGGAGCGGATCGGCGACCCGGAGCTGATCGGCGAGAACCCGCAGAAGCCCGGAGACGTGCTGGCATGAACGCATCCACCCAGGCCGGGCCGCCCCCGGGCGGCCTGACGGAGCGGCCGGCGGTACGGGTCGGTGTCCTGGTCACCGCGCTGCTGGCGGCGTGCTTCGCCTTCCAGCTCAACGCCTCCATGCTCAGCCCCGCGCTCAAGAGCATCGAGGACAGCCTGCACGCCACCTCGGCGGAGATCGGTCTCACCCAGACCGCGTTCTTCACCTCGGCGGCGCTCTTCTCGCTGTTCCTGCCGCGGCTGGGAGACGTCATCGGCCGCCGCAAGGTGCTGGCCGGGATGATGGCCCTGATGGTGATCGGCTGCGTCATCGCCGCGCTGGCGACCAGCGTGCCGGTGCTGTTCGTGGGCCGGGTCATCCAGGGCGTGAGCGGCCCGACCGTACCGCTGTGCCTGATCATGCTGCGGGTGGAGGTCACCGAGCCGAAGAAGTACGGCACCCTGCTCGGCGTGATCACCGCGGTCAACGGCGGCATCGCGGGCGTGGACTCGCTCGCGGGCGGCTACCTCGCGGACCACTACGGCTTCGGCGCGGTCTTCTGGGCCATGGCCGTCGTCGCGGCGCTCGCCGCGGTGCTGGTCGCCACCCTGACCCGGGAGTCCACCGCGCCCGTGAAGAGCCGGATGGACTGGCCCGGCGTGCTCCTCCTCGTCGTCTCGGTCGGCGCGCTGCTGACCGCCTTCAACGAGGCGGGCAAGCTGGCCGCGGCGAACTGGCCGCTCATCGGCGTGCTCGTCGTGGTCGCGGCCGTCGCCTTCGCGCTGTTCTGGCGTACCGAGGGCCGCAGCGGCCATCCGCTGGTGGCCACCCACCACCTCAAGCAGCGCGCCACCTGGGCGCTGCTGCTGACCACCGTGCTCACCATGACCGGCGTCTTCGCCGTCATGAACGGGCTGGTCCCGGCGTTCGCGCAGGACGCGCACGCGGGGCTCGGCATGTCGGCCGAGGCGTCGGCGTGGTGGACCCTGACCCCGTATGCCCTTGCGGGGCTGGCGATGGGTCCGGTCGCGGGCCGCCTCTCGGCGACCTTCGGGTACGGCCGCATCCTGCGGTGCGGGCTCGTCGGCACGGTGGTGACCATCGTGCTGATGATCGTCACCAGCGGCAGCCACTCCCGGGTGCTGCTCCTGCTGATGTCCATCCTGGTGGGCATCGCGTACGCGGGCGTGGCCAACATCGTCCTCAACGGCCTGGGCATCGTGCTCTCGCCGCGCGAGAACCCGGGGTTCCTGCCGGGGCTGAACGCGGGGGCGTTCAATCTGGGGGCGGGGCTGAGCTTTGCGGTTCTTTACGCCGTGAAGACGGCCGCGGTGCCGGCGAACCCCGCGTCGACGTCGGACTACACCGCCGCGATGATCGCGGGTGTCGTCATCATCGCGGCGGCGTTCGCGGCGTCGTTCCTGATCCCCAAGCCGGTGTCCGCCGAGGCGGACGGGTAGCCGACGTAGCGCCGCAGGGGTGCGGGGAGCCGCCCGGGTCACGCGCCGTCGTGGCTGGTCGCGCCCACGCGGCGGAGCCGCATATCGGCACGCCCCGCGCCCCTACGGGCGCAGGTACGTACCCAGGCGCTCGATCGCCGACGGGTTGCGCGGGCTCTCCACCAGATCCGCGTAGTCCAGCGTGATGATGCGCCGGTGCTTGATGGCGGAGACGTTCGCCAGCGGCTTGTAGTGCAGCAGGAACTGCTTCTTCTGCTCGGCCGAGGTGTCGCCGTAGTCGTTGATGACGATCACCTCGGGGTCGCGTTCCACGACGGTCTCCCAGCCGACCGTCGTCCAGGAGTCCGCGAGGTCGTGGGTGATGCTGCGGCCGCCCGCCTTGGCGATGATGTCGTCGGGGGCCGCGTACCGGCCCGCCGTGAACGGCTTGTCCTGGCCGCTGTCGTACAGGAACACGCTCGGCCGGGCATCTCCCTGCGGCGCCTTCTTCCGTACGTCGGCGACCCGGCCCTTGAAGTCCGCGATCAGCTTCCGTGCCCGGTCCTCCACGCCGAACAGCTTCCCGAGCCGGGTGAGGTCGGTGTAGAGGGCGTCCAGCGGCGGCATGACACCGCGCGCCGAACCCTGGCCGTTGCGGCAGGACTCGGTGAGGACGTACGCGTCGATGCCGAGCTTCTTCAGGGACGCCGGGGTGATCCCGTTCTCGCCGAAGCCGTAGCCCCAGCCGGCGAAGACCAGGTCGGCGCGGGCGTCGACGGCGGTCTCCTTGGTGATCGCCTGCTTCGACAGCCACCTCGTCTTCTTGTACGCGCCCTTCCAGGGCACGTGGTCCAGGTCGCCCTTGTCGTCGGGCATGACGTACCCGGCCATCCGGTCCTCGAGGCCCAGCGCGAACATGATCTCGGTGATGCCGACATCGTTGGTGACGACGCGTTCGGGGGCCTTGTCGAAGGTGAGCTTCTTGCCGCAGTTCTCGAGGGTGACCGCGGTGTTCCTGGCCGTCTTGCCGTCCCCGTCGCCGGCGACGCGGGCGCCGCAGCCGGTGAGCGAGGCGGTGAGGGCGAGGGCGGCGGCCGCGCAGGCCGCCGGGCGCAGAGCGCGCATGGGATCTCCGTGTGGGGTCAGTCGGTGAGGTCGAAGAGCAGCTGGAGGGCGCCGGTCTCCGGGTGCGTGACGCGATGCGCGCGGACGCCGAACACCTCGGCCAGCAGCTCGGCGCCGAGGACGTCGTGCGGCGGCCCCGCGGCCACCACCCGGCCGCCGTCGAGCACGTACAGCACGTCGCAGTGGCGCGCGGCGAGGTTCAGGTCGTGCAGCGCGGTGAGCACCGTGAGGCCGCTGGCGCGCACCAGGGACAGCACCTCCAACTGGTGGGCGATGTCCAGGTGGTTGGTCGGCTCGTCGAGCACGAGGACCTGCGGCTGCTGGGCGAACGCGCGGGCGATCAGGACGCGTTGTTTCTCGCCGCCGGAGAGCGAGCGGAAGCCGCGCCCGGCGAGGTGGCCGGCGCCGACCCGGTCCAGCGCGTCGGCGCACAGCGCGGCGTCGGCGGCGGTGCGGCCGGCGAAGGGGGTGCCGCGGTGGTGCGGCAGCCGGCCCATCGCCACCACCTCGGCCGCGGTGAAGTCGAATTCGGCGGCGGACTCCTGGGGCAGCGCGGCGAGCCGGCGGGCACCGGCCCGCGCGTCCATGGCGTGCAGGTCGGCGCCGTCCAGCCGGACGGTGCCGGCGGTGGGCCGCAGCGCCCGGTAGACGCACCGCAGCAGAGTGGACTTGCCGCTGCCGTTGGGCCCGACGATCCCGACGACCTGACCGCCGTCGGCGCGCAGCGTGACGTCCTCGACGATCCGGCTGCCCGCGAGCTCGACCGTCAGCCCTTCGATGTCGACGCGCATCAGCGGCCGCCCCCGAACGCGTAGCCGCCGCGCCGCATCAGCAGCAGGAAGCACGGCACGCCGAGCACGGCGGTCACCACGCCGACCGGGAGTTCGGCGGGCGCCAGCAGCAGCCGCGAGACGATGTCCGCCCAGACCAGCAGGACGGCCCCGGCGAGCGGTGCGAGCAGCAGCACCCGCCGGTGGTCGGCGCCGGCCAGCATCCGTACGACGTGCGGCACCATCAGTCCGACGAAGCCGATCGCGCCGGACACCGCGACGACGGTTGCGGTGACGGCGGCGGTCACCACGAACAGCTCGGTGCGCAGCCGGCCCGGGCGCACGCCGAGGGCCGCGGCGGTCTCGTCGCCCATCGCGAGCGCGTTGAGCCGGCCGGCCCGGGCGCCGAGGTACAGCGTCCCGGCCAGCACGGTGGCGGCGGCGAGCGGGACCGAGCCCCAGGTCGCCCCGCCCAGGCTGCCGAGCAGCCACATCATCGCGGACCTGGCCGCCTCGCCGCGTTCGGCGCGGAAGACCATCAGCGTGGTGAGCGCGGAGAACCCGTACGACAGCGCGGTACCGGACAGCACCAGCCGCAGCGGCGTCAGTCCGTACGCGGTACGCGCCGTCACGTAGACGAGCACCATCGCCGCGAGGGCCGAGACGAACGCGGACACCGACAGCGCCCACACGCCCAGCGCGGCGAACGCGCCGAGCAGCAGGACGGCGTTGGCGCCGACCGCTGCGCCGGAGGAGACGCCGAGGACGAAGGGGTCGGCGAGGGCGTTGCGGACCATGGCCTGCACGGCGACGCCGACCGAGGCGAGGCCCGCGCCCACGACGGCGGCGAGGACGGCACGGGGCAGCCGTATCTCCCAGACGATCGTGTAGACGGCGGTCTCGTCGGCGCTGATCGTTCCGCCGGTCAGCCCGGCCCACAGGTGGTGCAGCGTCTCGCCCCAGGACACCCCGGCCGAGCCGAGGCCGACGCCGCACACGAGGGAGCCGAGCAGCAGGAGCGCGAGCGTGGCGGCGGTGACGGGGACCGGGAGGCGGGTGAGCGCGGGCGGTCCGGCCGCGGCGGGTGCCGGGGCGGTGGTCATGGCGGGCACGGGCGGGTCCTTCGCCTCGGGCCGCTTCCGTGCGCACGAGGGCTGCGCGCACCCGGCGCCGGGCGGGCTCCGTTGCGTCGTCCCTCTCGCAGTCCGCGGCGAGCAGTCGGGAGATGTGCCACCCCGCGGGTCATCGGACTCGCGCGACCACCCCGCACGGGCCCCTGCTCCGGGGCCGTGCCGCGTGCTCGCGCACACCGTTGCGGGTCAGCGCCGGAGTCTCACCGGACTTCCCCCACGGGACACACGAGCAGCCTAACAGCGGACAAGCCGGGCAGGTCACCCGCCTGTCTCCCGTCGCCGACGTGCGAATTCGGTGCACCGTCGGGCGGGCGGGAACGCGTGGTCCTCCTCCGTAGTCTTACGGCGCGAAGGCCGCACGCGTGTGCGAGCGGGCATTGTTGTGCGCCAAAGGGGGACCGTCGTGCTCAAGCACTACTACCGGCTCGTGTACTGGAAGAGGCGTCTCACCCGCACCGGCCCGGGGCGGCGCGTGCGCGCGATGCCGCACCGGACCGCGGCGCTGCTGCAGCGGGCGAGGCCACTGCTCGTCTTCGCGGTCCTGGTGCTCATCGTCCTCGGGCTGTCGGCGGTGCTGGCATAGCGCGGCCCGGGCCCCCGCACGACGGTGCGGGGGCCCGGGCCGGGCGGCGGGTCACTTCATCGGCTTCAGCGCCCCGCCGTGGTAGCGCACGGCGGGGTTCCACAGCAGGAAGGAGTGGATGCCGTCGTCGGCCGCGGCGCGGATCTGGGCCGCCACTTCGGCGTCGCCGTAGGAGACGCCGAGGGAGAAGTCCTGGAGCCAGGGGATGATCTGCGCGTCGGTGTGCCGGGTCTTCTTCACGAAGTCGGCGAGGGACTTCTTGGTGATGGGGTACGGGTGGGAGTTGGGGTCGGAGACGCCGTACTCACCGGCGGCCCAGTGCGAGGGGTAGACCATCGGCGCGATGTAGTCGGTCTCCTTGGCGAGCTTGCCGATGTCCTGGGCGATCTCCTTGGGGCGGGTGACCGCGACGCCGAAGACCGAGACGCCGAGGAACGCGCCGTGTTCGCGGGCGACCGTACGGGTCTGCGCGACCAGGTCCACTATCGAGTCCTCGGGGGAGGTCTTGCCGAGGCCGGGGAAGGACATGGTGCTGATCTTGCCGTCGGGGCGGCGGATGTAGTCGTAGAGGATGTCGTCGAAGCCGAGCTTCGCGGCCTCGGCGGCGAGGTCGAGGTGGTACTGGCGCACGTCCTTGTTGGCGAAGTTGGTGAAGGACAGCGCGCCGTACTTGGAGTTGCCGCCGTACGGGCCGCCGTCGGGGGTGCGCACGACCCGGTCGCGGTGGCCGTCCTTCCAGGAGGCCGAGGCCAGGATCGGGTCGCGGAAGGCGACGATGCGGCCGACGACCGCGCCGCCCGCCGCGTGGATCTCCTTGATGGCCTTCTTGGCGTCGTAGTAGCCCTTGGCCGAGCCGATCTTCTTGGCGAGCGGCACCTTCGAGTCGTAGCCGATCTCCCCCAGCTCGTCCTTGATGTCGAGCTGGACGGCGTTGAGCTTGTGCTCCCTCAGCAGCTTCAGTACGGGCTTCCGCAGCTGGTCGGAGGCCCAGGCCTGGCCGCTGACGTGCACGGCCCGCATTTCCGGGCGCCGGACGGTGACCACGGCGCTCTCCCGGGTGGTGTTCCCGGCCTCGTCGGTGGCGACGGCGGTGGCCTTCCCCGGGGGACGCGGGAGGGTCACGGCGAACGAACCGTCCTTCGCCAGGTGAGCCGTGCGGCCCGCGACGGTCACCTCGGCGGCGTCCTGCGCGCGGCCCTTGATGGTGACGGGGCCGCGCAGGCTGCGGCCCTCGGTGTCGGCCACCGTGAGCTTCGGCGGCGTGGTGTCGAGGGTCAGTGAGCGGGTGAGTTCGGAGCCGCCGAGCATGGAGCCCTCGGTGGCCACCTTCAGCTCGTGCGTGCCGTCGCGCAGGCCGTCCAGACCCACCGTCAGGTGACGGCCCGTCGTGCGGACCGGCACCCGCTTGCCGTCCACGGTGACCTCGGCGCCGTGCAGTCCCGTGCCGTCAGCGGACGTCACCTCCAGCCCGCCCTTGTCGCGTGCGGCGGCGTTCACCACGCCGCCCGCCGAGGCGCCGGCCAGCCGGAAGGCGGCACCGCTGTGCTGGCGTACGAGCAGCACGCCGCCGGCGACGAGGGCGACGGCCAGCACACCGGCCAGGAGGATGACGAGCGGTCTGCGGGGGGATCGGCCACGGGAGGAGTCAGCGGCGGACGCGGAAGTAGAAGAGCCGGACTCAGGTGTGTCGTCCGGGGTGTTGCGGAAAAGCTTCTGCCAGTTGAGCCGCATAGGCACACGCCCCTTCCAGGAGGTCTGGTGCATCTCCGTCGCCGTTCTCCCGTCCCCCTCCGCCGGCACGGCCTCGCCGTACTGACCCTGCTGACGCTGGCCGCTTCGGCCGTCTCCTGCGCCGGGTCCCGTGGTGGTGCGCCACCGCCGGAACCCTCGGCTCCGAAAAGCGCCGGTGGTCGGCAGGATTCCCCCTCGGCCCGGCCGGAACACCCGTCGCGTCCCAAGTCCCCCGCCTCGGTGCACGCCGATGAGCTGGGTGCCGTACCCGTCCTGATGTACCACCAGATCGTCAAGGACCCGCGCAGCGTGTACGACCGCAAGCCGTCGGACTTCCGCGCCGAGCTGGAGCGGCTGGCCGAAGAGGACTACGTGCCGGTGACCGCGGCCGCGTACAGCACGGGGAAGATCGACATACCGGCCGGCCGGCACCCCGTCGTCCTCACCTTCGACGACTCCACCGACAGCCAGTTCGCGCTGGGGAAGGACGGCCGTCCCGCGCCGGACAGCGCGGTCGGCATCCTGCTCGACGTGGCGAAGCGCCACCCGGCGTTCCGGCCGACGGCCACGCTCTTCGTGAACGGCGACCCGTTCCCCGCCACCGGCACGAAGAAGGCGCTGCGCTGGCTGCACGCGCACGGCTTCGAGGTCGGCAACCACACCCTGGACCACGCCAACCTGCGCGACATCTCCGCGGGACAGGCGCAGCACCAGATAGCCGCCGGCCAGCGGGTCGTCACCAGGAGCACGCCGGGTGCGAAGGTGACCTCGCTGGCCCTGCCGTTCGGCGTCCAGCCGAACCCGCCGGAGCTGGACCTCAAGGGCGGTGCGGACGGGGTGCGGTACGCGTACGACGGCGCCTATCTCGTGGGAGCGGGGCCTGCGCCCTCGCCGTACGCCACCTCCTTCGACCCGGTCGGCATACCGCGCATCCGGTCGGCGGGCGCGCACGGCCAGGACGCCCAATTCGGCTCCGCGCACTGGCTGGACGAGCTGCGGGACGGCGCGGTGAAGCGCTACACGTCGGACGGCGATCCGGACCGGATCTCCTATCCGAAGTCGGGGCCGGCCCGGCCGGCGAAGGAGTTCCGGGACCGGACCCGGCCGTACTGAGCCGCTGTACGGGCGGACAGCAGCACGCTGGGGCGCGCACGACCTCGTGCGCGCCCCAGTTCCTGGCCTCGGGTGCTATGCCTCGCTGGTGGACACCAGCGGGAACGGCTCCCGGCTCACCCGCCGTGCGTCGTCCAGCGGCCGCCGGGCCCGCGCGTCCCTCGGCGCGATGACGTGGAAGGCGGTGCCCAGCGCCCGGGCCCGCCGGAAGACCCGCACCAGCGCGGGCACCCCGCAGCAGGCGCAGACCGCCGAGCAGTCCGCGAGGTCCACCAGGAGGCTCGCGGCGCCGCGGTTGAGGAGGATGAGCATCTCCTCCCGGGCCTGGGTGACGCTGCCGCAGTCGAATTCCGGCGGGCGGAGCACCACGGCACCGCCACTCGTCCGACTGCACCGAAGGGTCCGGGGAGGACTGGACATCGCTTCTCCTGAACGGCCGGGCCGGCGCGCCGCACCGGCAGGGAATTCATGTGCCCACACGTGGTCCGCAGCATTGGCGTGCCGTTCGGATAACCGGTCACTCCGGCTCGGGGGAATTCCACGGTAGGGCGGCGGGCCGACACCCCGCCACCGCAGGGGCCGCCGCCACGTGCATTCGATGCGGATTTCGCCCCGCGGTTTCTCTTCCCGGTGACCGGCGGGTTCAGTCCTTCAGCTGAGGCAATACCTTTGTGCGATAGAAGTCGAAGAAACCGCGCTGGTCCTGGCCGATCTGGTTCACATAGACGGTGTCGAATCCGGCGTGCGCGTACTCGTTCAGCGCCGCGACATGGGCGTCCACGTCATCGCCGCAGGTCACGGCGGAGGCCACGTGCTCGGGAGTGACCAGGGTCGAGGCCTGCTCGAAATGGCGCGGGGACGGGAGTACCTGTCCCAGTTCGCCGGGCAGTTGCTCATTGGCCCACAGCCGGTGTGCGGTGCGGACGGCCTCGTCCTTGTCGGTTCCCCAGCAGACCTTCAGGCCGCCGCTCACCGGTTTGCCACCGCCGCCGCCCCGGCGGAAGCGCTCGATCGCGTCCGCATCCGGTGCGACGGTGATGAATCCGTCGCCGATCCGCGCGGCCAGTTCCGTGGCGGTCGGGCCGAAACCGGAGACGTCGATCCGTACCGGTTCCTCGGGGACGGTGTAGAGCCGTGCGTTCTGCACGGTGTAGTGCTTTCCGTGGTGGCTGACCTCCTTGCCGGTGAAGAGCGACCGCATGATCTGGATCGCCTCTTCCAGCATTTCCAGCCGGACCGAGGTCTGCGGCCATTCACCGCCCACGACCTGTTCGTTGAGCGCCTCGCCGCTGCCCACGCCGAGCCGGAACCGGCCGTTCAGCAGGACCGCGCTGGTGGCCGCCGCCTGTGCCGTGATCACCGGGTGCAGCCGCTTGGTCGGGCAGGTCACCGCGGTCTCCACCGGCAGTGACGTGGCCTCGGCGAGCGCGCCGATCACCGACCAGACGAAGGGCGACTGGCCCTGCTCGTCGTTCCAGGGGTGGAAGTGGTCGGAGATCCACAGCGAGGTGAATCCGGCCTGCTCGGCCATGCGCGCCTGCTCCACCAGTGCGCGCGGGTCGTGCT
This sequence comes from Streptomyces sp. Ru73, assembly GCF_002920575.1. Lineage (GTDB taxonomy): Bacteria > Actinomycetota > Actinomycetes > Streptomycetales > Streptomycetaceae > Streptomyces. Next base: position 105,576 of record NZ_PQSQ01000001.1, on the reverse strand, counting down.
CCTCGCAAGCGAGGAAGTAGCCGTATTCGGTCATCAGAAGCTCCTCGTGTTCCTGGTCCGCCACGCGAGTCCGGTGGCGGCCAGCGCCCCGGCGGCCGCGGCAGCGGCCAGCGGGCGGGCGTGCTCGGTGGCCCACAGCTGGACGGAGCGCGCGTGCGACGCGTCGTCGAAGGAGCCGTGGGCACCGTGGTCGCGGCCGTCCGCGCTGTCGACCGGCTTCCAGAGGTTGTCCGGGCTCGGCGGCCGGGACTCCTCGTCCGTCTGCTGCGAGTCGTATCCGGTACGCGCCAGATAGCGGTCCAGCAGTCCGGGGATGAACCGGTTGGCCAGCACCGTCGCCAGGGTGGAGCCGCCCACGCAGTACTGCCGACGGCCGGGGTGGTCAGCGGCGTGCACGATGCCGCGCGCGGCGACCTCCGGCTGGTAGATGGGGGCCACCGGCTGCGGACGGCGCGGCAGCCGGGAGAGCACCCAGGAGAACTGCGGGGTGTTGACGGCCGGCAGCTGGACGACGGTGATCCGTACGTTGCTCTTCTCGTGCATCAGCTCGGTGCGCACGGACGAGGTGAAGCCGAGGATCGCGTGCTTGGCGCCGCAGTACGCCGACTGGAGCGGGATGGACCGCTCGCCGAGCGCGGAGCCGGCCTGCACGATGGTGCCCGCGTCGCGCGGCATCATCCGGGACAGCGCCGCCCGCGTGCCGTTGACGAAGCCCAGGTACGTGACCTCCGTGACCCGCTTGTACTCCTCGGGGCGCACCTCGGTGAAGGGTGCGAAGACCCCGGCGAAGGCACAGTTGACCCAGACGTCGATCGGCCCGAACTCCGCCTCGACCGCGTCGGCGGCTGCCTCCACCTGCGCCGGGTCGGCGACGTCGGTGGGGAGTGCGAGGGCACGCCCGCCGGCCTCCTCCGCCTCGCGGACGGCGGCGTCCAGCCCCGCCTGCCCGCGGGCCAGCAGCCCGATGCGCGCGCCCCGGCGGGCGAACTCGCGGACGACCGCGCGGCCCACGCCGGCGCTGGCTCCGGTGACGACGACGGTCTGGCCCTGACTCATCGGCGGTCCTCCTCGGGCTCGGGCGGAGGCCGGGGCACCGGCGTCAGCGGGCCGGCCCGGACTCTTCGGGGGTGTGCGGGGGCGGTAGCGGATCGGGCGCGGGCCCGGGCTCCGGGCCCGGCGTCGGGGGCGCCGGGTTCGGCGGTACCGGGTCCGGCTCGGGTCCTGGGCTCGGCGCCGGGGGCACCGGGTCGGGGCCGGGGACGGGCGCGGGGCCCGGCGCGGGGCCGGGCTCCGGTCCTGGCGATCCCGGGCCGGGGCCCGGTGTCGGCGGTACCGGATCGGGGCCTGCGGGGCCGGGGCGTCCCGGCGGCTGCGGCGTGGTCACGAGTCCTCCAGCGAGGGTGTGCGGGCGGCCGTCGCGCCAGGGCGGGGGCGGGGGCAGGGCGCCTGCCCGCCGACCCGCCGGCGTCTCCCGGGTGCCCGCCGGACGCGGGCCCTAACGCCCGTCCGCGGGCGGAACCGGTCCGTCAGTGGGTCACCGGCGTGGACCAGCGCAGCACCGCGCCGAGCCCGCCGGGCGGCATCGCGTCGGTGTGGTGCAGCACCACGGCCTGCGCGCCGCCGGCCGCGGCGGCCCGCAGCAGCGCGTCGTCGGCGCGTGCGGGCTCGGGGTGCACCTCGCCGAGGTACTGCATCTCCGAGCCGCGCGCTGCGAGCTGGTCCGGCTCGGGGCCGACCCAGACCTCGCGGCCGGCGTCGCCGCCGTCGGGGCAGATGAGCAGCGTGTCGATGCGGTGCTCGCGGGCCGCCTCGATCAGGTTGGGCACGCCGGAGGTGACGTCGGCCTCGCCGTTGCTGCGGCCGCTGCCGGCCTGGAAGCGCTGGATGACGTCCTCGGTGTGCTCCACTTCGAGCGCGGCGCGCACCTGGGCGATGTCGCGTTCCAGCCGGGTGCTGTCGGCGCCCTCGGCCCGGCCGCCGTGCTCGCTCTCGTACGCCACGGCGCGCAGCTGCTCGGGGAGCCGGTCGCGCACGGACCGGCGCTCGCGGGCGTCGCCGGCCAGCAGGATCAGGTCGGCGCCGGAGTGCTCGACGGCCTGGGCGACGGCGTCGGCGATCTCGCCGGCGTTCTGCTCCCAGGTGTTCTCGACCTTCAGCTGGAAGTGCCGCTCGGACCAGTCGCTGGAGGCCGTCCGGTGCACCGGGTAGGTCTCGCCGCTGATCTGTCCGGCGCTGTCCCGCGTGGTGTCGCTGCGCAGTTCGAAGTCGGCGCCGGTGCGGTCCACGTACACCACGAGGCACACCGGGTTCTCGCCCAGCGCGTCCAGCAGCGGGGCCAGCCGCGGTACGGGCGACCAGGTGACGCCGCGGTCGGTGGGCGGCCCGGCGAGCGGGGTGTCCAGCACGACCTCGCCGCCGGTGGCGAAGACGGCGCGGCCCGAGTGGGCCAGGGACTGGCCGGGGCGGTCGGGCGTGACCAGGCAGTCGTGGACGGCGCGGCAGGTGGCCTCGTCGGCGCCGAGGGCCGACAGCTGGTCCGCCGCGCTCCGCGCGGCCAGCTCCTGCTGCTTGGCCGCGTCCTCCGTGTCGTGGGTGACATCGGCGTAGACGGACGCCCAGGGGCCGGGTCGTTCGACGATCGGTTGCAGGAGCGAGAGTCGCATGGCGCTTCCTCCTCGGATTGGGGCGTTCACCAGGTGCGGGGCCGGGAAGGGGGGCTTCGCCGGCCGGAGAATTCCGCTCTCCCAAGGCGTCGTCGCCGCGGTAGGCGCATCACTCTCCGGGGTGCCCCGAATGCCGCCTTTCATGCAGTTCGTCTTGGCCCCGTCCGACCGCTCCCGTGGCCCCGTCCGACCGGTCCGGCGTGCGGCGACGGCTCCCGGCGCGGCCCCGACCACGATGGAATCCGGCACTCCGCCTTCTGGGGCAGTGAGGTTTTCCCGCCTCGCACAACGGTTACCTGGCGAGCCGGGACCCATGCCGGGCAGCCCTCGTCGACGACTCCGGTGCGGCGCGGAGCGGGAAGGAGCCTTCGCAGGATGGCGGACAAGAAACAGGAGCAGCGGGAGCGGTACTACGCGCACGACCTCAGTGACGGACCGCTGACCACCGACCAGGGCGTCCCGGTGGACCACACCGACGATTCCCTGCAGGCGGGCGAGCGCGGGCCCACCCTGCTGGAGGACTTCCACTTCCGCGAGAAGCTCACCCGCTTCGACCATGAGCGCATCCCCGAGCGGGTGGTGCACGCGCGCGGCTCGGGTGCGTACGGCTACTTCGAGCCGTACGAGTCGTGCGCGGACTTCACGCGGGCCGCGTTCCTGCAGGACCCGGGCGTGCGGACGCCGGTCTTCGTGCGCTTCTCCACGGTCCAGGGGCCGCGTGGCTCGGCCGACACGGTGCGGGACGTCCGCGGCTTCGCGACGAAGTTCTACACCTCCGAGGGCAACTACGACCTGGTCGGCAACAACTTCCCGGTCTTCTTCATCCAGGACGGCATCAAGTTTCCCGACTTCGTGCACGCGGTGAAGATGGAGCCGCACAACGAGATGCCCACCGGCGCCTCGGCGCACGACACGCTGTGGGACTTCGTCTCGCTGCAGCCCGAGACGCTGCACACGATCATGTGGCTGATGTCGGACCGCGCGATCCCGCGCAGCTACCGCATGATGCAGGGCTTCGGCGTGCACACCTTCCGCTTCGTGAACGCGCAGGGCCGCGGCACCTTCGTGAAGTTCCACTGGAAGCCGAAGCTGGGCGTGCACTCCCTGGTGTGGGACGAGGCGCAGGAGGCGCAGGGCCGGGACCCGGACTTCAACCGCCGCGACCTGTGGGACTGCATCGAGGCCGGTGACTACCCGGAGTACGAGCTGGGCGTGCAGCTGGTGCCGGAGGAGGACGAGCACCGCTTCGACTTCGACCTGCTCGACGCCACGAAGATCATCCCGGAGGAGCAGGTGCCGGTCCGGCCGATCGGCCGGATGGTCCTGGACCGCAACCCCGACAACTTCTTCGCCGAGACCGAGCAGGTCGCCTTCCACACGGCGAACGTCGTCCCCGGCATCGACTTCACCAACGACCCGCTGCTCCAGGCCCGGAACTTCTCCTACCTGGACACCCAGCTGATCCGGCTGGGCGGCCCGAACTTCGCGCAGATCCCGGTCAACCGGCCGGTCGCGCCGGTGCGCAACAACCAGCGGGACGGCTACCACCAGGGCGAGATCCACCGCGGGACCACCAGCTACACCAAGAACTCGCTGGCCGGCGGCTGCCCCGCGGTGGCCGGCGCCGACGAGTCGGCCTTCCGGCACCTGACCGAGAAGGTCGACGGGCGCAAGATCCGCCGGCGCAGCGACAGCTTCCAGGACCACTACAGCCAGGCCGCGATGTTCTGGCGGTCGATGGCCGAGTGGGAGCAGCAGCACATCATCGAGGCGTTCCGCTTCGAGCTGGGCAAGGTGAAGGCCAAGGAGGTACGGGCCCGGACCGTTGACCAGCTGTCCCGCGTGGACCACACGCTCGCCGTCGCGGTCGCCGAGGGCATCGGCGTGGCGCCTCCGGAGCGGTACGACACCCCGGACGTGACGCCCTCCCCCGCGCTCAGCTTCGAGAACAACCGCGGCGACGGCTCGATCGCGACCCGCCAGGTCGCCGTGCTGGTCGCGGACGGCATCGACGCCGACCAGGTCGACACGGTCCGCTCCGCGCTGTCGGCGCAGGGCGCGAACGTGGAGGTGCTGGCGCCGCACGACGGCGAGTTCACCGGCTCCGACGGCGTCACCCACCCCGTGGACCGGGCGCTGCCCACCGTCGCCTCGGTCCTCTACGACGCGGTGGTGCTGCCCGGCGATCCGGCCTCGGTGCCCCGTACGGCGCAGGACCCGGCGGTGCTGAAGTTCGTCCGCGACGCCTACCGGCACGGCAAGGCCATCGGCGCGCTGGGCACCGGCATCGACGTGCTGAAGCTGCTGGAGCCCGCCCGGCTGCGGACCGCCGACGACCACGAGCACACCGTGTCCGACGAGGGCGTCGTCACGCACCACCCGGTCGGCCCGGCCAGCGAGCAGTTCGCGCAGGCCCTCATCACGGCGATCGGCGCGCACCGGCACTGGAACCGGCCGCCGCTGCGGCGCTGACCCCGCGGGCGGCCATCACGCCCACGCGGGCGAGCACAGCGCGAAGCGCGCGCCGGACGATCCGGCGCGCGCTTCGCGCAACGGGCCCGGCTCAGCGCTTGCTGCGCCGCCGGTGGCTGGTGTCGCACCACGGGTAGCGGCGGCTGCGGCGGCACATGCACAGGGCCACGCAGAAGCGGTCGGAGGTGGCCGTGCCGCCGTCCTCCAGCCGTACCTCGACCGGCCCCTCCACCAGGAGCGGGCCCTCCTTCGGGAGCGTGACGCGGCGGACGTCCCGGTCCGCCGCCCCGGCCGCCTCCCGCGCCGGTTCACGCGCGTCGTTCGGCACGGATCACCACCAGTTCTTCCTTCTCCTCGTCCGGCGCCACCAGGCCCCGGCTGTGCAGCCAGCCCTGCCGGGACCGCAGCACCGGTCCGAAGGGCACGAAGCGGTGCTCGACCACCACCGTCTCCAGCCCCGCCGCACGCAGCATCCGCAGGGTCGGTCCGGTGCCGCTGAGCGCCGAGTGCACCAGGAGCAGCACCCCGCCGGGCGCCAGCAGCCCCGGCGCGTCCCGGCAGATCCGGTCCAGCACCAGCCGCCCGTCGTGTCCGGCGTCCCAGGCCCGCGCGCTGCCGCGCCGGGGCAGCACGGCGGCGGGCGCCGGGACGTACGGCGGATTGCTGAGGACGAGGTCGAAGGAGCGGTCCGCCACGGGGGCGAGGAGGTTGCCGCGCACCACGCGCACGGGCAGGCCCGCGAGGCGGGCGTTGAGACGGGCCGCGAGGACCGCGCGCCGGGAGATGTCGACGGCGGTGACCTCGCCGCCGCGCCGGGCCGCTGCGAGCGCCAGGGCACCGGTGCCGGTGCCGATGTCCAGCACCCGCGCACCCTGCTCCAGCGGCTCGTGGCGCAGCGCGTCGGCCAGCAGGGCCGTGTCGTCCTGCGGGGCGTAGACCCCGGGAAGCGTAATCAAAGGCACGAAACAGGAGTACCCCCATAAAACGCTTTCAACGGCAGCACCCGGAGTCTCACGCGACGCGTGCCAGGTCCGGGCCGAGGGCCGTGCGCATCGCCGGCTCCCCCGCCCGCCAGGCGCTCAGCAGCCGCTCGCCGAAGCGGTCGTCCAGGTACCCGGTGGCGTCCACGCCGAAGGCGACGTCCCGCTCCAGATGCGGCTCCTCGGCCAGCAGGCCGTCGACGACCTCGTGCCGGACGATCTGCTCGTGCACCGCGTCGGCCTCGACGTGCTCGGTGTAGAAGAACTCCGCCGCCGAGCCCGCGCCGGCCCGCCGCATCGCCGCCGCCAGCCGGCGGGAGGCGGGCGAGGAGGTCACCTCCACGGCGGCGAAGTGGCCGACGAGCGCGCCGCGCAGCGCCCGGTGCAGCCCGAAGAGCGACATGACGTTGACCACGGCCAGCATCTCGGGGCCGGTCGCGTCGACGTAGCGCCCGTACGTGGTGTCCAGGCCGAGGTCCGTCATCAGGTCGGCGAAGAGCCGGGCGTGCACCCGGTCGGGGCGTCCGCCGCCGAACTCGTCGAACTCCACGGCCGCCATGCCGGCCTTCGCCCGGCCCCACAGCCGCGGCAGCACCCAGGCGTGCGGGTCGGCCTCCTTCAGGTGGTACAGGCTCCGCTGCGCCGCGTACTCGCGCAGCTGGTCGCGGGTGCCGGAGCGCTCCAGCACGTGCGAGACGCCGTCCCCGCCGACCGGCTCGACCAGCAGCTCGTCCAGCGCCTCCGCCGCGCTCCCGTGCCGGGTGGCGTCGGCGCGCAGCGCGTCGAGGAAGCGCCGTTCCAGGACGCCCCTGACCCGCAGCAGGTCCGGGTCCCACTCCCGCGCAGGGTCCACGCCGGCGAAGCCGCGGTAGTGCAGTTCGTACGCCACGTACAGCGCCAGCTGCAGGTCGTCGCCGTACGGGTCGGCCGCGGCCGCCGCCTCGCCCACGGCGGGCGGGCCGCCGTCGCGCAGGGCGCTGATCATGGCCGCCGAGACCGGACCGCGGTCCTCCGGCAGTGCGGGACCGGTCAGCTCGTCACTCATCGCTGTGCTTCACCCCTGGACGTGATCGGTGGCTCTTCCGCCACCGAGTGCCCCTCATGCCTGCGGTGTCACCTCGACCCGCACCAGACGGCAGCAGCGCTGCAGGATGCGGGAGACGTGCATCTGCGAGATGCCGACCTCCTCGGCGATCTGGCTCTGGGTCATGTCACGGAAGAACCGCAGGTAGAGGATGATCCGTTCGCGCTGCGGCAGGGCACGCAGCACGGGTGCCGCGCACATCCGCTCCTCGACCAGCTCCAGCTCCGGGTCCTCGTCCCCCAGGAAGTCGGCGAGGTGGAAGGAGTGGCCCGCGTCCGTGCTCATCGGGCACTCCAGCGACAGCGCCGTGTACGCGCCCTGCGCCTCCAGGCCCAGCACCACGTCCTCCTCGGAGAGCCCGGTGTGCTCGGCCAGGTCGCCGATCGTGAGGCTGCCCGAGCCGTTGCGGAATTCCAGCTGCTCGCGCGCCTGGTGGACGGTGGCCCGCAGCTCCTGGGTGCGGCGCGGCACGTGGACGGCCCACAGGTCGTCCCGGAAGTGCCGCCGCAGCTCGCCGAGGATGGTGGGGATCGCGTACGCCGGGAAGGGCGTGCCGGACGTGGGGTCGAACCGGTCGACGGCCTTGAGGAGGCCGACGGCGGCGACCTGCCGCAGGTCCTCCTCGGTCTCGCCGCGGCCGCTGTAGCGGCGGGCGAGCCGGTTGGCCATCGGCAGCCAGCCGCAGACGATCTCCTCGCGCACCTGCTTGCGCTCCGCGCCGTCCGGCAACTTCGCCAGCCGGGCGAATGCGGCGTCGGTGTCCGGGGCATCCGGATGGCGGCGGAGCGCTGTGGAGGCTGCCATGGCCTTCCCTTCCGGTCGGGATTCCGGCACCGGCGGAATCTCCCGCAACGCGCGAGGACCGCCCGTACCCCGGCTGCCGGGGTGGATTTTACTTTCCGGCTAAAACACTCGTTCTCGAATTCCCTGCCCGGAACAGCCGGGCAGAACGGGTCCGCCCGGCGACATATCCCGGTTCGCTGTCCACATTTTCTCACTTCGCCGCACGCCGCACGTGGACACGGCTTTCCACGGGCGTCCGCGGTGCGGTGCGACGGGCCCCGTACCGGCGACGACCGGCGTACGCGGCGTTCCGGTCCAGGAAAATCCGGCGCTCCGCCGAATGTGTGACACGTGTCGTTTCCGGCACAAGCGGGTACCCGGCCGACATGACCAGCTACGAGTCCTTGGCGTCTCCCAACCGTGACCTGCTCGTCGGTATCGGTCCCTTCGTCGCGGGCCTCATCGTCGTGCTCATCCTCATCGGTGCCGTCGTCCTCGGCCTGCGGCGCAAGCGCTCCCGTCCGGCCGAGAACCAGCCGGCCGCACCCGAGAATCCGATCGGGTACGAGACGGGAATGCGTGCGGATGACGAGGTGACCGCCGACGGCCGTCGCCGTATGCCGTACGAGTTCGACCAGACGCGCGGTACGCGTCCGTCCGACGGCGAACCGCCGAAATGGCAGGAAGGCCACAGCGGCTCCTTCGGCAACGGCTGACGTCACGGGGCACGGTGTCGCCACCCGCCCCGAGCGGTCGCCCGCGGAGAACGCGGCCGGCCGCCCGTCGGCATGCCCGCACGCTGCGCCGAACGGCTGAAAGTCCGGTCCGGAAGGCGGCGGTGCGGGCCTTTCCCCGAATGCTCCGGTGCCCTGCCGGGCCATCATGCGGAATGAGGCACGATCGGCCGGCCCATGGGCCCCGGAGGGAGTTCGGTGCAGGTGTTCCGACGGCGCAGGGCCCGGCTGGAGGATGCGGCCGAAGGCGCGGCCGTCACCGCGTTCACCGCCCTTGAGCAGCGGCTTCCGGTGACCGAAGCGGCCCGGGCACTGCTCCGCAAGGCCTTTCCCGACCACTGGTCGTTCCTGCTCGGGGAAATCGCGCTCTACAGCTTCCTGGTACTGGTACTGACCGGTACCTACCTCACGCTGTTCTTCGACCCGAGCATGGCGGAGACCGTCTACCACGGCCGCCACATTCCGCTCGACGGTACGCGGATGTCCCATGCGTACGCCTCCACCCTGGACATCAGTTTCGCCGTGCGCGGCGGTCTGCTGATCCGGCAGATCCATCACTGGGCGTCCCTGGTGTTCCTGGCCGCGGTCGGCGTCCATCTGCTCCGCGTCTTTTTCACCGGGGCCTTCCGGCGGCCGCGCGAGATGAACTGGATGATCGGTGTCACGCTGTTCATGCTGGCGATGCTGGAGGGTTTCGCCGGTTACTCGCTGCCGGACGATTCGCTGTCCGGAACGGGGCTGCGGACCGCCAACTCGATCGTCACCTCCATTCCCTTCGCCGGGACCTACCTGAATTTCTTCCTGTGGGGCGGCCCGTATCCGGGGACGGACATCATTCCCCGCCTCTACGTGCTCCACATCCTGCTCATTCCGGGAATCATCCTGGCGCTGGTGGGCCTGCACCTGATGCTCGTGGTCGTGCTCAAACACACGCACTGGAACAAGCGCGGGCACACCAACAGGAACGTCGTCGGACAGCCGATGGTCCCGCAGTTCACCGCGAAGTCCACCGGTCTCTTCCTGATGATTTTCGGCGTACTCGCGGGGCTCGCCGCCGTCACCCAGATCAATCCGGTCTGGGATTACGGACCGTACCGGCCGGACCAGGTGGCCACCGATGCCCAGCCCGACTGGTACGTGGGATTCCTGGAGGGCGGCCTGCGCCTCATGCCGCCTTTCGAGACGAATCTGTGGGGCCACACGGTCATGTGGAACGTCTTCATCCCCACCCTGGTACTCCCCGGCCTGCTCTTCGTCTCGCTGTACCTCTATCCGTTCTTCGAGCGCTGGGTGACCGGGGACCGCGGCGAGCACCACCTGTGCGACCGGCCCCGGAACCGGCCCACCCGTACCGCGCTCGGCGCTGCCGCCGTCGTCTTCTACGCGATCCTGCTGCTGGGCGGCGGCAACGACGTGATCGCCTACAGCTTCCGGGTCTCGGTCGACGCGCTCACCTGGGTGCTGCGCGTCGCCCTCGTCGTGGCGCCGGTGCTCGCCTTCCTGCTCACCAAGCGGCTCTGCCTGGCCCTCCAGGCCGCCGACCGCGAGCTGCTCACCGAGGGCGAGGAGACCGGTGAGGTGAGCCAGAACGTCTACGGCGAGCTGACCGACGCCCGTACCGGGATCTCCGCCGACCGTGCGTACCGCATCCTGGTGCGGGACGTCCCCGAGCCGCTGCCGGGCCCGGCGGACGGCCGTACGGCGCGCGGGCAGCGGCTGCGGATCGCGCTGAGCGGCTGGTACTACCGCGACCACGTGCCGATGCCGGCCGACGCCGAACAGCGGCGGGAGATCGGCGAGCGGACCGCTGCGCCGGACCGCGCTAGCGGTCGCTGAACTCGAAGACCATCCCGAAGGCGCCGGCCACCAGCAGCCCGAAGCCGATGAAGAAGAGCCACGCGCCGAAGACGATGCCGAGGCCCGCGAGCGCGGCGCCCAGCGCGGTGAGCGGCGGGAACCCGCTCTTCGGCGGGAAGAAGTCCAGCCGGCCGGAGCGCTGCACGACCTCGCCGCCCTTGTCGTCCTCCGGGCGGTCCCCCCGGCGCCGGTGGTTCATCGCGCAGAAGAAGCTCACCACGGTCGCCATCAGGAAGGACACGGTCAGCGCCGCCACCCCGGCCGGCTCCAGCGACCACAGCGCGTAGACGACGTCGACGACGAGGAAGAACGCCGCGACGCCACCGAAGAGGTAAGCCTCGATCTTCATCCGGTGGGCTCTCCGTGCGGGTCGGGGGTCGGCTCCTGCGCGCCGTGCTCACCGGCCGGCAGGCCGAACGCCTCGGGGTGGTGCAGGTCGAAGGCGGGCGAGTCGGAGCGGATGCGGGGCAGTGCGTGGAAGTTGTGCCGGGGCGGCGGGCAGGAGGTGGCCCATTCGAGTGACCGGCCCCAGCCCCAGGGGTCGTCCACGGTCACCTTCGCCGCGTACTTCGTCGTCTTCCAGACGTTGTAGAGGAACGGCAGCGTGGACAGGCCGAGGAGGAAGGCGCCGATCGAGGAGACGGTGTTGAGGGTGGTGAAGCCGTCGGCCGCGAGGTAGTCCGCGTACCGCCGGGGCATGCCGATCTCGCCGAGCCAGTGCTGGACGAGGAAGGTGGTCTGGAAACCGATGAACAGCGTCCAGAAGTGGATCTTGCCGAGCCGTTCGTCGAGCATCCGGCCGGTCAGCTTGGGCCACCAGAAGTAGAACCCTGCGAACATCGCGAACACCACCGTCCCGAACAGGACGTAGTGCAGGTGCGCGACGATGAAGTAGGTGTCGGTGACGTGGAAGTCCAGCGGCGGCGAGGCGATCAGCACCCCGCTCAGCCCGCCGAGCAGGAAGGTCACCAGGAAGCCGCCGGCCCACAGCATCGGCGTCTCGAAGGAGAGGCTGCCCCGCCACATCGTGCCGATCCAGTTGAAGAACTTCACGCCCGTGGGCGCCGCGATCAGGAACGACATGATCGAGAAGAACGGCAGCAGCACCATGCCGGTGGCGAACATGTGGTGCGCCCACACCGTCGCCGAGAGCATCGTGATGGCGATGGTCGCGCCGACCATGCCGACGTAGCCGAACACCGGCTTCCGGCTGAAGACCGGCACGACCTCGGTGATCACGCCGAAGAACGGCAGTGCCGCGATGTAGACCTCGGGATGGCCGAAGAACCAGAACAGGTGCTGCCAGAGCACCGCCCCGCCGTTCGCCGCGTCGAAGACGTGCGCCCCGAACTTCCGGTCGGCGAGCAGCGCGAAGAGCGCGGCCGTGAGCACCGGGAAGGCCAGCAGCACGAGGATCGAGGTGAACAGCACGTTCCAGGTGAAGATCGGCATCCGGAACATCGTCATGCCGGGCGCGCGCAGGCACATGATGGTCGCGATGAAGTTCACCGCGCCCAGCGTCGTGCTGAGCCCGGAGAGGATCAGGCCCATCGCCCACAGGTCGCCGCCCTCCCCCGGCGTGCGCACCGGGCCGTTGAGGGGCGCGTACGCGAACCAGCCGAAGGACGCGGCGCCCTGCGGGGTGAGGAAGCCGGAGACGACGATCAGTCCGCCGAAGAGGAACAGCCAGTAGGTCAGCGCGTTCAGCCGGGGGAAGGCCACGTCGGGCGCGCCGATCTGGAGCGGCATGACGGCGTTGGCGAACCCGGCGAACATCGGCGTCGCGAACAGCAGCATCATGATCGTGCCGTGGATGGTGAACAGCTGGTTGTACTGCTCGTTCGTGACCAGTTGCAGTCCCGGGCGGGCCAGCTCGGTCCGCATCAGCATCGCCAGCAATCCGGCGAACAGGAAGAAGAGGAACGCGGTCACGAGGTAGAGGTTGCCGATCACCTTGTGATCGGTGGTGGTCAGCCAGCCGCGGATCCGGCTGCCGTGCTCGATGCGGCGCGTCGCGGCGGCCGCCGCGCGCGCCTGCCGCTCAACGTGGACCACCGCTTGCCTCCGTCCGACCGGTCCGACACCGTCAGACTGTCACCACCGGCGGCATTTCCCGCGGTACGCAGCGCCCCGCGGCCGGCCGCCACCCGTAAGGAGCACGCACGGTTCGGCTCATGGACAGGTCATGGGCACCTCCCGGTCACGCAATGATCGTGAGGCGGGGTTTCGCTGCCTCCTCGTACGCCGCAAGAATTGCCCCGCGCACCATGCGTCTCTCTTGCCCCCACCGACGAAGAGGTCACCCGCCCATGCCGCATCTGGACCGCCGCCGCTTCCTGCAACTCGCCGGAGGAACGGCCGCCTTCACCGCGCTGTCCGGCTCCCTCGCGCGCGCCGCCGCGATCCCGGCCCAGCACCGCTCCGGCACCATCGAGGACGTCGAGCACATCGTCGTACTGATGCAGGAGAACCGGTCCTTCGACCACTACTTCGGCTCGCTCCGCGGTGTGCGCGGCTTCGGCGACCCGCGCCCGGTGACGCTGCCCAGCGGCAAGCCGGTGTGGCACCAGTCGGACGGCACGAAGGAGGTGCTGCCGTTCCGGCCCGAGGCCGACAATCTGGGCCTGCAGTTCATCCAGGACCTCAACCACGACTGGGCCGGCAGCCACCGGGCATGGAACGACGGCAAGTACGACCAGTGGATCCCCGCGAAGTCGGCGACCACGATGGCGTACCTGACGCGCGAGGACATCCCCTTCCACTACGCGCTCGCCGACACCTTCACCATCTGCGACGCCTACCACTGCTCGCTGATCGGCTCGACCGACCCCAACCGGTACTACCTGTGGTCCGGGTACACCGGCAACGACGGCAAGGGCGGCGGCCCGGTGCTCGGCAACGAGGAGGCCGGCTACAGCTGGACCACCTACCCCGAGCGGCTGGAGAAGGCGGGCGTCTCCTGGAAGATCTACCAGGACGTCGGCGACGGGCTGGACGCGGACGGCAAGTGGGGCTGGATCGACGACGCCTACCGGGGCACCTACGGCGACAACTCGCTGCTGTACTTCGACCAGTACCGCAACGCGAAGCCCGGTGACCCGCTGTACGACAAGGCCCGCACCGGCACGAACGTCAAGCAGGGCGACGGCCTCTTCGACCGGCTGCGTGCCGACGTCAAGGGCGGCAAGCTGCCGAAGATCTCCTGGATCGTGGCGCCCGAGGCGTTCACCGAGCACCCCAACTGGCCCGCGAACTACGGCGCCTGGTACGTCTCCCAGGTGCTGGACGCGCTCACCTCCGACCCCGAGGTATGGAGCAAGACGGCCCTCTTCCTCACCTACGACGAGAACGACGGCTTCTTCGACCACGTCGTGCCGCCGTACCCGCCGTCCTCCGACGCGCAGGGCCGCTCCACCGTGGACGTCGGCCCGGACCTCTACAAGGGCGGCAAGGGCTACGCCGCCGGCCCGTACGGCCTCGGGCAGCGGGTGCCGATGCTGGTCGTCTCCCCCTGGAGCAAGGGCGGCTACGTCTGCTCGGAGACCTTCGACCACACCTCCGTCATCCGCTTCATGGAGCGCCGCTTCGGCGTCCACGAGCCGAACATCTCGCCCTGGCGGCGTGCCATCTGCGGCGACCTGACCTCGGCCTTCGACTTCGCGCACCCCGACACCCGGCCGGCCGGCCTGCCGGACACCGAGGGCTACCGCCCGCCGGACGGCGACCGGCACGACGACTACGTGCCCAAGCCGCCCGCCAGCCCGTCCCTGCCCCGCCAGGAGAAGGGCTCCCGCCCGGCACGTGCACTGCCCTACGCCCCGTACGCGGACGGCAAGGCCGACTCGGCCGCGGGGAAGTACACGCTCACCCTCAGCGGCGGCGACAAGGCGGGCGCGGCCTTCTACGTCACCGCGGGGAACCGGGGCGACGGCCCGTGGACGTACACCGCGGCGGCCGGCAAGCCGGTCTCGGACACCTGGAACACCGCGTACTCGAAGGGCGTGTACGACCTCTCGGTCTTCGGCCCCAACGGGTTCCTGCGGGTCTTCAAGGGCCCGGGGAAGACCGCGGGGCCCGAGGTGACCGCGCGCCATGACGCCACCACCGGCAATGTGAAGCTGACGTTCACCAACACCGGCCGGTCCGACGCCGACCTCACGCTGAAGGACGCCTACGGCAGCCCCGCGCAGACGTTCAAGGTCCGCGCCGGTGCCACCGTCACCCACACCGTCGACCTGCGCCCCAGCAAGCGCTGGTACGACCTGACGGTGACGTCCGAGGCCGACGCGACGTTCCTCCGCCGCTTCGCCGGCCATGTGGAGACCGGCGAGCCGGGCGTCAGCGACCCGGCGATCCTGACCGTCTGACGGGCCTCACCGGCGCCCGGCCGTCCGCCTCACCGGCGGGCGGCCGGGCGCTCGTGCGTTGTGGGGAGTCATTCATGAGCGGCGGCCGTACCGCTCAGGTCTTGTCCTGCGGCTCCCCGGCCACGTCGCTGATGGACCGCAACGCGTCGGTCAGCGCGGTGCGTTGCTCCGGGGTCAGGCCGCGCAGGGCCGTCGCGTCGACCTCGTCGGCGAGCGGCCCTGTCCGCTCCAGGGCGCGGACGCCCTCCTCGGTGAGGCGGAGCAGCTTGCGGCGGCGGTTCGCCGGGTCGACGCGGCGGGTCAGCAGACCGCGCTGTTCGAGGCGGTGCACGAGGGGCGCCAGGGTGGCGAGGTCGATGCCGGTGACCCGGCCGAGCCGGGACTGGTCGACGTCGGGCTGCTCGCGCACCGTGAGGAGCACCGCGTACTGCGGGGGCGTGACGTCGCCGACGGTGGACTGCCAGACCGCGGTGTAGGCCTGGAGCGAGCGCCGCAGCAGGTGGAGGGGCGACTCCCGCAGCGACGGGGACTGCGGTGTGCGTGGCGCGGCGATGAGGTCCTCCAGGTGCGAATGGGGGTGGCTTTTTGATTCTGCCAGGACGGGCGTACATTCGTACACGAACGATTCGTGTACGACAGAAGGACGGCCATGGCACGCCCCAAGGACCTCCGCGACTACCTCGACGCCCTCCAGGAGCTGGGCGACCTCCGCACCATCGACCGGGTGGTCGACCCGCACCTGGAAGTCGGCGCCGTCATCCGCCGCTCGTACGAGACCCGCGCACCCGCGCCGCTGTTCACCGACATCAAGGGCGCGGCACCCGGCCACCGGCTGCTCGGCGCCCCCGGCGCGCTCAGCTCGGCGCCCGGCAGGCCGCTCGCCCGTATCGCCCTCTCGCTCGGGCTCGGCCCGGACGCCGGCGCCCGGGAGATCGTCGACGCGCTGGCCACCGCACGGACCCGCGAGCCGGTCCCGCCGCGGCTGGTGGAGACCGGGCCGTGCAAGCAGAACGTGCTGCGCGGCGCGGACGCCTCGCTCGCCCGCTTCCCCACTCCCCTGCTGCACGAGGGCGACGGCGGCCCGTACGTGAACACCTGGGGCACGATCATCGCCCGCACCCCGGACGGGAAGTTCACCAACTGGTCCATCGCGCGGATCATGATGATCGACGACACCCATCTGACGGGCCTGGTCCTGCACCCGCAGCACATCGCGTACGTCTGGCAGCAGTGGGCGGACCGCGGCGAGGACATGCCCTTCGCGCTGGTCCAGGGCGGCGACCCCGCGCTGCCGTTCGTCTCCGGCATGCCGCTGCCGGACGGCGTGGAGGAGGCCGGCTACCTCGGCGCGCTGCTCGGCGAGCCCATGGAGCTGGTGCAGTGCGAGACCGTCGACCTCCAGGTGCCGGCCAACGCCGAGATCGTCATCGAGGGCCACCTCTCCGCCGGGCGCACCGGCGTCGAGGGCCCGATGGGCGAGTTCGCCGGCTACCGCCCGCACGAGACCACGATGCAGCCCGTCTACACCATCGAGGCCATCACCCACCGCGACGATCCCGTCTGGCCGACCGTGGTCGAGGGCGAGCCGGTGGACGAGTTCCACACCGCCACCGGGCTGACCCTGGCCGCCGAGGCGCTGGCCGCGCTGCGCGCCGCGGGGCTGCCGGTCACCACGGCGTGGGAGCCCTTCGAGATGGCGTCGCACGCGCTGGTCGTCAGCGTCGCGGCCGACTGGCGCGACCGGCTGCCGGGGGTGGGCACGGAGGAGCTGGCCCGGCGGATCACCGAGGTCGTCGACGCGCAGCGGTTCGCCTATCTCGTGCCGCGCCTCTACGTGCTCGACGACGACGTGGACGCCTCCGACATCGGCGAGCTGACCTGGGCACTCGCCACCCGCGTCCACCCCACCGAGCGGCGCGTCGTGCGGCACGGCAAGGTGCTGCCGCTGCTGTCGGTGTACACGCCCGAGGAGCGGCACTCCTGGCACGGCCCCCGGGTGACCTACGACGCGCTGCTGCCCTCGGTGGCCGAGGGGCGCGAGCCGCGCAGCTCCTTCCGGCACATCTTCCCGGCGGAGATCCAGGAGCGGGTGCTGGCGCACTGGGAGCACTGACGGCTCCGGCGGTTCCCGCACCGCCGACGGGGCTCGGCGTCGGTTCGGTAACGGTGAAGGAACTGTGTTGGTTCGACTGTGCAAATGTTGCTTAAAGTAACTTTGGCGGCGGTCCCGGTGGCGACGATCCCGGTGGCCGCCCGCGGTGGAACGGACTGACGAGCGGGAGCGGATGCGCGTGGTGCGAGCTGCGGAGCGGGAGCGGTGAGCGGGCGCGTACACCCCGCCACCGCTGCCCTGGCCGCCCTTCCCTATGCGGTGATGGCACTGGTCACGCTGGTGGACCTGACGGCCGGGCCGGGCGCCGGCTTCCTGCCGCTGGTCTCCCTCGGGCCGGCCTTCGCCGGACTGACCGGCAGCTGGCGGCGGACCGCCCTGATCGGCGTGGTCTCCTTCGTGCTCTGCCTGGTCCTCGGGGTCTACGACGGGCTCTTCACCGGGCGCCGCGGCTACACCGCGCTGCTCTCGGTCGCCGGGGTCACCGTCGCGGGCGTGGCGGCCGCCGTGATGCGCCGGCGCCGGGAGGCGGAGCTGGCGAGCGTGCGCTCCATCGCCGAGGTCGCGCAGCGCGTCCTGCTGCGGCCCGTGCCGCGCGGCGCGGGCCGGCTGAGCGTGGCCGTCTCCTACACCTCCGCGGTCGCCGAGGCACGGATCGGCGGGGACCTGTACGAGGTGGTGGCGTCGCCGTACGGCGTGCGGGCGCTCATCGGGGACGTGCAGGGCAAGGGGCTGGAGGCGGTGGAGACGGCCGCCGTGGTCGTCGGCGCCTTCCGCGAGGCCGCGTACGACGAGGCGGACCTGGCGGCCGTCGGCGCCCGGCTCGAACGCGCCCTGGAACGGCACCTGCCGGACGAGAAGTTCGTCACCGCCGTGCTCGCCGAGGCCGGCGCGGGGCACACCATGACGCTGCTCAACTACGGCCATCCCGCGCCGCTGACCGTCCGCCGGAACGGCGAAGTGGCCTACCTCGCGCCGCCGCGCCGGGCGCTGCCGCTCGGGCTCACCGCGCACGGGGAGGGCGGCCCGGAGCCGTACGACGTCGGCTTCGCGCCCGGCGACCAGGTGCTCTTCTACACCGACGGGGTCACCGAGGCACGGGACGGCGGCGGCTGCTTCTACCCGCTGGACGAGCGCGCCGGGCTGCTGAAGGAGCCCGACCCGCAGGCCGCGGTGGACGCCATCCGCGCGGACCTGGTGGCGCACACCGGCGGCCCGCTGCACGACGACGCCGCGATGCTGCTGGTCCGCTACCGCACCGCCTGACCGGGCCGGCGGCGGGCCCGGCACGCCCGCGCGGCCGGCTACTTGCGCGCCTCGGCCAGCGTGTGCGCGACGAGGGCGTTGGCGTGGCCGTGCCCCAGGCCGTGCTCGGTCTTCAGCCATGCGACCAGCTCCATGTGTTTCGTCAGCGGGGAGGTGCGGACGAGGTCCTGCCACTCCGCTATCGGCCGGCCGTACTTCCTCTCGATGGACGGGAAGTAACTCGCGGGGCCCTTGGGCTTCTCAGTCATGCGCGCAGTGTGGCACCCGCCACTGACAACGGCGCCGGCCGCGCGGCCCGGCCTGCGACGACGGTGCGTCAGAGCTCCAGCCGGTCCTCCGCAGCGCGCATCCAGTCCCGGGCGGCGACGGGGTCCATCCGGGCGCGGTCCAGGACGACGTAGAGGAAGACGCCCTCGTACCGGCGGCGCCGCACCAGGGGGCGGATCAGGTGGTACTCGCTGTCGAGCGTGATGAGGATGTCCTCTATCCGGTCCTGCCGGTACCCGAGGAGTTCGAGCGTGAAGAGCTTGGCCCGCACGACGTCGGTGTCCCCCAGCGCCGCCTTCTCCAGGTCGGGGCCCGCGGTGCCGACGGCGCCGAGCGTCAGCCGGCTGAAGTAGTCGACGATGGAGGCACCCAGCACTCCATCGATGCGCACGATGTCGCGCAGCGTCTCTTCGATGTCTGCCATTGGCCCACCCACCCCGTGCTCGTACCGGCATCCTGCCACGCGCCCGACGTGCGCCGGGACCGACCCGTGAAACGGGCATGTGCCCCGTGAACTGGCGGCGCGCAGCGCCGGTGACCAGGCATCAAGAACGCATAAAGATTGCCGGGTTCCGGCAATGACACTTCGGGTGAACACCTGAAAACATGGCGCTGACCAGGGGAGGATACGCACGGGGGAGGTGTTCCGATGGCCTGGTTTCTCGGTCTCGGCATCGCGGGAATCGTGGTGCTGGCACTGTCGCTGGTCCTCGACGGCGTACTGGAAGGGCTCTTCGACGGCCTCGGCGTGCTCGACGGCCTCTTCGACGGGCTGCTGTCGCTGCCGGTGATCGCGGGCTTCGTCTCGGCACTGGGCTTCGGGGGCGCGCTCGTCCTGGGCACCACCGGCCTCGGGGCCGGTGCCGCCGCGGCGGCCGGGACGCTCGCCGGGCTGGCCGTCGGCCGGCTGACCTGGCACGTCTGCCGGGCGCTGATGCGCGATCAGACCGCGGCGACGCCGCAGGGGGACGACCTGATCGGCACCGCGGGCTCGGTCGTGACCGCCATCCCCGCCGACGGCTACGGCGAGGTGCTGCTGCGCCTCGCGGGCCAGCCGGTGAAGCTGGCGGCCAGGGGCGACGTGCCCCTCCCCCGCGGCGCCGAGGTCTGGGTGGCGGCCACGCTGTCCCCCACCTCGGTGGCGGTGCGCCCCGTCGAGCGCTGATCCGCACCCGGGCGCCGTCCTCTCACCCCACGCTCCGACCCGAGCATCACTGCAACCCTCCGGCTCCGGCCGGAGCGTCACCTCACATCCGAACCGATCTGCGTCCGTCAACGGGGGCAGGGGGGAATCCACATGAGTCCAGTCCTCACGGCGGTGGCCGGCATCGTCGTCCTGATCGTCCTGCTCGCGCTGGTCGTCATCACGCGCTACAAGGTCGCCGGGCCCAGCGAGGCGTTCATCGTCACCGGGCGGCGCGGCAAGCAGGCCACCGACCCGGAGACCGGCCGGGTGTTCACCGACAACAGCGGCCAGAAGGTCGTGGTGGGCGGCGGCGTCTTCGTCGTCCCGTTCGTCCAGCAGAAGTTCACCCTCGACCTCTCCAGCCGGCAGATCCCCGTCGCCGTACGCGGCGCGGTGACGCTGCGCGGCGTGAAGGCGAACCTCGAAGGCGTCGCGATCGTCAAGGTCGGCGGCACCGAGGACTGCATCCGCGCCGCGGCCCAGCGGTTCCTGCAGCAGCAGGACGAGATCGTCGGCTTCACGCAGGAGGTGCTCTCCGGCGCGCTGCGGGCCATCGTGGGCCGGATGTCGGTGGAGGACGTGATCCGGGACCGGGCCGCGTTCGCCGGGCAGGTCGCCGAGGAGGCCGAGGCCAGCCTGTCGGGCCAGGGCCTGGTGCTGGACGCCTTCCAGATCCACGACATCACCACCGAGGGTTCGTACCTGGAGGACCTCGGCCGGCCCGAGGCGGCTCGCGCCAAGCAGGAGGCCGACATCGCCGAGGCGGTGGCCCGGCGCGCTGCCGAGCAGGCCCGGCTGAAGGCCGAGGAGGAGATCGCCGTCGCGCAGCGGACGTTCGCGCTGCGGCAGGCGGAGATCAAGGCCGAGACGGACGAGGCGGCGGCGCGCGCCGCGGCGGCCGGACCGCTGGCCGAGGCCGCGCGGCGCCAGGAAGTCCTCACCGAGCAGGAGAAGGTGGCGCAGCGGCAGGCCGCGCTGACCGACCGCGAGCTGGACACGAAGGTCCGTAAGCCCGCCGACGCGGCGCGCTACCAGGCCGAGCAGGAGGCCGAGGCGCGGCGCATCGCGACGGTCAAGGAGGCCGAGGCGGCCGCCGAGCGGGCCCGGCTGACCGGTGAGGGCGAGAAGGCGCAGCGTGCGGCACTCGCCGAGGCGGTGCGCATCGAGGGCGAGGCGGAGGCCGCCGCGATCGGCGCGAAGGGCTCGGCGGAGGCCGAGGCGATGCACAAGAAGGCGGACGCGTTCGCCCGGTACGGGGACGCCGCGGTGCTGCAGATGCTGGTCGAGGTGCTGCCGGACGTGGTCGGCAAGGCATCCGAGCCGCTGGGCGCCGTGGACAAGATGACGGTGATCTCCACGGACGGCGCCGGCCGGCTGCCGCGTGCGGTCGCCGACAACGTCGCCCAGGGCGTCGAGCTGCTCGGCTCGACCACCGGGATCGACCTGGCGAGCCTGCTGAAGGACGTCACGGCCCGGCGCGGCGGCCAGGTGCCCGCACCGGCCGACGGCGGCCCGGCCGCCGCCAACGGGAAGATCGACATCACCGAGTGACAGCGGTCCCCCGACCGGCTTCTCCGAGGGGCGGCGCGCGCCGCCCCTCGGGGCCGGTCGTGCCGGTCGGCTAGCCCCAGACGGCCTGCGCGGCGGACGCGCCCAGGAAGGCGGCGCCGAGCCCGGCCACCACGCTGCCGGCCGCGTTGGCCACGGCGAAGAACCGGGCGTGGTTCTCGGCCAGCCGCAGCGTCTCGTACGAGAACGTCGAGTACGTGGTCAGCGCGCCGCACAGGCCGGTGCCGATCAGCAGCTGCACCTGGGAGGACGCGACGCCCGCGGCGACCGCGCCCGTCAGCAGGCCGAGGACCAGGGAGCCGGCCACGTTGACGGTGAAGGTGCCCCAGGGGAAGACGGTGTCGTGGCGGGCCTGCACGGCCCGGTCGGTGAGGTAGCGCAGCGGGGCCCCGACCATGGCCCCGACGATCACGAGCAGCCAGTTCACCGCGTACGGCCTCCTTCGCCGCGGTCCAGGAGGCACCGGGCCGCGGTGGCCCCGGCCCAGACCGCCGCCAGCGCCACCAGCAGGGTCAGCGCCAGGTACGCCAGGCCGGTGCGGGCCTCGCCCCGCCCGGCCAGCTGCTGGATGTCCACGGCGTACGTGGAGAAGGTCGTGAAGCCGCCGAGCACGCCGGTGCCGAAGAACGGGCGGACCAGGCGGTGCACGGACCGGGCGCTGATGACGGCCATGAAGGCGCCGATGACGGCGCAGCCGACCGCGTTGACGGCCAGCGTCGTCCACGGGAAGGCGCCGGGCGGTGTGGGCCACAGGAGCGAGGCGGCGTAGCGTGCCGTCGCGCCGAGGGCGCCGCCGAGGGCGATGACGGCCACGACGGCGCCCTGCGGCTCCCGT
Organism: Streptomyces sp. Ru73; assembly: GCF_002920575.1. Lineage (GTDB taxonomy): Bacteria > Actinomycetota > Actinomycetes > Streptomycetales > Streptomycetaceae > Streptomyces. The sequence continues at coordinate 83,403 of NZ_PQSQ01000001.1, read as the reverse complement.
TGCGGGGCCGGCCGGGCCGGGACGTGCAGATCGACGTCGGAGTCGACCGGCTCGTTCAGCATGGAGGGGTGGTGGGCCTCTGACACCTGTTTCGTCTCCTACTCGCCGGGGGCACCGGGGGGTACGCATGCCACGGACACGCGTCGCGCCGATGCGCTGTGCAAGCAGGGACCGTTGGCGGCGTCTTCGCCGCGGTTCGGGTACGGCGGGCCCCACCGCCGCGCGGGACCGGTGGTCACCGCTTCCCCCAGTTTAACGGCGGGCCGTCAGGCGTTCAGCACACCCGTCCCCAACAGGGCGAACAGCAGCACGCCGATCACCACGCGGTAGATGACGAAGGCGTTGAAGGTGTGCTTGGCGACGAACTTCAGCAGCCAGGCGATCGAGGCGTAGGCGACGAGGAACGACACGAGCGTGCCCACCGCGAGCGGCAGCACGCTCACCCCGCCGCCCACCGCGTCCTTCAGCTCGTAGATGCCGGCGCCGGTCAGCGAGGGCAGGCCGAGGAAGAAAGAGAGCCGGGTCGCGGCGACCCGGTCCAGGTCCAGGATCAGCCCGGTGGACATGGTGGCGCCGGAGCGGGAGAAGCCGGGGAAGAGCAGTGCGAGGATCTGTGAGCAGCCGACCAGCATCGCGTCCTTGAAGGTGGTGTCCTCCTCGCCGCGCTTCTGACGGCCCATCTGGTCCGCCGCCCACATCACGCCACTGCCCACGATGAGCGAACCGGCGACCACCCACAGGGAGGCGAGCGGCCCCTCGATGAGCGGCTTGGCGGCGAGGCCCACGAGCACGATGGGGATGGTCGCCCAGATCACCCACCAGGTGAACTTGTAGTCGTGGTCGTCGCGCCGGTCGGCGTGGCGGAGGCCGCGGCCCCACGCGGTGAGGAACCGCAGGATGTCCCGGTAGAAGTACACGAAGACGGCGGCGATGGCGCCCACCTGAATGACGGCCGTGAACGCGACCACACCCCGGTCGTCCACCGGAATGTTCATCAGACCCTCGGTGATCTTCAGATGCCCGGTGGAGGAGACCGGCAGGAACTCGGTCACCCCCTCCACGATGCCGAGGACCACGGCCTGTCCGATGTCGATGGCGCTCACGTTCCACCCTCACGAGAATGTCCGTCCGCCACGGGCGTGGCGGACGGACGTGACTGTAGAGGATGGCGGCGGCGGCCCGCCGGTCCGGCCGACGTCCGCCGCGGCGCCGGGCCGTCACTCCATCGGGAAGATGTCCCCGCTGCCCATGCTCGACTCCTGCTCCGCCTGGCTCTGCAGCTTGCGGGCCTTCTCCTTGAGCCGTTCGCGGTCCTGCGGGTCGCTGGACCGCTCCGCGGCCTCCGAGAGCTCCTTGGCCTTGTCCCGCATCTGCCGGATCCGGCCGCCGACCTCGCCGTCCATGCCCATGATCACTCCTTGTGGGTCCGAGACACCCGTCCGAGGCGCCGCGTCCGGGAAAACGCGGCCCTCCCAGCGAACCAGCTCTCCCGCCGCCCCGCATCCCGGCGCGGCGGGCCGGGAGGGCCCGATCCGGCCCTTGTCGGCGCACCGCGCCAGGTATACGCCGGACTCAGGGCCGCCCGGCGGGGGCGGCGCGGGGAGGCAGCCATGGCCATGCTGGTCATCGAGGGGCACTACCGGATAGTGGGGGCCGGCCCGGACGGCGATTCGGTCCGCTTCCAGCCCGCTGACCCGGACGAATGGCGGCTGGTCGGCGGCCGGCACCGGGTGCGCACGAACCGGACCGGCGCCGCGCAGCTGCGGCTGGACGGCATCGACGCCCTGGAGACGCACTACACCGTGCCGCACGGCCCGCAGCTGCGCCAGCCGCCGGTGTTCGCCGAGGGGGCCGCCGCCGAACTGCTCAGCTGGCTGGGGTTCACCCGGGTGACGCGGGACGCGCGCGGCGTGGTCAGCGACGCGGAGCCGGCCGAGGTCGCCGGGTACGTGCTGACCAGGACCGCCGACAAGTACGGCCGGTGCGTGGCGCTGGCCGGCCGCGGCACGCCGCCCGGGCCCAGCGGCCGGGAAGCGGTGGTCGGCACGGACCTGCTGGCGCGGACGGCCAACCACCACCAGCTCGCGCAGGGGCTGGCGTACCCGACGTACTACCGGCTGCTCTACGCCGAGCTGCGGGACGCGATGACGCGTGCCGTCCAGGAGGCGCGGGCGGCCCGGCGGGGGCTGTGGCCGGAGGACCGTACGCGGAGCGGGGCGCGGCTCACGGCGGGGCTGAAGACGCTCACCACCGACGTGGTGGTGCTCCCGAAGCTGTTCCGGCGGCTGGCCGACTATCTCGTCCTCAACGACGGCGATCCCGCGCTGGACGGCTTCCCGCTGTTCCTGAAGCAGCACGGCGACCGGCTGTTCGTCCTGTCCGAGCTGCGGTACACCGGGCTGGACAACGTCGTGGAGATCACCGCGCCCGACACGGTCCGGCTGCGGTACGACCCCGAGGACCTGGTCTTCGACGAGGCGTGAGCGCCTGCTCCGCGAGGCGGCGGACGCGCGGCGCCCCGCCCGGAAGGTCTCCGGGCGGGGCGTCCGGTCGTGCGCGGTGTCCCGTGCGCGGTGTCCCGTGCGCGGTGTCCCGTGGGCGGGGCTCTCAGCCGGGCCAGGTTCCGGTCAGGCGGCGCGTCGCGGTGGCGCCGCTGCGGTCCATGGCCGCCTTGACCACGGCGAAGATGGCGCCCTGCAGCGCCGCCGCCAGCAGGACTTCGTTCCAGCTGCGGTCCTCGTCTCTGGCGCTCGGGGTGTCCCCCTCGTGCCCGAGCCGCTTCCACGTCTGCTTGAAGATCGCCCCGGCGATCATGCCGCCGGCGACGCCCAGTGCCACGCCCACCGGCGTGTACAGGATCTTCGCTGCGTTCATCGGAACCTCCTGGTACGGGCGGCACAGCGGCGGGCCCTGGCCACGGTCCGCGGCTTCGGCCGGACCGCGGTACGGACCCTGGCCACCGTGCGGGGCTTCGGCCGGACCGCGGTGCGGGCCCCGGCCACGGTGCGGGCCCGTACGGGCTTGCCCGTGCCGCCGCGGCCGTGCCGGCGGACCTGCAGCCAGATGACGACGGCCGCGGTGGCCGCCACGGCCAGCGCCGGAACGGAACTGCGCGCCGACACGTGGGCCGCCTCGTCCTGCGCCTTCGCGCGCGAGTGCACGACGGCGCCGCGCACCCTGGCCTTCGCCGCCCCGGCCTTCTCCTTCGCCCGGGCCTTCACGTCCGCCTTGGCGGCCAGCTCCTCCACCGTCCGGCCCAGCTCCTCGCGGGTGTGCTCGACCCGCTCCCGCAGCTGTTCCGGCGTGAGGGACTCGGACTCTTTCCTGCCCCGGGACTGGGATTCAGTGGTCATCGGTGGGCCTTCTCCTTCACCTCGGCGAGGTCCGCCTTGACCCCCGCGATCGCCTGTTCCGGCGTCGGCGGGGTGGCGCGGGCGACCTGCTTCTTGCCGATCAGCGCCATGATCCCGGCGAGTACCAGGAGGACGCCGGTGACGATCAGGGCCGCCGCCCAGACCGGCAGGGCCAGCGCGAGGGCGGCGATCGCGGTGATCATCAGTGCCTGGAGCGCCAGGAAGCCGGTCACGCCGGCCCCGCCGAACAGCCCGCCGCCGATGCCGAACCGTTTGCCCTTCTGCACCATCTCGGCGCGCGCCAGCTGCATTTCCTCGCGTACCAGCTGGGAGAGCTGCTGCGAGGCGCGGGAGACCAGCTCGCCCACCGATTCGTCGTGCTGCTGCGGTCGCGAGGCCGTGACAGGGTGCGTACGGGTCCGTACCGTCCGGTCCTCAGAAGTACTCATCACCGATCAACTGCCTTTCCGTGGCCGCGTTCCGTGCCGCTCACATTTCTCCCGGCTGCTCGGCCCGCCGGCGTTGCTCCTCGGTCCACGCGGTGGTGTCGCGCGGCTCGGCGTACGGCTCGTCCGTGCCGGGGTGGCCGCCGGCGGCGGCCCGCGCCCGGGCCAGTTCGGCGTCGAATTCCAGGCCGAGCAGGATGGCGAGGTTCGTGATCCACAGCCAGACGAGGAAGATGATCACGCCGGCCAGGGTGCCGTAGGTCTTGTTGTAGGAGGAGAAGTTCCCGACGTACACCGCGAAGCCCGCGGAGGCGACCATCCAGATGACCAGGGCCAGGAAGCTGCCCGGGGTCACCCACCGCAGGCCGCGGCCCTTGACGTTGGGCGCGCCCCAGTAGAGGAACGCGATCATCGTCGTGACCAGGATGACCAGCACCGGCCACTTCGCGATCGACCACACCGTCAGCGCGGCGGAGCCGATGCCCAGCGCGTCGCCGACCTGCTGCGCGATCCCGCCGGTGAACACCACGATGAGCGCGCTGAGCAGCGCCAGCAACATCAGTACCACCGTAAGGCCCAGCCGCTCGAGCAGCACCTTCCACAGCGGGCGGCCCTCGGCCATGTCGTACACGACGTTCGAGCTGCGCATGAACGCCGCCACGTAGCCCGAGGCCGTCCAGACGCCGGCCAGCAGGCCGACCACCGCCACGAGCGAGCCGACCCCGGCGTTCCCCTGCAGCTGCTGCACCGCGTCACTGATGATGTGCCGTACGGACGCGGGGGCCAGTTGCTGGAGCGTGGCCACCACCTTGCGGCCGGCCGACTCCCCCACCAGGCCCAGCAGTGAGACGAGGACGAGCAGCGCGGGGAACAGCGAGAGCACCCCGTAGTACGTCAGCGCTGCGGCGCGGTCGGTCAGTTCGTCGCCCTTGACCTCCTTGACCGTGCCGCGCAGCACTTCCCACCAGGACTTCTTCGGCAGGTCGGTCAGCTCGTCGGGCTGCTTCCGCTTGACGAGCGGGTCCGGTCCCGGACCCGTGTCCCGTCCCGGCCCCTGTGCCGGTCCCGCACCTGCCTCCCGCCGTGCCCCCGGCACCCGGGCGGACTGCTCCCCGGGACCGTCCGCGGGGCGGCGGGCGGGGCCCTCCCGGCCCCCCGGTCGCGATATCCGTGCCATACGTCGTGGGTTACCGCACGCCCCCGGCCGAAACGGCCGCGCTCCACCGGGCTCGGTACGGGGGCCATGCGAACGGCGCGCCGGACGGCGGCGTTCCGCCATCCGGGTGACGCGCGCCGGGAGGCGTCAGGAAGCGCTGTCCCCGCCACCGGGCATATACGCACGGAACTCCGTCAGGTAGGGCTCCTCGGCCGGGTCGGGCCGGTCGGAGGCGTTGAGGACCCGGTGCCACCACGGGTAGTAGGCCGGCAGCTGCGAGACGCGCGTGAGGGTGTCGCGCTCCTCCTCGGACAGCTCCAGCTCAGCGGCCGCGAGGTTGTCCCGCAACTGGTCCTCGGTGCGGGCCCCGAGGACGATGCCGGTGATGCCGGGGCGCCCCAGGAGCCAGGCGAGCACGACGCGGGGCACGGAGACCCCGCGCTCCCGGGCGATGCCGTCGAACGCGTCGATGATGTCGTAGGCGCGGCTCCAGTCGGTGACGTGCGGCTCCGGCCAGTCGGTGCCCTGCCGGGTGGTGCGCGGCGTCTCCTGGCCGCGCCGTACTTTCCCGGTGAGCAGGCCCTCGCCGAGGGGGCTCCACACGAAGGTGCCGATGCCGAGGTCGCGGGCCGCCGGCAGGATCTCGTACTCGATCTCGCGGGCCTCCGGCGTGTAGTACATCTGCTGGACGACGGGTGCCGTCAGCCCGAGGGCCCGCGCGGTGTACACGGTCTTGCTGAGCTGCCAGGCGCTGTAGTTGGAGGTGCCGAGGTAGCGGACCTTGCCGTCGCGCACCAGGGTGTCCAGCGCGGCGAGCGTCTCCTCGACGGGCGTGACGCCGTCCCACTGGTGCGTGTAGAGCAGGTCCAGATGGTCGGTGCGCAGCCTCCGCAGGCTGTTCTCGACCTCGCGGAGGATGTGCTGGCGGCTCGCGCCGCCGTCGTTCGGGCCGTCGCCGAGCGGCATCCGCACCTTGGAGGTCAGCACGATGTCGTCGCGGCGCCCCTCGAGGGCCTGTGCGGTGATCTCCTCGGCCTGCCCGAAGGAGTACATGTTCGCCGTGTCCACGAGGTTCACCCCGTGGTCGAAGGCGATGTCGAACAGCCGCCGGTAGTCATCGGCGTCCAGCCCGGCCATCTGCGCGAACTGCGGGTCGTTCCCCGCGGTGAGGGTGCCGAGGGCGAAGCGCGACACCTTCAGGCCGGAGTTGCCGAGAGGTACGTAGTCCGTCATACGCCCCAACGTAGGCGCTGCTCCGCCGGACATGACGGAATGGCCCGCCGGGGTGTCCGGGACTCCGTCCCCATCGGTGTCCCCGTAAACCGCCGCAGGGTCTTGACCGCGGTATCTGCGGCATCGTAGCGTCAAGTGCACCGACTCATGAGCTGTGGAAAGGAGGCGACGTCGAATGTCGACCAGCTTCGACCTGCATCGCCTCGCTCTCCGGACCGCCTGGGTCCCGGGTCGTGTTGCACACGGCTGCTGAGCAGCCCTTTTTCCGGCGTGCCCGTTAGCGGCCCCGGCGCTTTTCCGTCTGTCACTGCCTGCGGCACTTCCCGCGTGCTGACGCACGCCGCGCATTTCCGTACCCGTCCCGCATTCCGCTGCGGATTTCCGGATTGTGCCTCTCCGTGCCGCGGGTTCTTGAGCTGTGCCATCGAAAAAGAGAAAGCTCCTGAAATGGCGACCAGTACAGTCATGTCGACCGCGCACCGAAATGAGGATCTGCCATGGTAGCGGCGCGGATCACGGTCAACGGTAAGGAAACACCGCTCTCACCGGCTGCGCCCCACACCACGGTGCTGGATTTCCTGCGCGAGCGTGGCCTCACCGGCACCAAGGAAGGCTGCGCCGAGGGCGAGTGCGGCGCCTGTTCGGTCCTGGTGGCCCGGCCCGGGGTGCACAAGCCCACCGACTGGGTGGCGGTCAACGCCTGCCTGGTCCCGGCCGCGGCGCTCGACGGCCAGGAGGTCATCACCTCCGAGGGCCTCTTCACGGCAGGCGAGGACGGCACGCCGCCGACGCTGCACCCGGTGCAGAAGGAGATGGCGGTACGCGGCGGTTCCCAATGCGGTTACTGCACGCCGGGGTTCGTCTGCAGCATGGCCTCCGAGTACTACCGGCCCGACCGGTGCGCGCCCTGCGGTTCGGCCGCCGGCGCCGACCCGGCCGCCGGCGGGGACGCGGAGCACGGCCCGAACGGCTTCGACCTGCACTCGCTGAGCGGCAACCTGTGCCGCTGCACCGGCTACCGGCCGATCCGGGACGCCGCCTTCGCCGTCGGGGAGCCCACTGAGGACGACCCGCTGGCGCAGCGCCGCGAGCAGGCCGCACCCGCTCCGGTCGCCACCGAATACGTCCAGGGCGACAGCGCGTTCGTCCGCCCCCGCACCCTGGCCGAGACCGTGCAGCTGCTGCGCGAGCGGCCCGAGGCCGTGGTGGTCGCGGGCAGCACCGACTACGGCGTCGAGGTGAACATCCGCTCGCGGCGCGACAGTTGCGTGGTCGCCATCGACCGGTTGCCCGAACTCCGGGAGCTGCGCGTCGAGTCCGACCACATCGAGATCGGTGCGGCGGTGACGCTCACCGAGATCGAGCGCCGTCTCGACGGCAGTGTGCCGCTGCTGGCCGAGCTGTTCCCGCAGTTCGCGTCCCGGCTCATCCGCAACAGCGCGACCCTCGGCGGCAACCTCGGTACCGGCTCCCCCATCGGCGACAGCCCGCCGGTGCTGCTCGCGCTGGAGGCGTCGCTGGTCCTCACCGACGCCGACGGCGAGCGCGAGGTCCCCCTCGCCGAGTACTTCACCGGCTACCGGCAGAGCGTGCGCCGGGCCGGCGAGCTGATCCGCGCGGTGCGCATCCCGCTGCCGCTGTCGCGGACCGTGGCCTTCCACAAGATCGCCAAGCGCCGCTTCGACGACATCTCCAGCGTCGCGGTCGGCTTCGCGCTCGACATCGACGGCGGGATCGTCCGCAAGGCCCGCATCGGCCTGGGCGGCGTGGCCGCCACCCCGATCCGCGCCCTCGCCGTCGAGGAGGCCCTGGAGGGCAAGGCGTGGACGGCCGAGACCGCCGAGGCAGCGGCCGAGGTGCTCAAGGCCCAGGGCACGCCGATGAACGACCACCGGGCCAGCGCCGGCTACCGCTCCGCGATGCTCGGCCAGAGCCTGCTCAAGCTGTACGCGCAGACCACCGAGGCGGTGCCGTCATGAGCCAACTGTCCGAGCGTCCCGAAAAGCCCGTCGTCGGCGTCCCGCTGCCGCACGAGTCCGCGAGCCTGCACGTCACCGGCCACGCGCTCTACACCGACGACCTGGTCCAGCGCACCAAGGACGTGCTGCACGCCTACCCGGTCCAGGTCATGAAGGCCCACGGCCGGATCACGAAGCTGGACACCGCGCCCGCGCTCGCCGTGCCCGGCGTGGTCCGCGTGCTGACCGGTGCCGACGTGCCCGGTCTCAACGACGCGGGCATGAAGCACGACGAGCCGCTCTTCCCCGACGAGGTCATGTTCCACGGGCACGCGGTCGCCTGGGTGCTCGGCGAGACCCTGGAGGCGGCCCGGCTCGGCGCCGCGGCCGTCGAGGTCGAGCTCGACGAGCTGCCCTCCCTGATCACGCTGCAGGACGCGATCGAGGCCGAGAGCTACCACGGCGCCCGGCCCGTGATGGAGACCGGCGACGTCGATGCCGGCTTCACCGACTCCGCGCACGTCTTCACCGGCGAGTTCACCTTCGCCGGCCAGGAGCACTTCTACCTCGAGACGCATGCCGCGCTGGCCCAGATCGACGAGAACGGGCAGGTGTTCATCCAGAGCAGCACCCAGCACCCCTCGGAGACGCAGGAAATCGTCGCGCACGTGCTCGGCGTCCCCAGCCACGAGGTGACGGTGCAGTGCCTCCGGATGGGCGGCGGCTTCGGCGGCAAGGAGATGCAGCCGCACGGGTTCGCGGCCATCGCCGCGCTCGGCGCCAAGCTGACCGGCCGGCCGGTGCGGTTCCGGCTCAACCGGACCCAGGACCTGACCATGTCGGGCAAGCGGCACGGCTTCAACGCCACCTGGAAGATCGGCTTCGACGCCGAAGGCCGCATCCAGGCCCTCGACGCCACCCTCACCGCGGACGGCGGCTGGAGCCTGGACCTGTCCGAGCCGGTGCTGGCCCGCGCGCTGTGCCACATCGACAACACCTACTGGATCCCCAACGCACGCGTCGCGGGGCGTATCGCCAAGACCAACACGGTCTCCAACACCGCCTTCCGCGGCTTCGGCGGCCCCCAGGGCATGCTCGTGATCGAGGACATCCTCGGCCGGGTCGCGCCGAAGCTCGGCCTGGACCCGATGGAGCTGCGGAAGCGCAACTTCTACCGGCCGGGCCAGGGCCAGACGACGCCGTACGGCCAGCCGGTCAACCACCCCGAACGGATCGCCGTCACCTGGCAGCAGGTGGAGGAGAACGGCGGCATCGCCGACCGCAGGCGCGAGATCGCGGCCTTCAACGCCGCGCACCCGCACACCAAGCGGGCGCTCGCGATCACCGGCATCAAGTTCGGCATCTCGTTCAACCTCACCGCCTTCAACCAGGGCGGCGCGCTGGTGCTGATCTACAAGGACGGCTCGGTCCTGATCAACCACGGCGGCACCGAGATGGGCCAGGGCCTGCACACCAAGATGCTGCAGGTGGCCGCGACCACGCTGGGCATCCCGCTGCACAAGGTGCGGCTCGCCCCCACGCGTACCGACAAGGTGCCCAACACCTCGGCCACCGCGGCCAGTTCCGGCGCCGACCTGAACGGCGGGGCGATCAAGAACGCCTGTGAGCAGCTGCGTGCGCGGCTGCTCCAGGTGGCCGCCTCCCAGCTGGGCGCGAACGCCTCCGACGTACGCATCGTCGAGGGCGTCGCGCGTGCCCTCGGCAGCGACCAGGAGCTGGCCTGGGACGACCTGGTGCGCACCGCGTACTTCCAGCGCGTCCAGCTGTCGGCCGCCGGTTACTACCGGACCGAGGGGCTGCACTGGGACGCCAAGACGTTCCGCGGCTCGCCGTTCAAGTACTTCGCCTACGGCGCCGCGGCGACCGAGGTGGAGGTGGACGGCTTCACCGGCGCGTACCGCATCCGGCGCGTGGACATCGTGCACGACGTCGGCGACAGCCTCTCGCCGATGATCGACATCGGCCAGGTCGAGGGCGGCTTCGTGCAGGGCGCCGGCTGGCTGACGCTGGAGGACCTGCGCTGGGACACCGGCGACGGCCCGCACCGCGGCCGGCTGCTGACCCAGGCGGCGAGCACGTACAAGCTGCCGAGCTTCTCGGAGATGCCCGAGGAGTTCCACGTCACGCTGCTGGAGAACGCCACCGAAGAGGGCGCGGTGTACGGCTCCAAGGCGGTCGGCGAGCCCCCGCTGATGCTCGCGTTCTCGGTACGCGAGGCGCTGCGCCAGGCCGCGGCGGAGTTCGGACCGGCCGGCGTCAGCGTGGAACTCGCCTCCCCGGCGACCCCGGAGGCGGTGTACTGGGCGATCGAGGCGGCCCGCCGGGCCCGCACCGACGCGCCGCTCAACGGCCACGCCCGCCGCGGACAGGGCAGCGAGCTGACCTCCGGCGCCGACGCAGCATTGAGCAATGCCTGACATGAGCTGGGTGGCCGCGGTCGCGCGGTTGCGGGCCCGCCGGGAACCCGGCGTGCTCGTGACCGTCGCGACCGTGCGCGGTCATGCGCCCCGCAAGGCCGGCGCCAAACTCGTGGTGGGCCGGACCGAGACGTGGGGTTCGATCGGCGGCGGCAACATCGAGGCCGTCGCGATCGACCGGGCGCGCGAGCTGCTCGCCGCCCCGGCCCCGGAGGCCGAGCTGATGGACTTCGCCCTCAACGACAAGGTCAGCAACCAGCACGGCGTGCAGTGCTGCGGCGGCACCGTCAACGTCCTGCTGGAACCGCTGCCGCTGGTCCCGGCGGTGGCGGTCTTCGGCGTCGGGCACGTCGGCTTCGAGCTGGCCCGCATCCTGGCCCGCCACGACCTCGACCTGCACCTGATCGACACCCGGCCCGACATGCTCACGGACGAGCGCCTCGCTGCGGTCGTCGGGGACGCGGTGGCACAGGTGCACGTGCACCACACCCCGCTGCTGCCGGAGGAAGTACTGGAGGAGCTGGCCCCCGGCACCCACGTGCTGATCATGACCCATGACCACGCCGAGGACGCCGCGCTGTGCGACGCCGCCCTGCGCACTCCCGGGCTCGGCTCGATCGGGCTGATCGGCTCGGCGGCCAAGTGGGCACGGTTCCGCAAGCGCCTGGCCACCGAGGGCGGCCACGACGACGCCACCATCGACCGGATCAAGACCCCGATCGGCCTCCCGGAGATCACCGGCAAGGAACCCGCCACCATCGCGGTCAGCGTCGCGGCGGACCTGCTCCTGACCTTCGAGCGGGACCGCCGCTGAGCGGTGCCGGCGGGCGGCCTCCGCCCCGATCACACCGACCGACGACGACGGCCATCGCGCCGGCCCCGGCCTCCACCGGCCCGGGAGCCGTGCGATGGCCGTTTCGTGTGTCCGCACGCAGGCGACCGGGCATCCGCGCTCAGTGGGGTTTCCCGACGTCCCGGAGCCGGTGCGGCTCTCGTAGGAAACGACGAAGATCGCGTTCCGGCGGACGCGCGCTTTCATGCCTTCCATGCCTGGCTGGACCCGGTCGGCCGGCGGTGTACTTATCGCCAGTTACGCCGTCGCAGGGCACGTGCCATCAAGCTCGGGCACACGCCGCCCTCGGGCCGCCGCCCTGCTCGGCCTTTCCGACACCTTGCCGCACACGGGGGAAAGCCATGGGTCACCGCAGCATCCTCGCCCACACCGCGAGCCGTTCCTCCCGCCGGCACCCCTCGTCCACTCCCCCGCCGACGCCCTGACCTGCTTCCCCTCAGCACGGAAACCGACTGCCCCGTCCGGCTGCCTCGTCCCGTACGCGGCGGCCTGCCCCGCACCGGCATCCCACACCCACCACCCCGCTCTCAGCGAAGGAGCACCACCATGACCGTTCACGCCCAGGAGCCCAGCGTCCAGGACCTCGAGAACACCTGGATGCAGCAGGCGATCGAACTGGCGACCGCCAGCGTGGCCAACGGCGGCGGCCCCTTCGGCGCTCTGGTCGCCAAGGGCGGCGAGGTCGTCGCCACCGGCAACAACCAGGTCACCGCGACCCTGGACCCCGTGGCGCACGCCGAGGTCACCGCGCTGCGCGCCGCCTGCCGGGCGCTGAACACCTTCTCGCTCGAAGGCTGCACCCTGGTCACCTCGTGCGAGCCGTGCCCGATGTGCCTGTCGTCCTCGCTGTGGGCACGCGTCGACCGGATCGTCTTCGCTGCCGACCGGCACGACGCGGCGGTGGCCGGCTTCGACGACCGCAAGTTCTACGACCTGTTCGAGAAGAAGCCCTCCTCGGAGTGGCCGATGGCGGTCCAGCGCCTGGACCTGCCCAACCGCACGGCCCCGTTCGACGCGTGGCTGGCCAAGGCGGACCGCATCGCCTACTGACCCAGCGGGCGGGCCGACGGGGAGGCCGCTCCGGAGACCCCGGGGCGGCCGGTGCGGCCGGTGGCCTCTCAGGAGGTCCGGCTCAGGACTCGTCGATGCCCTGGAACCACGTGGGCGCCTCCTCCGTGGCCCGCTTGATGCGGTCCAGCGCGAAGGCCTCCAGCGGAGGCAGCGCGTCCCGCTCGAACCAGCCGACCTCCAGCGACTCGTCGTCGTTGACGCGGGCCTCGCCGCCCGTGGCGCGGCAGAGGAAGCAGATGTCCATGATCTGCGCGAAGCCTCCGTTAACAGACGCCCACACGACTGACAAACATGCAGGTCAGCAGCTTGGGCTCACTCTGGACCGAGTGAGCCCAAGCCCGCCCGTGCTGACTCCGTGCTGACTTCCCCTGCCGCCCGTTCCGGTCCGTTCGGGTGCGTCGTGCTGGATCCGTGCTGAGCTTCCAGGGGCGCGCCGCGTCACTCCCGTCACACGTGCACCCGAGAAGACGCCACCAGGCTGCATGCCTACCATTTGGTGCGGCCGCCATCCATCCCTAAGTTGCCACCTGCACCCGTCATCACACGTAAGCGAAGAATGATGCATGAGCCACTCTGGGACGTTGCTGCCCTGGCGACTTTCCTCGGGAAGCCGACTTCCTGGGTATACGACAATCATGCGAAGGAAAACATCCCTAGCTTCCGCATCGGCCAACAGCTCCGCTTCTCGCCGATCGAGATCCGGCATTGGATGACCGCAAACTGCCGAGAAGCTGCGTGACCCTCTCGCCCCGAGCGAAGGTACGACGTCAACCGCGCAGCATTATCGACAGTGCGAATCTTTTCGGCGCCCGGAGAGGCTCCGGACCAGGCCCACAACCTCTCGGCGTCCTTCAGAGCATGACAGTCAGCCGACTGTTGAACTCGGAACGCGGTATTCCTGTCGCCCGTGACGATCTCGCCCCAGGCATCGGAAACGCCGCGTCACAGCGGTATGAGGGATGTCTGTCCTGATGATTACCTCACCGTCGAGCTGCTGTGCGCAGGGCTGGCAAAGATCCGGCTCGACCGGCAGCAGGGCCCGGCGGAGCAGGTACCCGGCAGTCGCGACCCGAATGCGGGATTGTTGCCGCGTGCTTGGCGCACCGGGTTCACCAGACTGTGGTGGGCCGGTCACCATCAGACCGCCAACTGGCCCCAAGACGATCTGGACGTGTTCGCCGCGTGCCGACGCCCGATGCGCGACTGGCCGGTGCGGCTGGCTCTGTCCGAGGCTGACCAGGATCAGTCGCTGCTGGAGGGCGGCGAGCTGTCTGGCTTCTCCGAACAGGCGGCAGCGTTGGCGGCCAAGGCCGATGTGGAGGCCGAGCTTGTAGAGAATCAGATCTTCGCGCAACTGCTTGCGACCGCCCAGGCCAACGGACGCACCGAGGCGGAGGTACAGCGGGCATACGTCGAGCTCCGCCTGATGCACATCCGCGAACCAGTCCTCAGTGACCTGGACGTGCTCCGGCGCGCGCAGCGGATGCCAGGCACCAGCGCGAGCGGCGAACCGCACTTCAAAGAGTTGATCCGCGTCGCGTACCGGTTTCAGCACGCGCCCGCGGGCGCCATACTGCGAGTCTGTGACGCGTGCGGCAATCCGATGCCCGGCGTGAACAGTCCCTGTGCGGTCCCGGGGTGCCGCGGGAGCGCCATACAGCGGAAACTGCGGACCCTAGAGGGCTACTGGGTCCAACATCGCGCCACTCGCCGCTTCCACCACGACGCGGGGCTGGTCGAAGCTCGGCTCTTCGACGGGATCACCGAGCTGCCGCATGACCTCGTGCGCCTGGAGGAATATCCCGGGCTGGATTCCTGGGATGGCGCCGTATGGTTCCATCGGCCTGGCTCCGCTTCGGACGAATGCTGGCTCTTCGATGCGAAGGACTGCGTCAGCGCGACGCTGCTGGGCCGGCGCTTCAACTGTGACTACCAGTTGCGTGCCACTCGAAGATTCCTCGTCGTGGCCAAACACCGTGCGACACCCGCATACCTCACCGACTTGAGCCGTGAACTGGATGGCCGGGTCAACGGCCTGGAGATCGTCGACGAGGACGCCTTCATCCACCGGGTCATCGAACGATCCAGGCAAGCAGGGCAGCGAGCATGAGGGACATCAGGAGCTGGATGGCCAGCCTGATCAAAGAGCTCGAAGACGACTCCGTCAGCCCGTACCTCGGCCCATTGCTGCCACGTGAGCTGTGCCAGCTGGAGCTCGGACTGACGTTCCTGGCCGATCACATGCCGGGCCAGGGGGTCGGTGCACTGTGGCCGGTGCTGTCCACGTACGTCTCCCCTCGGCCTGGCCTAGAGCGTGAAGTGCGGGCGCTGCGGTTGCTGATGGGTGACATGGCGCGCTCGGGCCAATTCCTGCGCACTCTTGATGCGTACGCCCAGCTCCCGGCGCAGATCCGTGGCTTCGAACGGGCGGAACCCCCCGGGCGCCAGGTCCGTCCTTCCACGGTGTTCACTCCAAAGTCGTCGCCCTACCTCGTGGGCCGTCACGACACCTACCGGCAGGCCCTCAAGGAACCTGTGCCGTACAGGACGGAGACCCGTCGCCGCCCGGTCCCGCCCGGCGCTGCGTGCACCTTCCGTCGCACCGACGGCTCGACGGAATCCGTACACATCCCCAAATGGATCAATCCGGGCGAGGCGCCGGTGCCGGCTCCGCCCTCCACCGCACGCACCCGGGAAGTGTTCTCGTTCACACGCCATGAGCTCGTGAGCACCGGGGAGGAGATGGACCGGCGCCTGGTCCATCACCCGCACGTCCTCAACGGAGACTTTGCCGGTCGTCTACGTGACCTGGACATGGCCGTTCCAAACCCGGCGACAGGGCAGTTGAGGGACGACTGCACGCGCTTCGAAGTCGACGGCACCATGCACTCGGTCGGGCTCATGAACTCCGGCAAATCGACACTACTGGACGGCTTGACCGTGCTCGCCGTGAACCGCGGGATGCGAGGCGGCTACGTCTTGCCCTCGGTCGGGGACAGCTTCGCCAAGACCTCACTTCTCCGAGCCCTGGGCATCGACGCCGTACCGAAGATCGGGCAGGGCGAGCGGACCCGACACGTCGCCGCTTATTGGCGCAGTCTGCTCCAGGACGGCGAATCCACATTCCCGGACCACCCCGATGCTGCCGCACGCTTCGCCGTCGATGTATGCCTGCTCGATCCGCTCATCGGGGGAGATCCGCTGGAAGAGGGGGAACGGCCCTGCCGAAACGCGCTTCAGGTCGTGGGGCAGCGCGGTAGGTGCGACTGTCCGCTTCTCCCGGTCTGTCCTCGCCAGCGCGCCGACAACGAGCTGGATACCGCGCAGGTGCAGATCACAACACCCGCAGGACTTGTCTTCTCCCGGGCGGCCTGGTCGGACGCCGCCATGAGGGTGGTGGAGCGCTTCCAGCACGACCTGGACTTCCTTTTCGTCGACGAGGCCGACGATGTCCAGCGCGCCTTCGACGAGGCATTCCTGCAGCATGAGGTCCTGACTGATCCGGACAGTGGCTGGAGCACGCGCACCCGGCACGGCATCGCCGACGGTCTCGACCGGAACTGGCACATGCCCCTGCAGAATCCGAGAGTTCAAAAGTTCGAGGAACTCGAACGGCGACATGGACAGGCTCGGGTCCGTCTCTACCAGCTACTGGTCGCCCCCGAAGGGGAGTCTCTACGCACGCTGCTGGCCGAAGGCCCGTTCACCGGTCACTCCGTTCTCTTCCGACTCGCCCGTGACATGCACGGGCTCGGCGAACGGCAGGATTTCCATCACAACGCCGACCGCGAGGACGCGGCGAAGGAGTTCTTCGAGCAGTTCCTCGAACCGCTGTCCTCCCAACCATTCAGCGAGCCTTCCGAGGGTTCCGCCCCTTTGCTCCACGCGATGACCGCCGCTCACGACACCGGAACCGACCCCGACAACCTTGCGCTGCAATGGATCCGCGCACATATGCCCGGAATCGGCAACGACGATGAGTCGCCCCGTCTCGCGCAGGAAGCCATCGATGCGCAGGGCGAAAACACTGACTACGAAAGCGAGACCACCGAGGCAGAGGCCGCGCGGGTCCGACTCCTCCAGGCGGGCATCTGGGCGGCCCGCATCACCGCCTCCTTCTTCGAGATGGGCAAGCTCTACCCAGCTGTCGCCGAGGTGCTGCGGCTTCCGGAGGATCTGAGCTTCCTTGGTGAGCAGCCGCCGAAGGACCTCCTTGCCTTCGTGCCGGAGCAGCCGGCCGGAAATCTCATGGCGCTGCAGTGGCAACCCAACCCCGCTGGCGACAGCGGCGCCCTGCACCTGGTCTGGCTGCGCGGTGTCGGACGGTGGTTGCTCCACCACCTACACGACCTGCTGACCCCCGAAGGCATCGATGGGCCCCATGTCATCCTCACCTCGGCGACCTCGTGGTTGCCGACGTCTCCGAAATACCACATCGACCTCCCGGTCTCGCTCGTCCTGCGCACCCCGGCGAAAGCCCGGGCAGCGCTCCTCGCCAGTCGCATGCACCTGCGACCAGGGCGCACCACCGAGGCCGCGCCGGTATTCGTTTCCGGAACCGGTGGCGACCGGGCCCGCCGTGAGCAAGCCCTGATGCAGGTAACGGCCTCCGTCTGCGTGCCACGTCCAGGTGCCCCGGTATCCCTGTTGGACCAGGTCCGCCAGCATCTGGCCAGCGACCGCCAGCAGGTCCTGTTCGTCGTGCTCAGCACCCGCGATGCCCAGACTGTCGCCGACTACGTCAACCACAAGACTCCGTACAAGGCTATGCACGTGGTCCGCGATCATGATGAACCCGGCCCCTACGGGCTGATTCGCCGCAGGGCCTCCACCTTCCCGCGCAGCGGCGCGGACATCCTCGTCGCCGCCGAGGGAGCCATTCAGCGCGGTCACAACATCCTCAACGCCCGCCGGGTCGCGGCCCTGGGAGCGATCTTCTACCTCGTTCGCATCCACCCACCAGCCGATGACGCTTCGTTCGTCTTGTCTCTGCTGGGCGCGGATGCCATGCGCCGGCTCAACAAGCCGAACGATCTCACCGACCCGGCCATGGACGCTGTCGACCTCGCCCTGCGTCTGCGTCATGGGGCACGCAGGACATGGCGTCACTTCGGGCAGCCGATCCTCTTCAGCCGCCTCACGGACCAAGTCCACCGGGATGCCTTCACCTCCAACCTGCTGAACTCCACCTACCAGACGAGCGGACGAGGCATCCGCGGCAACGAGCCGGTTCTCATCTACCTCTGCGACGCTGCGTTCGCGCCCCGTGCCGCTCAACTGGACGAGACCGCTGCCGATACCGAACGCACAAGCGTTCTCGTCGCTGCACGCACGATGCTGCGCGAGCTTCTTACAGAGCCATCCGCCACGGCGGGCCCCGAGGAGCGTTTGCGCTACGAACTGGGCCAGGCCTGCTGGGGCCTTGCCGGACACCTCTACGACACTCTCGACTGGGGACGCTGATGCCCACCTACCGCCGCCAGCAAGCTGCAGTCTTCGTCTTCGACGAGCACGCGCACCTACCCGTCCAGGGCTATAAGGCCGCCTGCCCCGCAGAATGGCTCAAGCGCCTCGAACCCGCTTGGGCCTCCCTGCCTCGCCGGCGCAAGGACCCCGGTAACCTGCCCTCCAGCTCACTGAGCCAGATCGCGCAGCTCCTCGACCCGCGTATCAGTTCCATTCACTGGAACCTGCACGAACCGGAGTACCTCCGGGCCACCGCCCCCGTCGACATGCCTTTCCACCTCGCCGTCGCCGCTTGGGCCGCCACGGACGTGGCCCCGCACCTGCCGGAACTCGACTGGCCGGAGATCCTCGGCGAGCACCCACTCGTCTGGGAGCCGCACGACACCGATCTCGCACACCACAAGCTCCACCCCAACGGAACCGCTAGCCCCGGGGACGCCGTCTTCAAGCTACTGCCCAGCCTGCTCGCCGAGCGTGTCACCAGCTCCGGACTCCATTTGCGTGGTCACCACTACAAGGCGTGGCTCGGCCCTACTCGCAGCGATGGCCGACGCGCCGTCTACCTCGGTCCGCCCACTCCTCTCACCGACCGTGACGGTGCGACAGGCATGTACACCCCGTACATCGAATTCCACCTGGAGACGGTCCCCGGCGAAGCCCAGGTACGCATCCATGCTGACCTTCACATGGCCCGCTTCGCGTCACTCCCGTCCGCCTATGTACCGCGCCGCGGCGCGCACCCGGCGACCGTCACCGTGCTGCTGCACGCCGACTCCGGCTTCATGACCTCGACGGAACGTCGCATGCTGGTGCGGGCGTCGGCCACCGTCCTCGGACGCAGTGATGAAGCCCGCTGGGAGTGGTCGCCCGGCGTGAGCAGGCTGCTGGCCCTGCTCACACGCCATCGCTACCCCAACCCCGACGTTCTTCGCACTGCCCCCAGCACTGCTGCGGAAAGCAGCGAGACCGCGGTGGCGGCATACGCGGTGCACAGCAACGGGATGAAGTACTACCTCCCTGCCGAGCCGGACGCGGGCGAGAAGGGACGCCGACGCACCGCCGGACACCCGGCGGAACCCGGTTACCAGCCCATCGACCATCTGGAAGTCTTCGATGCTCTTGTCCCCGTGCTCGCCCCGCTTGGGCTGATCCCCGCCAGGACAACGAGCAAGGCGAGCACCAAAACCAAAGCCCTTCATCCGGTCGAAGTCACGCCCGGACGTCACTACCAGATGGAGCACTGGACCACTTCCCCGCGGACGCAG
The DNA here is from genome assembly GCF_002920575.1 of Streptomyces sp. Ru73. GTDB lineage: Bacteria > Actinomycetota > Actinomycetes > Streptomycetales > Streptomycetaceae > Streptomyces. The sequence goes on along the minus strand of NZ_PQSQ01000001.1, from coordinate 64,164 downwards.
GAGGCCCTCCACCTCGCTCTCACTCACAAGCTGGGCCTCAACGCGTCAGATGGCACCGCAATGCCGGGCGCCCCGGTCACATACACGGGACCCTTCACTGTCACTGTCCACCACCGCGACCCCGGTGATCTCGTCGGTGGCATTCCCCGCTCCGAGGGCGATGTTCCGGCGGTGCGGCGCAGCGAGAACGAACAGGCCACCGCCGAACGGGCCCGGCACATCGGTGCGGCGTTTCCTCGCTCCCCCGAACTCCGTGCCGCGGTGATCGAACTCGAAGACGGCGACTTCTTCCTGCGTACACGGCAGGGCGACCCCAAGCCGCTTCTGAAGAAGACGCTTCCCGCCCTCGGCCGACGTGTGCAGTGCATGCGCCCCGTGCGTCCAGCCCCCGCATCTGGCAGCAAGCAGAAGATGCTCGGCGGCACCGATCACCGCGTGAGCGACATCGAGCGGGCTGCATCCTCCGTCCTGGACGCGCTGCGCCAGGTCGGTCACGTTTCCGACATCCCGACTCCGCACAGTGTCACCGGCCCCTTCGAACTGTCCACCGTGTGGATCTCACGCGCCCCTGACGGTCGGCATGTCCCCATGCTCATCCGCATGCGACCGGGGCAGGAAACCATGGCCCAGCTCATGCCGACCCCTTGCCAGCGCGACGAAACCGAGCTCCCTTTTACCGAGCTCCCCGAGGCACTCACCGCCGGCCGCGGCCGTATCCATCTCGCCAGAAACTACCGCGCCGTCACAGACTTCATCATCCAGGCTTTGGCACTGGATTCGACCACCGACCGGGTCTTCCTCGCACGTGCTGCCGTCCTCCGGCGCAGAGAACTCTGGCCCTGGCTCCAGGACGCCCACCTCACCCCGAACGCCTTGCAACTCCCAGGCACCCGATTCGAAGAGCCTGATGCCGTACCCGCGCACCGGAAACCCGGCGATCATCCCGGCTTGCGGATCATCCGGGTACGCGAGGCTGCAGACGGGGACGCAGTCCCCCACCTCTTCGGCGTCCCGTGGGACGAAGAGCACCAACGGCGTGCACCCGGCAGCGGCCGATTCTCCGGACTCGCCCGAATCAGCGATACTGCCTTCTACGGCGTCAACCCCCGCTCGGACCAGAACCAAACGCCTCTCGGCATCACGAAACTCGATCCGGCCCAGCCCCAGAACGCTTCCTGGTCCGTCAGTAACCCCCGTCCGCTCGAGATCGTTCCGGCCTTCCTGCAAGACTGCGACGACCCGGCCGAATTTGCCATGTACGTACAGGCCCAGCGCCGCTCCTACACCCACACGGCCAACGACACCCAGTGGCCGGCTCTCATGCACCTTGCGGAACTCATGGATGAGTACCTCGTGTGAGCTGGACCTGGAGGCCCGCAGGACCCTCAGGCGGCAAGCGAGTGGAGCCACTGTGCGAGCGACCTAATGTCATCCGTCGTGTATCGGCCGACTCCATGAAGCGGCTGGGCCTACCCGGCCACGTGGTCGACAGTCGCCCCGCTCATCCGGACATGCTGGTCGTAGCGCTGCGAAAAAGCGACTCGTTACTTCGGGTGGGAGGTGGGGGCATCATGGAACTGTCGTTGCCCAGGGTGACGTCATACAGTGCTGTTGCCATCCAGCCGTCAGGCGACAGGGCGGGAACCGGGGGAAAGGGTCGTGCGTGTCAAGAAGATGGAGAACCGCGGTGTTAGTTGGCGCCGTGGCGGGGATCGTCTCGACCCCGGTGGTCTGGTTGCTCGACGGGCCGGATGCCGGCCAGTTGGTGGGAGCCTCAGTCCAGGCCGCTACCGGAGTGGGCGCTTTGGTGTGGGCGTGGCTTCAACCGACTGAGCCGCGGGACGTGGTCATGCGGTCGGGGCGGGCAGAGGCAAGCAACGGGGGCAAGGCCCACACGGGCATACGCCGCCCGGGCGGCACGGGCAGCGGAGCGGCCCGCGCGGAACAGACCGGCGACGCCATCGCCCGCGGCCCAGGCAGCAGTGCTGGCACCGGGATCGACTACACCTGAGTAGGACTGCCACGGTGACAGCTCAATGGAAAGATAGGCGATGAAGTGGCGTCGGGCGTGGCGGTCAGCCCGCACTTTGGCCAGCGACGACGGTCCGTCGCAGTCGGTCAACGTCAATCAAACCGGTGACGCTTTCGCCGAAAGCGGCGGCACGGCGATAAGCGGTTATCACGGTCCTCAGCCACACACCGTGAATACCGAGGCAGGAGTACGACTGGAAAGATCGGGGAACGCCACCGCTTCGGCCGCTCATTCGGTGGCCATCAGCGGCCACGTCAGCCATCTGACGGTCGCACCTCCTGCTCGGCGAGTGGTGGAGTGGCCGGCTCGGCTGGGATCAGTTCCTACGCTGGCATCGGCCTTTCAGCACCGAGCCGCAGTGCGTGACCAAATCGATCAAGCTCGAGCTGACCATGCCACGGTGGTGCTCACTCAGGTCCTCTCCGGAGGCGGCGGCGTGGGCAAGACACAATTGGCCGCAGCCTATGCCCATCAGGCGCTGGCCGACGGTGTGGAGCTCGTGGTGTGGGTCGACGCAAGTGAATCCGAGCAGGTCACCACCCGCTATGCCCAAGCCGCGTACCTCGTGAACGTCCCGGGATTCGTGGAGGATGAGAGCGCCATAGCAAACGCCCGAGCCTTCCTCCACTGGCTAGCAGTTACTCCGCGGTCGTGGCTAGTCATTCTCGATGACATAACCGACCCCGACGCGATGCAACCGTGGTGGCCGCCGCCGTCAGCTTCTGGCCGCGGCCGAGTTCTGGCGACGACCCGCCGCCACGACGCAATACTGTCAGGCGGCGGCCGGGCAGTGGTGAACATCGAGACCTATAGCGCAGAAGAAGCCGACACCTACCTCCGTGAACGCCTCACTACCGCTCACGCCGCCCATCTGCTGGACACCCAGGCGAACACGCTGGCCAAGACGCTGGGATATCTACCGCTGGCGCTGTCGCACGCCGCCGCCTACATGATCAATGAAGACGTGCCCTGCGCCGACTACCTGCACCGTTTCACCCACAGCAGCGCCCGCCTGGACGAGTTGTTCCCACGCCACGCGGACACCGAAGGATACGGGCGACAGGTGGCCGCAGCCCTTCTGCTCTCGCTGGATGTAGCCCAGACATGCGAGCCCGTCGGCCTCGCGATCCCGGCGTTGCGCTTGGCCGCCATGTTGGACCCTGCCGGGCACCCCCGCTCCCTGTGGGCGGGGAGGGCCGTTATCCGTTACCTGAACGCCCAGCGTGCAGCGTCATCTTCAGTTGACGGGCCCAGTGCCGTCGACCCCTCCCAAGCTCGGGCGGTACTGCGGCTCCTGCATCGCTACGGCCTCATAGTCGACGATGCACAGGCCGGCTCCCGCGCCGTGCGACTGCACGCACTGACCGCTCGCGCCATGCGCGAATACACACCCGGCGATGCATTGCCGAATGTGGTCAAGACTGCCGCCGACGCACTGACCGAGCTATGGCTGGGGTCCCATCGACACGAACGTGACGAGAGCGCCGTGGTGCAGACCAATATCGACAGCCTCGAAGGGTGCGCGGGGGATTTGTTGTGGGAGGTGGGAGGCCACCATCTTCTGCGCTGGTCCGGACGCAGCCTGATCGGTCATGGCCTGGCCTCCGCGGCGGTCCCCTATTGGCAGCGATTGACCGCCACAAGCGAGCGGCTGCTGGGCCGGGCCCACCCCAAGACCCTCCTTGCCCGACGGGAACTCGCTATGGCCTATCTCCTCGACGATCGCGATCAGGATGCCTTCGCATTATTGCGGGAGGACTTCCCGTATCGCGAACAGATACTCGAACCCGACCACCCAGAGACCATCCGGGTCGACAAGCCCACACCTTTGTACGGCTGTAAGAGCATCGACGATGCCATCGCCCTCCTGGAAGACACCCTCGCGGTACGTGAACGATTGTTGGGCCGTGAGGACCCGACGACCATCGCGTGTCGGGCCAACCTCGCCATCGCGTACTGGCGGGCAGGCAAGACGCTAAAGGCCACCTCTCTGTTGGAACGTGTCCTCGCCGACCGCGAGAAAGCCCTGGGCACCCGCCACCCCGACGCCCTATCAGCAGCCGATCGTCCGCAACGCTGGAGAGGTCTGAGCAGCGGACGATGGTGGAATCGGTGGCGCAAGCGTCTGAGGGCGCGACGGCCGGCCCCTGATCCACCCCGCGGGCCACGAATGAAGACTGATCATTCTGCGCACCGTGATCTATAGCAACCGGTGTTCCAGTGGCAGACTCTCCCGTTTTCGCCGCATCGGCCATTGGCCGCCTCGGAGCTAATAAGAAGTCTGCTGCTTGAATGGCTGACACCTACGAATGGGGGAAGAGGTGGCCGAGCAATCGTTCGAGGAAGTACGTCGGCGGGATGTTGAGGCGGTCTCCACATGTCCGGCCATCGGAGACACTGTGCAAGGCGAGGTTATGTCGTGACCAGTGGCCAGGCCGGAGAAGCCGGTGATCAAAGTGCGAAAGATTTCCACTTCCCCGCCCTCGTCAACGGGCTCGACTTTCTTGTCAGCGCCGTCGACTCACTCGCCATCAGAAGCGGCCCTGAACGCCGCGAGTTGAAGTACGCAGTCCTGCATCTACGGGCCGCCGCCGAGACCTTGTTGAAGGCTCGCCTTGAGATGCACGATCCCGCGCTCGTCTGGGTTAAGCCGGGCATTTTCAATGATGCTCAGCACAAGGCAGGCGACTTCAAAAGCTGCGGTATCGAGACCGCGATCAAACGGCTCAACTCCCTCTCCGACGACGAGGGCTGCGATGTCGCGCTTGAAACTTTGCTTGACCCGGACGATGACAACCTCACTCAGCTCGGCGCCCTGCGCAACCGGATCATGCACTTCGGTTGGAGCGACTCGGCCGTGGCGGTCCAGGCCCGGACGGTCCCCGTGCTGGCCCTGCTCGTGGAGTTCGTCAGCGCCGACGTCCTCCCGTACGTCGAATCGCCAGCGGACTCGTGGGCGGCCGAGCAGCAGATGGAGCGTGTGCGGGAACAACTCAGACACCTTGAAGACTTCGTGGCGCATCAGGTGGAGTCGCTTCGCGGTCTGCTGGATGGCTACGAAGCCTCCACAGTGGCCTGCCGGTCCTGCGGGCAGTTCGTCGTGGTCCTCGATGGCGGAGCGATCGACCTGTCGTGCCTGTTCTGCAAGAAGTCATACGGAACAGGAGAAGAGGCGGCGTGGGAGTTCGTCGGCATGTCCCGGCATCTGACCATCAAGGAAGGAGGCGGAGACTTCGCCCCATGCACTTCGTGCGGTGCTTCTGCCGTGGTCGACGTGCACACCGCTAGCTCTCCCGATGCGATCTCCTGGATCTGTTTCGCATGCGGCACCGAATTCGAGGGGATCTGCGCGTTCTGTGGCTTAGGCACCTACCTGGCTATGGAGGACATGTGCAACGACTGCTACGAGATCCGTCTCGAGAACTTCTGACCGCGTCACTACGGCCCTCCGAGGCCGCGAAGGGCTGCGCACGGACGGCGATAGCCGTGTGGCTCCGCAGCTCTGCTGGCCAGTGCCGCCGCCGAAGCCGAAGCCCGCGTGCAGGTTCCTCGCGCGCTGCAGAGTCGGTCGTCCGTGGGAGCCGCCGCCCTGAACACGTCCCACGCCGAGCCGACCCTCACCCACCGGGGTTGCAACCACTGCCGGAATTCGGATGCTTGGGTGCAGCGCGGCACCGGTGTGATGCACGTTGCTGGAGTCAGGGCCCGCCCCCAGGTGCCACTTCAGGGCTGAAGCTCGGCGCAGCAGGGCCACCCGGCGAGCTCCCAGCGCGCGAACCTTCCGACCCCAGCACCGGCCCTCGGAAGCCCCCGGCGGTGCAATGCGAGGGCTACGGAACGTGTAAGCAGCGTTCGATCAGGACGCGGAGCTGCATGCATGAGGGCGTATGTCAGTGGCGTCTGGTGGTCTAGGTGTTCCAGGTGACCATGTTCCTTACGGATCGCAGGGGGTGGGGGGCGTGAACGTTGAGGCGTTCTTCAGCAGTGGCGACGGCTGGGCCGAACCGTGGGTGCTCGACGTGGAACTCGTCGAGTCGCTGCGGTTCGGGCCTCCGGTCGGTCAGACCGACTTAGAGGTGGCGATCGCGCTGACCCGTCTCTTGCATGGCGACTTCGTCTCGCATGGGACCGATGGTCAGGGCAGGCGTCTCGACGATGAGAACGTGCCGATCGTCATCAAGGCCCACCGTGCCGTCCTGGAGCGCCTCGCCCTGGAGCCGCCGGCCTGGCCGTTTCGCACGTTCGAGGGGCCACGTGGGTTCGGCACCTACTGGCGCGACAACGGCATGAGGGGCAGCTGGCAGGCCCGGCGGGACTGCATCGAGCAGATCCTCGGGCCGACCCGCGACGCGCTGGAGGACCTGCAGGAGCTGGAGTACGAGCGTCGGTTTTCCAAGGGGCCGTCGGGCAGTTTCAAGAACCTGATCTTCGCCGCCGACGGCGCGAAGCCGGAGATCGTACTGCGCGACGCGGTGAACAACGACGTGGAGATCGTCCGCCACGCGGACACCTGCCTGGTGTTCACTGATCCCTTGCCGCCGCACGGGCTCACCTGGCGGCAAATGGTCACCTGGTGGACGAAGCACCACCAGCCCGATGCCGACGAGAAGACGGCAGCGAGCAGCTTGTACCGACGTCTGTACCGGTCGCTGGACTCCCCGCCCGAGCAACTGCTCATGCGCACCTACTGCGCCCGCTACGCCGAGGAAGGCGGCTTCGACCTGCCCGCGCTGATACCCCAGGTCTACCTCCACTACGACCCTTACACCCGGCGCAGCGGCAAGCAGTCCGGGGCGCTGCACCGACAGCGGATGGACTTCCTGCTGCTGGCGCCGGACCGCTCCCGCATCGTGATCGAGGTCGACGGAGTGCAGCACTATGGCCGCAAGAACCCGCCCGATGATCAGGGGTTGGTCACCTGGACCGCTGTGCCGCGGCTGTATTCGGAGATGGTTGCCGAGGACCGCCGGCTCCGCCTCGCCGGATACGAGATCTACCGCTTCGGCGGCTGGGAGCTCACCGTGTCGGGCGGCGAACAGCTCCTCACGGACTTGTTCACCGAACTCCTCGCACGACATGAGGAGCCGACGCTGTGAGCAGAGGGCCTGTCACGCAGCGCCTGCATGCTCATGATCGATTGCCGCAGAAGCAGTGCGAGCACACAAAATCGAACACGTGATTGAATCCAAGGCATGTTGTCCGTGCGCTTCCCCCAGGACTTGATCGAGCTGCAGCGTGCTCGGAACCACGCCTACGCTGAACTCGCCGGCCGCTCCGGCAACCCGACGGTTCTGCGTCGTCGGCTGCTGAGGCTATGCGCCCGGCTTCACTGGCACCCGCACTTCGACGGTTCGGACGGACGGAGCCCCGGGGCCCGAGCGGAGCTGCGCAGGCGCGTCCGCGAAAACGCCGGCCGGGACCGAGGAGCGTCGTGAAGGGCGGGTCTGGGTCCAGGCAGCAGGAGCGGGTCGCCCGAGCGGCACAGAATTTCGTGATCGAGCATGGAGAGGCGCCTTCGGTGCGTGAGCTGGCGAGTGTCGTCGGGCTGAGTGCGTCGACGGTGGCGTATCACCTGCGGCGGATGCGGGACCGCGGTGTGAACGTGGAGACGCGGGGGCGACCGTCCGGGCGGTGCCCCTACTGTGGGCGATGAGCGCCGTCTCGGCCAGCGGGCGCGGTGCGCTACGTCCCGGAGGCGGCCCTTCGGTCGGGAATAGATGGACAACTGCTGTGATTCTCGCCTGACAGTGATCACGTCAGAGCGGGGAGGAGTATGAGCGACCTGAAGGTCTTCCGGGTCAGAGGCGGCCGGGCCACGGAGATACCGGGTGCGTCGGTGGCGGTGGAGCGGGAGCTGCAGTCGCTGGTCGAGGCGAACATGGAGGCGATGCTGGGCATCCGCTTCCTGGCGACCGAATACCCGACCGGCCAGCACCGTGGGCGGATCGACTCGCTCGGGCTGGATGAGAACTGCAATCCGGTGATCGTTGAGTACAAGCGCTCGCGGGACCAGAACGTGATCAACCAGGCGCTCTCCTATCTGTACTGGCTGCAGGGCCATACGCACGAGTTCGAGAATCTGGTCAAGGAGAAGCTGGGCATCGAGGCGGCTGGGTCGGTGGACTGGAGCAACCCGCGCCTGGTGTGCATTGCGGGGGCGTTCTCGCACCACGACAAGATCGCGGTGCAGATGATCGGTCACCGGATCGACCTGCTGACCTACCGGGTCTTCGACGACGTGCTCACGCTGCAGATGGTCGCCTCCGTTGCCGGCCGTGCCTCCGCCCAGCGCAGTATGGTGCCGTCGCTGGCGCGAGCGTCGGTGAGCGGGCGGGCTGCGGGGGCAAAGTCGGTGCAGCAGTACCTCGACGAGGCGCCACAATCCCTCCGGGATCTGTATGAGGGACTGGACGCGGCCCTTCTCGGATATGAAGGCGTGCGCAAGGAGACGCAGCTGCACTACGTCGCCTATCGGCGGATCAAGAACCTGGCCACGGTGCGCGTCCAGCCGCGCAAGCACCAGCTGGTGGTGAACCTGCTGCTGGACCCGGACACGGTCGAGCTGGAGGACGGCTTCACCCGCGATCTGCGCGGGACCGGCTGCTTGGGCGTACGGGACGGGGTCGAGCTGCGCCTGGGCTCCTACAACGACCTGCACCGGGCCGCTGAACTCCTGCAGCGCAGCGTCGCGGCAGCCTGAACTGCACAACCTTCAAGGGCGGTGCCTACCCCGAGGGGAAGGCACCGCCCTTTTGTGCGTACGTGGCTCTGTGCGGGGTCTGGCGCTCATGCTTCGGGGCCGGCGAGGTCGTAGTCGCCCTGGGCGAGGGCGCGCTCCAAGCGCTGTTCGGCGATGTCGGCGTAGTGGTCGGACAGCTCGATGCCGATGAACTGCCGGCCTTCACGCAGGGCAGCGACGCCTGTGGAGCCCGAGCCCGCGAAGGGGTCGAGGACGGTGCCGCCCTGGGGGCAGATCTTCACCAGTTCCTGCATCACCTCGGTCGGCTTCTGGGTGATGTGCATCCGGCCCTTGCGGGGCTGGCTGGCGGTGTAGAGGCCGGGGAGGTAGACGGGGTTGCGGTGGGGGTCGACCGGGCCCTTGGTGCCCCAGACGATGTACTCGCAGGACTGCTTCAGCCGGCCCTTCTGTGGGCGGGAGACCGGCTTGTGCCAGGAGGCGATCCCACGCCAGGTCCACCCCGCGGCCTGGAGTGCGTCGGTGGTGGTGGGCAGCTGGCGCCAGTCGGTGAAGACCAGGGCGGTGCCGGACTCGACGGTGGCGCGGTAGGACTCGGTCAGCAACAGGGTCAGCCAGTACCCATAGCTGCGCTGGTCGCGGTTCTCACCGGGGAAGTTGGCGAGGTTGTGCTCGGCATCCGCGGCGGTGTACTTCGCTCGCGCGGTGCGTCCGGTGCGCTCGCTGCTGGTCCGGCCGCCGGAGTTGTAGGGCGGGTCGGTGATCAGCGCGTCGATGCTGTTGTCGGGGAGTTCCGACAGCTTGGTCAGCGCGTCGCCGCGGTGCAGGGTGTAGGGCATTTCAGCAAGCTCTCTCTCAAGACGCGGTGCACACGTTCCCTATCTCGCAAAGGAGTACGCGCGCCGGGGAAGACGCTCACCCCAGTGAGTTCGTCGGGATGAACGCGAATGATCGCTGGAGAGTAGTCCGGTAATTCCGGCCGTACCAAGCCAGGAAGATGCGTCTGACGGCGTCCGGTTGGGTTGGTTTGGCGCGGCCGGAATTCGTCTCTACAGTCTCGGCATGTTCATCGGACAGGGCTCCGGTTCTGCCTGATTGAGTCGTGTGGGTTCATGTCTTCCCGCCCAAGTCGGGGCGCAGTCAGCGCCTCGTGGACGTCTCCGGAGAGAGAACGAGGAAATTCCCGTATGTGGCGCGTGAGATTACCAGCGCGGCTTGTTGCCGCGCTTCGCTGAGCAGTCCGGTGGCCGGGGAATAGCAGGCCCGTCTACTGGCTCTGCTCCCCCCTTTGGGGCTCTCATTCTCGACTGATGTGGTGCGGGTGGCCTTTTCGACGAGAGCGCCCGCGCTCACCACCTACGCATAAGGAGCTGCTAATGCGGTCTCCCTTCACATGTCCGGCGTCACGGCCAGGCATGCGGTTCGCTGCTCATCCTGGTCCACACTCGTGAACAAGACCGTCCTGGTCATCGGCGCGGTGGTGACCGCGCCGATGCTGCTGATCGCCCCCATGGCGATGGCCGTAGCCGGTGCGCACAGCGCCGAGGCCGCCTGTAAAAGACGGCCCGGGTGACGACGTTGATGCGGCGGCGGTCGCGAAACAGGTCCGTTCGCTCCTGAAGAGCGGCAAGGCCGGTTCGGTCCACGTCACCGGGCTCGCTGCCCCCAAGGAGCAGATCCCGAATGCGCAGAAGATCCAGGCCACCGGCGTCGCGCTGAAGATGCCAGCCCGCGGGCAGGTGGTCGCACTGGCCACGGCCCTGCAGGAATCGGACCTACGCAACCTCAACTACGGCGACCGGGACTCGCTGGGCTTGTTCCAGCAACGGCCTAGCCAAGGCTGGGGGACGCCGGCGCAGGTGCGGGATCCGGTGCATGCGTCGACGGAGTTCTACGAGCATCTGAAGAAGGTCTCGGGTTGGCAGTCGATGACCGTCGCCCAGGCCGCCCAGGCCGTGCAGGCCAGCGCCCAACCCGACGCGTACGCGAAGTGGGAGCCGCTGGCCGCCGCGCTGCAGAAGGCTCTTGCCGCATCTGTTGCGGGAACCGGTAGTTCCGGCCAAGTCAGCGCCGTAAAGGGCGATAAGACCGGACCAGTCGTCGGGGGATGTAGGGGCGAGGATGGTTCGTCGTTCGGTCCGACCCCGAAGGGGGCCGTGCCGAAGGGCTACACGGTTCCCTCCGATGCGCCGAAGCCGGTTCGCCGTGCGATTCGGTGGGGCCTGGGTCAGTTGGGCACGCCGTATCAGTGGGGCGGTTCGTGCAGGCACGCGCACGGCAAGGAGCCGATGGGCCGGTGCGACTGCTCCAGTCTCATGCAGGCGTCGTACAAAGCCGGCGGCATCTCCCTCTCGCGGACCACGTACACACAGGTCAAGGAGGGCAAGTCGGTCAGCCCGGACCGGCTGGAGGCCGGTGACCTGCTCTTCACGGAGGGCTCGGCTGCCCGGCCGGAGCACGTCGGCATGTACATCGGGCACGGCCTGATCCTGCAAGCCCCGCACACGGGTGACGTCGTGAAGATCTCTCGGCTCGCGGAATGGCGCCCCTCCCTCCTCGCCGCACGTCGCGTCGCCTGAACCACCTCTCTCTTCCTTCTCCCACCACTTACGGGCTCGTCGCGTGCCCGAATCCCACAGGAGTTCCTATGAAGCTCGCACAGCACTTCCAGTACTTGGCCTACGACCCAGGTGTGCACCCGAAGGAGGGCGGCCTGCCCGGCCTCGACGTGCTGAAGAACGTCATGGGCTCGATCAACCTCTTCGGCATCATCGCCGTGGTCGGCGCCCTGGCGATCTCGGCGCTGATCTGGGCCTGGGGTCACCACTCCGGTGGTCATCAGGCCGAGCAGAACGGCAAGAAGGGCGTCACCGTCGCGGCCGGATGCGCCCTGCTGCTCGGCGCCGCCAACGGCATCGTCGCCTTCTTCTCGGCGATGGGGACGCAGGTCCACTGATGAGCAAGCAACGTTTCCCCACTGGCTCGGAGCGGTCGGCGAACTCCTCCGCGATGGCGCGGCGTGCTGTGATGGTCGGCATCATCCTCGCGGTGCTGGCGGGCGCGGCCGGCCTGGTCGGCTATCTCACCCGCCCCGAAGGTCCGAAGCCGCCGCCCACCTCCGACTCGCGTTCCGCTCCCCCAGCACCGCATCAGACGACGCATCACGGTAGCCGGGGCACCGTGGCAACGCCCCCGCACACCGACGACCCGGTCACCTTCGCCAAGGCGGCGACGAAGGCGCTGTGGACGTACGACACCCGGCATGCCTCCCGCGCCGAGCACCTGTCCGGACTGAAGGCGTGGATGACGGGCGAGAAGCGGTACCGCGATTGGAAGTCGGTGAACGGGCAGGTGCCCGACACGACGCTGTGGTCGCGGATGCGGGACAACGCCCAGCGCGCCACCGCGTCGGTTGAGGAGGGGCATCTGCCGGAGGCATTCAAGACCGCCCTGGCCCAGGACCCGGGTGCGATCAGGCAGGCGTACGTCTACGCGGTCACCGTCACCGGCAAGCAATCGCTCGCCTGGAAGCACGGCGGCTCCGGCGCCGAACCCCACCAGGTCACGCTCGCCGTCCAGTGCCAGCCCCACCACGACTGCGCCCTGTCCGGCGTGCTGCCGGAGGTTGCCCCATGACCCGCGCTGATCTGTTGAAGGAGGTGTGCGGTGGGTGCCTGTGACCTTCCCTTGATGAACCACGTGTGCGGGGCGGTCGGTGGTGTGGTCGGCAAGACCGGTGAGGCCGTCACCAGCGGCATTGGCGCCTGGATCGCCAAGTCGATGGGCGAGGTCGCCCAGTCCGCCGCCGACCTGGCCTCCCGGGCCGTGGACAAGACCACCGCCATCGATCTGAATGCCGAGTGGTTCCGCCACAACTACGAGCTGATCCTCCCCATCGGACTGGTGCTCACCGTTGGCACCTTCTGCCTGCAGCTCACCCGCGCCGCCTGGCGTCGGGACGCACGCGCGCTGGCGCAGGCGGCGTTCGGGACGATGACCGGGGTGTTCTTCGCCTTCGCCGCGATCGCCTGCACCACCATCGCCCTGACCGTCACCGACGCGTTGTCCGCGGGGCTGTTCAAGGCGGCCAACAGCTCCATCGACGATGCGATCCGCCGCGTGGTGAAGGTGAACGAGTTGGGGGCGATGTACGGCCTGGGCTGGGGCGTGCCGGCCATCGTCGCGCTGGGCTGCGCGGTGGGTGCGTTCTTGTACTGGGCTGTGATGGTCGCCCGCAAGATCGGCATCCTGGTCCTGGTCACCCTGGCGGTGTTCGCCGGTGCCGGCGGCGGCTGGGAGGTCGCCAAGCGGTGGCGCCGGGGCTGGATCGAGGCCACCGCCACGCTGGTCGTCTCCAAACTGCTGATGACGATCGTGTTCCTGCTCGGCGTCTCGGCGATGGGCAAGGCCGACTCCCACGGCGGGCTCGGCGCGCTCTCGGACGCCATGGCCGGCATCGTCGTGATGGTCCTGGTGCTGCTGTGCCCGTACGCGACGTACAAGTTCGTGCACTGGGCCTCCGACGGCGGCGGCCACGATGACCTGCACCGCACCGGCGTCGCCGGCATGGGCACGGCGGCCGGCGCAGCGAGGACCGCGGGGCAGCTGGCGCTCCAGGCCAAGACCGCTGGCATCGCCCCGCAGGGCCCGGCGAAGGTGCCCGGGCAGGGCGCCGGAGGCGTGGCCTCGGGCATCGATCCGACCGGCGGCTCCCGCGGCGGGAAGCCGAAGCAGACACACTTCCGCTTCGGTGAGAATGCGGACGCCTCGGGCGACAGGGGCCGTGCGCTGATTCGCCGTCCACCCACTAGCGGAGACCGCGGCCAGCCCCTCATTCGCCGTTCCGGCCAGGAGTCGGACACCGGTGGCAACGCTGCACCGGTCGCTGCCGGCCCGACGCCCCAAGGTGCTGCGACCGGAGCCCCCGGCGGGCCCGTGCAGCGCTACTCCCCCAGGCCAACCGGTTCGCCTTCCACGAACGGCCCGGCCCCACAGGGCGGTGTGACGCCGCAGCGGTGGGTCTATCCCGGTCCATCGGGAAAGTCCGGCTCCTAACCCGCAGCTGCCTTCCGGGAGGCGAGGTCGGAGCGTGCGCCGCCCCGTTCCGCCCTCGCCTCGGGGCCTCTTCCCTCCCCCTCTTCCCCTTTTCTAAGGCTTCGCCATGCATTTCGAAACCTCACCCTCCGGCAGTCCAGCCACCGTGAAGTTCCCCCACCGCACCCGCCGTGGCGTCCTGATGGGCCTGTCCGCACCCCAGTTGACCGGTATCACCGCGACCGGGCTTCTGCTGCTCGCAGTCCTGCTGGTTTCCGGCATCGTCGGAGCGCTGAAGCTGACGCCGCTGTGGGCGCTGCTGCTGGCGGCCGTGTTCCTGCGACACCGAGGACGCTCACTCGCCGACTGGACCCCCATCGCTCTGCGATACCTGCTGCGCCGAGCAAGGGGGCAGCTGATGTGGCTTGCTCGGCCCTCCACCCGGCCCCACTGCGAGGGCCTGCTTCACCTTCCGGGCACAGCCGCCTCTCTCCGCGTGGTTTCCTCCGCCGACGGGCGCCTCGGAGCCGTCCACGATCCGCACCAGGCGACACTCACCGCGGTGGTGCGCGTCTCCGCCCATGCCTTTGCTCTGCTCGATCCCGCAGCTCAGTCGGCGAACGTGGCGGGCTGGGGACGCACCTTGGCGGCGCTGGCCCGCACCGGGCACATCGCCCGCATCCAGGTCCTGGAACGCACCGTCCCCGACTCCGGTGACGCACTCAATCGGTACTGGACCCAGCACGGGGATGAGCAGGCGCAGCTGGCCGGGGAGGTCTATCGGGAGTTGATCGAGGCTGCCGGGCCGGCTGCCGCGCCGCACGAGGGTTACGTCGCTGTGGCCCTGGACATGAAGGCGGCCCGTCGTCTGATCAACCAGGCCGGAGGGGGCCTGACCGGGGCTTTCGCTGTCCTGGCCCAGCTCACCTCGACCTTCGACCAGGCCGCGCGCACTGCCGGCCTGACGCCGGGGGCGTGGCTGGTGGCCGACGAGATCGCGGCGGTGATCCGCACGGCGTACGACCCGGGCGCCTCGGCCTCGCTGGATCAGTGGTCGGAGGCCGGCCACCCCCAGGCCGCCCCTGCTGCCGCCGGACCGGTGGTCCTGGTGGAGAAGAGCGACCGGGTCGCCACTGACACCGCGCATCACGCCACGTACTGGATCGAGAACTGGCCGCGGATCGAGACCTCGCCCGGCTTCCTGCACCAGCTGCTGTTCACCTCCGGCGTGCGCCGCACCCTCTCCCTGACCTACGCCCCGAAGGGCTTGGAGGCCGCGCTCAAGGATGTCCAGCGCAAGAAGGCGAGTGTCGTTGCCGATGCTGCCGAGCGTGCCCGTAAGGGCCAGGTCGAGTCCGAGGAGGACAGCGTCGAGTACGCCGACATCAAGGACCGCGAACGCCAGCTGATCGCCGGCCACGCCGACGTGGCCCTCACCGGGCTGCTGACCGTCTCCGCCGAGACGGACGACGAGCTGAATTCGGCGTGCGCGGCGATCGAGACCGCCGCCGTGGCCGCCCTGACTGACCTGCGCCGGCTCACCTGGCAGCAGGCCGAAGCCTTCACCACCGCTGCTCTGCCCCTCGCCCGCCCCTGAAACACCGCCTCCGACCGAAGGCCCTCTTCATGCCCACCGCCCCTCCCCCTGTCCCGCCCGGATCCGACCCGCTGGCCTCGGACTTCTTGCCGTTCGCCACCGCCGCCCTCGACTTCCACCGCACCCTCAACCTGCCCACCGCACAGGCCGCCGCCGAACGCACGGAGATCGACTCCCTGCACGCACACGTAGTCGCCCTCTACCGCCTCGTCGACTCCCACACCTCGCGCACGGCGCCGGTAGCCACCGTTGAAGGCGACCATCTGCGGGCCTGCCGGATCCGGCTGTGGCAGGCCGCAGACCACCTCCACAGTGCCTTCCACACCGCCCCACGCCGGGACAGCCGCCCGCCGAGCCCAGAGGCATGCCGGGCCCGGCTGCCCGAGGGCGCGCCCGAGCTGACCATCTGCCAGCGCCATGTCGCTACCGGCGTCCGGGTACGCCGCGGCCACACACCGGCCGAGTTGCACGACTCCGTCACCGGCCTGATCCGCCACTGACCACCAGGAGCCTCGCCCGACATGCCACCCACCTCGCGCGTCCGCGCCACTGCCAGCCTGCTGTACACACCGCGCAAGACCGACCGCCGCGCCCGTCGCATGGCGCGGGAGCAGTTCACCACCGCCCGCGAGCAGGCCCGCAACGCCTCCCGGCCTTTGGCCCGCCGCACCAGCCCCGGTATCGATCCAGATCTCCGGGCCACCTACCCGCCCGCCGGGCGTCCTGGTCCCGCCTCGGCTCGCGGCGGCAACCTCAAACTCCCTGCACACCGCATGACGACAGCTGTCGCAGCCGGCGCCTACCCATTCCTGGCCGAGGGCGGACTCGGCGCCCAGGGCATCTACGTCGGACATGATGTCCATGCCGAGGGTGCATTCGTCTTCGACCCGTTCGCCCTCTACGGCAAGTTGGACGGCTTCACCAACCCCAACATGCTGATCGCCGGCATCATCGGCATGGGCAAGTCCGCGCTGGCCAAGTCTCTCGCCGTGCGGGCAGTGGCCTTCGGCTACCGCATCTACGTACCGTGCGATCCCAAGGGCGAGTGGTCCGTCGTCGCCCGCGAGCTGGGCGGGCAGACCATCGCTCTGGGGCCCGGACTGCCCGGAAGGCTCAACCCGCTGGACGCGCCCGCACGTCCGGGCGGCGTCAGTGAGGAGGATTGGCGCACCGAGGTCCGGAAGCGGCGTTTGCTCCTTCTCGGTTCGCTGGCCAAGACGGTACTGCGGCGCGAGCTGCACCCCATGGAGCACACCGCGCTAGACGTCGCCCTGGACCAGGTCGTCAGCCACGCCGAGGCCAGCGGCACCGCACCCCTACTCGGGCAGGTCGCACACGTCCTGGGCTCTTCCGAGCTGCTGGACGCCTCCCCGGGTGAGGTGCCCGGCCGCCTCGGGCACGCCGCGGAAGACCTCGCCCACGCGTTGCGCCGCCTGGTCCATGGTGACCTGGCGGGGCTGTTCGACGCGCCCAGCACCGTCGCCTTCGACCCGAGCGCGCCGATGCTCTCCATTGATCTGTCCCGGCTTGGCGGCGCCGGCGACGACACCGCCCTCGTGCTGGCTATGACCTGCGCCTCCGCATGGATGGAGTCCGCCCTGGCCGACCCCGAGGCGGGACGACGCTGGGTGATCTACGACGAAGCCTGGCGCGTCATGCGGCACACCGCCCTGCTGGAGCGAATGCAGTCCCAGTGGAAGCTCTCCCGGGGCCTGGGCATCGCCAACATGATGGTCATCCACCGCCTGTCCGACCTGCTGGCCGCCGGCGACGAGGGCTCGCGCGGACGGGCCCTGGCAGAGGGGCTGCTCACCGACTGCTCCACCCGCATCATCTACCGCCAGGAAGCCGACCAACTCCGGTCCGCAGCCACCCTGCTGGGGCTGACCAGCGTGGAGGCACAAGCCGTCTCTGCCCTCACCAAGGGGCGCGGCCTGTGGAAGGTGGCGGGCCGCTCCTTCATCACACAGCACTTGTTGCACCCGCGCGAGCGCGAGCTTTTCGATACAGACACCCGGATGTCGTCCTGACCAGCCAGGAGGCCGTGGGAGCTGGGTACCGCGGATCTGGGGCTCCTGCCAGAGGGCCCGTGTCGACTGCCAGAAGGCCCCGTGTCGGCCCATCGCTGGTGCGTCCAACACCGGGCCATCGGCCAACACGCCGAGTGCTACCAGCTGATGCCCCTGGTTCCGATATCGCTGCCCCTTCGGCACCACCAAATCCGGCTTCGCAACCCATCCTCGGCGCAGACATGCCGTACGGCAGCTTGCGGCCACTGCCCCGCAGCAAATCCCGCGGGCCACAGCACGCTGCCCGCCACATCCGATCCACTAGGAGGAACGCTTCCGTGCCGCATCCACCCGAACCCGCTGTCGCCTTCGGCCGCATTCCCGACCTGGGAGTCGGCGCAGCCGTCGCCGACGACCGGCCCTTCCTCGACGAGGTACTGCGCCAGCACGGCTTCGAATACAGCCCCCGGCGGGACATCTATCTGCTGCCACCTGGTACCGCCCACGACACTGCGGTGCAGACGGTGGCCGCCGCCACCCAGCGCTTCCAGGATGCAGGCTTGTCAGTCGCGGCTGACCCCCGCCTCGTCGTACCACCCGCCTCCTCCACCCAGCAGTCGAATGGCCCGGCCTCCGGCCTGTCCCACGACCGACCGCGGGGCCCGCAGACGGATTCCGCAGCCCGTTCCCGCGCTGCCACGGCCTCCTCGCCGCATCGGCCGATCGCACCGGCTAGGAGCTTCACTCCCGAGGCCGTCCCGCCGCCGGCAGTCCCGCAAGTCGGTGTCCGCCGCCATCGCTGACATCTCCCACCTTCATCTGCGAGGAGTTTCCGTGCCCGTGAAGAAGATCTGGTCCATCAACCATGCGTGCGGTCACAACGCTGAGGCAGATCTCACCGCCCGCCCCGCCGACCAGCGTGCCGGCTACGCCCGATGGCTCGCCGCGCGGGACTGCACCGCCTGCTGGCGAGCCAGCCGTGAGGAGGGCAGCGAGTCCACGGCCGAGTGGTTGGCGAAGAAGCGCGCAGAGGAACAGGCCGAGGCGGAGGCGTGGGCCAAGAGGTACCGGATGCCGCCGCTGGAGGGCAGCGAGCGCGCCGTCGGCTGGGCGGCGCGGTGCCGCCACCAACTCGTCACTGCTGCATACAGCGCCCTCGTCATCGAAGGCGGGGCCGATGAGGGTGACTGGGAGGCCATCGAGGACGCGGTACGGACCGCCACCCGCGCCGGCTGGTGGCTAGACCAGCGGGATGCCGACCCCGCCGACCTGCCAGAACTTCTCCAGGCCGCCAGCGAAACAGACCGCTCTACCGAGAACCCGCACTTCTGACCCATCTCCTCGTGGAACCTGCCTTGCCCGACGCGCGCACTAGGACGCCCTCGACCACCACCCGTACGGACGTCCTCCTCTATCTCCTACTCGCCATCGCCACCCTCGGTATCGGCGGCGGCACCCTGGCCTGGCTCTTCGGCAACCTCGCCGACACCGCTCTCGGCTCCGGCCCCTGGGCGCCGTTCGAACCAACACAGGCCCTCTTCCACCCCCATCAGCTCTGGCCGCACCTGCCTGGCCCCGCGCTGCTGGTGGGCTGCTACGGCATCCCGGCCCTGCTCCTGGCCACCACCGCGATCTTCGGTGCGAAGCTGTGGCTGCGCTTCCGCCCCAACCAGCACGGCCTCGCCAGCCAACAGGACCTGGGCGACCTCCTGCCGAGGAAGGCCGCGGCGAAGGCGACCGACCTGCGGCCCAGCCTCGCCGGCACCAAGCCGAAGGATGTCGCCCCCGACGACCGCGGCGTTCTCCTCGGCGCCCTCAAGCCCGGAGCCACCGAGGTGCGCTCCTCTTGGGAGGACGTCCTCCTCGCCATCATGGCGCCCCGTTCGGGCAAGACCTCCGGACTCGCGATCCCCGCGCTGCTGCGTGCCCCGGGGCCGGTGCTGCTGACGTCCAACAAGGCGGCGAACGACGCCTACACCGCCACACTCGATGAGCGTGCCCGGGTGGGGCGGGTGTGGACGCTGGATCCGCAGCAGATCGCCCATGCCGAGCAGACGATGTGGTGGGACATCCTCGCCGATGCCCACGACCTGGCTGGCGCCCGGCGACTGGCCCAGCACTTCGTCACCGCGAGCGTGAGTGAGTCCAGTGCCGGGGACTTCTGGTCGACGGCAGCCGCCAACACCCTCACCGCGCTGTTCCTGGCCGCCGCGCGGGGCCGACGGCCGGTGACCGAGGTGATGGCCTGGCTCGCCTCCCCGGCCGACCGCACCCCGATCGACCTGCTCACCGACGCCGGCCTGGACGCCGTCGCGGCCCAGTTGCAGGGCACCGTCGCCGGAGCTGTCGAAACCCGCGACGGCATCTTCGAGACCGCGCGACAGTACGCCAGTTGCCTGCTCGATCCGCGCGTCGCCTCCTGGGTTACCCCACCCGCCGAAACCAACGGGCTGCGGCAGTTCCGGCCGGAAGCGTTCTCCACCAGCCACGACACGCTCTTCCTGCTGTCGAAAGACGGGGGCGGCTCCGCCTCGGCAATCATTGCCGCCGCCGCGGACGCAGTGATGCGCGCGGCCGTCATTCAGGCCGAACGCGCCGGCGGACGGCTCGACCCGCCCCTGCTGGCGATCCTCGATGAGGCCGCCAACGTCTGCAAGATCCAGGACCTCCCCGATCTGTACTCCCACCTCGGCAGCCGGGGCGTCATCCCGATCACGATCCTGCAGTCCTACCGACAGGGCCAGCGGGTGTGGGGCGAGACCGGCATGGACGCCCTGTGGTCGGCGGCGACGATCAAGCTCATCGGCTCCGGCATCGACGACGCCGACTTCGCCGACAAGCTCTCCCGCCTCGCGGGCGATCACGAGGTACAGACCGTCTCAGTGTCCACCAGTGAGTCCGGCAAGTCCTCCTCCGTCTCCATGCGCCAGGAGCGCGTGCTGCCCGCCGACGCTATCCGCGCCCTGCCCAAGGGCTCCGCGCTGCTGCTCGCGACCGGCATCCGCCCGGCACTGCTGGATCTCAAGCCCTGGTACCGCGAGCCGAACGCCGAACGCCTCGACGCGGCCTCGAAGAAGGCAACGGCCACCATCACCGAACGCGCTCTCGCCAAGGACCAGTCCCACCGCTCCCAGTACGGACCGGCCGCATGACCCCACATCTCCTGCTCCGCTCCCGGACGAGATCCAAGACCGCCCCCGTACCTGCCCGACTTCTCCTTCTTTCGAGGCTTCCTGTGCCTTCCTCCGCCCTGCCTTCACCGTCCCTGAGCAGCCCCGATCGGCTTGCCGGTACTCCCGCCGTCCGTGAGCGGGGGTGCTGGTGGCTCATTGCTCCCACGGGTGCCGTCCCCGCGGATACCGCACTCGCACATGATCTTGACCGTCACGGTGCTGACCTCGCGGCAGCGAACCACGCCGTCGCCGTCATGGATCAGCAGTGACGGTCACGCCGCTGATGCAGGCCGAACAGGCCGTCTTGGGCGCGGCACTACTGGAACCCCGGCAACTCAGCCATCTGGCCGGATGGCTGCGACCCGAGCACTTCTACCGCCCCACACACTCAGCCCTGTACGCCGCCCTGCTCGACCTGCGCGCCGAAGGACATCCGGCGACGAAGGCGCCACCGGTTACACCGGTCCCACTGGCCTGGGTCAACGACACACGGGACCGGGCGAGCGCACACACACGCGGCATCACCGCCTCGTTCATGCATTCCCTGGTCTCAGCCTGCCCGCGTCCGGGGCACGCGTCCGTCTACGGGCGGATGGTGCTGGAGGGTGCCATCCACCGCAGCGTCACCGAGCACGCCGACCGCCTCCACCAGGCCGCCCGCGACGATGCGGCCCGCGGCACCGGTGTGGAGGAGTCCCTGCACCATGCTCAGGTCCTGACGGACGTGCTCGATGATCTCGCCCGGCGCTGGGGAACCGAACCCCGTCCTGCGCCTACCGCGAAGCCGAGCCGTGCTCCCGCCCCGCCTTGTGGCATCGCTGAGGAACGGCTGCTGGCAGACGAGGAGTTGCTCCTCGGCACGCTCGTAGCGCACCCGAAGGAACTACCGGAAGTGATGGGTTGGCTGCGCCCCGAGGACTTCGTCGATCCAGGGCACGATCGGGTCTATCGCGCCCTGGGGGCGCTGCACCACCGGGGTGAGCCGGTCGACCAGCTCACCGTCCTGTGGGAATGCCAGCGCCGAGGCGCACTCGCCGACAGCATGCTGGACGCCGACCGCGTCCGTCGGCTGTGCAACAGCGCTGCTGGGGGCTCGGCGGGCTACTTCGGTGAGCAGGTCATCGACGCTTCCCTGCTGCGCACCGCTGCCTACTCCGCCCGGCAAGTCCGCGTCCTTGCCGGGAATGAGGCGCTCGCACCCGGCCGGCTCATCAGCCAGGCAACCGCGGCCCTCGTGCCACTCGATGAGGTTCGTCGGCGCCGGGCCAAAGCCGCTGCCGATTCCGAGCCGAAATACGCGCCCGACGCACCGCTGGCCTCGCCGCCACCAGTCCGAAGTGCCGCCGCCCGTGCCCGCAGTTCCCTCTCCCACACAGGAATCAGTGCCCAGCAGGACCGGAGCGCGCCACCGCCCTCCCCGGTCCGCCAGCGCCCCCGGAAGTCTCGCTTATGACGGTCACGTTGGGATGCCGTGACCTGCTGTGATGCGGAAGACCCCAAACCCGCCCTCACCGTCCGGATCTGCACGTGGTGATGTGCTGTGCAATGTGCACTGTCACCTGTACGCGGTGCGGAGCTGCACTGTTGATGGGGAATCGAACCCCCGCGTTGCTCTTCACGCGCCAGGAGGGGGCCGGAAAACCGCCGGCCCTCGGTGTGTGCACGCCTCCGAACGACTACCTGCTCCGCATCGTCCCAGCTACTGGACTGCTTACTCCTGTAGATCGACTTCCCAGTTCTTGCGCTGAATCCGCACATCGATCTCGCGGATCTCCCGTGCGAGCTCGTCCGCCTGACCGCGCAGTTCCGCGACCGGGAGCGCGGAGAGCATCATCAGCTCGGAGCGGAGCTGTCGGCCGTAGCCACGCTGGCCCGTACCCGCTGCCGCATCCGCCGCAGCGGTTACCACCGAGTGCCGCAGCCGCAGCACGTCACGGCGCGCGAGCGCGTCGGTGAGCGTGCCGTCCTCCCCCAAGTCCGCTGCGGCGTTGGTCCGATTGATGCGCCGGATCAGCGTTTCAAGGGTGTCCATCACCTCGCCGGCCTCGGCCAGCAGCAGCGCAGCGTCCTCGGCGGGGGTCTCACCTTCCTGGTAACGCGCACTGTCGACAACACGCGCTCGCAGCTGTTCCACGCGCCGCGCCGCTTCCGCCCGTTCTGCCAGCGCCTCAGCAAGCTTCACTGTCTCCACCTCCCGCCCGTCATGAAACTCGCACGAGCATACGAATGGGAATGGCGCGATCGCACCGAGTTTTCACCCGGGGCTTCGAGACACCTCCACCACCTCCAGGCTGGCCTGCCGCCACCGCGTATGCGGTTGAGAGGGCCCTTCTACTCCCTGCTTACCGGCGAGGCCAAACCGCGCTTCCCCCGGATCCTCAACGCCCCAACCATCCGAGCAAGAAGGGGCATCGATGTCGGAGTCCCGCGACGACAACGGTCCGGTGCGGATACCGGACCACGATCTGGACGACCTCGCCGCTACCGTCAACGCTCTGCTGTCCCAGAGTCAGCAGCACGCCGAAACCCTCGCACGCCTCACCGACGAAGGGCCGACACCGGAGGAGGGCGAGCTGGGCGCCGAGCGCGGCCGGGAAGCCACCACAGCACCAGAGCAGGGAAGCGACTGCGACGAGCCCTCCTCACCCTCCATTTTCGCCCTCCAAGGCCGCGCCTACGCCAAGGAGCTGGCGGCGCTCGCCGACTGGGTACATGACCTGCTGCTGCCGGTCTACGGGCGCGAGATCACCGCCAGCCGCCCCTGGTGCCGGCAGTGGACGGAACATCCCGAGGCGGTCGCGCGCCTGCATGCGCTGTGGCTGGCCTGGCAGCAGTACACCGACAGCGAGGCCGGCCTCGCCGGCCCCTCCATCTGGCACCGTGACCACCTCGACCCCGCACTTCACCAGCTGCGCGCTGCCGACGGCCCGTTCGGAGCGTGCACCACCACTTCCTCGCGCCCGAATCACCGGCTGCTGGCCGCCCCCGAGCCCCTCGGAACCGGAGACTGCCGTGCCGCCTGACTATCGCATCGACGGGTTCGCGGCAGCCACGGAGCGCGTCGCGGACGACTTCGATTTCCTGACGCTTTCCGACGACATGTACGCAAGCCTGGCCGCACACCACACCAGCGATGGCCTGGAGAGTTTCCTGCTCCTCTACGACGGCGCAGCCATCTGGGACGCCCCCGGCGCAGCCGAGTACGTCGCCATACACATCGAGCGCGACCCGGCCCAGTGGACTTTCACCTTCGATGTCACCAGTCAACCCACAGTGCCGCTGGCACAGCGCTGGTTGATCACCCGAGGCTGCCCCGCGGAAGTCATCGAGCCGGACCCTTTGCAGAGTCCACGTCCGGCCGACGCCCTGACCTCGCGGTTGGAGGACCAACTGCGCCACAACCCCGGGGACCGGTACACGCTGCTGGACCACTACACCCACAACCCTGGCAGCTCCGAGGGAGGTATAGAGGTCAGCGCCCTCTTTTACGACGCGCATCCCGACGCGGCCGAAAAGCCCTACCGGCTCTTCCTCGAAGAGACCAGCCCCTCCTTCGCCACCTACACGGTCCGCGAAGGCGCGTTCCCCACAGCTGAGGCAGCCGACGGCTGGCTGCGCAACCGCGATACGCCCTTGCCGCTTCCCCCACGGCAACCGAAAAACCTCACCGCTCGGGCCGCTGCCGCACGCTCCCGGACGACTACCACCGCCGCCATGTCAGCACAGAACCCTGCCCAGCCAGGACACACACCGGCAACTTCGATCGCTCCTCGCAGCAGGGGTAGGCGTTCGTGAGCGCAAGCTACGTCTGCGCCGCCGATCCCCATGCACTCGCCGACCTGCGAGTTGTACCGGGGAGGGTCCGGGACTGGTCATCCAGTACCGCGACTCCCCCGCCTCCTCCCGGCACCGGTGGGAGATCCACCTGCTGGCCGCAGGCGGGCGGCAGCACCACGTTGCCTACCACGCCGCAGCGAGGCGGCTGGAAGGCGAACGCCGGCACACCACCCCACCGCACATGCCCGACGTGTCCAAGCCGCCGGGGCTCGCTCGACCCGAGCGGAACGCGCCCGCGGCGAACCTGCCGACTACACCACACCCCAGCAGAGTTCCCGTGGCCTCTGCTGATCACCGCGACTTGAAAGATCATTCTCATGCCTGACGAACCGGACGACGAACAGTGGGCCGAGTACCGCGTCACCCCGCGCTACCTCGCCGGATCCGGCTACACGGGCGACCCCGGTTTCGAGCCGGTCGCCCACTGGCCGCACCATTCCTTCGACGACGGGCCCTGCCAACTGCTGGTCACCTCACCGGACCACCGGATCAAGATCGGCTGGTTCGGTGATGACTTCGACCTGTGGCACATCAGCGCCGCTGAGGACCCCGTCTCGCCACCCCGATGGGAGGCGACCTTCAACCACGCCTTCCCACCGGAGATCGTCGCGGGCCTGACCGCCGCCCTCGCGGACGACTGGGAACCCGACACCACCCGCTTCCTCGCACCTCCGCCGATGTACTGGGCGGATGGCGTCCGCCCCCTGCTCGACGCCGGCTGGAAGCATGGTGCGGCCGAGCGCGGCACGGTGGAGATCATCGCCCCCGACCAACAAGCAGGAGCCTTCATCGACACCCGCCGCTACGGCCGGCAGGACGAGGCGGTAACGCTGTGGGCCGGTCCACCAGGGTGGGCCACCCGCGCGGAGGCGACCTTTACCGCAGGCACCCCCGCACACCTGATCGCGGCCACCGCCGCCGCCATGCGCAACCCGGGCCCTGTCGTACGGGAACGGCACATGCTCCACCGGGGCACCGAACACCTCGTTCAGCTCGAACCGGTAGGCGTCAACACGCGTCCGGCCCCGACAGCGCCAACCCCTCTGGAGGTGAAGCAGACTGCCGTCGCTGCCGCCGTACAGCGCGCCACGCACAGCCAAGAACGGACCTCGCGGGCCCGTGCCGCCCGCATCCGCACCACCACTGCCCGTACGCAGCCGCACACGGCGACGGCACCGACTCGCACCTACGTCGACACACCCGCCCACACGACAGCCCGCCCGCGACGCTGAGCACTCCTCATTCGAGCCCGCGGGGCGCTTGCCCATGCCATCCCGAGTTCGCCCATGGCAGACACCCCCTCCACGGACTGGAACAACGCGCCCGCCCAAGTCAACGTATGGACGCCTCGAAAGCCGCAGGCCAGAGAACATTACGGAGATCTTCGTGCCGCACTCACTGACCGTCGGGCAGTTGCTACACCGACTGGAGGCCGTCGACCACGACCTCCCGGTCTACCTCGCAATCAACCCCGACTGGCCTTATGCCCACCGCGTCGCCGAGGTCATGATCCGCGCTGATGGGCACACGGGCGCCGCCTACATCGCGGAGGACGGCCAGATGGGCGCCCTACCACTCGACGTCCGCACGGCACTGTCCTGGAGCTGAGCATGCCCCGGCGCCGGTGGCACGGCCCCGCCCGTTCTCCGGCCCAGCTGTCGGATAGAAAACCATCAGAGAGCGTGCACGTAGCGTGCACGTGTGAGGATCCTCATCCGGGAATAGCACCCGGGTCCTGGTTACGGTCAGCGGGGCCGACCGAACTTCATCCGTTCGGCAGCACTCCAAGCGACACGAAGTAATTACTCACAGTCACCTTTGTCCATGTCGAACGATCGATATCCGAGGCGCACCCCCAGGGATCCGCCGTCAACGAGAGCCGAAAGGCTGGTCCGGCGACTCCTGGGGTCCCGCGCCGCTGGACGCGCGACGTCGATCACTCGCATGCTCGGCGTGGTGGAGCTCACAGAAGCCCTGTAAGACGGCAACGGCTGCGGTGCCTGCGCCGCCTTCCACCCAGATGCCCCATATGTCGGCAGTGTGGACACGGTGAAAAAATCAGCAAGAAGCTTCCGTCGGCGGCCCGATTTGTCCCGACCTTGGTCTGCCAATTGTCAGTGCCGCGTGGGACTCTTTGTGTACGAGGTCGACGGGATCGAGCGGAGGCATTGAGATGCGTACCTTAGTAGTGCGCGTTCGGCATACTGATCCGCCGGCGCCGTCGGGGTGCCGCTGGTGTGGCGAGGAGAAGGGCAAGCACGGACGACGCTGGGTCTCATCAGTAGGCGTCCACTCCTGGGAGCCGCCCACGCGAGCGCAACGGCTCAGCAGAATGCAGGCACGCCGCTCACGCAGGTCGGCTCACTCATCTTCTTCAGCCCAGTAGTGCGAGCCCGCCCTGCTGGCGATCTCGACGGCGTCCTTGAAGACCTTCACCAGGGATGGTGGAACGTCCGACGGCGTCCGCAGCCGCTGCGCCAGCGCGACGACCATGTCCTCCTTTGAACGCGGGGCCTGGGAAGAGTTCTGGTGCAGTAGGCCGTGCAGCTTCTTACTGAACTTGCCCTCGGTGCGAAGCGCGTTGACATCCTGGGCCGTCCACTGCTTCTCGTCGTCCCGGGGCCACTGCTCATTCATCGTGTCTGCCCACTGGTCGTTGTCGAAGACGTCTTCCAGTTCGTTCGGGTTGCCGATGAACAGGCAGTCCTCCTCTGCAAAGCCGTACTTGAGCAGGCGGTCGTAACTGAACTCCTTCTGCTTGTCCCGCTGGGAATCGGCATCGACCATGAACACGACCGTGCGCTTGTGCTCTTTGAGGAACTTGGCGAAGTTGAGCGCACCGTCATTACCTCCACAAGCCCACAAGGCAATGCCGGCGGACTGGATGGGGTAGCCGAACGCGAGCTTGAACAAAGCTGGCAGGGCTGCGTACTCGGTCGCTCCCTCTACAGCGACGAAGCACTTCTCGTGCAGCAGGACACTGTTGCGGAAGCCCAGTGACGCCGCCATGTTGGACAGGAAGCGACGGGTCTGCTCGTCCGTGTCGGTGGTGCCGAGTGACTGGACGTAGGCTCGACCGTCCCGGCTGTTCAGGTGCACGATGTCCTGAATATCCACGCCGTCGATCAGGTTGAGTGAGTGAGTTGCGACGATCACTGTGGAGTGTGAGGCGGACGCCGAGAGCTTGATC
Organism: Streptomyces sp. Ru73; assembly: GCF_002920575.1. GTDB lineage: Bacteria > Actinomycetota > Actinomycetes > Streptomycetales > Streptomycetaceae > Streptomyces. The sequence continues at coordinate 36,595 of NZ_PQSQ01000001.1, read as the reverse complement.
ATCTCCATGATCCGGCGCTGGTGTTCGTAGTCGAGATGGGTGTCGGGCTCGTCGTAAACGATGATCACGCCACCGGTGTCGCTTCCCTCCGTTGCTTCCGACAGCAGTTGCTGACTGGCCTCCCACAGCGCCAGCGTGATGCGCCTGGACCTGCCGGCTCCCGCAGCCGACAGCGGCACGGGGTGCTGCCCTCGGGCGGAGGCAGCCAACGAAACGCTGCTGACAGTTGGCTTGAACTGGATCTGAGGTTCAAGGCTGAACTCGTCAAGAGCGCACCGGTCCTCGACGAGCTTCCGAAGCAGGGCAGCGTCGTCCTTGAGCCGTTCCGAGAACTCGGTCTCCAGATCGGTGATCCGCTGTCGGGTTTCCTCGCGCAGGGTGTACTCACGGAGCTTCGCGGTCAGGATGCCGCGGACTACGGCCTCTGGAGACTCGGCGGAATCACCCTTGAAGTAGAGCAGTTGCGGCAGAGCATCCTTCAGCTCTGCGGGAGCCTGGACCCAGTCCGTGACCTGCGTAACCGTGGAGGAGTACTCCTCCAACAGCTCGTACCAGCTCGCTTTGACGTTCGTCTGGCCGTCACGCAGTGTAAGGCCCACGTCGGCCGCGAGAGCGCGCAACTCTGGGGCCTTCAGCGCCTCCAGGTTCCTCAAATCCTCGCGCTCCGGCACCTTGGCGTGCCACTCCAGAAAGGTGCCCTCGCCTTCTACGTACCGGCGACGCACCCTGACTGGCGTGGCGGTCTGGAGCAGCTTCGCTTCCGTTGCCGAGAGTTCGAACTTGGCCTCTACCGTAACGGTGCGCGGTTCCTCTTCGTCTCCGATCGCAGGGAGAGCCGACCTCTCCCTGTCCCCGACGGCGAACCGGGAGATATCACTGTCCACAATGTGCCGCTCGCCCAGGAGGAACGCCAGCGCATCCAGGGTGGCAGTCTTTCCGCAGTCGTTGTGTCCGGTCAGGATCGTCTGCTTGTGGATGGGGATGCCCGCGACATCGGCCAGGGAGCGGAAGTTGGTGACACTGAGCTCGATGAGTTGCACGCTGCTCCCTTGCCTTCACGGCACGACTGATTGGTGCGCGGTCAACAGCACGCCGTCGGGAACGCACCCTTTGACCGTGGGGTGAGAAAACTCTAGCGCCTAGTGAGGCGCAGGCGTCCTGAGATCCGACCGCACAGCCGGGCCTGTCGCAGCCTCCCCCAGCAGTCACCGACGCTGCGAAGGCCATGTCCGTTCCTCACGCCTCTTTGCGAGCCCCAGACGACAGCTCCTCCTTCGTTCGTCAGCCCCTCATTCCGGCGTGGAGATCGTCAAGCAGGTAGCTGCCAGCCAGGGTGCCGTCGTGGCCGGTGTCCCTGGCGCCGACGTCGAGGCTGGGGTACTTCTGGCCGGGAGCGCCGATCATGGCGTCGAAGTCGGCGCGGGTGAGTTCGGGTTCGTGCCACTGGTGGGCGCAGCGGCAGCGGAGGAAGACGCGGCCGGGGACGTCGCCGATGACCATCCAGTCGCGGCGGGCACCGCAGGCCGGGCACATCACGGTGATGCCGGTGATGGTGATGGGGTCAGGATGCGTGGTGAAGCGAATCCGGGGGCGGTCCTCTTCGGTCGCCTGCTGCAGTCGCAGCAGCGGATCGTCGCCCGGAGAGGTTTCCGGCGCGGTGGTTCTGGGCTGTTGGTCGTTGGTGATCACGCGCATCGTTCTCCTAGTGTTCCTTTGATCAGCCGTAACAGGTGATGCCTGCGGCGTCCAGTGCATTGCCCTGCTGGTTCAGCGCCGAGGTCGGTGCTGGGGTGAGGCCGGAGTCCGGTGTGGTGTGGCGGTCTGCGGGCGGGAGGTTCGCGGCTGCTGCTTCGCGGTCTTGGTGGTGGGGCGTGCGCGAGGTGGGTGCGCGGGAAGGTTGCCGAGCCGGCGCAGGCGCCAGACCAGGACGTCCGTGACGTGATCGGCGGTGTCCAGTTCGCGGTGGGCAACCGCACGCTGCAGAAGAGCTTCTGGGTTGTGCCCGGCGTGCTGAACCTGGTCGAGGGTGGCCAGGAGGGCGTCGAAGCCGTGTTCAGAGTGCAGTTCGTCGGCCTGCTCGGGAAGGACTGCTTCGACGGTGCCCTGGTGGCGGTGTCGATCTGAGGCGGGGAGGCGGCGCCCGTGGTCGCGCATGGCGCGCATTGGTGTGCTCGCGGTCATTCGGTAGGCGGCGCGCAGGTGCTGGGCGGCCTGGCGGGCACCGGCTGCTTGCTGAGCGTGCTGCCGGGCGGCGTGCCAGCGGGCGGCGGCGATGGTGGCCAGAAGGAGGGTGGACAGGAGCATGGCGGTAGCGCCGCCGTCTTCACCGCGGCCAAGGGCGTTGCCGGCTCGGACGATTCCACGAGCGGCCGAGCGCAGGGCGCGGTGGTCCGCACGTTCGGCGCGGGTGTGCCATCGGGTGGCCCGTTCGAAGGCCCGGGCGGCCTCGATGGTCTGCTGCCGGGTCGAGGCAGGGGCGGTCTGAGCGAGGGCGTCGAGCACTTCCCCCAAGCCGGACAGTTGCGCAGCCACCTCGGCTTCATTGCCTTCGTCGAGGCCGGGGGCCGCATCGTCGAAGAGGTCGGCAGCAGCGCGTCGTGCGCGTGCCGGTGCCCCGTGATGTGTACGTGAGCGGGGCTCGGCCGGCAACTCGTTCGCTCCCCCCTCGTCGGTGAAGCGGTCGCGGATCTTCGGCAGGGAGAGATCGGGGGCCAGACGAGAGCCCGCGAACCAGATGGGCTCGCCGTCGCGGTTGCGGTCGCCGGGGAGGGCGACCTTGTATCCGAGGACGTCGCCGGAAGGCGCGAGGCGTTGGTCGACGCGTACTCCGGCCTCGGTGAGGCGGCGGAAGAACTCGGTTTCGTTCGCGGCGCCGGCCACAGCCTGGCGGATGTGGTCGCGCAGCAGTTCCCGGGAAGTGGCGGAGCGGCCTGCTCGGTCGGCCTTGGCGCGCTCGGCGCTGGTGGGACGCTTCGCCGCGGTGCCGTCGCCAGCGTTGAGTTGGCGGAGGCCGAAGTCAGTTTCGATGGCTCGGCATTCGGCCTGGGCGCGGTTGAAGTCGTCGTGCCGGCGTGGGGCGCGGCCGTCCTGGCGTTTAAGCGTGGCGACGATGTGGATGTGATCCTCCGCGTGGCGTACGGCGATCCAGCGGCAGGCTTGCTCGTCGCCTTCTTCGGCGATGCCGGTTGCGTGCACGACTCGGCGAGCCACCTCGGCCCATTCGGCGTCGGTCAGGTGCCGGTCGCCGGGGGCGGTGCGGACCGGACAGTGCCACACGTGCCGCTTCGGGCGGTGATGCTCCGGTACCGCCTGCACTGGCAGATCGAGCCGTTCCTGCAGCTGCTTGAGTGTGGCCTCCGGGTCCCGGCCGGGGTCGGGGGCCAGCTCGGGTTGCCAAGCGGCCACCAGGTGAGGGTCGAGGTGTTCGTCTCGACCGCCGGGACCATAGAGGTAGGCGAGCAGGCCGTAGGTACGGCCGCCGAGGGAGATGTCGGGCACCACGGCTTCAGCGCTTCGCGATCTCGGTGGCAGCCGTCTCGACGCGAGCTGCTGCCCGCCGCACGCGGGCGACAGCGTCTTCGGCATACGCAGCGTCGCCGCCGCTGTTGAGCACGCGGGCGACCTGGTTGAGGTTGTTGCCGACCCGGGCCAGATGAGCGGAAGCCTTCATCAGCTCCTCGACGACGGTCCGCTGCGTCATGAGCCAGCTGGTGGGCCCTTCCTGGGCGCGGGCAACGGCCACCGCGGCGTCGGCGAGAAACCCGGCCACCCGCAGCCCCATCGTGGAAGCGGCCCGTTGGACATCGGCGAGTTCGTCGGCGGTCAGGCGGACGCTGCGTACGCGGTCGCGCTGCTGGGACTGGCGCAGGCGCGGACGCATACGCGTTTCGACGACGGCGTGCGGCGTCTTCCCCTCCTCCGGCTGCGACCCGCCCTCGGTCGCAGCCTCCAGCTCCGGCGCCCCCTGGTGCCGGGCCTCCCCTGCCTCCCCTGAGGCAGTGGCATGCCCTTGCGAAACTCCCTCGCCGGCCCCGCCGGTGAGGGAGTTTCGCAAGGTATAGCTTGCTCGGCCTCGTTCCAGGTGGTCGGACGGGTGCCCCTCGCGTGGGGTGTCCGAGGCGTTCGGGGTCGTCATCGGGCGTTGTCTCCGGCTTCGACGCGGGCCTCGCGCAGGACCTCGGCGATGTAGTCGAGGGCGAGGACGGGGTGGTGCAGCGTGCGTGGCCTACTCGACGGTGTGCGCCGGACCGTCCAGGCCCCATCGGGGCCGGGCTCGGCGTGGTGCAGATGGCCGTGGGCGCTCAGGACAACGATCCATGCGTCGATCTCGTCGGTAGTGGGCGGCGTAGTGCGCACAGGGTCTCCTCTGCGGAGGACAGGAACGTCGGGGTGGGCGGAGTGACCGGGCCGCGGCGGACACCCTGCTCTCGGCGACCGGTTGAGCGGTGTCCGGAGTGACCGGGCGAGGTGTCCGCCGAATGACTTCGCGCGGTCAGCCGGTGGACCGGAGCGTCCGGTTGTCCGCCTCGGCGCGGAGCTGCTGCATCAGCTCGGTCAGCCGGTCATTGGACAGCGGGATCTGCTGTCCGCGGACGGCGTCGGCGACCACCTTGCGGGTCAGCTTTCCGGTGTCGGCGACCGCGCGGCGGGCGATCCGCAGCAGGTCGTCCGCTTCGGCGGCTGCGGCTGGGCTGGTGCTCTCCGAGGCAGGCACATCGGTGGGAGCGGTGTGCCCGGATCTGGTGCCGGGCTCTCCACTGGGGGCAGCGTTCCGACGCCCCTGCTCCGGAGCGCCCTTGGAAGCGTTGACCGGCTCGGATTCTGCGGTGACCGGTTCTTCGTCCAGGACGTCCGGACGGATGCCCATGGGCCGGGCGGAGGCCCCGGCGGACAGCGTGGAGGGCTGCTGACCGGTGACCGGCCGGACAGGGGGTTGACTGTCCGGGACACCCCGACCCGACCGACTGTCCGGGACAGCTGTGCCACGCTCCGTCCGGACACTCGCGGTCTCCCTTGCGAGTGCCGTCTCCTTGTGTCCGGGCTGTCCGGCGCGGCGGGCGATGAGGATGTACAGGTGGACAGCGCCAGCCAGGGCCAGCGGCGCGAGGGTGGACAGCACACCGACCGTGACGTCACCGAGCCGGAGACCGCCACCATTGGGGTGGTCGTTGAGGCGGACGGCGTGCAGGGCGTTGGCCCAGATGCTGGCCGCCGTCGCGGTGCCGAACAGCGCCCAGACATAGCAGCGGGCGCCGAGGGAGGCGCTGCGCATGACCAGCACCGCGCGCACTCCGTAGCCGATAAAGCCGTCGATGACGAAGGGGAAGAGGTACGTCAGCAGGCCACGGATGTGGATGGCGACGGCCATCTGCTGCAGCGCGTCGTAGGACAGCGCGCAGCCGGCCCCGCCCAGGGTGACAATGGCAGCCCGGTCCCAGCCGGTGATACGTACCGGCGCGGCGTCGGTGTGCGTCATGCGGCCGCCCCGAGGTCGTCGTGGTCGGCCTGGGCAGTGGCCAGAGACAGGTCAGCCTTGTTCTTGCGGTTGACCGAGCGGTTGCGGATCTCGCGGCGGACCTGTCGGTAGAGCTTCTCGGCGTGCTCCTCGGTGACCTTCAGCAGCCAAGCGAGCCGCTCGGCCGGAATGCCGGCCTGGTAGGCGGCGCGGGTGACCGCGCGCCGTTCGGCATCGGTCAGGTGGATGTCGCGTCCGGCCAGGGTGGCATTGACGCGGGCGTAGTCCAGGCGGTGGGGCAGGTTGCGGTGCAGAAGGTCGCGTTCCTCCTCGGTCATTCCGCCGCGGATGCCTTCGCGGTCGCCGTCCTCCAAGGCGGCGTCCAGGCAGGTCTGGCGGACCGGGCACTGCTCGCACAGGGCCTTGGCCGCGCGGATGCGGTCCATCTCATCCGGCTCAGGGAAGAAGATCTCCGGGTCGACCGGGTTGGCCGGGGTGGACAGGCAGGCGGCGTGGTCGTGCCAGGTGTAGTCGCCGAGAGTGCGCGGCTCGGCGGGCTGAGAGTGGTGCATGAGTGTGGTCTCCGAACGGCCCCGGGGTGCATTCGGGCAGGCGTCGGCCCCGGGGTGGTACGTGAAGGAAGGTGCGGGGGTGCCGGTCAGGCGGCGGTGAGGCGGCGGCGCTCGGCCGCGATGGCCCTTCTGCGGTCCGGGCCGTCGAGGATGACCTTGTCGGTCATCTCGGTCAGCCGGGAGGCGACGCGGTCGCCAATGTGGGCGCGGAGGTCGGCCATGCCGAGGTTGGTGGTCACCAGGGTCGGAAGCATCTGCGTGTAGCGGCGGTCGATCAGCCGCATCGTGATCTCCTCGGTCCACTCACTCGCCTTGGCGGCACCGAGGTCGTCGATGATCAGCAGCGGGCAGCGGGCCAGGTCCTGCAGTTCGCGTTCGCCGTCGTGGGCGGGCCGCGGCCGCAGCTCGGCGTACAGGTCGGCGGCGGTGGTCGCTTTCCACCGCAGGCGGACACCGGCGGCCAGCAGCGACCGGACGGCGCCGTACGCCTGGTGGGTCTTGCCGGTGCCGGTGGTGCCGACGATCAGCAGCGATCGCCCCTGGGCGATGCCCGGAGCTCCGTCCGGGCCGCGGCGTCCGGCGGCGGCGACTTCGTCCACCCAGGCGGTGACGGCCGGGTGGTCGGCGACGGCGTCCTGGTAGCGGGCCGGGATGCGTGCCTGGGCCGCCTCCAGGGCGGGGCTGGGCTCGGCCTCGTCGGCAACCGGTGTCCTCGGGTCGATGCCCCGGGCCTTGAGGATGCCGGTCAGACGGCGGGCGAGACCGCCGACGGGCTGGGCGTCGTGGTCGCGCATCACAGCTCCTCGGCGTAGGCGGCGGCAGGGTCGGCGGGGTTGGCCCAGGCCCGGTGACCGCGCACGGTAGGCCCGGATTCCGGCCGCACAAAGCTCCCGGGCTGAGCGGTGGCGTTCATCGCCTCGTGCACCAGACTCGCCAGGGTGCTCGGATGCAGACCCTTCGCCCGGTGGCGGGCCAGCCCGGCGCGGATGTGCTCGGGCGCGATGCCCTCCTTCAGCAGCTTGGAGACCTCGCGCCCCAGGTGCCCGAGCACACCCTGCGGTGGGCGGTGGGCGCAGGAGGCGGCGTACTCGCCGATGAGCTGCTGGGTGGAGGCGGAGCCGGGTGCGGGGGCGCTTGCGGCCCCCGAAGGGGAAGATCCTAGATCCACGTTCCTAGGTCCTAGATCCGGACCATGAGGGCTCACGGAGGGCTCACTGCTTCCTCCGTGAGGACTCACTGAGTACTCAGTGAGTGTCTCCTGACCTGCGGTTTCGCGGTCCGCGGAAGGCTCACGGTCTGCTCCATGAGGACTCACTGAACCCTCACTGAGTCCTCCATGAGCCTTCGGTGAGGACTCACGGAGGGCTCCCGGAGTCTGCGTCGCATCCGGCGCGGCGGGGTCCTCGGAGTCGTGGACCGGGCAACCGGGGTGGCGGATGCCGCTGGGCCGGTTGATCCGCTGGTGCTGGGCGAAGGTGACGATGTGCAGGTACCGCTTGGCATCGGGGCCTTCGTAACGGCAGATCAGTCCAGCGGCGGCGAGTTGGGTCAGGTCGTCCTCGACGTCGACCGGGCCGTGCTCGGGGCGCAGGGACCACAGGAGCCCGGCGATGACGGCGGGCTGGTCCCGGAAGCGGCCTCGGTCGTCGGCCTGGGTCAGCAGTCCGAAGAACGTCCGCTCCGCGTGGACGCTCACCTCGGCGAGCGACTCCGAGGCAAAAGCCTCGGGCTTCAACGTACGGATCCTCGCCATGCTCAGCGCCCCCTTGCAGCGACAGCGTGCTGCTCAACCGCGGGCCTCATCTCCCCCGCGGCCGGCTTCAGGTAGTGCGGCTCGCCCCCGTCCAGTCGTGAAAAGGCGCGCATCACTGTGTAAGTGCCGCGCGCCATGTCGGCGAGCAGCTCGGCGAGATGCTGCTGGCGGATGCCGGCGCAGGGTGCATCGGCGGGCAGGGCCGCGGACGCCCCTCCCCGGGCGTTGTCGGGCATGCGATAATTCCTCGCTCGTAGGTGGGGAGGGACGGCCGCTCTCGTCGAAAAGGTCAGCCGACCCGCCCCAGTTATGAATCCGCGCCCCTTCGGGGGTGGCGTCCCGGCGCTCGGAAGCTGCTACTTCCGGGCGCCGGGCGCGTTTCCCTCCGGCACGCTCGGTGTGGTTGTCGCGCTCCTCGCGGACGTTGCCTCGGCGGCTCTCGCCGAGGGACCAGCAACATATGCGCAGGTCGGTCAACGCTCCAGCCGCTAGAGGGGGTTGCCCCACACCGACGCCAACCCGACACATTCCCGGGCGATCGACGCAGGGTGCGCAGAGCCAGACACCTGCGGCAACAGGGCACAGCCCCTCCCGGCTGCACTGCCTCGGTCGAGACCGCGTGGCGCCGGATCGCTCCACGCGCCCGCCAACGGCAACAGCAGGAGTAACGGCGTGCACCCACCCCGTGAAGTCCACAGGACGGGCGCGACCAACACGAAGCCCGGGGTGCAGACCACTCCGTTTTTCGCTAGGCTGAACCTATTCCGATAGAGCAACAAAGTCAACGCGCCGACATTCCTTCGGTTCAGTGAAAAACGAGGTCCGATGCCTGCCCGCCACTTCGACAGAGGCCGCCTGCGTGCGGTGCGCCGCGCTGCGGAGCTGTCGCAAGGCGACGTCGCAGCTGGCGTCGGCGTGGCCACGTCCTCCGTGGCCGGCTGGGAAGCGGACAGCCCGACCTCGCCGGACCCGGAGAAGCTCCCCGCGCTGGCCAGAGTGCTCGGACGGGACCTGGACGATCTCTTTCCGCGCGCCGGGCTGCCGGACCTGGCCGACCTGCGCTGCGATGCAGGGCTGTACCAGAAAGAGACGAGCGCGATTCTCGGAACCAAGAGCGCTGGGCCCGTCCGGGGTGCCGAACGCGGGGAGCGGCGCCTCAAGGACCGGTACGTCGTGCCGCTCGCTGCCGCTTACGGGGTGAGCGAGGAAGAACTGCTGCGCGCGCAGGAGCGGTCGATCGCCAAGGCACAAGACGCCGAGGAGGAGGCTGCGGGAGAAGACAAGACCGCGGCCGGCGGACCGCCCGGCTCCCTCGCAGAAAAGATCACGTTCCTTTTGGAGCGCTCGTTCCCCGGCCAGCAGAAGCCGCCCTCGGACGCCGAGATCGCCGAAGCGGTGAACGCGCACGCCGAAGCCCACGTCGCCTCGGCAGAGGACGTGCGCACCCTCCGAACCGGTGAGCAGACGAACGCCGCCCCGCTCGTCCTGGAAGGGCTCGCCGCCTTCTTCGGCGTCTCGCCAATGTACTTCCAGCCCGACGACGCGGTGGCACGACAGGTCTACGAGGGATTGCGGCTGCTGTCAGCCTCACGGCGGGGTGCGGTGGGCCGCGTACGCGCCCGCGGCGGCGCTCAGGGCTTGCCGGCCGACGTGATGTCGATCGTCAATGACCTGGTGGATGAGCTGGAGCAGAGAGACTCCGGCTCTCGCTAGGGCGTGTCTGGCGAGTCGGTGACAGCCTGCATCCTGGATCGTTCTCAGCAGTGTGGGCCGGGGTGACTTATCGGATGCGGAGTGGGCTCGTCTAGAGCCGCACCTGCCGAGGAATACCGGGCGGGGTGGACGGTGGAAGTAGTGCCACCGCGAGGTGATCAACGGGGTTCTGTTCCGGCTGCGTACGGGGGTTCCGTGGCGAGACTTGCCGACCCGGTTCGGCAAGTGGCAGACGGTGTATGACCGTCATCGCAGTTGGTCGGCGGACGGTACCTGGGAGACATTTCTGCGGGCCCTTCAGGCTGCCACGGATGCCGAGGGAGGGATCGACTGGTCCATGGTCGGCGTGGACTCGACCGTCTGCCGGGCTCACCAGCATGCCGCCGGCGCCCGGAAACGTGCGCCGCGGGTCCCGGGCAAGCGAACCCGTCCCGCATGGCACCGCCCGGATGAGGCCCTGGGACGCTCCCGGGGCTGCCTGACGATGAAGATCCACCTGGCCAGTGAGGGTGGCCGACGCCCGCTTGCCCTGCTGACTACCCCGGGGCAGTGGGGCGACAGCCCGCAGATGATCTCCGTTCTGGGGCGGCTGCGCGTGCCGAGACCTGCTGGCGGGTGGACGTACGTGCGTACCATCCATGCCAGGAAGCGCGCCCCGGTGTACGCACCGCCGTGCTCCTGGGTGTACGGCACCGCATCGAAGACCGTGGCAGCCTGCGCGGGTTTCCCACACAGCAGCAGGTGCGTGCCTTCGAGGTGGGCGGCGGCGATCAGCGAGGCCGGGTCGGCTGCCGCCTCGGCGTCGGCCCGGAACTCCTGTGCCATCCGCGCGACGGTGTCGGAGTCGCCCTGCCCCATGGCGATCACGCCGCTGGTCCATATCCCTTTGCTGCGGACCGGACCCGATGCCGGGCACCGCTGCAGGGCCCGGTCGAGGTAGTGGCGGCCTTCCCCCAAGTAACCACAGGCGAGCCAGAAGAACCACAGCGCCCCGCCCATCTCCAGCGCGGAGTGTCCGTCCCTTCGGCGAGGCATCCAACACGGCATGCTCGGCTCGCCCGCCTGTGCGGCCTCACCCTCGCTGGGTGACGCAAAACGAGCGGGTCACCCAACACTCCAGAGAGCTTTTGGGCCCCTCAGGCAGCCTTTTCGCCTTGCGGCCGACTCTGTGTTGCCCGGTGGAGATTCGGCAGGGCCATGCGGCAGATGCGGGCCCAGGTGGAGGCGTACTGCTTGAGGAGGGGGCCGGTGGTGTACGGGATGCCGTGGGCGGTGAGGACTTCGCGGACGCGGGGGGCGATTTCGGCGTAGCGGTTGCTGGGCAGGTCCGGGAAGAGATGGTGTTCGATCTGGTGGCTGAGGTTGCCGGTGAGGACGTGGAAGACGGTGCCGCCCTCGATGTTGGCCGAGCCGAGGACCTGTCGCAGGTACCACTGCCCCCGGGTCTCGTTCTCGATCTCTTCCTCGGTGAAGGAGCGGACGCCGTCGGGGAAATGGCCGCAGAAGATGACGGTGTGGGCCCACAGGCTGCGCACGGTGTTGGCGGTGAGGTTGCCGAGCAGGCAGGGCACGGCGGAGGGGCCGGCGAGCAGGGGGAAGAGCAGGTAGTCCTTGGCGGCCTGGCGGGCGCCTTTTCGTACGGTGTTGGCGGTGTCGCGGAGGAAGGCGCGCAGGGGCTTGCGGCGCTGGAGAACGGCGTCGGCTTCCAGGTCGTACAGGGCGGCCATCCACTCGAAGAGCGGCGCGCCCAGGGCCGCGAGAACGGGCTGGAAGAGGTGGAAGGGGTGCCAGGGCTGGTCCTTGCTCATCCGCAGGACGGTGAAGCCGAGGTCGCGGTCGCGGCCGACGACATTGGTCCAGGTGTGGTGGATGTGGTTGTGGGTGTGCTTCCAGGCGTAGGCCGGGGTGGGGTTGTCCCACTCCCAGGTGGTGGAGTGGATCGCCGGGTCACGCATCCAGTCCCACTGGCCGTGCATGATGTTGTGCCCTAGTTCGAGGTTCTCCAGGATCTTGGCGGTGCTGAGGGCGGCCGTACCGGCGAGCCAGGCCGGCGGCAGCAGGGACACCGCCAGCGCGGCACGCCCGGCGATCTCCAGACGGCGGTGGACGGCCACGACGGTGTGAATGTAGCGGGCGTCCTCGGCGCCACGGCGGGCGAGGACATCGGCGCGGATACGGTCGAGCTCACGGCCCAGGGCTTCGGTGTCCGTACCGCGCGATGGCGCACCGGGCGGATCGGGCAGGACCGGCTCGGTCGAAAGGGCTGTGCTCATGGTGGTGGCTCCTCCGGTGAGGCTAGCGGGGTGCTCAGGCCGGTGCGGGCATTCACAGGTCGAGGGCGACGGGGCCGCTGGCGGCCGAGACACAGGTCTGGATCAAGTCGCCGGGCTCGCCGTGTACTTCGCCGGTACGCAGGTCGCGGACCCGCCCGTGCAGCAGCGGGCTGACACAGCTGTAGCAGATGCCCATGCGGCAGCCGCTCGGCATGGCCACCCCGGCGGCCTCCCCGACGTGGAGCAGCGGCGTGCCGGTGCCGGCGGCCGTCTCCACGCCGCTTGCTGCGAAGTGCACGGGTACGCCCGGGGCGGCACTGTCAGTGGTACCGGACGGCAACAGTGGTACGGGGCGGAACCGCTCGGTGTGCAGCCGCTCGGCGAGTCCCTCCTCACCCCAGAGCCGTTCGGCGGACTCCAGCAGCGCGACGGGACCGCAGGCCCAGGTGTCGCGCTCGCGCCAGTCCGGGCAGAGGGCGGGCAGTTGCTCCGGAGCGAGGTGACCGGCCGGGCGGGCGCCGGCGCGGGTGTGGTGCTCGTGCAGCCGGAACCACGGCAAGTCCTCGGCCATCGACCGCAGTTCGGGGCCGAAGACCGTGCGGGCGGGATCGGGAGCGGAATGCACCAGCAGTACGTCGGTGCCCTCCGCGAGGCGGCCGTTGTCGGCCAGGTCGCGCAGCATGGCCATGACCGGAGTGATGCCGATCCCCGCGGTGAACAGCAACAGTCGCCGGGGAGGCGGGTCGGGCAGCTGGAAGTCGCCCTGGGCCGGGCCGAGACGCAGTACCTCCCCGGGGTGGAGGCGGTGGGCCAGGTACCGGGAGACGTGGCCGTCCGGCAGGGCCCTGACGGTGAGGGTGAACGGGTCGCCGGGCCTGCCGGGCGGAGAGGTGAGCGAGTAAGTACGCCAGTGCAGCACCCCGTCGATCCGCACGCCCACGGGAACGTACTGCCCGGCCCGGTGCGCGGGCCGCCAGCCGTGGCCGGGACGGATCACCAAAGTCGTCGCGTCCGCGGTCTCCGACCGTACCTCCTCGACCCGCCCGGCCGGCCACCGCCGCGACAGCAGCGGATCGGCCATCGCCAGGTAGTCGTCCGGGAGCAGGGGCGTGGTCAGCCGCCCCGCCGCTCCCAGCACCAGGCGGACGACCCCCTCGGACAGCGCACTGCGATGCAAGAGACGGGCCATACTCCGGATGTCCTCTCCTCGACGACGAGAGATTCGATCACTGGGCTGCGGCAGCGCGCAGTTACGACGCGCAGAGGCCGTCGCCCACTCTTACGAGATCAGGGGGGATGAGGCAAAGCGGCAGGGCGGTAATCCGTCGTAACGCGCTGCAGCCGGACCATGGCGTGGGACCGCCGTGCTGCGGCGATCGGGCCGCTGTACACCGGGCGGCGCCCCTGTCGGCCGGGCCGCCCGACTGACGGGCCAGCTGGTCCGCGGACGGGGGCACGGTCCGAGCCTTTGACCGGAACCGCTGCACCCGAACGCCCTACCCATGCCGAAGGCTGGGGCAGCCCGCTCAACGATGTGCCGACAACCAGGGCCCGCGCCAGAAGGCCGCGCTGCCTTGCCAAAGAGGCGAAATGAGCTGCTCGTTGCGACTTCGGCTCTACCACGCCGTCAATCATTTGCGGGGCATGTCTTACGAACGCACGCCCTTGGCTCCCGCGGTCAAATGCAGCGGCGAGCCCAGCTCACCGGATGCGGAAGCGACGCGCCTGCCTGTGCAGCGGCTTCGGCACTCGTCATGCGACGGGATCAGCTCCCCCACCACCGAGCGTCAGTACTCACCACTGACGGCGCCAGTCCACCGTCGCGCTTTCGGCGGGGCGAAATTGAGCCGGGGGCGGCGAGACCGGGAGCGGTGCTGATCGCTTGGCTCATACCTCGTCGGAGTGGGCGCCGAAGCCAGCGGTGGTTGTGCTGGTCGCCGGCCAAGGGCGGGCGGGGCCGCCGGGGGTCGCCGTGTCCACGGTGAGATGGAGGCGGGTGTCACCGTCGAGGCCGGGATAGCTGCGCTGTTCCGCTCCGTCGAAGCAGTGGCGGAGCGCCTGCGCGACCGCGCGGGCGGCTTCGGGGGTGTGCGCGATGATCCGAACCTCGGCGTGTCCGACCGACGGCATCGGCTGGGTCTCGATGTACTTATCGACGTACTTCATGGTGTGTGTTCCCTTCGGAGTGGGCGAGAAGCCGGCGAGCATGCGCTGCGGCGCCTCGCCCTCTCCCCCGGCCGGCGGAAGGCTCGTGCTCACCGACCGGTGTCTGTGCGATGAGCTCGACGCCTGGTGTCATTGGCCTGACCGGGAGGTTCGGCAGAGGCAGGGCGTGCTAGCCCATCGGGATCCCGACGGGGGACATGCAAGCCCCGCCCTCGCTTTCCCAGGTGGCTTCCCGGCGTCGGGCATCCCGGATGCCCTGCCCGATGACGGCTTCGTCGGCAAGCAGCACGCCTGCGGTCAGGACGCTGCCCGGGATCGCGGCGGCGGCCATCAACCGGGCAGCGGCCGAGGGCTCGGTCTCGGGCGGGATCACCAGCAGGTCCCAGCGGCCGATGGTGTAGGAGAGCAGGATCAGCTTGTCGGGGTGCTGTTCGGTGAACCAGCCCACGTGCAGCGTGTGCCCGGCCACGGGAACCCTGCGCGGGACGACGGGCCAACGGGTGGGGTTGACGGTGACACGTGTGATGCGGCCCCAGGCTTCGTCGAGCGCGGTGGCGAGCGGCGGAAGCTCGGCTTGGAGGCCGCGCGAGTAGGGCCACCAGGCCCCGTCGAGCTGACCGGCGAGCGTGGTCGTCGGAGTGAGCGACAGGCGCGCCGGGAGCGCTACGGCGACGTCGCGGGGCGAGGCCCGGTCGAGGATGGTGGTCATGGCTGCCGGCCTGCCCCCGGGCGGCCCTGAGGGGCAACCCGGCTTCTTGTGGTCGCCGGAAATGACACCCGCATGGAAGCCGGTGTGCGAAATACTCCCGGTAATTTGACTGTACACCCGTTCAGTGGGCTTTTACCGATGTGACCAGGTATTTTCCGGATGAGTCACAGGACGGGTTTGCTGTGCCGAGCGGCGGGGCGGAGCGACGGGAGTAACGTGAGAAGAGGGCATGTTCGTGCACTTCGGGCGACCGGGCACCTGCATCGGTGCCGACCCTGCGACGAGGTGACGGCCGTCCCCCTCATAGACGGGCGGCATCCATCATGGCTGACTCCGATACTCCCCAGACGCCTCTGCTACTCCTGCCGGACGCGATCCACCAGACGGTGATACCGGGTATCGCGCTGCTGCGGTTGGAGACCACATGCTCCCGGCAGGGAGTCCTGGACGGTGCGTGGTGGCCGCGCACAAGGAACATCGAAACGGAGCTGCCCGAGCTGATCAGTGTGCTGACCGAGCACCTAGGGCCGATCACCCGCGTGGGACTCGACGCATCCGCCTGGGAGAACCTCCCGACCCGCCTGGTCATCGACGACCGTGTCGTACACCTCGACGCCGACCCGGTCGGCGACGACACTGTCCTCATCACCCGCGGCGACAAGGACCACTTCGCCCTGCTGGTGGTCCCTCCGGACGCCACCGCCGACGCCGCCCGTGAAGCGATGGCCCGCGCCGTGCGCGCCGACAACGTCACCCCGGCCGCACAGATCCTCGTCGCCACCCTCCCCGGCCCCGGGACCGAGTAACGGGCCTTCGGCTCAGGGTGCTCTCCCGTCCCGCCGGGGGCTCTCCTCGTCGGGTGGGAGGGGAAGGGTGATGGTGCCGTCGATGATGTCGCGGGACAGGTCGACGATGCGGATCCGGTGATGGCGGGCGTGGGCGCGCAGGCGCTGGAAAGCGGCGGCGGGATCGATGGCGTGGTGGGAGGAGAGATAGCCCTTCGCCTGCTCGATGACCGTGCGGGTATTCAGGGCGCCTTGGAGCTGTGTGCTCAGTGTGCGGTGATGGTCCAGAGCGGTCTGCTGGAGCAGGGAGATCGCGGTGGCATCGGCCAGGGCCCGGGCGAGGTGCTGGTCGGCCTCGGACAGAGGGCCGGTGGCACGGCGGAAGAGGTTCAGCACGCCGATGGTCTCCGCTCTCAGCCGGATCGGGCCGGCATGCACGGAGCGGTAGCCGGCGTGGTGCGCGCGGGCGCTGAAGTCCGGCCAGCGGGAGGAGGCTGCCAGGTCCAAGTGGTTGACGGCGGCGCCGTCGCAGTAGGCGGTGAGGCAGGGGCCCTCGCGGGCGTCGAGTTCGAAGAGTTCTACGAGGCGGACCTGTTCGGAGGTGGTGGCGACCAGGCGCAGCGGGCCGCCGGGGGCGGCCAGCATCACCCCGGCGTCGCCGATGTCCAGGAGATCCATGCAGTGTTCGGCGACGCGGTACAGGAAGTCGGCGGGGTCGAAGTCGGCGACCAGGGTGTCGGCCACGTCGATCAGCGCGGCGGTCACCCGCGTCTCACGGGACGGAGGCGCGGGCCCGTCCGGTGCGGGCGGGCCTGTTGCCGGTAACGGCGGATTGGGCACAGCAGCCTCCGGTTGTCGGTGTCAGCGGCCGGACCGGAAGCGTCATACACGGGGTCTGGGTGGCGACCACCCGGAATACCAGCGCTGTCCTGCGGCCAGACTACGCCCCGGGCGCGGCCCTTTCAGCCTGGCCGAATGCCTGCGCCCGCCTCGCCGCGAGGTGCCTCGCGGTCCGGGATGCCTTGAACCTACGCCTCCACACGGCCATTGCGGTGGGGAGTTGGGCGTACGCTGGGCACTGCTGCCCGCGCATGACGCTGTTGCCCTGCTCGGCTACCCTGACATTGGCTTCCGATCGGGCAGTTCGGCGGTGAGTGCCGGAGACCGGAACCGTACCGATGGACACACGCTGGGCCGCTGGCGGCCTCAACAACTGTGTTCTGAGCTTCCCGTGAGGCCCCCGCGGCCGGAGGCCGCGAGGTTGGCCTACTACCTTGCCCGCCACCACGACGGGCCGGGCTCCGTCGCCGCCGCGTGCCGGGCGGCCCTGCAGGCTCCGTGCTCCGTAGGGCTGACGCTGGCCGCGGATGCCGCGCTGGCCCGCCGGATCTCGCTCTGCTGCGACGGCCCGCTGGCCGACACAGGAGAGACCCTGCAGATCAACCTGGGCGAGGGACCGTGCGTGCAGGCCCTGCAGCAGCATGCCTCAGTACTCGCCGATGACCTGGCCGACCTTGGCACCACGCGGCTCTGGCCCCTCTTCGCCGGCGAAGCCCAGGTCCGGGGAATCCATGCGGCGTTCGCCCTGCCCGCCGCGTCCCACCCCCGCTTCGCAGACCGGGCGGGCATCGTCCTGTCCCTGTACCGCGACCGGTCCGGCCCGCTGTCACCAGCCGACCAGCACACCGCCCGCATCCACCTGGAAGCCGCCCAACTCCTCCTCCAAGCCGCCTGTACCTCCGCGCCCGAGGACGATCCCCCCTTCCTCCACTTCACACCGCCCCAGGCAGTCGTTCACCAGGCAGTCGGTGTGATCATCCAGCGTCACCACCTCTCCGCCGACCACGCGCTCGACCGGCTGCGCGCCCACGCCCACAGCCGTGGCATCGATCTCAGCGACCTCGCCCATGCGGTCGTCCACGAGGGCCTGACCCTCCCCGACTAGGCCCCGCCCGGCGGATCATTGCCTACGGCAGCGAGCCTCGGGCAGTGATCCGCAGCACGCGACTTGGAACAGCGCTTCAGGCCAGGGAGAACTTGGCGACGTACTCGTCTCTTCACAGGGCCACGGAATCGGTGCCCCGTCCTTCACGCCGGCGATTTGAGTGCCGTAGACCTGCTTGCGGCCTTCATTGACCAGCGTGCGGTCGCGCAGGCTCGGCCAGCTCGCGCTGGCTGGCCGAGCCTGCCGACACCGGGTGCTGCATCAGGTGGAGGGCGCGCCGTTGAACGTCGAGCTGCCGGTCGGCGTGCTGGGCGATCAGCCATGCTGCGCGTGCGGCTTCCTCGCCGACCATTTCTGCCGTCGGCCAGCCGTATTCGTCCATGATCTCGCCCAGCCGGTCACCGTGCCGGGCGGTCAGCCGCCGCCAGGCCAGCTGCTCGGCAGGGTCGTCGCTGTTCGCGCGGGCTGCGGACTGGTGATCGGTCGCAGCCATGTCCGTGAGCTCCGCGGCCAGCGCGGCAACGTCGTGCGTCATTTTCAACTCCCGGATCAGATCGGTGCGTTGTGCCCGTTGCCCGCAAGCCTAAAGGCGTAAAACATGCATAAAGATCATTCCGGAGAACGGTGACAGGCACATCCTGGCACGGGGATAACGGATCTACCCCCGAAGCCGGAGCCGGATCGCTATGACAGTCACGGTGCCCGAGAAGGCATAGGCACGCTTGTCGAACCTCGTGGCCACGGCCCGGAAGTGCTTGAGGGCGTTGATCGTCCGCTCAACTACATTCCTTCGCTTGTAGATCGTCTTGTCGAAGCCCGTGGGCCGGCCGCCGCGACTGCCGCGACGCTTTCGGTTGGCCCGCTGGTTGCCCGGTTCGGGAATGGTGTGCTTGATCTG
This sequence comes from Streptomyces sp. Ru73, assembly GCF_002920575.1. GTDB lineage: Bacteria > Actinomycetota > Actinomycetes > Streptomycetales > Streptomycetaceae > Streptomyces. Next base: position 18,326 of record NZ_PQSQ01000001.1, on the reverse strand, counting down.
CCGTCGGTGCAGGTAGCGGCGGTTACGGCGCGAGGAGTACGCCTTGTCACCGCCGAGATGATCCGGCCGGGTAGGGGGACGCCCGCCGCCGAGGCGGCCAACGCGGATACGTTCCATGACGGGGATGAGCTGCGGGGCATCGCCCCACTGGCCCGGAGTGATCAGCAAGGACAGCGGACGGCGCCCGCCCTCTCCGGCGAGATGAATCTTGCAGGTGAGACCTCCCGGGTATCGCCCGAGCCCCTCGTCGGGACGGTGCTGCCGGGGCGTGCGTCTTTCCCGGCACCCGCGGGGGTCTCCCGCGAGCGCCGCCGGCGTGCTGGTGGGCCCGGCGGGAGGTGGAGTCCACACTCACCATGGGCCAGTCGATACGGCCTTCCGCGTCAGCGTCGGCCAGGGCGGCCGCGAAGACCGTGTCCCACGTATGTCCCACGTGCCGTCCGCCGATCAGCGTCTGTGTCGCTCATGCACGGTCTTCCACTTGCCGATACGTGCGGGCAGATCCCGCCACGGCGCCCCGGTGCGCTGCCGGGAGAGGACCCCGTTGATCACCTTGCGATGGCTCGCCCAACGCCCGTCCCGCTGGCGGTCTTCGGCAGGTGCGGACGCAGCCGCTCCCATTCGTTGTCTGTGACATCTCCCCGCCCCATGAACATGCAAAAGACTCGAATCCGAGGCAGTCACATGATCCGTCGGACACGTCTAGCGCTTCGTTAGGTTCTGGCCTTGGTCAGGGGGCGTCCGCAGGTGGTGCAGGTTCCGGCCCAGCACCGCAGGAGGTCCTGCAGGGCGTCGAGGACTTGGTAGAGGGTGAGGCCGGTGTGCGGGCTTTTGGGTCAAGACGCCGGAGGGTGAGGAATGCCTGGGCGGCGGTGACCAGGGTGACGTGGTGGTGCCAGCCACGCCAGGTGCGGCCCTCGAAGTGGTCCAGGCCCAGGCCGTGCTTGAGCTCGCGGTAGTCGTGCTCGATGCGCCAGCGCATCTTGGCCCACCGCACCAATTCCTTTATCGGGGTGGTGGGAGGCAGGTTGGAGATCCAGTAGCCGGTTGGTTCCGGGGCGTCCTCGGGCCATTCGACCAGCAGCGTCCGCGCGGGCAGCACCCCGTCCCAGCGGTTGCGGCCGCCGCCTTGCTCTTGGGCGACGCGGCTGGCCTCCTTGCCCGACGGACGCACCTGAAGCACGGCAAACCTTGAGGTCAGCTCTCCTTTGCTGCCCTGGCGCCAGGCCACCTCGGAGAAGGTGGTGGCCTCCCCTAACAGGTCGGGCAGGGGCCGGGCTGCGATAGCGCGGCAGGGTCGGCGGCCCCAGCCCGCCATAGGCCGGCCAAGACGGCTCCGCCGCGGCCGGCCGGGCGACCTCCTTGGGTCGACCGCCACCACATGGGACCAGCCGCGCCGTTCCAGGGCGAGGCGGAAGGAGACACTGCGGCCGTAACCAGCATCAGTCACGATCACCGGCACGGCCGGCAGCCAGGTCGCCAACCTGTCCAGCAGGCCCAAGGCCAGCTGTGACTTGGTCACGTGGCCGCCCTCGCCGGGCACCCCCGCCGACCGGCGGCGCCGGGCATCCTCCACCCACTCCTGGGGCAGGAACAGCTCCCACTCCAGCGGGCAGGAGGCGCTGTCGGTGGCCGCGTGCACGCTGACGGCGACCTGGCAGTTGGCCCGCTTGCCCAAGGCCCCGCAGTACGGCCGGGCCGCCCCCACCGAGGCCGTGCCGCACTTGGGAAAAGACACATCATCGATCACCCACACCTCGGGCCGTACCACCTCGCACAATCGCTCGGCGATCCGCCGCCGCACCGGTGTCCACTCCCACGGCGACTGGTTCACGAACTGCTGCAGAGCCTGCATGTTCCCATCCGGCAACCGCTCGGCCATCGGCTGGATCGACCTACGCCGGCCGTCGAGCATCAAGCCCCGCAGATAGCACTCACCCCACCGCCGCTGATCCCGCCGCGGCAGCGAACCGAACACCTCGGCAACGAATCCGGACAACTCACCCCGGAGCCGTTCCACCTCCCCGAGCCTCATACCGCCACCATGCCGCTAAGCAGGCAAGATCGGCACAGCTAACGAAGCACTGCTAGTAGTGCCCCATAGGTTCTGATCCCGGCGGCTGGGGCTTCCCCGGACCGGCTCGCGGACGCGGCCCGGAACGCAGACTGGAACGGCCTGTTCGAGGAGTTGGGCAGGCATCCGGAGCGGGTCAACCTGCCCCGCCCCGGGAACCGCAGCGGCTTCGCCCCGTTGCATCAGGCAGCCTGGCACGGCGCGGACTTCGCGATCGTCTCCCGACTGGTCGCGCACGGCGCCTGGCGCACGCAACGCACCCGGGACGGACGGCGCGCCGTGGACATCGCGCGGGAGCAGGGGCACACGCATCTGCTGGAGCTCCTGGAGCCGGTCCTGGTGCGACACCCTCTCCTCCGGAGGCGCTGGAGCACCACTTCCATGCGCTGCTACGTGAGCGCACCGGCCGCTGCTTCGAAGAGATCGAACACTTGCTGCCGCCGCTGGCTCCCCTGACGGAAGGGCCGGCCGTGGAGATCTTCTTCCAGGTGGTCGGCATGATGGGCGGCTTCACGTACCGGCTCGAAGAGGACTACGTGCATGTGCGCGCCCACTCGCGGATGGACGGCGACGACGGGGAGTACTACCGCGTGACGCCCGAGGGCTGGTCCAGGATCGAACGCACCCGTGTGCCGCCTCCGCCGTCGCGCGCCGCGCAGCGTCCCGAGTCCTGACCCGCGAACGAGCCACCGCACGGAGCGCACGCAACCAGTGCCCTAAAACTGCGAAGGCCGGGCGCCGCCGAGCCCCAGTGGCACTTGGCGCAACACCGGCCAGCCCTACTCCTGTTCGTGCATACGGCCGCCGGCGACGACAGCCCGGACCCGCTGCAGTGCTTCGAGGTCCTGGAGCGGGTCACCGTCAACGAGGAGGAGGTCAGCGCGGAGGCCGGGGGCGACTCGTCCTGTCACCGCACCGAGTCCGAGCGTCTCGGCAGCCCGGCGGGTCGCCATGTCGAGGATGGCGTTGTTCGGGATGCCGAGGTGGGCGTAGAAGGTCAGCGCGCCGGGCAGGCCGTCGAAGCCGGTGCGCTGGACCCCGGCGTCCGTGCCCACAATCATGTTGGCTCCGGCGTCGGCCATCTGCCGGATCTGGTCGAACATGAGGTTCGCGCGCTCCTCGCCGAAGACCTTCGGCAGCATGCGCCAGTGCGGGCTCACGGTCGTGCTGACCGTGATGTTCCCGTCGATGATGCGCTGGAGGACGTCGCGACGGAGGTCGAATCCGTCCTCGGTCATCCACGTGCAGTGTTCGAGGGTATCGACGCCGGCGTCGACGGCTTCGGTGATCGCTTCCGTTCCGTGCGCATGCGCGGCGACGGGCAGCCCGGCGGCATGAGCCTCCTCGACCAGGGCCTGCAGCTCTTCGCGAGAGAACTGGCTCTGCCAGCTGCGCGGGCCGTCCTTGGTGAGCCCTCCCCCGCTCGTCATGACCTTGATGACGGCGGCACCGGCTTCGGCGTTGCGCCGGACCAGGTCACGGACCTGCGTTTCACCGGTGACCTCTCCGCCAAGGAAGTGGCAGTGTCCGCCGGGCGGCGTCGCCGGGGTGCCGGCCGCGAGGATGCGCGAGCCAGACAGCCGGCCGGCCTCGACCTCTTCAGCGACCCGGAAGGCCAGACCGTTGCGGTCCCCCAGGTCACGCGCCGTCGTCACGCCACTGCGCAGCAGCTGCTCAGCCCGATGCCGCATCTGGTCGAGCAGTACCTCGTCGCTGTTCTGCAGTGCGGCAACGGGGTCCGGGCTCCCGTCGAAGATGAGATGCACGTGGGCGTCGATGAGGCCGGGCATGACCGTGCCGGTGAACTCGACACGCCGGACGTCAGGTCCTGCTTGCCGGCTGATCTCTTCTCTGGGGCCTACCGCGATGATCTCGTCGCCGTCGGTGAGGACTGCGCCGTCCTCCAGGTACGTGCCGGTGCTCACCAGGATTCGGTCAGCGGTGATCAGCATCGACTGGTTCTCCTCGGTTGGTCGGCTGGTGGCTGGATGAGCTGAGGGCCTCGGAGATGGCGATCAGCTGACGGACATCGGATTCCTGATCTCCTCCATCAGAGATGGCCAGCGGCATGGCGCGCCGTGGCGCTGGGGCTCCCTGCTCAACGCGTTGCACGGCTCGCCGGAGCCTGTCGGCCAGCTCTTCGGGAGTGAGGTCGAGGAGTCCATCTTCGTCCTCTCCCCCAGCCAGGTAAGGACTGACGTCAACGAGTCCGTCTCGGCACTCCACCATGCGGCGGTAGTACCGCCGGTGTACGCCTCGCACACGGCGTGCCTCGCGAGGGTCATTGGAGCAGGGCATCAGGACGTTGTCGGGATACGCCTCGGCCAGCAGTTGCCACAACGGCGCCAAGCGGCGGTGGTCTCGACGGTGCCGGAACCACAAACGCGCAGAGGTAATCCGCGTGCGGACGGCGGGATAGGTGATACCGACGACGAACAGCACAATCGCTACAGCGAGGAAGAACGCGACGGCGGCCGTCACCTGCTGTGGCACAATTCCCCCGCGCCAGCGAATGAGGATCATGACGCCTCTGACCAGGCAGGCGACGGCCATCGCGCTCAGTCCAACAGCAGCCATCCACAGACCCGTGGAATGTGGTCGGCTCGACTGGCGAGCACAGCGCCGGGTCCATCTCCCCGCGACCGCCAGGGCATACATGAGATACGCACCTGCCAGGCCGTAGAAGAACGCGACCTGGGGGATGGTCATGTCCGCGGTGCTGTACGAGCCGGCGAAGACGTCGTGCGGGACGGTCGCTGCGTCGGCGATCAAAAGCGCTGCGACCATCACCACCACGGCCGCTTCCCTGCGTGCCCGGCGTCCGCCGGCCTGTTCGTCTGCCGAGTACAGGTAGAAACACATAAGGAAGTACACCGTGCCCAGCAGCAGCACGTTCTGCGCGATCTTCCCTGCTCCATGGTCAGCACTCATCGATGCTTCAGAAGCAACGTTGGGCAAGGCGAACGGGTAGGAGGCCACTGCGGTCACGAGGCACAGCGTCACCGAGCGAAGGGGCGCATCCTTCGGGTGCCGCGCAAGCTGGTAGAGCTTCCAGACGACGGCCGCGGCCGGGACGAGAAGCAGCAGATGAAACACGGGCTACCGCCAGCCGCGCTGGTCGCCGACGACCGACTGCACCCTGCGCAGGGAAGGGTCCTCCGCCAACGGGGTGGCGCCTTCCACAGAGGACCACTCCAGCAGGGACGTCGCTGCCGCTTCAACGACGCACTCTTCCTCCGACTCGTACGAGCAGCGCTGGGTCACCCGGCGGATCATCTCGTTCTCGAACACCGGGATCAGATCTGCCCAGGTCTCGACAGCGTCCTCGGATTCTTCATCGCCGGCGTCGTCAGCCACGAGGATGTGCCCCAGCTCGTGGAGGATGATGTGGTCTTGGTGCAGCCGTGTCGTCTCGGCCTGGTAGATGATCACGTCACGTCGGGACGTTTCGACCAACAGGCCCGAGGGGCCGAGTGTCGTGAGCCGCCTCGCTTCCAGCTCAATCGGACGTCCCCGTCTGTCCCCGAGCGCCTGGCACAGACGGGCCATGTCGAGCGGCGGGTGGATGCCAAGGTCACGGAGCTCTCGGCGCATCCGGTTGAGAAGCTCTGCCTCAGCGGTCGGCGGTACCTGCAGCCGGCGGCTCCTCCACCAGCGCGACGCCGCACCCCGAAGATGGGCCACGCTGCCAGCGAGAGCGCGACCACTCGTACCCGATCGCATTCGAGTCCCTTCCGTACCGGCCGAGCAGCTCCACTCGGGAGCCAGGCGAGCCATCCCCGTCCAACTTGCCACCGCGCATGCACGACAGACGCGGTCGTCGGGGGTACGTCGGGACGCACCGCTCTATAGCGGCTTGAACGGGGTCACGGACTCCGCCCAAACCCCCAGAAGGCGCCTCATGATCACTACCGCGAACAAGCAATAACGCCCCACTGGACAATCCAGCGGGGCGTCGGGCGCCACATGCGGACGATACGTGATCCGTGCACGAGACCGAGGCTTGATATCGATACCTCAGCCCACATCCCGACGCACACCCCACTCACACAAAAAGCATGAACAGGACACTTGATCGTTGACCTACATCCATGCGCTGGCATTTCCGATGCCCACCATGCCCATTTCAGCCGCAGCCCTCGCTTGAGGATTGTTACCGATTCGAGATATTTGAGCATTAGCGCTGACCGCCGGGCACCCAGACGCCCCATATGCGCCCCGAAAGGTGATCTGTGTATGTGGCCACTCTCGGCCGGATCGAACCAAGGCAGGAGTTACCGTTTCAGCCATGTCTAAGGTGCTTCACGACCAAGGCTATGACTACCTCAGGTTCTGGGACGAATACCATCTGTGCACGCTAACGACGATCAGGCCGGACGGACGGCCACACGTTGTGCCAGTTGGCGTCACCGTCGACGCCGATGCGGGAGTCGCACGGGTTATCACTCGCAAAGGAAGTAAGAAGGTCGCCAACATCCAGGCTGCGCAGCCCAGCGGGGCGCGCGTGGCCCTCTGCCAGGTAGACGGGGGCCGCTGGGCGACTCTGGAGGGAACAGCGGAAGTCCTCACCGACCCCGACGCCGTGGACGATGCCGTTCAGCGATACGGCGCGCGGTACGGGCGCACGCCGGCCCCGGATCCGGAGCGCGTCGTGATCAGCGTCACGATCGAGCGTGTGATGGGCCGAGCGACGTTGCCCTAGCTAGGCGGCGATCCGGGGATCACCCGCCTCAGAGGCCATCGGCATAGACCCGGTCTCCGAGAAGAAGCTGTGCGAGAACTTCAAGACGGGAGCCGGGCGGCCCCTGGGCGCGAGCCCGGCCGAGCTGCGCGAACTGGGCTTTCGAGTGGTCCTTTGTCGGTGGGCCGGCGGTCACCGCTCGCGAGCGTGAGGCGGGAGTTGAGCGGTGGTGGCGGGGACGGCGAGCGAGGCAGTATGTGCGGGTTCGTTGTCCGGTCTTTTGGTGCCGGGGCGACTTGCACCGAAGGTACCCCCGATACCTTCACCGGTCTTGAGTGCACTTCTGATGTCGGTATTCAGTGGCCTTCAGCCAGGAAGCAGTGCCATGCCGCCAGCGGGCGCTCCTCCGGTAGGGTCCCGACGTCTCATCCCGGAGGCTGGGTGTTAGCCAGGAACCGAGAAATAATTGACCAGCGAGTGGGTCATTGCTCTGCCTTTCGAAGGGGACTGCTCGACCTGGTAGGAGACTTCCCTGCCTAGCGCAGTCGCCTGACGTGCAGCCAAGCGCGCCCTTCGAAAACCACACTCGGCCCCTGCGCAGCGTCATGGGCGTCTCGGAGGCCACATTCGGGTTTCCCATTCACCTGACCCGACTCTCCGGCGACGTGGAGGGGCCAGACAACCCTCACGAAGGGGCAGCAGCTCGGAGAGATTCTTCTCCAGCTCCTGGTGATCACCGTAGCGAGCTATACGGACGGCGAGTGGACGAGCAGGTCAGGCGCTCTACAGGACGTCCGAAACCGCTGAAACAGCAGCCGCGACCGCGCCAAGCACCGCAACGTAGACACCGACCACTGCGATCTTCTCTGACGGCGTGTAGTGGTTCCAGCCGGACGGGATGTCGTTGAGGATCACCAGCCTCGGGCGGTCCCTGTACAACTTCAACGAGTACTTCACGAAGTAGACCACCCCCATGACGCACATAAGAGAGGCGATCAGTTTCGCCAGCACGGGCACCGGCGGGAGGTTCGGCGGCGTCTCAGTAAGCGCTGCGAACCCGACAAACGCCAGCCACGGCATGAAGAGCGTCACCTGCCAGTCAAAGGCACGCCCCGTCTCGTCCTTGCTCTTAGCTCCGCGATTCTTCAGAAAAAGTTCGATGCGGGCTTGCTGGCCGTAAACGAGGATGTCGTCCGTACCACTCACCCTGACCGTGACCGTCTTGCGCGTAACGCCTATCTGGACCTCGACTCGACCGGCCGGGTCCGCGGCCTTGAACTCAAGGTTGTCCCATGGTTCCCGGTCATCGTAGTTCGGTGATGACGTGACCTCGTTGATCAGGTCAGGGAGTAAGCGCGCGGTCCAGCGAGTGTTGTTGTGCACTGTCGCGACACTGACGTGCTCCGGCGGGACGTGGCCAGTAGCACGGGTGAACAAGGCGACCAAGTCTGAGCGCCCGAGGCGGCACTCCGTGTATTCACCGTTCAGCTCCGTGGCAGGTGCGCTAATCATGAACGGCAGTATGGGGTGCGCACGTTGGCCAATCAAAACCGAAACAGATGGATCAACCTTGTGCCGCGGGCCAGTCAAGTGCACGTTCTTCGTGTCTGATCCGGGGTGCAAAGGAGTCCAAGGCAGCCCAGCTATCCTCACCGGGACTGGTCCAGTCACTCTCGCAAGGGATGGGCCGAAGAAGCCTGCAGGTGGCGTGTCAGCGCCCCGTACCGGGCATCATCGGTACCGCCCTGAGCAGGTGTGCCTGAAAGCGGCCCGCAGCATTGCGTCGCGCGCCTTGGCATGGGTGTCGTGGACGAACCAATCCTTCTCCGTACGGCGCTGCCCGACGAGACCCACTCGGCTTCCCACACGAGGTTGCACCGGGTGCTTCCCATGTCCCGGAGGCTCGCGCCGCGGCCCCGGGACACGAGACCTGTGCCTAGTTCAGGCTCTTCTCAATGGCCTCGAAGATGTCCGAGTCGGTCTCCTGCTGCCATTGCGGCAGGTCGGGCCAGTCCGCGACATATCCGGGCTTGGGGTCTTCGAAGTGCTTGTACATCTGGGCAGTCCAGCACGTCGCCACGAAGCGCCCCTTCTGCTCGCGCGACAACCGCGAAGCGTGGCCGCCGCTCAGATCGAGGAACTGACGCACCTGCTCGTACACGGCACCAGCCGCCGCACGCTCCCAGTCAGGGGTGTCCTCCCAAGGCGTCACATAGCCGGCCTTCGGCTCGCCGGGGAAGTGCTGGTGAACGCCTGCGATCCACGCCTCACGGAACAGTCGCGCGCCCTCGGTCTGCGACATGCTGGCCCCTCTCGTCACGTCGTGCTCAGTGCGCTGATCTCCGCTCCCAGCTCGGCGATCCTCCGATCCCGGGCCAGCGGGCCGATCACAGCTCGTAGGCCCTGGAGTCTACGGGCGACGTAGCCGGAGGAAGATTCCCGGGCCAGGGTCAAGGCCTCACGGCCGTACGTGATCACCTGGTCCGTATCCCGCCTTTTCGCGCCGATCGCTGCGAGGTCGGTGAGCACGGCACCGCGCCGGCGGAAGGACTGCCCCTGAGCGAGAGCGCCCTGCTTCAGCGCGGTCGTCAGCGCTGTTTCGGCGAGGTCGAGCCGGCCGAGCTGCACGTACCGGGCGCCACGTTCCTCGGCGAGCCGAGAGCCGTCGAACCTCAGCCAGCCCCCGTTGTGAGCAGGGGTGGCAAGGTTCTGCACTTCCTCGGCTTCGTCGAGAGCTCGCTCGCACGCTGTGAGGTCTCCCAGGCCGGCGAAGGCTTCCGCTTGTACGGCGGCCACCCAGTGGCGTGTGGAGAGGGAGCTGTCTCCGCGCTTGGCGACCCTCTCGGCAGCCGACAGCACGCCCGCGGCCTCGCGGTACCGCCCTTCGTACACATCCACATACGCCTGACGGGTCAGCGCGCAAGCCCACAGATCAAAGGCTTTGGCGACCTTGCTCGCCGAAGCGGCCAGCATGTAAGAAGCCGCTGCGTCGGTGTAGCGGTTCCCGTCGAAGGACAGTTCCCCGGCAAGCTGGAACAGGTCGCCGGCAGCGCTGCACAGTGCCCGCACTTCTGCGTCCGAGCGGTTGGCCAGAGCGCCGTTGAGTGACGTCAACTGGTCGCGCACGATCGGGTACACCGAGCCTTTGGAACGGGCCAGTTGGTAGACCTGCCAAAGGTGGCTGTTCATCCGTGCGAAGTCGGAGGAGGTCCCGCGGCGGGCTCCCTCGGCCAGGGCCTCGGCCTCATCCAGCGGCAAAGCGGTCAGGGCGCCGGTTACTGCGATCGCGCGCAGGAATTCGCGTCGGATCATGTCGTCTATGTCCCCAGAGCCGTGGTGATCATCGCTTGATGGCAACCCTGCGGCTTCCTCAGGAGGCGGTGGCGGAGCCACCAGGACGTCCAGCTCGTCAAGGTCGATGTTCAGCAGCTCCGCCAGCTTCGGCCGAATCGGCGGCTGCGGCGAAACCTTGTGGTTCTCCCAGCGCTGGACCGTTGTGCGGTCCACGCCGAGCGCGTGGGCAAGTCGTTCCTGACTGTAACCCAGAGCCTTCCGCCGCTTAGCCAACCCCACTGCGGTTCCCTTCCCCGGCTCGTCCGGGCGTACCCGTGCTGCGCAGCCGTGCATCAGATCTGCATCAAGAGTGCCGCATAGATGCCGTGGAGCGCTGCGCCTCGAAGCGGTTCCCTGGATGTGTCAGCCAAACCGTGGCTCACAGGAAAGGAGGCCGGCACGTGATGGGAACCCATGAGAGCGCGGTCGAGCCACCCACTTCGGAGATCAGGTTGGATGCGCACCAAGAGGTTGACATCGACCTGATCAATACGACCATCGAACTCGCCCTCGTTCCCGGCGTGAGCATGCCGCCGCGGGACGCCATCGACGGCCGGACGGTGGAGCTGCACAAGCACCTTCGGCTGCTGATGGAGGCAGTGGACTTCCGTGCCAAGGAGCGTCCAGCGGTACGAGCCCTGTACCGGGTCGCCCACAACCTTCTCGACCTGCAGAAGCGTCCCACCGCAGAGACCACGCACTACCAGGCGTGGGAACACATGCGGAACCTGGCCACTATCACCGCCGCCTTCCGCGACCTGTACCTGAAGCGCCCCACCGCCCTGTGATCGGCTGATGTACGCGATTCCCCCCTCCCTTTGCCGGCTCGCACTCGCCGTCGGCGAGAAACTGCACCGTCGGCACACGCCCCCGCCCTCATTCCAGGAACCGCCCACGCCGGAACGGCACCCGGTTGCCGCTGGAGCCGAAACCCTTCCTCCGCAAGACAGCGTGCACGACTGCTGGGTCGTCGGCCCCCGCTGCAAGCTCTACTGCCGTCGACGAGGCATTCCTGTGATGTGGCTCGGACCGGCCAGGACCCCCAAGGGCTGTGGGCACATGTTTGCCTGCGAGACCTGCATCGCTGAGTTGGTCCACATAGTGGATCAAGAACAAGATGAGCGTTACTCCCTCCCATAGGCCCCCTGCCGGACGTACCGCGGACCGCAGGCTCCCCCAACGCCCGGCACCAGGAAACCCGGCAGCGGGCGGCACAACGCCCACCCTGGCCGTCCCCACTGATGAGGACAGGACGAGCGGTCAGGGTGGGTCAGGCCATCTGCATGAGCAACGCGGTGATGCCTCGCCTGAGAGGCGACAGGCTCCGGAACTCGGTTGCGCATTCCGGCGCGAGGCGGCGCAGAGTCCCTGACGCGCGAGCCCTACCCCCTGCCGCTGGCGCCTCGAAATATCCGCTCAACCCGTGCTCGGCGCGCAGCGCCGAGGAGGAGACCACACGTGGATAACGTCCCCGACATGACCACTGAGACCGGCCAACAGACTCCCACCGAACAGCAGATGCGCGACGCGATGGTGCAGCAGCTCATCGAACTCGGAGCTGCCCGTGACCCCCGTGTAGTAGCCGCCCTCCGTGCCGTCCCCCGGCACCTGGCTACCCCCGAGGTGGAGGCGGCCAAGACCTACCAGGCAGAGTCCGCCACCATCACCAAGACCGACGAGAACGGCGTGGACATCAGCTCCGTGTCGGCCCCGCGGGTTCAAGCCATGCAGATCGAGCAGGCCGGCATCAAGACGGGCATGACGGTGCTGGAGATCGGCTCCGGCGGCCCGAATGCCGCCTATCTCGCGGAGATGGTCGGCGAGCAGGGACGCGTCGTCACCGTCGACATCGATCCCGACGTCACCGAGCGCGCGGAACGGTTCGTCGCGGAGACCGGCTACCGGAACATCACCGTGGTCACGGCCGACGCCGAGGGCGGCGTGCCCGGCCACGCGCCGTACGACCGCATCATCGTCACGGTGCAGGCGGCAGACATCCCTCCCGCCTGGATCGAGCAACTCAAAGACGGTGGTCGGCTGGTCGTGCCGCTGCGGATGCGCAGCATGACGCGCACCATCGCGTTCATCCGGAACGGCAAGCGCCTGGTCAGCGACGGGTTCGAGCAGTGCGGCTTCGTGCCGATGCGCGGCGCCGGCGAGAACCGGATGCGTCTGGAGTCCCTTCATGACGAGGAGGGCGCCGAGGTCGCTCTGCGCCTGGACGGCCACCCCGTTCCCGATATCGAGGCCCTGCGGTCGGCACTCGCCGGCCCGCGGACGGAGGCGTGGTCGGGAGTGACGGTCGGGGGCATGGAGCCGAAGGACCACTTGGATCTGTGGCTGACCACTGCCCTGGACAATCTGCCCTTGATGGCTGCGAAGCCTGCAGCACGTCAGCGCGGCATCGTCGCCGTCGCCTCTCCGATCGGCATTCCGACGCTTGTGGACGGCGGAAGCTTCGCCTACCGCACGTCCCGGGCGACCGATGAGGCGGACCGGTACGAGCTGGGTGCGGTCGGTCATGGGCCGGACGCCCAGAAGGTCGCCGAGCGCCTCGTCGACGAGATCCAGAAGTGGAACGGCGAGCACCGCAGCCACCAGGCGCGCATCGAGGTCTTCCCGGCGAACACGCCGGACGACCAGCTTCCCGCGGGCCGGGTCATCGACCGGCCGCGCACGCGGGTCACGATCTCCTGGCGGTGACGACTTCGGCGTCGTAGCCGGGTGGCAGTACCAGCACGATCCGCACATTCACCCATTTCCTTCAACCGAGGAGACGAGATGGCACCACAGATCGCGACCAAGCCGCAGACGGGGACGCCGTTCACGACCGATTCCGGATCGGACTTCGACCTCGACATCGAGACCGTGGCATCCGCTCCCGTGGTGCAGGCCCTGCTGAACGACACCGGTGACGGTTGCACGTCGACCTGCCAGTCCGCCTGTTCCAACAGCACCTGCGGCTGACCCGGCTCCGCTCGGGGCGGGCGGGACGAGACCCGCCCGCCCCGGGCACCGCAGTCCTCGAAGGAGGCCCAGCCATGTATCACGTACTTGATGTGGGCATGATCAGAGTGTCCGCGTTTCCGCTGACGCCGTCGCTGCCCTCCTGCCCTGCCCCGATCAGCGACACAGCCGCCGACGCCGAAAACTGCCGCCAGTGGATCGGCCAAGTGTGGAGGGACGACTCCCGCGCTGACGCCATCGAACTCGCCGCGCCTGTCCTAGCAGCAGGTATCCGCAAGGTCCTCGACGGCACGGCGCGACGCTCCCGCATCCGTCGCACCGCGCACTCCTTGACCCGCTACCTACTACGGATGCAGTACCGCGCGACGCCCTTCGGCCTCTTCGCTGGGGCAGCCCCCGTACGCGTCGGCCGGCCGGCACAGGTTCGCTGGGGCACGCAGCACAAGGCGTTCGCCAGGGCCGATGCCCTGTGGTTGCACGACATCATCGCCGCTCTGGAGGCGGACCCGGACGTGCTGCGGCGCCTGCCTGTAGTCGCCGACCCCACCTGTACCGTGCGCGGCGCGCAGATCTCCGTGCCGCACCAGCCGGGCGCCAAGGGGCCCACCGCGACGACCCTTCGGCGCACCCGCGCAGCGGAGCTGGCTCTCGCCTTGGCCTGTACCCCGATCACAGTGGGCGACATCGTGGCGAAACTGCACGCCGACTACCCCAATACTCCCGCGGAGAAGATCGAAGGCATGGTGCGCGGCCTTGTCGCTCACCGCGTACTCCTGACGAGCCTTTCCGCCCCGATGACCTGTGACGATGCACTCGGCCACCTCATCGTCCAGCTCGAAGACGCCGGCCTCGGAGACTCGTCCGTCGCCCCGACTCTGACGAAGCTGCGCCATGTCCACCAACTTCTCGACCAACACGACCGCGCGCAACCAGCCGCCCAGCGAACTCTCCGTGACCAAGCCAGCGAAGCAATAAACGGCCTCGCCGGCATCCCCGACCGCAACCTCGCGGTAAACCTGCGCCCGGACTGTGACGTCGTTCTGCCCCAGGCCGTCGCCGCGGAGGCGCAGCGCGCCCTGGAGGTCATCGCCCGCATCACGCCGTACCCGAACGGCGCTCCGGCCTGGCAGGACTACCGCACGCGGTTTCTGGAGCGATACAGCATGGGCACCATCGTGCCGATACGTGATCTCACAGACCCGGACACCGGACTCGGCTTCCCCGTCGGCTACCGCGGCACGGTCTTGAAGCGGCCCGTCCTGGCCATGACGCCCCGCGACCAGCATCTCCTCGCGCTCGCCCAGGACGCGGCTCTGTCCGATCGGCGCGAGGTCGTGCTCACCGAGGACGATATCGAAGCCCTCTCCGTCGGCACAGCTTCCCAGGTCCCCGCGCACATCGAGTTCACCTTCACGGTGCTCGCGCGGTCCATACGCGCCCTGGACGAGGGACGCTTCACGCTGTCCACCACAGGGTTGTCCCTCGCGGCCGGCACCACCACCGGTCGCTTCCTGCCCACGCTGGAGCAGGCGGACCGCGACCGGGTACGCACCGTCCACGCCTCCATGCCCACACTCACCGCGGGTGCGGTTCGCGCTCAGGTATCCAGTCCGCCGCTGAAGGTGCCGATCAACAACGTCAGCCGCTCTCCCGCCGTCGTCTCGGACCTGCTGGCAATCGGCGAACACAACCCCGACGCCACTCTCGACCTGGACGATCTTGGCGTCATGGCCGACACCATGCGCTTCTACCTGGTATCGCTGTCGACCGGCCGGCTCATCGAACCCTCTGTCATGAACGCGGTAGAGCTGTCCAATAGCACCCACCCGCTCGTTCGCTTCCTGTGTGAACTGCACCGCGCTCACACGGCCGTCCTACTGCCCTTTTTCTGGGGAGCCGCCACGCGCCTGCCCTTCCTCCCGGAGGTCCGTGCCGGACGCACCGTCCTGTCCGCGGCCCTGTGGCGCTTGCACGCCAGCGATCTCGGTGACGGAGAGGACTGGATGCTCCGCTTCACCAACTGGCGCATCCAGTACGGGGTGCCCCGCACCGTGTACGTCGGCAGCAGCGATCAGCGTCTCCGGCTCGATCTTGATGTTCCCGTCCATCAAGAACTGCTGCGCGCCGAGCTGCGCCGGCACGACACCGCCGTGCTGCACGAGGCACCCGAGGAGAGCTCGTACGGCTGGGCCGGCCGGGCCCATGAGGTGACCATGCTGTTCGCGTCCGATCAGCAGCCCGCTCCGGCGCCCGCGCATCACGCCGCCGTCTTGGCCGACCGGAACTCCGACCGCATGCCGGGGTCCTCGGAGTGGGCGTACGTCAAGCTGTACGGCAGCGCTGCTCGCGCACCGGAGGTTCTGACCGCGCACCTCCCCCGTCTGCTGCGCCATGGGGGCAACGCGCCGACCGAAGCATGGTTCGTTCGGTACGCGGACCCCGACCCGCACCTGCGACTGCGGCTGCGGCAGCCCGGCCCGGAGGCGTTCGGTGCCACGGCGCAGACCGTGGCGGCGTGGGCGGCGGAGCTGTGCGCAGAAGGCTTGATCCAACGCTTGCAGTGGAACACCGACCGGCCGGAGGCGGGCCGCTACGGAACCGGGGCCACTCTGGCAGCTGCGGAGGCGATCTTCGTGGCCGACTCGACCGCCGCCCTGGCACAGATGTCCCTGGCCATATCCGCCGATCTTCAGCCGGCTGTCACCGCAGCCTCGTTTGTGGACATCGCTGCGGGCTTCCTCGGCTCTCGGCAAGCCGGGAACGACTGGCTGCTCCGGCACTTGCTGCGCGGTGATGGCGAGCCGGCACCGCGGCATGTCCAGGCGCTCACTCTGCAGCTGACGGACGTGGGCGACCGCCGAACCGTGCTCAGCGACCTCAGTGGCGGGCACGCCGTCGTGGATGCATGGGAGGCACGGCAGGCGGCTCTCGTCGATTACCGCCAAGCGCTCGACGCTGCGGGTATTGCCGCAGGCAGTGTGCTGCCGTCACTGCTGCACATGCACCACAACCGCGTCGCGGGCGTCGATCCCGAGGCCGAAGCGGCCTGCCGCCGGATCGCCCGAGCAGCCGCCCAGTCCTGGAGCATCCGCCACCAAGGAGGCGCACAGTGACCACCGCCCTGCCGACCACTGACATCTCATTGGCCGGCCGCCAGTCCCTCGCACACGGTCACCTCGGCATGACTCTGCTCCACATCGAGCGGGCCCGCCGCGGCACCGGCGACTGGCAAGCTGTGCACCGCGCCTTCGCCAGCGTCACACCGCTGATCGACGGTACCGACGCCAGCCTTTACCTCGGCGCCCCCGCGATGGCCTTCGTCCTGCATCTGGCCGCCGACGGCACGGACCGGTACGCCGGAGCGCTTCACACCCTCGACGGAATTGTGGCCGCGCATGCCCGGTCCCGCTTGGCCGCCGCACACGCTCGCATCGATGCCGGCCGTCACGCCGAGTTCGCCGAGTACGACGTCTTCCGCGGTCTGACCGGGATCGGGGCCCTCCTGCTGCGCCGACAGCCGCAGGGCCCGGAGATGAAGGGCGTCCTGGAGTACCTGGTCCGCCTGACCGAACCTATGACCGGGCCCGAGGGAGAACCGCTGCCCGGCTGGTGGGTCAGGCACGCCCCGGCCAGCGACAAGACGGCCACGCCGGGCGGGCACGCCAACGTAGGTATGGCGCACGGCATCACGGGCCCGCTCGCTCTGCTGGCCCTGGCCATGCGTGCCGGAGTCACGGTGGATGGGCACGAGGATGCCATCCGCCGCGTCTGCCGGTGGCTCGACCAGATCCGTCAGAGCGACTCCCGCGTCATTCACTGGCCCCGCTGGGTCAGCCACCGCGGCGCCGCTCAACCCCAGCCGGCCACGCCGTCCTGGTGTTACGGCACCCCCGGCGTGGTCCGTGCCCAGCAGCTCGCCGCCATCGTCCTCGGTGACGACGACCGCAAGCGGATGGCCGAACGCGCCCTGCTGCACTGCCTGGACGATCCGGACCAGCTGAACCAGATCGACGGGCGCGGCCTGTGCCACGGCTTCGGCGGCCTCCTGCGCACCCTCCAGCGGGTCGCCGAGGACGCGGAGGTCCCTGCCCTGTTCGAAGACCGACTCGACCTGGTGAAGCGCCGCTTCCTGACTGTCGAGCCACCCGAGGAGGCTGGATTCCTCAATGGCAAGGCCGGGGCCGCCCTCGCCTTCCAGGACGCCGGTGATGAGCTCGGCGCCACACCTCGCGGGCAGTGGGACACCTGCCTTCTGCTGGCGTGAGTGGAGGGCCCATGCC
This sequence comes from Streptomyces sp. Ru73, assembly GCF_002920575.1. Lineage (GTDB taxonomy): Bacteria > Actinomycetota > Actinomycetes > Streptomycetales > Streptomycetaceae > Streptomyces. The sequence goes on along the minus strand of NZ_PQSQ01000001.1, from coordinate 991 downwards.
CCCTCACGATACGAACCAGGCCGAAGACGCCGTACTGGCTGTCCTTAGAGGAGCAACGATCGAGGACGCTGCCCGGTCCGCGGGCACCTCCCCCGCACGGCTCGCAGAGTCCATCGAGCGATACCGGGCCGCCGGCCGGGCCGCACTCGATGTCCGCTCCGTCGGATGGCACCAGCTGAACATCCAGTTCACCGACTACTCGACCGCGGAACGAACCTTCCGCTCCTGCCTCGTGCCCGCCTTACGCAACGGGTCGGTGGGCAGTTGGTGGTTCGTCCGCAAGTATCCGTGCTGGAGACTCCGCCTCTGTCCAAGCCCGCAGGCGCCCCAGGAGGACGCCATCGCACCCATCACCGAAGCGCTCGAAGGCAGCGTCGCCCGGGGTGCAGTCGCAGCCTGGCGCCGCTTCCCGTACGAGCCTGAGACCGTCGCCTTTGGCGGTCCGGCTGGCATGAAGATTGCGCACGAGCTGTTCCACACCGACAGCATCGGTGTCCTCGACTACCTCCACGTCGCCGGCGACAGTCGCGAAGTGCTGCTGGACGCCAAGGCAACCTCGCTCCTGGCGATGACGCTATTGATGCGCGCCGCGGGCCTCGAATTGGGCGAACAGGGTGATGTGTGGGGGCAGGTAGAAGAACACCGTCCTCTCGCAGAGGGCGTGCCCCCGGACCGGGTCAGCAGCATGGCGGGTGTCCTGCGCCGCCTGCTCTTGATCGATGTCCAGCCTCTGCTGGCGGACGGCGCCCTCACGCCCGTACGGGACTGGTTCCAAGGGCTGGAGCAGGGCGGTCTCGCACTTGCGGACGCCTGGAACAACGGGCGACTGGCCCTCGGCATGCGCGGTGTTCTGGCGCGCCATGTGCTCTTCCACTGGAACCGCATGGGGTTCACACTCCGACAGCAGTCCATCTGGTCACGCGCCGCTCGGGAGGCCATTCTCGGACGCTGACGGCAGGCCCCTCCTGCTCACCGCCGCAGCACGAAGGAC